>NZ_JAALFM010000002.1:0-688428 GCF_011800295.1 Paenibacillus sp. EKM301P | reverse complement strand
GCTGTTCTCGTGGGCGATTCAGGGAGCGACAGTATGCTTTTTGGAGCCAGGAGGCGAGAAAGACCCGGCAACGATAGTCGAAACGGTGGAGGCCAACGGGGTAACAGCAATCCATTTTGTGCCATCCATGCTGGGAGCGTTCCTGGAGTATATCGAGCACAGCGGAGCCGCCGGGAAAATGCGGAGTGTACGGCGAGTATTTGCCAGCGGGGAAGCGTTGATGACAGAGCATGTCCGCCGATTTAACCGTTTGCTTGGGACCGAAGGAGCTACGCTGCACAACCTGTATGGACCGACCGAAGCAACGGTAGAGGTGGCGTATTACGACTGTCCTGCGGACCAGGAACCGGAGAGTATTCCGATTGGGAAGCCGATTGACAACGTGAAATTGTATATTTTGGACCATAAAGACCGATTGCAGCCAGTCGGCGTACCGGGCGAGCTGCATATTGGAGGGGACTGCGTAGCCCGAGGATATGTGAATCGGAAAGAACTGACGGAGGAGAAGTTCGTAGAAGACCCATATACGTCAGAGGGACGGATGTACCGGACGGGAGATTTGGCGAGATGGCTGCCGGATGGAAACATTGAATATATGGGTCGGATTGACCATCAGGTGAAAATTCGGGGCTACCGGATCGAACTAGGTGAGATTGAAGCGGCCTTACTCGCGTATGAAGGTGTCAGGGCGGCGACGGTACTTGCCCTTGATGATCGAGATGGCAGCAAATATTTATGCGCATATGTTGAAAGCGGAGAAGGTTTGAACACATCTATTTTAAGGGCACATTTGAAGGCACTTATACCGGATTACATGGTGCCAAGTCATTTCGTTCGGCTAGATGTTATGCCGCACCTGTCCAGTGGCAAAGTTAACCGTAAAGCGCTACCCGAACCGGATCATGGGATGCGAGCCACCAGCTATGTTGCACCAAGAAACGAAACGGAAAGAAAACTGGCCGAGATTTGGGAGAAGTTGCTGGACATATCGTCCATCGGTATACATGACAACTTTTTTGAACTGGGTGGACATTCACTAACGGCGACTCGACTCATGTCTCGAATCAATAAGCTGCTCCAAGTTGAGATTCCACTTCGTGATATTTTTGCACATCCGACCATCGAAGAAATGAGTGTTTTGATCTGCGGATCAGAGGTTGCAGCCGGGACGGTGATGGATATTGCTCCTGCCGAGCTACGTGATTCTTATCCGGTGACATCCGTTCAAAAGAGACAAATGATTTTACATCAGTTTGAAGGAGCAGAAACAGCATACAATATGCCCTTTGCCTTACTGATGGAGGGAGAACTGGACATCCAGCGGCTGGAGCGAGTGTTCAGGGATCTAATAGATAGGCATGAGGCATTGCGGACATCATTTGAGTGGGGCACAGAGGAGCCAGTACAAAAAATTCATAGTGAGGTTCCATTTCAACTGAGTTTCCAACAAGCTGATGATATCGGAATAGAAGCACAGGACAAACAGATTCAAGCGATATTCAAAACGTTCGTAAGACCGTTTGACTTAGGTCAGGCTCCATTGTTGCGGGCGAAGCTGGTGCGTATTTCGAACAATAGGCATATTTTGATGGTAGATATGCATCATATTGTTGCAGATGGTGTTTCCATGAGCGTTTTGGCTAATGATTTCACGACATTGTATCACGGGAACTCACTGCCACCATTGCGTATTCAATATAAAGATTACGCCGTTTGGAATAGTGAGTGGATCAAAGAAGGACACTTGATTAAGCAGGAACAATACTGGCTAGATTTGTTTTCGGATGAGCTTCCTGTCCTTAATCTACCAACTGATTTCACGAGACCTCAAGTACAAAGCTTTGAAGGTGACCGGTATTCTTTTCAAGCTGATAAGACACTTCGTGAAGGTCTACAACAATTTGTTACAGAAAATCGGACCACTTTATTTATGGTACTGCTATCGGCTTACAACGTATTGCTGCATAAGTATTCAAGCCAGGAAGATATCGTGGTAGGGTCTCCAATAGCAGGTCGTAATCATACGGATTTAGAAAATATTATGGGGATGTTCGTTAACACACTTGTGCTGCGCAACCGCCCAGCTGCTGACAAAACGCTCAAGCAATTTTTACTGGAGGTGCAAAGAAGCAGCCTGGAAGCATTCGAACATCAGGATTATCCAATAGAAGATCTTGTGGATAAGCTCGAACTTCACAGGGATTTAAGCCGAAATCCTCTGTTTGATACGATGTTCTCTCTAGAAAATACCGATTCGGTAAGCTTACAAGCTGACGGGATATCCATATCGCCCTATTCTGTTGAAGCTGGCATAGCCAAAGTTGACTTAACGTTAACAGCAGAAGCGGATCAAGAGGGACTCTCTTTTCGAATTGATTATTGTAATAAGCTGTTTTACAAAGAAAGTATTGAGAGAATGTCGAAGCATTATTTGCAGATTTTACAGACTATTGTGGACTCTGCGGATGCACGGATTGGCAACGTAAACATGGTAACTGCATCCGAAGAAGAGATTTTGTTAACGAAATTTAATACGGTACCCGCTTCTAACGAGAAAGATAACCGAAAATTGCTGCATCAGCTCTTTGAAGAGCAGGTAGCGAAGACGCCGGAGCGTGTCGCAGTATCGTTCGAAGAACAACAATGGACTTACAGCGAGTTAAACGATAAAGCGAATCAGCTTGCCAGAGTGCTTAGAGAAAAAGGAGTACAGGCCAATACGCTTGTAGGCATGATGGTAGAGCGATCTTTTGAAATGATAGTCGGAATCCTAGGGATTTTAAAGGCTGGGGGTGCGTATGTTCCTGTGGCACCAGATTATCCTGCGGAGCGAATTAGTCTGATGCTATACGATTGCAAGATAACACTATTATTGGCTTCCCATCATGTCCTGACTGAATCAACTTTCATAAAAGAGGCAGGAGCAGATGCGTTTGCAGGGGAAATCCTTGATTTGGATCAGCTCGATACTATCGTTAAGGATTTGGATTCTAGTAACTTACCTTATGTGAATGAACCGGATGATTTGGCATATGTGCTATATACCTCTGGCTCAACAGGTAAACCAAAAGGGAATCTGACCATGCATTATAACGTGGAGAGATTGATTAAAAACTCCAATTATATCGATCTTACGGAACAGGATATTCTCTTGCAGTTATCCAACTATGCCTTTGATGGGTCGGTCTTTGATATATTCGGCGCTCTGGTCAATGGTTCTAAGCTGGTTCTCTTACGTAAAGAGAATATGCTGAATCCAGAAAAACTGTCTTCCTTGATTCGAAATGAAAATGTCTCGGTATTTTTTATTACTACCGCCTTGTTTAACACGTTGATAGAAACCAATATTGAATGCTTTACTACAATTCGCAAAATACTTTTTGGTGGAGAGCGGGTTTCGCTACCGCATGTGAGCAAGTTGTTTGAACATATCGGGCCCCATAAAATGCTGCACATGTACGGTCCTACCGAAAGCACGGTCTTTGCTACCTGTTATGGTGTAGATCAGATTCATGAACGGAAAGGTACAATTCCGATTGGAGCCCCGATTACAGGTACTACTGTGTATATTCTGGATAAAAATCTTAAATTGCAGCCTATTGGTATACCGGGAGAGCTTTGTATAGCAGGGGATGCACTATCCCAGGGCTACTTGAACCTACCTGATTTTACAAACGAAAAGTTTATAGACAATCCATTTAATCCAGGCGAGAAAATGTACAAAACAGGAGATATTGCAAAATGGCTTCCAGATGGAAATATTGAATTTGTAGGCCGCCAAGATCATCTGGTGAAAATTAGGGGATTTCGTATAGAGCTTGGAGAAATTGAAAATCGGCTACTATCCCATGAACGCATTAAAGAGGCAATAGTTGTAGCTAAACCGGATCCATCCGGTCAAAATCGTATTTCTGCATATATGGTGACAGATGGGGAATTAAATACTTCAGCTATTCGCCGTTACTTGGCGAAGTATTTACCAGATTACATGTTGCCATCCAGCTTAATCCTGCTGGACAGTTTGCCGCTGAACGCTAATGGCAAGGTGGATCAGAAGAAACTGCCAGAGCCTCATATTAACTTAGACTTGAGCACGCTGTATGAACCACCAACAAGCCCTACGGAAGAGAAGTTGGTTAAAATTTGGGAAGGCGTGCTGGGACAAGAGGGAATTGGAATTAGTCACAGTTTTTTTGACCTTGGAGGAGACTCTATTAAGGCCATTCAAGTTATCGCAAGGTTGAGCCAAGAGGGATTAAAGCTGGATATGAAGGACATATTTCAGCACCCTACTGTTCAGCAAGTAGCACCATATGTCCAACGTCGTACCAGAATCATTGACCAGAAGGCGGTAACAGGTGAGGTACAGCTAACTCCAATCCAAAGATGGTTCTTCGAAAATGTACAGGATGATCGGAACCATTTTAATCAAGCAGTTATGTTGTTTACTAGTGGTGTATTTGATGAAGAAGCCCTAAAGACTGCTTTGGAGAATATTATTATTCACCATGATGCCCTACGAATGGCGTATGAGATTGGTCAGAGTTCTGTTTGCCAATACCATACGGAGACGCAGTTAAGGCCTTTTCATTTAAATATTTATAATCTACAAGGAAATAACGATGCTGAAAGCAAGATTGAGGAAGAGGCGAGTCGGCTACAGGCTACCATGGACTTAAGAGCAGGTGAGATGATCCGGGTTGGCTTGTTCCAAACAGATCAAGGCCAGCATTTGCTGATTGCTATTCACCATTTGGTTATTGATGGGGTCTCCTGGCGAATCTTATTGGAAGACTTGGAGAGCGCATATACCCAGGCATTACAGGGTGAAGATATCGCTTTGCCGGATAAAACGGACTCTTTTCAGTATTGGTCCGACCGGCTTGCAGAGTATTCGAACAGTCGGACTTTACTGAAGGAGAAGGCATATTGGCAGCAAATTGAAGGTGTTCAATGTGAGTCTCCATTTCCTCAGAAGAGCACAGTTACTGATGAGGGTGGAGTGAAAAAAGAAAGAACGAGCATAGCTGTCCGGTTGGACAAGCAAGATACACAGCTACTGCTTGGAACTGCTCATCAGGCCTATAATACCGAAATTAATGACTTATTGTTATCAGCACTTGGATTGGCTATTAAACAATGGGCGGGTAGTAAAATCTTCGCTATTAATCTTGAAGGACATGGCAGGGAAGAGATTATGGAGGAGATAGATGTTACTCGAACCATAGGTTGGTTTACTTCGATGTTTCCTATTGTTCTGGATATGAGGGATAGTGAAGATATTTCATCTGTTATTCGGCGAACTAAGGAAATGATTCGGCATATCCCTAATCGAGGGATTGGCTACGGAGTTCTGAAGTATTTGACCGATGTGGAACATACTCAAGATTTAGATTTTAACATACAGCCACAAATCAGTTTTAATTATCTGGGACAATTTATGGATGGTACGCAAGAGGGGAGCTTTGAATCGTCACCGCTATCTCCGGGACGTTCTGTTGGTGAAGGGGCAGAAAGTCATTTTACACTGGACATTAATAGTATTGTTTCCCAAGACCAACTGTTACTTGAATTTGGATATATTCGTGGCGAGCATGCAGACCATGCTATTGAACAATTATCCCTTATGTATATTGAGCATTTAAAAATGTTAATTAATCACTGTACAAGCATTTCACAGAAGGTTCTCACACCATCTGATTACCAAGACCATACTCTCTCTATTCCTGAGTTAGATCAGATTCTCAAGCAGTTTGGTGGGACTGAACAAGTAGAGCATATTTACTCGTTAACACCTATGCAGCAGGGAATGCTGTTCCATTACATGATGGAGCCAGAAACTACAGCTTATGTGGAACAAGTAGCGATTGAAATGGAAGGTGAACTGCAGCAGGAACTTCTGGAACAGAGTTTTCAAGAATTGTTGGCAAAATATGAAGTATTACGTACGAATTTTGTGTTTACCAGTATACGTGAACCTCGGCAAGTAGTGCGTAAACATCAACATGCAGAGTTTCAGTTTTATGACCTTACCGGGATGGATGAGCAAGAAATTACCGCTTATCTTGAGGATCACAAAAAACAAGATCTTCTGCGTGGATTTGATTTATCCAATGAAGCACTAATACGTATAAATGTATTAAAAACAACTCCTGATAAGTTCCTTATGATGTGGACCTTCCATCATATGATTATGGATGGATGGTGCGTAGGAATTGTCTACCACGATTTTATGAGCATGTATCTAGATTTGAAAAATGGTAGACCGCTTAAGTCTGAGACAGCCCCTGCTTATTCAACTTATATCCGTTGGCTGGAAAAGCAGGACAAAGGGGAGTCCATGCAATATTGGAAACAGGCTTTGGATGGATATGCGCAATGTGCAGTTATACCGAAGACGTTCAAATTGCAGGCTAAAGAAGGTGGTTACCGGACGAGTCAGCTGGAATTTTCGTTAGACCAAACAATGACACGACGATTAACAGAGATTGCATCTCATAATCGGATTACAGTCAACACGTTGTTCCAATCCATATGGGGGGCATTGCTTCAAAGATATAACAATACCAACGATGTAGTATTTGGAGCCGTAGTTTCAGGGCGACCGCCAGTAATCCCAGACATTGAGAGCATGGTAGGTATTTTCATTAATACTATTCCCGTGCGAATTTATGGCGAGGAGAATGAAAGCTTCATTGAAATGGCCAAGAGAGCTCAACAAAGCTCCATCGAATCTGTTAAGTATGAGTACACATCATTAGCGGACATTCAGTCCGTAACCACACTGAAGCAAAGCCTGTTAGATCATATTATTGTGTTTGAAAATTACCCTGAGTATGGCGAAGAAGAGGCGCTACAGAAGCACAATCTGAAAATTCATGTGCGAGATATGGCCTTTTATGAACAGACAAACTATGACTTTAATCTTATTGTTTCCCTGAAAGACGAACTGAACATTAAATTTCTGTACAACGCTGATACCTTAAGTAGAGAATTTGTGGAACGTATAAAAAATCATCTAAATGGCGTAGTCCGACAAATCGTGGATAATCCAGAGATGAGTATATCCTCGATTGAAGTAACTTCTTTACCGGAGAAAGAAGTGATTTTGAATGAATTTAACAATACGACAGCGATCTATCCGCGAGCGAAGACAATCCATCAATTGTTTGAGGAGCAGGTGGGGCGAACACCGGAACATCCAGCAGCCCTTTACAAAGGACGGCAGTTAACGTATCGGGAGCTGAATGCCCAAGCGAATCGGTTGGCTCATGTGCTGCGGGAAAAAGGAGTAGGACCTGATCGTGTGGTGGGGATCGCGGTTCACCGATCGTTGGAGATGATTATCGGACTACTAGGAATCTTGAAAGCAGGTGGAGCCTATCTGCCGCTGAATCCAGAGGACCCTGAAGAACGACTGGCGTTCATGCTGGAGGACAGTGGAGCATCCATTTTATTGACCCAGCAGGAGTTAGTGGAGCAGCTTCGCTGTCATGGAACAACCAGGGAACTGATCGCTATCGAAGATTTGCTGGTACAGGAAAAGGAGCAAACAGAAAGAGAAAAGAATCCGGAATCGATCAATCGCTCGACGGATTTGGTGTATGTGATTTACACCTCGGGATCTACGGGTAAGCCTAAAGGAGTCATGATTGAGCACGCCTCGCTGATCAATCGTCTGCACTGGATGCAAAAGCGGATTCCGTTTGGAGCGGAGGATGTAATCCTGCAAAAGACACCGTATACCTTTGATGTATCGTTGTGGGAATTGTTCTCGTGGGCCATCCAGGGGGCAACGGTATGCTTTTTGGAGCCGGGAGGAGAGAAGGACCCGGCCACAATAGCTGAAACAGTTGAGTCTAACCGGGTAACGGCATTGCACTTTGTGCCGTCGATGCTGGGCGCGTTTCTGGAATACATGGAACACAGCGGAGCTGCGGGGAAAATGCGCAGTGTACGACGGGTATTTGCCAGCGGGGAAGCGCTGATGACAGAGCATGTGCGTCGGTTTAACTGTCTGATAGGAGGCGGCGGTGCCACGCTGCACAATCTGTATGGGCCAACGGAAGCGACCGTGGAGGTGGCGTATTATGACTGTCCTGTCGAGCATGAACCGGAGAGCATTCCGATCGGGAAGCCGATTGATAACGTAAAATTGTACATTTTGGATAAGAAGGACCGTTTGCAACCGATAGGGATACCTGGCGAACTGCATATTGGAGGCGACTGTGTAGCGCGAGGATATGTGAATCGGGAGGAATTGACGGAAGAGAAGTTCGTAGAAGATCCATACGAGCCGGGAGGACGGATGTACCGAACAGGGGATCTGGCCAGATGGTTGCCGGATGGAAATATCGAATATATGGGCAGAATCGATCATCAGGTGAAAATCCGCGGATATCGGATCGAACTGGGTGAGATTGAGGCGGCTTTGCTTGCGCATGATGGAGTTCGGGCAGCGGCAGTACTTGCCCGTGCTGATGACCGAACGGGGATGCCTAGTTTGGGGGCGTATGTTGTTGCCGAACCTCATGTGACAACGGCAATGTTGCGACAAAATTTATCTGTCTCAGTTCCAGAGTATATGATTCCAGCCTATTTTGTATTCTTGGATCAGATGCCGCTCACGTCGAGTGGTAAGATTAATCGTCGTATGCTATTAGAGATTGAGCTGGAATTTGGTACCGGAACGGAATATGTGGAGCCAAGCAGTGAGCTGGAAAAGGAATTAGTTGAGATCTGGATGAGTGTACTTGGTATTGAACATGTGGGTATCGACGATAATTTCTTTGAACTGGGAGGACATTCTTTAACGGCTATTCAGCTTGCATCCAGGTTACAGGGGATTTGGAGTAGTGAATTACGGTTGAGCAGTATCTATCAATACCCTACGGTCAGAGAGTTGGCACTACATGTGGAAGGGATGGAAGAAAACCATTCTGCACTTGCTCAACAATTTGATCAAATTATAGCGTTGCTGCATCAAAAGCTGAACGTTAAGGGATGGTTACAACAAGAGCAATTCAATGGAAAATCTTATATCGTTCTGCATCTAGAAGATGGAGCCATTTCTTTTGAAAAAGAGATTATGGAACTGTTGGACATGAAATGCGATGAATCAATTCAGCCTCATTACATCACTTGGCATGGAGAAGAAACCCTGAGACTGGAAGAGGCCAATCTTGAAGACATTAAGAGCATATGGACAGAAAGAATTGACAATGATTTGGACGTTTTCTCCAAAGCTATTTTAAGCCTAGGAGTGATAGAGAGGCTGCCTGTTTCTCCAACACAACGTTACCATCTCCAACATAGTGATATTTCTGGCACGATTATTCCGCTAGAAAAACATATGAACATGGAATATGTGGAAGAAGCGATTCGGCAGATTATTCGAGAGCAGGATTTGATGAGAAGTACGCTGTGTGAAGAAAACGGAGAATTGCAGTGGCAAGTAAGGGAAGCACCAGATCATCTTCCTGTACCACTGGTTGATATCTCTATGTACGATGAAGATACACAGCAAGTGATTCTGAATAATATCGTCTGGCCTTATTTTTACAGGCAGCATGAACTGAGCAATTCACTCTTATATCGGATATTGATTGTGAAAAAGAATCTGAAAGACTACATGCTTATATTACCTTTTTCGCACTCGATCTTTGACTTTATGAGCAGTGAGATTATTAAGCACCAGTTCAACACTTATTATGAATGTGTACGAGCTGGAAAGGAAACGCCTAAAGGGAGCAGAAATCGTTACTCTGATTTTACAGCTCATATTATGGAAGGACCTCAGGGTGTTGATGATCTGGAACTAGCTACTACCTATAATCTAGATAAGTTTGATCGTGCAATTGGTCGTATAACCGATTTTGTAAGTCAAAAAGCAGTACTTGAAGGGCATACAACTGTCATTTGGGATTTGAAATCTTCCGAGAGAGCAGTTCACTTGGACAACACAAGTCATTGGGAGGTTGCATTCTTTACGTTCACTGCTTTTTGTAAAATGTATTTCGAGCTTAGTCAGGTACCCATTTGGGTAACGCAGTATGGCCGAAGCTTTGGAGAGAAGCGTTACTATGATGTTATTGGTGAATTTGTGGATCATATCCCGATACTAACAAATTTAGACCAAAACCTGGTATCTCTAGAACAGCAGGTTCGCCAAAGTGTTCAATGGGCAGCTGAACATAATATCAGCTTTGCTAACTTAATGTATAACCCGGATGTACAGAACGATTATCCTTTATCTGGAGGATACTTGCAGCAGGCTTTGGATAGAATGCCAATTGTATTTAATTTCCTTGGTGAGCTGAGAAGTGAGCATCAACTCCTACAAACGGTGGATCTGGGTAATGTCAATGTTGAAGGAAGAACACGAATCTTATGCGAAGTTTGGCATGATAGCGAGTCTAATCTGTTTGTGGCACTAACTCTACCTTTTTCAGAAGACGAAAGTATAGTACGGAATCATCTACAAAGTGCCTTGGAGCAATTGGAAAGACGCTGGGCAACCGTTCTGTAACTCTTGCCCTAACCGAATAGGGGGATCTCATGAATCAGCCAAAGGAATTTTCGTTTTATGCTCGCCGGAACCTATTTATTTTTTCTGTGACCAGGCTTATATCGGAGCTAGGAAGTTCGATTTTTAAGTTTGCTTTAAGTCTATATATTTTGGATATCACCGGATCGGCCACTGTATTTTCAATGGTGTTAGGCTTGTCCATTCTGCCCGGAGTATTTGTCAATATTTTTGCAGGGGTAGTTATAGACCGGAGCAATAAGAAGAAAGTGCTTGTCATAACCGAAATATTAAGCGGAATAGCGCTACTAATCTTTTTACCCATTTTCTTGTTGGATTCAACCAATGTCATGTTACTTGCCGTGTTTTCCGTTATATTAAGCCTAATTCAATCATTTACGTTCCTAACGCTGAACGCCTCAATTCCTAACTTAGTGGAAAGAGACAACGTTCATAGCGTAAACTCTTCCTATCAAAGTATAGGAGCAATCATAAATGTACTGGGCCCGATCCTGGGTGCCATAACTTATCGAGCTTGGGGCTTGGAAACGATTGTGATGATTAACGGAATAACATTTATTTCGGCCGGATTGATGCAACTATGGTTACAATTTAGGAAAACTGATGAACAAACGGTATCCTCAAGTTATTTAGACAGTGTCAAAGATGTGTTTGCGTATATAAACAAGCAAAAAGCCATAATGTATTTACTTGTTATCTTTGTTGGTATCAATTTTATGCTCGCTCCATTAGTCCAGGTTGTGCTGCCGTATGTGACTTATCAGGAACTTCAACTTTCAGCTCAGCAACTATCTGTTATTCAAGGAGCCTGGTTCGTAGGAGTCATTGCGGGAGCCATTGTGGTTTCACGTCGGAAAGTACATCAATTTGTTATTACCAAAATATTTATCCTGTTTCAGCTTCAAGCCATCTTATTCCTAACATGGTGTTTCCCATTATTGTTTCCCTCAACATCAGGAAGCCTGATACAGATGACGTTCATCTTCATTATGATTTTGGCAGTAACCGGATTTTTTAATTCAATGAGCAATGTTCCCATGATTTCTTATGTGCAGCTGTATACTCCAGAACATATCAGAGCCGGGGTGTTTGGTGTAATCAGCTCGATCACTATGCTAGCAACTCCGCTCGGAATCGGGTTGTACGGAATACTATTGGATAGAATCCATTGGGTATACCTTCCTCTGGCATCGGGAATAGTTGCTCTGGTGATGGGGATCATGGCTCATAAGAACAAAGCATTACGTAACTTTTTCAGTCAAAATGCCGAACCAGTCCTTAATAGCGTAGGTGAAAAAGAACGAGTATCAGCATTATAAACTGAATTTCTGCCCATGATGATGTGATTGAAGGACCTGATGTTAATGGAAAGGCCAACTTATGTTGGCCTTTTGGTCTTTCAGTTATTTTTTGCTTTGAGTCACTTTCCCCTTCACATCACCGATGCTTACTTTTCCATTGCCGCTCTGAATAATGACAACATCTTTTGCAACTTGATCAATATCCAGAGAGCCGTCACCTAACTCAATATATGCAGTACCCCCTATTTTATCTGCTTGAATATGTCCGTTTACATTTTCAATATTGACATCAGATGAGCTATTTTGAATAGTAATCCCACCATCTCTGTTGGTTAAATCAATGGCTCCACCGATTTCTTTAAGCGTGATATTACCATTCACATTTTCAATGCTTACATCCGAGGCTAAATTCGTTACTTGAATATCTCCATCTCTATGTGGATGTTTAATTTCTAGTTTCATTTTTTCCGGAATGGTTAGCTTGACATCAACTGTTTGGGGACCTGTTGACATGAATTGTCCCTCGAAAAAAGTATTAAGAGTAGCTACACCATCTTTTCCCTCCAGACTTAATTTTAGCTTATCCATGTTGCTGCCATTAGCAACGACACTGGCTTGTATTTTATCTGTATTCTTGTTTCCGACAACTTCAATTTGACCGTTGCTATTATCTAGAACTAAGCTGGAAATACCGGCAGATGATAATTCAAGTTCCTTGTTTAAAGATGTTGCAGGTTTGGATGAACAGGCTGTAATTAACAGTAACATTGAGATCATCACTAAAGTAGTGAGCCATTTCATTACAATCACTCCGTTTCAGAATAGTTAGTATAGATTTAGATTACATCCCGTTTTGTAAAAATAGGATATGAAACGAGATGCATAGCGACCAGATGAAGTAGAAGGAGGAACAGTGAGAAGCCCAAGGTCATTCCTTCCACTGGCGTCGTTCCAAAAAAATAAGGATTGAGATCTGTACTGGAAAACACAAAGTATTTTGTCCAAGGCCATCCATTCATGGTGATACTCAGGACGAATCCTGCTATAGCTGCCAGCATAGAGAACACAATAGAAAATGTAACACTGCGAAATGCTGCAGAAATCATAAATGCAAATGTCAACACGATAACCATAAAAGGTATATTAAATAAAAACCCTCCTAACAAGGCTTGAATCATATCTGCCTGCTGAATGGTTTGATCCTTGACGAAGAAGTAGGGATCGCCGATCCCCTTAAAGCTAAACATTAATCCACCGAAAAATATGGCAGCCAGAAAAGTAAGCAAAACCAAAAATATTCCAAACAAGAGAGTTGCAATATATTTAGAAAAATAAATTTTTGAGCGTGTAGCTGAACGTGTCAGTAAAAATTTGATTGTACCGGCAGAAAACTCAGAGGCTACAATATCGCCAGCCACGATAAGAGCTAAAAGAGAGATACCTACAATTAAATTTCTGGATTGGCTCACTGTAAAACTCCAAGCATTGGATTGAGGAGCGATGTTATGGTCCAAATAATACTGATTCATCAAAATTTTTTCTGCTGCCATTTTTTTCTCAATGGGTAGAGCATCTGATTTTGCCGCATCTCTCGTTAGCTTTGAATTTTCATGCTGTAAGAGTGTTTTCCAGCCTTCATTGTACTCAGTCATACCAGAACTTTTTAAATTAGCCATCTGGATTAATACATACAAAATAAGCAGTATGATGATAAGCCAGGTACGTTTACGCTTATAAATCTTCATGTTTTCATTGCGAATTAACTGAATCACTTTTCAATTCCCCCTGTGATTTCAATGAATTTATCCTCTAGTGTCTGTTTCGTAATCTGAACGCTGTATATGTTCACCCCCGTATCCATAAGTTTCTTTGTAATACCCGGAATTTGATCCTTTGTAATGTCAACTTGTAGAGTTTGTTGATCTGCAATAATTTCTTTCCCCGCCAGCATGGACTGGAATACAGGAAGAGCCAATTCGGGTCTGTCTACTTCAAACCGAACAGGAGCAAGCCGATTATCCATCATCTCAGCTACATTATGGATACCAATCAGTTTTCCCTTATTTAAAATCGCTACCTGATCACACATCAGTTCCATTTCAGCCATAAGATGGCTAGAAATAAGAACACCAACGCCTTCTTTTTGAGACAGATTGATTAAATGTTCCCGAAGCTCTCTTATTCCTGCTGGGTCTAAACCATTGGTAGGCTCATCAAGTACAAGTAAGGAAGGTTTATGGGCCAGTACAACGGCTAATCCCAGTCGCTGCTTCATTCCTAGAGAGTAAGTTCCCACTTTCTTATCAATGCTGTCCTCAAGTCCGACGAGCGAGATTACTTCCTGAATACGTTCCGAAGAAACCCCTGGAGACATTCTTGAGAAATGAATCAGATTGTCATAGCCGGATAAATATTTGTACAGATCTGGATTTTCGACGATAACTCCAACATGTCTCATTGCCTTTTCAAAGGAGCGATCAATATCTTGGCCGTGGATAAATACCTGGCCTCCCGATTTTGAACTTAACCCCACGATCATCCGAATAGTGGTCGTCTTGCCCGCTCCATTTGGGCCAACAAGACCCATGATTTCCCCCGCCTTTACATCCAAGGACAGTCCTTCAACAATGGTTTTCTTTCCAATCTTTTTACTTAAATTACGAATCTGTAATAGTGACAACAACGATTCCCTCCCCGCCAACAGTTTGATTGTCTATAAAGTATCAGGAGTGCAGTCATACTCCCTAGTGACAAAATGTCATGACCTTGTTATGATGTGAAAAGATTGAAAAAATTACCTTAATTTAAGAAGAATGGGGTACTTACATGCTTGGATGCAATATGCGCTGGTCTTGGCAGGAATGGATTGTTGCTGTATTCCGAATCTTGTGGTTGATTTGCTTTGTTTTGCTATCGTATCAAGACCGCCCATCTTTCCCTTTCACTGTTGTATTTATCTCTGTTCTCGTTTGCTATTCAATACCTTTGTTCATTGATCGAATTCATTACCGCTGGTATTTGTTGGCGGAAGTATTTCTAGTGGGTGGAATTTCTTTGCTATTTGCTCATCAATATGAGCTTGTCCGACTATTTCTGCCAGCTGTTTTTACGATTTCGTTTTATAGCCGTGGCCGTTCACATGCGGTAACTTTTCCTCTTGCGTTGGTGATGTTTTGTCTGGGAGGAAGAGGGGCGTTTCATTGGACGATAGAAGACGTATTCCAGAACCTAGTGGATGCTTCGTTTGTATACGGTATTGGTTTCGGATTACAAATGGCATTTCGTTCTATAGATCGGATCAAACAAAAACTCGAATTAATAAAAAAGCAGTATCAAACCCTGGAGCAGTATTCGACTCAGGTTGAACAAATGACACTATTGGAAGAAAGATACCGCATGGCTCGCGAGTTGCATGACTCGATTGGCCATACATTCACTTCCATTATCTTAGGTATGGAAACATTACGGCCTTATATCTCTTCTGAAGAGGGGACTGAAAGATTGCAGTCTGTTCTTCAACTTGGTCGCACAGGGCTCGAAGATATCCGAAAGCAAGTTCATCAGATGGACCCTATGGAGGAGGATCCATCTTTGGATCTATCCTTGCTAAATATCATTAATGAATTCAAAAAGAATACTGCCATTCGTGTTGTGTTCAGAACGATGGGGGAGCCGCTTCCTGTCATAAAACAGTCAAAACTGACCTTGTACCGCTGTTTACAAGAATTATTGACTAATGCCAGCCGACATGGGCATACCAATTCTATTCAGGTGCTTCTTCACTACGACCGTAACCAGATCATTTTGCAGGTGCAGGACAATGGGAAGGGAAGTGACGAAATTAAGTTCGGGTTTGGTCTTTCAGGAATGAAAGAGCGGCTTTCGTCTCTTCAAGGCAAGCTATACCTTCATTCCAAAGAAGGCGAAGGAACGATTGTGACCTGTTCTATACCATTGCTTCAGGATACAGATGTTAGTAATCCAGAGATCAAGGTATTGTTGGTGGATGATCAATTACTCATTCGGGACAGTTTAGGCCTGTTGCTCAAAAACGAACCTGATTTTCGAATTCAAACGGCGGAAGACGGAAACGTTGCTGTAGATCAATGTGCCAGCGACCCGCCAGACGTTGTATTAATGGATGTACATATGCCCCAGATGGACGGTATTACTGCGACGAAGCTAATTAAAGAAAGCTGGCCTAACATACGTGTAATTATGATCA
Organism: Paenibacillus sp. EKM301P; assembly: GCF_011800295.1. NCBI lineage: Bacteria > Bacillati > Bacillota > Bacilli > Caryophanales > Paenibacillaceae > Paenibacillus > Paenibacillus sp. EKM301P. Next base: position 672,356 of record NZ_JAALFM010000002.1, on the reverse strand, counting down.
CCACCTTTGATGACATTTCGTATGCTACGAAATCACTTGCTTTGGGTGCTGAAGGTTATGTACTAAAATCAATTGATCCAAGAGAGCTGGCTAATACGATACGGCTAGTGCATCACGGAGGAACGATGATAACCCAAGAAGTAGCAAGTACATTGTTTCAGCAAATGACAGGGACGATGAAGAATCCTTATGGACTGACAGAGCGGGAGTTGGAAATTCTGCATTGTTTAACTGAAGGACACCGTTATAAAGCAATTGCAAGCAAGGTTCACTTATCTGAAGGAACGGTTCGAAACTATATTTCGACCATATACTCAAAAATGCAAGTGCAAAGCCGTGACGAAGCGATTGAAAAAGCTAAAACAGAGTTGCTTACAGACTATTAATAAAATGCAAGATGGGTAGACTGCGTGTGTCACTTGTTTAAACAACGTGAAAGAGATATCCTACATTAGACAGAGGTTTTCAGCTTCGGAATTAAAAGAGTAGCTATATACGACCGAACCTAATAGATTGAAGTGAAAATAGCGTCGTCCTAAATTTGGTCGACGCTATTTTTGTATGCTGTGATCCGCAAGTATGTGCAACGTTTACCTTAGCAAAACCGTATATGTAGAATAGCAACTGTATTTTGTTGCATATCCATAGAAGTCTACCATTCTACAAACTTGCATTTGCGCTATCAAATGGGTGATAATGGAAGAGATACTTTCGACAGAAAATAGGGCTAAAGATAGAGAGGATACCTACAAAAGGTAGATCGGATTTACCGCATTTTTGTATATTATTGTAGAATAAGATCGTAATTCAGGTTATAGTAAAGGAAGAAATTAACTAGGATAGATTATACCCAAATACGTAATTGTGGAGGGAAATATGAGTACATTTAAAAATTGGTTGAATACAACTAAAAAAGGACTGGGCGACCAGGTTAAGAAATTTAAGAACAAAGATTTTATGGAAGCTGTTGTTGCAGGTTGTGCATTAGTGGCATTTGCAGACGGTACTATTAGTCCGGAAGAAAAAACAAAAATGGCCGGATACATAAATATCAGTGAGGAATTGAAAGTGTTTGATATGGGTGAGGTCATCAACCGTTTCAATCACTATGTAGCAAACTTTGAATTTTCACCTGAAATCGGCAAACAGGAAGCATTGAAAGCGATTGGTAAATTGAAAGGCAAGCCTGAAGTAGGTCGACTTGTCGTCGGCGTATGCAGTGCCATTGGTGCAGCTGACGGTGACTTTGATGCCAATGAGCAACGGATTGTTGCTGAGATTTGTGGTGCGCTTGGTTTGAATCCGTCTGAATTTAGTCTGTAAATTTTATGGAAGGGAGGTGTGTTAATCAGTGGCTGTAATTAATCTGGTCAAGGGCCAGAAAATTGATTTGACCAAGGGAAACACAGGACTAACCAAGGTTATAGCCGGATTGGGATGGGACCCCGTGCAGTCCAAAGGATTTTTTGGTTTCAAGAAGCAACCCAATATTGATTGTGATGCTTCTGCCATTTTGCTGGATGCCAACGGGAAACTAACTCAATCTGACAATGTAGTATGCTTCCATAATAAAAAAAGCCCGTGCGGCTCAGTCGTGCATTCCGGTGATAATCTGACCGGACAAGGTGACGGCGATGATGAACAAATTATGATTGACCTGGCACGGATTCCGGCCAATGTCGATAAAGTGCTTGTTGTTGTGAATATATATGATTGCGTAAACCGGAAACAGGATTTCGGCATGATCGAGAAAGCGTATATCCGCATTCTGGACGGTGCTAATTCTAAGGAACTGGTGACGTTTAATTTATCTGATAATTTTGAGGGAATGACTGCACTGATCTGCGGAGAACTCTATCGCCATAACGACGAATGGAAGTTTGCTGCAATCGGTGCAGGCACCCATGCCGTACATATTGATGTGCTGGCTCAGCGTTATATGTAATTTTAGATTGCTCATACAAAACTAATGAGAAACGGGGTACTTACTCATGGCAATTAACTTATCTAAAGGTCAAAAAATCGATTTGACGAAAACAAACCCAGGCTTGTCCAAAATCACGGTTGGTCTCGGCTGGGACACCAATAAGTACGATGGCGGTAAAGATTTTGACTTGGACGTATCCGTATTTTTGGCGAATGCGGACGGCAAAGTGGAAACGGAAAAGAACTTCGTCTTCTTTAATAATCCACAAAACGAGAACGGTTCTGTCGTTCATACCGGAGATAACCGCACAGGTGAAGGTGACGGAGATGACGAGCAAATTAAAGTTGATCTGAGCAATGTACCTGCTAACGTAGAAAAAATCGCTTTTACGATTACGATCTATGATGCACAAGAACGCAGCCAAAACTTTGGACAAGTGTCCCGTGCCTACGCACGTATCGTAAATGAGGCAAACAATGAAGAATTGGTTCGCTTTGATCTGGGAGAAGATTTTTCGATCGAAACAGGCGTCGTGGTAGGCGAGTTGTATCGCCATAGCGGTGAGTGGAAGTTCAATGCCATTGGCAGCGGTTACCAGGATGGTCTTGCAGGCTTGACACGTGATTACGGCTTAGCTTAAAAAATCTACACAAAGAAGGCAGGTATGCAGTATGACGATTAGTCTTTCCAAAGGACAACGTATTGATCTGACCAAAACGAATCCAGGCTTGACTCGTGTTGTCGTAGGTCTTGGCTGGGATACCAATAAATATAGTGGCGGCGCAGAATTTGACTTGGATGCTTCGGCTTTCCTGCTATATGAGGACGGTAAAGCGAAGGCAGCTGACGATTTTGTATTCTATAATAACCCAACAGGTGGAGCGGGTGCTGTTACTCATACAGGCGATAACCGCACAGGTGAGGGCGACGGGGATGACGAGCAAATTATTATTGATTTTGCAAAGATTCCTGCAAATATCCATCGTATTGGAATTACAGTTACGATTTATGACTATGAGGCACGTGCGCAAAACTTTGGACAAGTGTCCAATGCCTTTGTACGTGTGGTAGATGCGGCAACGGATCGTGAAGTGTTGCGCTACGATTTGGGAGAGGATTTCTCCACCGAAACAGCTGTGGTATTCTGTGAATTTTACCGTCACAATGCAGACTGGAAATTCCAGGCTATCGGTAGTGGTTTTGCTGGTGGATTGGGTGCGCTTGCTAAAAACTATGGCTTGGACGCTCAATAATATCCACATGGGGGTGGTGTCCAAAGGGCGCTACCTCTTTCTTTTTAAGCCATTGAAGGGCGTACGCTGAACACGACAAACGGACAGAAAGGTGACACAATCATGGCTGTTATCGTAGTAAAGGGGCAGAAGGTGGATTTGACCAAAACGAATCCGGGCCTGAGCCATGTCAACATAGGGATCGGTTGGGAGTCTTCAGCGGCTCTGGAACTTGATACTTCTGCATTTTTGCTGGGCCCTGGAGGGAAAGTATCAGGCGATGAGGATCTGATCTTTTACAATAATCCGACTACACCTTTTATCACCTATTCAGATGGACAACAGTTTGGTGACAAGAAACAATTTTCCCTGGACCTAACCAGAATACCTTCACATATCGAGAAGATTGCGTTTACGCTGACCATTTATGATGCGGATCAGAAACGGCAAAATTTTGGACAGGTTCAAGGCGGATTTATACGTTTTGCTCATCCGATAAGTGGAGAGGTTTTACGATTTAATTTGGATAGTGGCTTTACAGTCGAGACGGCCATTGTAATAGGCGAGCTGTACCGCCATAACGGTGAATGGAAATTTAATGCGATAGGCGCAGGTTTTTCCGGTGGATTGGATGCGTTGTGTGAAAATTTCGGCATTGAAGTGGAAAATAATCCGGCCCCTCCGGTGCCGGTGCCTACACCACCTCCAGCACCTCGACCAGTACCCACACCGCCGCCTGCACCTCCTGTTCCAAAGCCAGAGCCATCTGCAACTCCGGTAAATCTGAATCTGCGGAAAATTGAGCTGAAGAAAAAGGGAGATACCATTAACCTGAAAAAGGGCTCAGGCGGATTAGGTGAAATCCTAATCAATCTGAACTGGAATCAGGTACAGCAGAGCAAGGGCTTTTTCAGTCGTGGCTCCAAGGGTGTCGATCTGGATCTGGGCTGCTTGTATGAGATGAAGAACGGGGATAAAGGTGTCGTTCAGGCGCTTGGGGAAGTTTTCGGTTCTCTAAGTCGCTTCCCGTACATTGCTCTGGATGGTGACGACCGTACGGGCTCTGTGAAAACAGGGGAAAATCTCCGCATTAATGGGGCTAAAATTTCTGAAATTAAGCGAATTTTGGTGTTTACCTTCATTTATGAAGGAGTCACGAACTGGTCACAAGCAGATGGGGTAGTCACGCTGTACCAGAAGGACGGGCCAGACATTATCGTTCATATGAATGAACATGACAATCGCAAAGGGATGTGTGCGATTGCAATGATCCAAAATGTGAACGATGAAACGTTTAGTATTGAGAGACTCGTACAGTTTTATGGCGGTCATCGTGAAATGGATCAGGCATATAACTGGGGCATGCGCTGGACGCAGGGTAGTAAATAAATTGAATTATCGGAGGCACTCTTTTCATGTTGAATGATTTATTTAAAAATATCAGCGAGAACTACGGGCATTTCTTTTCATGGAGTGATGTGGTAGGTACGCTTACTGACCCGGTGAGTTGGGGGATTATTGGAACTCTCATTTTGCTGGAAGGTCTTTTGTCGGCGGATAACGCCTTGGTTCTCGCAGTTATGGTTAAGCATTTACCAAAAGAGCAGCAGAAGAGAGCCTTATTTTACGGGATTTTAGGTGCGTATATATTCAGGTTTCTGGCCATCGGCTTGGGTACCTTCCTGATTAAGTTCACGCTGATTAAGGTGCTGGGTGCGGCTTATCTGCTCTACATCGCTTACAAGGGCTTATTCAAGTCCGAGGGTGATGGGGAAGTGAAAAACAAACCTACTTCTTTCTGGAAAACCGTATTAATGGTCGAACTGATGGATATTGCCTTCAGTATTGACAGTGTCATTGCCGCTTTTGGTGTGAGCGAGAAAGTATGGGTTCTGTTCCTGGGTGGTATACTCGGCGTTCTGATGATGCGTGGTGTTGCACAAGTGTTCCTCAAGCTCATTGATAAATTTCCGGAACTGGAACAGACAGCCTTTATTATGATCGCCATTATTGGGGGTAAAATGTTGGCTGCTGCTTTTGGCTTTCATATGTCGCAAGTATTATTCTTCGGCATTTTGATTGCCGTCTTTGTAGGCACAATGATTCTTAGCTCGGCGAAAAGAAAGAAAAAGGCCGACAAAGAGGCTTAATGTACAAAGTATAGCGAAATCCCTCCTGAAACTAAGGGGGGATTTCTTTTATACCCGAGGCACAGGGCTTCAGTCAGGCGAGATAGAGCAAGAGGAGGGGAAGGGCCCTGAAATATTTTAATGATTTAACCTCTGAGGAAGTAGAAGCGATCTTCTGTACTCCACCGATGGAGTTTCATAACCGTTCACCCAAAAATATATTGGCTTATGCCATAGGAGCGGCTTTGTACATGCCGGCAACCCGCTCGGAGGTAGCGGAAGAGATCAAAAATGGAAAGCATGAAGGACTAACCACAGTCATTCTGGACTTGGAGGATGCTATAGGGGATCAGCAGGTCGGACAGGCCGAAGAATCGCTGGCACAGCAACTGCTTCAACTCTTGTCCTATGTACGGACAGGGGTGATGAGTGAACAGCAATTACCTTTGCTGTTTGTACGTGTGCGCTCTGTGGAGCAGCTGGAACGACTGCTGAACAGTTTGGGAGAAACCCTGGCGCTGCTCACGGGCTTTGTCCTCCCCAAGTTCTCTTCTGATAATGGACGGGCGTATTTTGCACTCATTGCTGAATATAACCGGACTATGCATACAGGGGCAGGAGACGCAAGCCGTACGCCTGTGTTGTATGGATTGCCGATTCTCGAAAGCTCTAAAATTATTTATCGGGAAACTCGTTGGAAAGAACTGCTGGCGATTAAAGAAATTTTGGATGAGGTTCAGGAATATGTGCTGAATGTACGAATTGGGGCCACCGATTTCTCCAGTCTGTATGGGCTGAGACGCAGCCCGGATATTACGATTTATGAAATTGCCGTCATTCGGGATTGCATCGCAGATATTATTAACTTGTTCGGACGCGTGGACTCGGACTATGTCGTTTCCGGTCCTGTATGGGAGTATTTCTCTCACCGAGAACGTATCTTTAAACCTCAATTAAGAGTATCGCCCTTCGAAGACGCATTTGGGAAGCCGGGACGCTACTTGCGAATGGACTTCATCTCAGATGCAGTGGACGGACTGATTCGCGAAGTCATGATGGATAAAGAGAATGGGATTATTGGCAAAACGATCATTCATCCGTCCCACATTAAGCCGGTACAGGCCATGTATGCGGTGACCCATGAAGAGTATATGGATGCACTTGAAATTGTTGAACGTAACGACGGTAGCCTGGGGGTATTCAAGAGCACCTATGCCAATAAGATGAATGAAATTAAGCCTCATTTGAATTGGGCTTATCGTATTATAAATAGATCTAAAGTATACGGGGTGTTACATGAACAACAACATTTTGTCAGTCTCTTACCCAACCACGAAAACACATCTGCTGCCAATTCTGGAGCAGTTCAGCGTTAAAATTACGGAGACTCATAACTCATTCCGTCTTCCTGTGGACAAGCTGTTTGCAATGGCGGCACGGGTCAACAAAAAGCGTTCGTTTTTGTTTGTCAGCAAGGTGCTGGGCAAGCATATTCCGGTAAATCCATACACCTCTCTGTTAAGTGGGGCGGCCCTGGCGATCCTCCTATATAAAGAGCTTGTCCCACAGTCAGGACAACAGATGGATAAACTGATTGGAGAGGCCGTGAGAGGACTCCTTGACCCGAATTATGCAAAAGAGGCCTATCAAAAGCTGATGGATGAGCGTTTGGCTTTTTCTTTTCCAGAACCGATTAAATTTGTTGGTTTTGCCGAGACGGCTACAGCACTGGGACACAGCATGTATCGGTTGTTTGATGGCGGTGCCACGTATATTCATACGACACGCGAGGATATTCCGGGCCTTCGGCCTATTATTCGGTTTGAAGAAGAGCATTCTCATGCTGTTGATCATCGTTGTTATGCACTGAATGAGGATGCTTTTGCCGGAGATGGACCCATTGTGCTGGTAGATGATGAGATTACGACGGGAAAAACAACGCTTAATATTATACGGGATATTCAGGAACATTTTCCGCGCAAACAGTATGTGATAGCTTCGTTATTGGACTGGCGGACAGACAGCGACGAGCGAGCTTTTGCTGATCTGGAAGCAGAGCTAGATATTAGGATTACGCCTCTAAGTTTGCTCAAAGGAAAGATAGAAATACAGGGAACACCGATACTGGATCACGCAGAATATGCCGGACAGACCGGGAATGTAGAGCATGCAGCCACTAGCACCGCAGAGGTTAATAAAGATTTTTCTGGAACAATTGACCGCTGTTTTGAAGAGGATGCTTCCGCTTTTGAGCGGATATCACATACCTCCATATCTACCGACGGGTACGCCAATACAGCTCCTTATCTTAAATATACTGGCCGTTTTGGTCTACAATCCGCCGACAATCCAGCGCTGGATGCAGAAATCGCGTACACAGCTGAACGACTGAACCAACTTCGTTCAGGACAACGAACACTGGTAATGGGTACGGGGGAATTCATGTACATTCCAATGCGGATTGCAGCGGAGTTAGGCCCGAACGTATATTATCAGTCCACCACACGCAGCCCGGTGTATCCCCATAGAGAAGAAGGGTATGGCGTCGCAAGTGGTGTGACCTATCCCTCACCTGAGGACAGTACGGTACGCAATTTTATTTATAATGTAGAGCCAGGTCAGTATGACGAAATATTCGTTTTGCTGGAAAGAGAGTCGGACCCAGAGCGAATGAAGCCCATGTTGGAGGCATTGAGCCGTCTGGGCTGTGATAAAGTGCATGTCGTTTATTTTAATGGTTTAACTAGGCAGGAGAGTAAAGGAGCGCGGATATGAAGCAAGCACTTATGGAGCAAATACAGCAGAAGAACATTCATCCGCCCGTACCGCTAGGCAGTTATCCTGCCTCGGATGTCACTTTTTTATTAAAGGATTTGAGCCGGGTTGCGTTGGAAAAAGGGACGGAGGATCGGGAAGAAGCGATACAGTCGGGCGTCCATTATTCAGAAATGCTGCCAGTGGAATATCAGCCCACAGCAGAGTATATTGGATTGTTTCACGACACGCTTGCCCAATCTGCCGAAAAGGTTGCATTAGCGGCAGCTTCTGTGGCTGAGATGATTGTGAGAAAAAGAGGCCTAAACACGGCGATTGTTTCTCTTGCCAGAGCAGGGACGCCTATTGGTATCCTGATCAAGCGTTATATTGACTGGAAATATGGCGTATCCTTGCCGCATTACAGTATTTCTATTATTCGTGGCAAAGGCATTGACCGGAATGCTATTTTGTACATTCTACAGCAGCATGGGCTGGGGATTGAACTTCAGTTTGTCGATGGCTGGACGGGGAAAGGCGCCATTCGTCAGGTGTTGATCGAGGCCTGCCGTGAGATGAATGCAGATTACGGGCTGCGCCTAAATGATGATCTGGCGGTGCTGGCCGATCCGGGCAGCTGCTCGGAGACCTTTGGTACACGAGAAGATTATTTAATCCCGAGCGCTTGTCTGAATTCAACCGTATCAGGTCTGATGAGCCGGACGGTATTACGCGATGATCTGATAGGTCCGGACGATTTTCATGGGGCTAAATTTTATGAATCCTGGCGGTCGGTGGATCAATCCAATACGTTTGTGGATACGGTGTCCGGTTATTTTCAAGCCGTGGCTAAAACGGCGGCTGCCTATGCGGAACAGATGACATTGAATCCGCCTGTCGTGACGTGGCAGGGCTTACGGGATATTGAGGCGATTCAGCAGGCATTTGGGATTCGGGATATTAATCTGGTCAAGCCGGGAGTGGGGGAGACGACTCGCGTACTGCTCCGCAGGGTGCCATGGAAAATTCTGATTGACCGTGAAGATAATCCGAATCTTCAGCATATTATGCTGCTGGCCAAGGATCGTGGAGTGCCTGTTGAGGTATTTGAAGGATTGACCTATTCCTGTTGCGGAATCATCAAGCCGCTCAAGGGGGGACAAGAATGATCTACGCCAGTGACCTGGATCAGACGCTGATTTACTCCAAACGCTCGCTTGGCGTGCCGCTGGAGTCCCCTGGTCTGTTGCCTGCGGAACAGATCGATGGGGCGACGTCGGCCTTTATTTCTACACAAGCTTTGCAATGGCTCAAGACACTACCGGCAGATGTCATGTTTATGCCTGTGACGACTCGGACCATGGAACAGTATAGACGAATCACCGTGTTTCAGACGGAGCTGGTTCCCGCATATGCCGTGACGAGTAATGGCGGAAACATCATCGTCGGAGGCGAGGTGGACCGAGAGTGGAACCGACGTATTCACGAACAAGTACGCCGCGATGGTGCTCATGCGGAAGAGGCACGTCAGGTGTTCGGACAGGTTCTTCATGAAGACTGGGTCGTAAACGAGCGTTTTTGCGATGAACTATTTTATGCTTTTGTAATTGAACGGGATCGGATGCCGCTGGAACAGGTGCTGGAGAAGGCGCGGATGATGCATGAAATGGGCTGGGAGGTATCCATTCAAGGGCGCAAAGTATATCTGGTGCCTGCGGCCGTGAATAAACAGGCAGCCGTGGCGCATATCCGTAACCTCACCAATGGGGGAGCTGTGGTTGCATCCGGTGACTCTTTACTGGACCGTTGTCTGCTGGATTATGCCGACTATGCGATTGCCCCGCGTCATGGTGAATTGTATCGGGAACAGCAGCGGGATAAGCTAGAGGTCAATTACCGATTTACGGAAGTGTCGGGGGTTTATGCAGCAAATGAAATTATGGAATATGTCTATGAAGTGCACGGGAGCGTGTCAGCGGCTCGTACTTCATGATTAAACTAATAGGGGACGTGGCGCTGTGAAGAAGGTCAAAGTGTATTTTAACCGCTGGTTTTCGGTGGTGTATCATTATATGAATGCTATTCGTAACAATGAGGACGGTATTCCGTTCGAGATCTATGCCACACACTCTGATCCGCAGCACATGGCACTACAGGCCAGTGATGTAGCTGAAGTTGAGCCGCGCACGAGCGGTGTGGAGTATGCACAGTTTTGTGCTGATTTTTGCAGACGCCATGAAATTGATATCTTTATTCCGCGGTGGAATATGCTCGATATTAGCAAGCATCTTTATTTGTTCGACGATATTGGTACAGAAGTAATGGTGTGCCGGGATACAGCGCTGCTGGAGCAATTGATGGAGAAGGACCTATTTTATGAATCTATTCGTCAAAAGGATATTGTCACCATTCCCGATTATGCCATTGCCAGTAATGCCGAGCAGTTTAGACAGGCTTACGAGTCATTAATGGCGCTTGGGCATAAGGTGTGCTTCAAGCCATGTAATGCAGAAGGTGGAATGGGCTTTCGTATCATTGATAATAAACGTGATCCGCTGGAGGAACTGTTCGGCCATGCACTGAATCATATTTCGTTCGAGGAGGCCTATCGCGTATTGTCTTCCACAGAGACGTTTCCCAATTTGATGGTGATGGAACTGCTGGAGGGATACGAATACAGTATCGACTGCTTGGCTGACCGAAACGGAAAATTGTTAGCAGCTGTTCCGCGTAGGAAGGCAGGAGGACGATTACGGCTGCTGGAGCAGCATCCTGAGCTGTTGAAGGTGGCAGAGAAGGTCGCTGAGGCGTATCACATTCCGTACAATTATAACATTCAAGTGAAATATAACGGCGAGCAGGCCAAGTTGCTAGAGATCAATCCGCGGATGTCTGGAGGACTTCATGTATCGTGCTTGTCTGGTATCAATTTTCCTTACCTGGCGGTGAAATCGGCTTTGGGTTATGAAATCGGTCCACTACACCCGCAATACGACATTCTAGCCAGTCACATCGAGCAGCCAATCACGATACGCAAATCCTTACATTGACATAGGCAAATATTGTTTTCTACAATATGGTAAGGGTTTACGTCAGGAGGTATAAGCTATGACTTCTAAAATGTGGGGTGCCACGATTGCTGTGGTCAGCTACCTGATTGCGCTTTTACTAAGTTATTGGTTGCCGTTGTTTGTGTGTCTGGCAATCCCGATCATTTGTATCGGAGGATACAGTGCTGTCATGGCTGTTCGCCATCCTCGTCCTAATCTGACCGGTTCCGTGATTCCGGTGATGCAGGAGCAGGCTGATCAGGCACAGCAACATAAAGAGGAAATCGCCGCACCGCGAGAGTCTATAACAGGACAAGCACGTTTGCCGGATCAGGTGAGCAGTGAATTTGCTCAGGTCATGGAGTATTTGGAAGTACTGGAGGATATGGTGATCTCCGAGGGACAGAAAGATGCGCTTGATAACGAGATTGTCGAGAAGGCGCTGGCTCTATTTGCACGTTTGCAGCGGGTCATCCCGCTTTTGCATGAATTGAACAACAGCGAAGTGAATCACACGGTTCGGAGATTGATTTTGAAGGACTTGAATGGACTGATTAACCCGTTTCTTCGTCTCAGTGGCGACGCGAAACGGACCAACCGCAGGACGCTACTAAACGGATTGCGAGATGTAGATAGCAAAATATCTGTAATTGTATCCACGGTGGAGCATAAGGACCTGATGGAATTACAGAGCAAAGCAGAGCTTATTCACCAGCGGTACAGCAGCTCCGAATTGTAGGTTATTTTAATAGAATACAAAATCAGCAGCATAGCTGCTCTGAAAAACACTATTAGCCTTGGGCAACAGTTGTTTTCAGAATAGGAGGTTAGCATCATGGCGACCCCATGGGCTGAATTGAAAAAAGAAGATGAACAAAAGGTGACTGAGGAGGCTTCACAGCTGATTCAAAAGGTATCGCAAAGCGATGTTATGAGTCTGGATACCTTAATGGATGACATTGGCAAGCTTGGGGTTAAAACGCAGGAACGGGCGGGACAAACCCTTAAAATGTTGGATCGTCCGGTAAACGACCTCATGTCTGGTGACCGGGCTGAGGTTTCAAATATGATCTTAAAACTCCGGGATGAATGCGAAACGCTCCAGCAGAGTAAAGATGTAGGTTTTTTTGGCAAGCTCCTGCGTAAAAGCCCGTTGAAAAACTATATCTACAAGTATCAGTCGGTGAAGACGAACATCGAGAAAATCATTACTGCCTTGAGAGATGGTAAGGATAATCTGGAAGAGAATATCGTCAGCATGAGACAGTTGAAGAAGGCTTCCATTGAAGAAATCTACAATTTACAGACGAAAATTGCCTTTGGTAATCGCTTGAAAGAGCTGTTCGAAACCGAGATTGCCAAGCCGGAAAATGAAAATCGTAAGCCTCATCTGGAGCGGGGATTGCGCAAAGTGGTTACTCGCACACAGTCGATGACTGAAATGATTTTGTTATACAATCAGGCGATTGCAGCAACGGATATTATTAATGATAACAATGATAAACTGATTGATTCTGTTAATAATGCGATTGATAAAACATCGAATCTGATCACCGTATCGGCTATGATCGCGATGGCACTGGCGGACCAAGATAAAATTATTTCAGCCGTTGATGCGACTAACCGTACGATTGAGGATCAATTCAAGGAAAATGCGAAGCTTCTCAAAACGACGACCGAGAGAACAACGGATCTGCTTAGCAAGCCTTCTATGTCATTGGAGGCTGTGAATCAGGCGATTGGTGATTTGGTATCTGCTTTGGATCTGTCTGAAAAATCGAACCGTCGAATTATTGAAAGTTGCCACGATTATACAAGTAAAATGACAGCAATCAATGCCAATCTTAGCCAGCGTTTGGGCATCGAAGGGAAAGAACAATCCAAACCACTGAAGGACAACCATTCTTCTGAGGGGCTAAGTTCGTTTTTGAACTGATAACTAATACTCAATAAGCACAATAATCTATGAAAAAAGACGCCAGGGTGATTCCAAAAGGCGTCTTTCTTTGGTTTGGCAGCGGAGCATAAAGGACATGATGAACATATATAGCATTCTCGTGCATAAACTCTTAAAAAGTGAAATGACAAAGGAGAGAATGAGCGTATGATGTCCTTTATTTTGGGGTGTGTGATTGTCTTTTTACTCGTGGCTGCCAGTAGTGAAAAAGCAGACTCTATTGTGGAGTTAAATGAAACTGTGAAATAAAATTTTTTATTGAAAATCATGCATTTTCTGATAGGATAGAGTTAAATATTGGAATCCCAAAGGAGAATGCATGCTGGAATTTTCATTTGAAATCATCGATGAATCGAAAATCAACATTGTATATCAGTATGGGAGCAGCAGCTTCAATTTTAATTTATTTTTTAACTACGGTGTGTGGACGCTACATCCCTTTGATGGGATTCTGCTGCAAAACAAGGAAATGTGCCGTCTGATCGTTACGGATCTGTTTAAGAACAAAGATTTTCATGTCATGCTGGCACGTGAAAATATTTTATTGTCAACCCTGCGTACCTCTATTGATCTCAATCCCGAAACTCGGGGAGAGCGATATCAGGAACAGGATTTTGATGAGCTGTCTGAATTTGCTGAGACACACAGCTTTGAAGATGTGCTGCAAATCGAACAGGATTCCATCCGCGAGCGTATGGATTTTTTCCAAAACATTATCCAAAGGATGTATATGGAAGGATTCGGTCCGGAAGACAATGATTTTAACAAGGTGCAAGCGATCCTCCGCATTTATAAGGCTGCACATGACCAACTCGGAGAATTGAGCGACTTTCCCCTAAGTGGCGACGAGCGACGACGCAGATGGTAGATTAGACGAGTTCACGTCATGGCTGCAAGAAGCAAAGGAAAAGCGCATTTATTAAAATAAAAAAGAGAGAGTCCCATGAATAAAATCCACGGAACTCTCTCTTTTTTTGTAGATCAGTTACAAAGCGGCAGGACAAGTGATTTACTCTTGGTCTAATTCACTCCTACACCTACTCTAAAACATGTAGAAGCTCTATTGGCGGTTGCCAGCGGAGCGGGCAGAATTGTTCTGGAGAAGCGAAGCGTTCGCTTTTGTCCCCGGATTTTAACCTTTACAGGTTCTATTTAATAGAAATCCGGGGGCGGTGGCGATCGGAAGAACAATCTGCACGCGCAGCGCCCACCAACCGCAAGAAAGCTCCTCATCCCCCTAACTCATCCCCATTAATACTATCGAGCAAAATATAAGTCCCGTTCCGCACCCCGAAGTATATACCTTGAGGTGGCGGAACATGGATGTTTTCCAGGCTGACAGAGATTCATCGGAACGCAAACGTTCATTTTCCTCCTGCAATGCCTTGGATTGACGAATGAACAACTGCCCGATGTCGGCAAATCCCCGCAGAAAGAGGGTGAGAAAGCCACTTTGCAGGACATGGAAGATGGCACCGATTACCAAGCCTAGCAATCCTAACAGAAATAGCAGATTTGCGGTAGCCAGGTTTTCACGACCGTACACGAGGTGGGGTGCGGCGTATAGAAATCCTAAGATACCAACAATCAGGGCAGTGATCCCAAAACGTAAAATCATTATTTTACGACCCGTTTTGCAAAACGGAGATCTGGATTCGAACGAGCATCGAATACGATGCCTTGAATTTTAGGACTGATTAAGGCGGTGTCCGCAGAGAACTGGATCGGAATAATCGGCAGATCTTCCATCAATACGTCTTCCGCCTGGTGAAGCTGTTCAAAACGTTTTGCCGGATCAAGCTCAAAGGTTGAGGATTCGATCAGCTTGTCATACTCCGGGTTGCTCCAGTTGGTAAAGTTGTTCGAATTTTTGGAAGTATAGTGTCCCAATACGCCAAGCGGATCAAGGAAGTTTCCTTCCCAGCCCATACGGGCAATCTGGAAGTTCTTTTGTTTAAAGGTATCAATGTATGTTTTCCATTCCTGATTCTCCAGCGTCACTTCAACGCCCAGATTCGTTTTCAGCATTTCCTGAATGGCTTCAGCTACTTTTTTATGCTTGTCTGACGTGTTGTATTTGAAAGTGATCGGAGGCAGCTTGCTTAAACCCTCTTCTTTCAGACCTTCGGCCAGCAATTGTTTTGCTTTTGCTGCATCAAACTCATAGTATTTTTTCGGCGCTTCATCACGGAAGTCCTTGCCGGACGGTGTTGTTGTTCCGTATGGAACATAACCGTATGCCGGAGTTTCGCCACCTTTGGTTACGTTGGTAGCCAGTGCTTCACGGTCAATGGCGTAGGCAATGGCCTGTCTGATTTTTTTATTGTCAAACGGCTTTTGTTTTACGTTGAAAGAATATGTGTACACACTGAAAGATGGGTGCGACAGGAATTCCTTGCTGCTCTTTTCCTGATCCAATGTATCCACTGGAAGGCTCAGGATCAGATCCAAATCACCTGTTTTGTACATTTGATAATAGGTTGTGGAGTCTTGCACCATTTTGAAGTTAATCGTTGCCATCGTAATGGCATCTTTGTTCCAGTATTGATCGTTTTTCGTCAGCGTAATTTGTTCGTTATGTTTCCATTCCTTGGCTACATACGCGCCGTTGCCGACAATCGTGTTAGCTTCAGCTGCCCATTTGTCGCTTTTCTCTACAACAGCTTGGTTCACAGGTAAATAGGCGTGACCGACAGCAATCGTAGGGAAGAAGCTCAGCGGTGATTTTAGCTCAACGACAAGCGTCTTATCATCTTTAGCCGTAACACCTACGTCTTCAATTTTACCTTTGCCTGTGTTGTACGCTTCGGCACCTTTGATGTAGTAGAGGGCAGAAGGATCATAAGCAGCCGTTTTCGGATTCAGTACCCGTTTCCAGGAGTATTCAAAATCCTTAGCTGTCAGCGGGTCACCATTCGACCATTTTGCGCCGTCACGAATGGTAAAGGTGTATGTTTTACCGTCAGGAGACACGTCTACTTTGCTGGCAGCACCTTCTACGATTTTACCGGCTTTGTCGTATGTATACAGCCCTTCATACAGGTTATCAATGACAAAATAGGACGTTGTATCTGAGGCGAAAGCAGGGTCCAGTGTATAAGGCTCGCCACCTGCCAGATTGGCTGTAATTTCTTGCGGGACATCTGCTTGAGACGCAGCGGACGAGTCGTTGCTTGCTGTCTTGTCTGCAGTGCCAGAGCATCCTGCCAAAGCCGTTACGGCTAAAAGTAAGATGATCGTCATCCAATGCATTTTTTTCATCGTGGTTTTCCTCCATTATTATGGTTAGTTATTTGAACGTTGTGTTTAAATCCCAAAGCGATTTCAAATCAGTAATATATAGAGAGCGAAACGATCAGCCGGGATTTATTCAACCTCCTTTCCGGCAGGTATGCCGCGTGTGCGCACTTCCATAAAGGAACTGCCGTTTTTTCTGCGGTTAGGCGAGAAGCTGCGGATCATGTTGACACCCCTCCTTGTCCAATTTGGATATCTGTGTTTTTAATGCTGTGAACGCGGGTCAAGTGCATCCTGAAGCCCGTCTCCAAGTGTGTTAAACGCCAGCATGGTGAGCGATATCATCAGACCGGGGAAGAATAGACGCCACCATTGACCACTTAAAATAACGCCGAGCGAATCGTTAGCCATCGTCCCCCAACTGGCCGAAGGAGACTGAATCCCCAGACCAAGAAAACTCAGGAACGATTCGGCAAAAATAGCCGACGGAATAGTGAACGTCAAATTTACGATAATGATTGCTGCTGCATTCGGCAGTAGATGCCTGAAAATGATGCGTGAATGAGATGTTCCCAGGCTACGGGCTGCCAGTACATATTCCTGCTGCTTGAGCTGTAGGATTTGCCCACGTACTACCCGTGCCATGCCGACCCATCCAGTAATAGATAAAGCAATAATCATCGTGAGCAGGCCGGGCTTCATAATGACGAGCAGCAGAATGATGACCAGCAGATAAGGAATGCTGTACAAAATCTCAATAATTCGCATCAGGACATTGTCGATTCGGTCGCCCATTTTACCATGGCCTGCACAATAACCAGCTACACAGCCGACGAGAATGCCAAGCACTAAATCAATGGCAGCAGCAGCAAAACCAATCATAAGTGAAATTCTAGCTCCGGCCCATGTCCGTGCCCATACGTCCCTGCCCAGATCATCCGTGCCAAACCAATGCTCTTTCGAAGGAGAGAGATTCGTCTTCAAAAGGGACTGGTCACTCGGAGCATAAGGAACCATGGAAGGTCCGACAATCGCCAGCACAATAATGATGATAAGTAGGGAAAGCCCCAACAGAGCAAGCTTGTTGTTAAAAAGTCTGCGAAGCCGATCCCGCCATGGTGACTCTTGGGGTCTGGTCAACGCGGGGGTGGGCATCTGGCTGCGGTCTACAAGACTAAAAAGGCTGTCCTTTTCGACAGTAGGTGCTGCTTTCATGTTAATCTCCTTTGCTGACTAATTTGATTCGTGGATCGACAAGGCGATAGGAAATATCAATTAAAAATAAGGTGACGACCAGAATGGCACTGTAGAAAATGGTCGTACCCATAATGACTGGATAATCCCGGTTAAAGATACTGTCTACAAAATATTTACCGATGCCGGGAATGGCGAATATTTTTTCGACGACAAAGGTACCTGTAATCACGGAAGCGAATAGCGGTCCGATAAAGGACAGCACCGGAATCAATGCATTGCGTAGTCCGTGACGAATGACTACTGCCCAAGAGGACAATCCTTTCGCTTTGGCGGTGCGTATGTATTCCTCATGCATGACTTCCAGCATACTTGTCCGCATAAAACGGGCGATAACAGCAAGAGGTGAAACAGCGAGAGCTAGCGATGGAAGCACCGTATGCTGCCAGGTTCCCCATGAGGCGACCGGAAGCAGATGCCATTTGACGGCAACATACTTGATTAACAGTGGTGCCAATATGAAGCTGGGTATGGAAATACCCACAATGGCGATAAACATCGAAATATAATCCAGTGGTCGATTATGGTGTAAAGCAGCCAATGTTCCAAGCGCAATACCGGCTATAATCGCAACCACGATGGATTGAATACCCAGCAGTGCAGAAGGTGGAAAGCCTCTGGCGATAAGCATATTTACGTCAGTCGTTTTCGATTGAATAGACGGCCCCATATCCAGCACGAGGAGATTTTTGAGATACAACACATACTGCACAGCGAGCGGCTTGTCCAGATTGTACCTAGCACGCATGTTTTGCAATACGGCCTCCGGAATCGTCTTGGAATCGTTCGAGAATGGATCTCCCGGAATGATGTGCATGATAATAAACGTTAAAGTGACGATAATCCATAACGTAATGAGCATCGTGAAAAGACGTTTTAAAATGTACATGGGACTTTATTTCTCCTGTCTATCAAGCTGATTTACATTCTATTGCTGCTGAATCTTCGAAATAAATAAAAGTATATAAGAATACTAGGAAATGATAAAACGGATAAGGTAACATGTCAAGGTAAGGTTTTACATTATAGAACACAGGTCAAATTTTCGTCACAAGTTTTCCATGTTTATAAGGCTAAGATTCCGCTGATTCCTCTCGACGAGTATCCTGCGGTATGTTATGATGATACTCTGATAACGTGTTAACGAACTAAAGCGTTTGCCACCTGTTTTTGAATACGGGGGTCACCATTGTTGGAGGGGAATAAGATGAGAAAAGCAGCCATGTTTACGATGATGATTGGGTTGATTATGATCGTGTTGGCCGGATGTTCCGGCGCTAAGGATAGCAGCAAGTTGATTATTGGAATTGATGATAAATTCGCGCCGATGGGCTTTAGAGATGAAAATAATGAGCTGACCGGTTTTGATATTGATTATGCGAAGGCGGCAGGGGAACAAATGGGCAAGCAAGTGGAATTCCAGCCGATTGACTGGTCTGCCAAAGAATCCGAGCTGAACAGTGGACGTATTGATCTCATTTGGAATGGATACACCATTACAGATGAGCGTAAGGAAAAAGTACTGTTCACGAAGCCATATTTGAAAAACAGTCAGGTCATTGTTGTTCCAGCTACCTCCAGTCTTTCCAAGCTGGCTGATCTGGCGGGCAAAACGGTGGGACTCCAGACGTTGTCCTCAGCAGCCGATGCATTGGATGCGAATCCGATTAAAAGTAAATTGAAGTCAGTGTCCGAGTACCCGGACAACGTTCTCGCTTTGACAGACTTGAAAACTGGTCGCCTGGATGCAGTTGTCATTGATGAGGTTGTTGCCAAGTATTATATGTCCAAGGAACAAGGGACGTATAAGCTGCTTGATGAATCACTGGCCCCTGAGGAATACGGCATCGGCGTGAAAAAAGGGAATGAAGAGCTGTTGACGCAGCTACAATCTGCTTTGGATGAGCTACACAAGAACGGAAAAGCAGCTGAGATTTCAAAAAAATGGTTCGGTGAAGATAAAGTATTAAATTAATATGTAGTGTAATGAACTAAGGGTTTAGGAGTCGAAGGTTATGAGTATGGAATATATTTTACGAATTATGAAGCCTATGCTTGAAGGGGCACAGATGACGGTTATTTTATTTTTCATTACGCTCATCTTGTCTATTCCGCTGGGGTTTATCGTTACACTGCTGGCCAAAAGTCGGTTTAAACCTATTGCCTGGCTGATGCACACGTACATTTATGTTATAAGAGGCACGCCGCTATTGCTGCAATTATTGTTCTTTTGTTTTGGTCTACCGATGTTGCCTGTCATTGGGGAATATCTGGTACTGGACCGTACAACGGCTGCGGTACTGGCATTTGTACTGAATTATGCGGCGTATTTTGCAGAAATTTTTAGAGGCGGAATGTTGTCGATTGATAAAGGGCAATACGAAGCTTCGCAAGTGCTGGGCTTGAGTAAGTCGCAAACGCTGATTAGAGTCATTGTGCCGCAAATGGTACGGATTGCTTTGCCTGCGGTAACCAATGAGGCGACGACCTTGGTGAAGGATACAGCTCTGCTGTATGCGGTAGCGGTACCGGAACTTCTGCATTTTGCTAATACAGCTGTAAACCGCGATTTTACGATTGTGCCTTATGTTGTAGCGGCCGTTATTTATTTGTTGATGGCTTTGGTGCTTACCATATTCTTCAGAGCGCTGGAAAAACGCTTTAAATTTGAGTAAAAGGAATGTCGGATATGAACACAAACGCAATAGAAGTAACCGATTTGAAAAAATCGTTCGGCCAACTCGACGTTCTGAAAAGAGTGAGCTTTAATGTTAAAGCGGGCGAGGTTGTAGCTGTCATCGGTCCTTCAGGCTCAGGGAAAAGTACCATGCTCCGTAGTTTGGTACACCTGGAAGATGTGACGGGTGGGACGATCCGCATCCATGATAAAGCACTGGTGGAAAATGGTCACTATGCTCCGGCAGGCGACATTAAGAGCATTACTACCGGAATGGGCATGGTGTTTCAGCATTTTAACCTCTTCCCTCATTTGACGGTGCAGGATAATCTGGAACTGGCTCCAAAGCTGGTGAAAAAGGTGAGCAAGGCTGAGCTGCGACGCCAAAGCGCCGAGTTGCTGGCTAAAGTCGGCTTGGCGGATAAAGCGGATGCGTATCCGTCCCGATTGTCGGGGGGACAGAAGCAGCGTGTAGCGATTGCCCGGGCAATGATGATGAACCCTGATATTTTACTGTTTGACGAGCCAACCTCGGCCCTTGATCCTGAGTTGACAGGCGAGGTGCTGCGAGTAATCAAAAAGCTGGCTGAAGAGCATATGACAATGGTCATCGTGACCCACGAAATGAATTTCGCGAGAGATGTGGCGGATCGCGTCATTTTTATGGACAATGGAGAAATTGCGGAATCCGGTACACCGGAGCAGATTTTTGGCAATCCGCAGTTGGAGCGGACGAAGGTGTTTTTGAATCGGGTGGAGGCTTAAAAACATAGTTCTTTCCAGGGGAGGCGCTGCGCGTGCAGATTGTTCTTCCGATCGCTGTTGCAACGGGATTTTTTCATTTATATGACACCTGGTAAGGTTAAAATCCCGTTGCAAAGGCGAACGCTCCGCTTCTTCAGAACAATTCTGCCCGCTTCGCTCACCGACCACTGTGCATGTAATATGTTTTTAAGCAGGAAGTGTGAGTAGGAATAAGAGAAAGGAGATGGCAAAGCGCCATCTCCCTTTTTTGCAGTTGTTAGGTTGCAATAAAAGCTGACACTGGCTAGTTCATTTCTTAATTCATGAATTCATTTCTTAATTTGCGGAATTCTTTAGGTGTTTTATTATAATGTTTTTTAAACGACTGAATGAAGTGATTTACGTGATTGAAGCCCGCTCTGTGGGCTATTTCAGTGATGGTATATTGTGTTGAGGTTAGTAATTCACTGCTTTTCTTGATGCGGTATTTAATCAAGTAGTCGTAAGGTGTCATATGAATGGTCCTCTTAAAACTACGAGTGCACTCTGAAACACTTAAATGTGCTATATCGGCAATTTCTTGCAGGGTTATGTTGTTGAAGTAGTTTTGATGGATAAAGCTAAGCATCAATTGAAGTCTTTCCTGTTGTATTTTCACGTATTTAGGTGCTTCCTCAGAAGAAAGCGAAATATTAGATATTAAGATGAACCATAATTGTGCTGTTTTGATGGCTACTTCATATTCCCATCCCCAACTTTTTTTCATATCAAACTTCTGTTTCATATCCCACAGCATTTGTAGTATTTGAATTTGCCATTCAGCATCTCCTTTAATTACTAGTGACAGTAAGGAAGAGTTTGTATAAGGCAGTACATAGTTTTTTTCCATCGCACTATCCGCATAAAAGGCCAACAGCTTCTCTGGAAAATTAAAGCTGACATATTGACCGTGATGTGAAAGCTGGGTAGTCACGTGAAGAACACCCTTATTAATTAAAATAGCTTGACCTGTGTCTAATTCATGATCAATCCCGTTCACTTGTATAACAAGTTTCCCCTTAGTAACCAAAGTGATCTGTAGTTCTTCATGCCAATGTAAATCGTTAAATCCTCTACCTTTAGGAATACTTTCATGAACCGAATGGGTGTACATGATGTATGGAAATGAAACATCGGGATAGAGAATGGTCTCGTGCAGTTGTTTTTCCATTGAAGAAAGATTCCTTTCTTATGACGATATTCCTATATAAATGAAAGATATACTTACACAAAATAAATAAAAGCGGTGATATTATTATACTCAGTTCAGTTTATTATTCAATTGTTCTGTGCACAGACAAGGGGTCAAAAACATCTGAGAGGGTCATTATGAAAATAAATAAAACATCGCTATCTTTGAATCCGTATTTTTTACTGTTCATCAGTATTTTGTCGGTTTCCGTCTCTTCCATCATGATAAAATCTTCACATACTCCAACCTCCGTGGCTGGAATGTATAGATTGTATATGTCAGTCATATTAATGCTTCCTTTTGTACCCTGGAAAATGCTCGGTACCTCAGATATGACCAAAAGAGATTGGGGTACCGTTTTCTTGGCTGGTCTTTTTCTCGGGTTACATTTCTTATTCTGGATGGAATCTTTGGTATATACCTCAGTTGCGAGCTCCATGGTCATCTTATCATTACAGCCTTTATTCGTAATGATTGGTTCATACTTTATGTTCAGAGAACGAGTAAACCTATTCACTATTTTTTGCTTGATCGCTGCTCTTATCGGTTCAATCATTATAGCTTGGGGAGACATAGGGACGTCGAAAGGGGCATTAATCGGGGATGGGTTATCCCTATTAGGAACAATCTTGGTTTCGGCTTATATGATAGCAGGACAGAAGGTAAGCCACAAAATAAGTGCAAATTTTTATAGTGTGATTGTCTTTTTTCTTGGCGGCAGTGTCCTGCTAGTCTACAATTTGGTGAATCATTATTCCTTGATCGAATATGACTCGTCGGATTGGACGTATTTCTTATTACTTGCAGTAATTCCAACTATTTTTGGTCAATATATTTTTAATCTGCTGTTGAAGTCAATGGGGGCAACTACGGTGTCAGTGGGTATTATTGGAGAGCCTGTTCTCGCCATCCTTCTCGCCTACTTATTCTTGGGAGAAATCATGTCTGCATTTCAATTCATAGGTGGAATCATGACTTTGTTCGGTATGGGGATGTATTTTTGGGCAAAATCGCTAAAGTTTGCGGTTGCAAAATATTAAAATTGTTTACGGTTTATCGTGAAATTTAAGAAAATAATGAGGAGAATACTTACATGGCAACGATTGATGATTTTTTGAAACTCGATGTTCGGGTTGGAACCATAATTAACGCTGAGTTTTTTGCAGAAGCTAAAGTACCTGCTATTAAGCTTGAAATCGATTTTGGACAAGATATTGGAATAAAAAAATCGAGTGCACAAATTACAAAAAGATATGTGGCGGAAGAGATTATAGGAGAACAAATCATAGCTGTAGTCAACTTTCCTCCTCGGCGGATAGCAGGCTTTAATTCAGAGGTATTAGTCCTTGGAGGTATTCCCGAGAGTGGGGACGTGGTTTTATTGAAACCAGATATTAAACTACCTGATGGAACGCCTATTGGATGACAAATCGTTCCTTTTTCATCTGTGTCCTTTTCATAAAAGAAGGTAATTGGTTGCAAGTATAGAATTATTATCTTAGAAAACTACTAAATTTTGGAGGCTGGTAGCATGTCTGTAGTAGCTCAATATCTTCAGGAATGGCTAAGGCACAGATCGGTGTTGCAAGAATTGGTTGAAGTCATTCCTGATGAGCATATTGACTTTAAGCCTTGGGACAATGCGATGCCCATGGGTTCCCTAATCGTTCACATAGCCAGTTCTATGAAAATGTTCGTGGATACCGTAAAAAATGGTACCTTCACTCCACCGACAAAAATAGACGAATATCACACAATAGCCGATGTACGCAACATCGTCGATCAATTGACGGAGGAAACAATCCGAGAATTGAAGGAATTAAATGCTCAACAGCTAGAACAGGAGATTGAATTTAGGAACTTTCTCGGCACTGGGAGCTTCTGGCTATCCATGGCGAAAGACCATGAGATTCACCATAAAGGTCAATTGTTTACGTATGTACGAATGGTTGGAGTAGAAAATGTGCCTTTTATGATTAAGCAACCACCTCAAAATAAAAACTAACGTTCGATGTATTATCTAACGAGCTCAACACCTCAAACAGTAGATTCATAAATATAATGAAACGGCAGCCATAAAAACGGCTGCCGTTTTCTCCATTAAGGAGCAGCTTTATCCTAATGCCTCTCCATAAGCTTAGCTTACTCTGAGAGCGGGATATCTTCTTTTGATTGGTTATTTGAAGAAGGCTTTTTATTGAATGCCAATAACAATATCAGTCCGATGATACATATTACACCTACCCATTGAAAAAAACCAAAAGGCTCTTTTAACCAAAACACAGTTGTTAGAACAGCAGCTAGAGGTTCCAGACTACTTAGAAAGCTTGTTTCTTTTGGTGAAAGACTCTGTAAGCTTTCTATATAGAACCAAAATGCGATCATTGTGCCGAATATGATCACGAACGCTAGATATAAAATGGTTTCTAGTGACAAGCTTTGAAAGTCTATCTGCCAAGGTGGATGGACCAAGCTTAGTCCAAAACCGCCGATGACCATCGCCCAACCCACAATAACTAGGGAATCGTATTGCTTCAGAAGAGGTATTGCGTATAGGGTATAAAAAGCTAGGGCTATTGCTGATAAGATCCCCCAAACGATTGCGACCGTCGGAACGGATAGCTGAGAAATGGAGCCGTTTGTTAACAAGAAGAAACAACCCACTAAAGCCAGCAAAATCGCTGACAGATCCTTTCGTGTGAAGACAGTGTGCTTTCGCAGAATTAAATAAATGATAATCATTATAGGTGCTAAATACTGTAATAGTGTCGCAACAGCAGCATTACCTCGTTGGATCGATGCCATATACGTATATTGAACTGACAGCATACCAACCAAACCGTAGACAACGAGTTGGAAAGCAGTCCTTCTATTTTTCCACACACCCCATATTTGTGTACGGTCTTTTATTAAAAATTGAAGGGCCAAGAGTAAAACACCAGCAATGAGCAAACGTGTTGTTACAAGCCAATTTACATCGATTTGTTGAAAAAGTTTTTTTGCAACGGTCCCACTGATTCCCCAAAATATAGCTCCTGTGGTAACAAGAAATAATCCTGTTTTTCTAGCTGATTTATCCATGAATGTTCTCCACCTTGAAATATAATAATAGTGTTATAATAGGTGAAAAAAATTTTAAATTATACCTGAATTTGATGTTAAAATATAAATATATTGAGGTCGTGATGATTTGCAAATAAAAGATTTCATAATTGGCCAAAACCTAAAAGAACTAACCGAGCATCGGACGGTCGTACTACCGGTTGCATGTTATGAAACAACGATTAGCCAAAATATACATGGATACATACCACTTCATTGGCATGATGAAATTCAATTTGTTCTGGTTGTAAAAGGGGAGGCGATCTTCCAAATAAATGAGGATAAACGAATCGTACGACAAGGTGATGGGTTATTTATAAATAGTGGCTGCCTACATATGGCGGAAGATCAGAATCAATCGGGTTGCGTCTATGTCTGTTTAAATGTTTCTCCTCATTTCGTTTTATCACAAGAGCTTTACACACCTTACGTAGCTCCT
Organism: Paenibacillus sp. EKM301P; assembly: GCF_011800295.1. Classification (NCBI taxonomy): domain Bacteria; kingdom Bacillati; phylum Bacillota; class Bacilli; order Caryophanales; family Paenibacillaceae; genus Paenibacillus; species Paenibacillus sp. EKM301P. The sequence continues at coordinate 646,623 of NZ_JAALFM010000002.1, read as the reverse complement.
TACATTCAAGCGACAAATTTACCTTATGTATACATAGATTCTAACGAGCTTTGGGGGAAAAACATTTTAGATGCCATGTTGAAGATTAATCAATGTATTCAACATAAATCTCCATACTATGAAATCGATATTACGATGTATTTAACATTAATTTGGAAAAACCTAGTCATGAATGGTTTTCCATTAGAATACGACCAGGTGGAAATGGTAAAGAATCAACGGATCAAACAAATGTTAAACTGGATCTATATACATTATGCTGAAAAAGTCACATTAGATGATATTGCAAAAGCTGGTCAATTGAGTCGTTCGGAGTGCTGCCGATATTTCAAACGAATTTTAAAGGTAACTCCGTTGAATTATGTAATGGATTATCGGATTCAAAAAAGCTTAGTCTTATTGCAACAAGCAGAATCTAACGTTACAGAAGTTGCCTATAAGGTTGGATTTAACAGTACCAGCTATTTTATAGAAAGATTCAGAAAAGCGATGAACATGACACCATTAGCCTACAAAAAATTAAAAATGGATGATTGATATTCAGGGCTTTTTTATCTACCACGCTAAGTAGCGGCGGAATCTAAAAAGACAGGATCGGTTAATGTCCTTATCCTGCCTTCTTGCATGTTATATGTTTTCTACTGTACTAAATGATCCAGCTCTGGCTGCAATCTGTTCCGCAGCACATACAGCATAATAGCTCCAACAAGGAACGCGACGGCATCCGCAATGACGAGCGACCAGACCACCCCGTGGAAGCCACTCATTCGATTGGCAATGTATAGCACGGGGATCAGGGTAATTCCCTGTATGACGGACATAATAAACGCAGCGGTTCCCTGCGCCGTTGCTTGGAAAATCCCCGTAAACAACGTGGTCATCCCCGTAATGAACAAGGATAAGAAGGTCACATGGAGAATGTAGCTGCCCATTACAATTAATTGCGGGTCATTGGTAAATAAACCAATTAGATGGTCGGAAATCAGATAGACGATGATGCCAAACACGACTGCCAAGGCCAAAATCGCTTTGATTGTAAATCCAATGGTTTGTTTCATTCGTAATTTATTCGCTGTAAAACTAAAGGCAATCAATGGTACAACACCCTCGCATAAGCCCATCAAAATAAACTCAGGAAATTGTAATAAACGTGAGGAAATTCCGTAAGCCGCTATGGCCTGATCCCCATACTCGACAAGAAAATGGTTAAAGACGAGTGACATTGCACCCATGAAGAGACTCATAATAAACACGGGAACTCCGATTTTGAATACATTGCTCAGAATATCCTTGGTAGCCTTGAACCATTTTATGGAGATGGTTAAAAATTGACTCTTATATCCCATATGGAAGGCGTAGAATATACTCGCAACCACATTAGAAATAACCGTAGCTGACGCAACGCCGATCACGCCCCAATGGAAAACGAAGATGACCAGCGCATCGAGAATAATATTCACGACAACACTGAGTATCATACCGATCATCGACGTAATTGCAGCACCCTCCGAGCGCACGATATTCTCCAGTGTGAAGAATAATACGACGAATGGCGAACCTATAAGCATAATCGTGACATAGTCCTTCGTGAAGCCGAAGGAGTCAGGTGTCGCCCCCAGACCCTGAACGAGTGAATCGATCAACGGGAGACCAAGGGCCATCAAGATAAGACCGAGAACTAAACTGCTGTAAAAGGCGAATGAAGACACATTCTTTACATCAGCATACTTTTTCTCTCCCAGCAATCGGGAGATAAATGCACCGCTGCCGATGCCAACCAAATTTCCTATCGCCATAATGGCCGCGAATAACGGCAAGGTTAGTGCGAGTGCGGTTAACATGGCGGTATTGTGGAGAGTGCCAAGGAAATAGGCATTTAAGATGGAATAGATGACACTCATTGACGTACCTAGCATCATCGGTACAGCGAAGTGAGCTACGGCTTTAGCGATCGGTGCTTTTTCAAAGTAATGGAGGTTTTCTGCATCCATGCGAGTCACTGCTTTCTTTATTTATTTGGCCTAATCTAACACCGTTAGATTGAACCTTACAGTGTTAGATGTTATCATGAATTAATAAATCTGTAAAGAATAAACTTACACTGTTAGATTAAAGGGCGGATAACCGATGAAAAAGCAGCAACCTCAGATTTCGGAAGATAAGATCTTAGAAGCTTCGTGGGAGCTTCTAGGGGAGGATGGTATCGAGAAATTCAGCTTGAGACGATTGGCCGATCGGCTGGGGATTCAGGCTCCCTCTCTATATTGGTACTTCAAAAGCAAGCAGAATCTCTATCAGCGTCTGGCCAACCAGGTATCGAAAACGATTCTGGAGGAGTTTCATTCCGAGGGGGACTGGAAGGAGCAACTGAGGGAGCTGGCGGTAACGATGCGGAGTGTACTGTATCGGTACCCCTGCTCCACGCAGCTCATGATGATGACGCTGCCCCACGAACCGGACATCATCCGGTTCACCAACCGTATGCTGCTCTGCGTGGAGTCGGCGCCGCTTGAGCAAGAGCAGAAAATGCAAGTGGTTACAACGCTTGTGAACTATGTCTCCTACTTCGTCCTGGACGATTATCAGCATGAACGTAATGTCTCCGCGATCCTTAAGGATAAGGGCAAGGGAGCACTTCCGGGTGAAGAGATGATTCACCTTCTGGATTCCATGAGTGAGACAGAAGTAGGACTATTCCGGCGGATGTTCAAAAATGGGCTGTTCGAACTGATGGGAACCGATAGAGCATTTGAGTTCGGATTGAGGCTGATTTTGTTGGGGATTGAGCAGGTGATCAAGGAGCAGGAAAGTAGTATGTAAAAAAACAGCCCATCCATTAATGGATGGGCTGTTTTAATTAGGTTTGCGTTTACCCTAAATTGTTATTGAATATATAACTTTATTCCCCACTATAGCAGCTCAATATAAATTTCTTGAAAAAATTTCGTTGCAACAGCGAGCGGAAGCACAATCTGCACGCGCGCGCTCACTTCCTTCGTCGTAACTCATCCCACGACACAATTAGGTTGAAATCCTATATAAATCGGTTGAAAATGTTGATTTTACCAATGGACAAGGCTTTGTACAATAGAGTTGTAGCGCTTACATTTCCAAGGAGGTTGCGGCGAAATGAAGAGACTTCAGGTGATTGACAAGCAAATCAGGACCCCGAGATCAAAAAGGAGGCCGTGTTGATGAAATTTAAGGGAATATTGGCGGCGTTTTTGTTTTTAACCACAGCGTCTGTGTTGTTTGGGGCGCATACGGCAGAGGCTCATGAGCTATCTAATGACAAGCTGACGATTCAGACAGGAGAGCATGGCGAGATTTCATCTATCCGTATCAAAGGAGATGCTTTTCCGACGGAATATGTCATGAACGCATCGGTGACACCTGAGCAGAACACGGCAGATCATCAGTGGCTAGGGGAGCTGATGTTCACGTACCGACTGGATGAAGGTAGCTGGACGAAGGCATGGACAAATAAGTCGGCAGACGCACGTAAGATTACGACCAGCGGCAACCGTGTTACGGTCACGTATGAGAACTCAAATAATGCAGAAGGCATACGCAATTTTAAAGTCATTGAAACCTATTCAGCGGAGTCGAATGGTTCAGTACTATGGAATATACAGGTACAGAATACGAGTGGCAAAAAATTAGAGATTGGCGATTTTGGATTGCCTTTACCTTTTAATGAGCAGTGGACCTATGGTGATGCGATTTACGAAACGAGAGTCGTGACGCATTCCTTTGTCGGCAATAACAGCTCCTATATTACAGCTGGGCGACCGAGCGGCATTGGTTCATCGCTGCTACTGATTCCTGATTCCACAACAGGAGCAGGCTTTGAATATCAAGATCATTGGCGAGATGAGGAGCATCCAGGCAGCAAGTGGGCCTGGAACCCGGCCAACGAAGGCAAATGGCTGGAGGGATTGAATGTATTTTATATTCATTCCAATGTGATCAAGTCCACCAACCGTGGATATTTACCCAACACAAGTCTGATCCTAAATCCCGGACAAAGCAAAAACTATGGCTTCAAGTTTCTGGCGGTGAAGGACGAGCATGATGTAAAAGATACGTTGTATCAAGAAAACTTGGTGGATACTACAGTCGTACCAGGCATGATTGTGCCTACGAATCAAAAGGCGAAGGTGGATCTGCGTACCAAGCAAACGATCAACAAGGTGACCTATCCAGACGGAACCGTTATTCCGCAGACGGATAGCAAGGCCGGAGGACACCACATTTATGAACTGAAATTTACTAAGCTGGGCCCGAATTTCATTACGGTGGAATACGGCAATGGCAGCAAAACGGTTTTGCAATTCTATGCCATCGAACCGATTGATCAGGCGCTACAACGGCACGCTACCTTTATGGTAGACAAAACCCAGTGGAACGTGCCAGGTGATTTGCGCGATAAGGTATTTGACGATTGGATGATGCATACCAAATCCAAACGCAACATTTTCAACGGCTATTGGGGCTGGGGGGACGATTGGGGACTGACCCACGGACAGTTCCTGGCTGAGAAAAATACGCTTTCTCCAGTCGCCAAAGAGGTGCGGGCCATAGACGATTATTTGGAGACGGCAATTTGGACGAATCTGATGAATGGACATCATGAGGACTATTTAATTCATGATTTCCTGATGCCGGAGCCGAATGATACACCGACCTACCGGGGATATGCATACCCGCATGTATACAACACGTATTTCAGTATGTATAAGATTGCCAAGGAATACCCGGATCTCGTCACTTACAAGCATCCGAAGGAAACCTATTTGCTGCGGGCCTATAACATTTTCAAAGCATTATATGAAGGACCCGTTGCGTACAACTGGGAAACAGGTTTGATGGGCGAGCTGACCACGCCGGATATTATTCAGGCCCTGCATGATGAGGGCTACGATGATGAAGCGAATGATCTCAAGGAAAAAATGGATCGCAAATATAACAATTTTAAAAATACAAAGTATCCTTACGGTTCTGAATATAGCTACGACAATACAGGCGAAGAGGCTGTATATACGTTAGCCAAGCAGAATATAGATACAGAGGGCGAGCAAAGTAAAGCCCTGGAAATGATGGGGAAAATTAATGCCAAAACTCGTGCGTCACGCGGTCATATGCCTGTATGGTACTACTATACCGATCCGGTGACGATTACCGGGGAGAACTGGTTTAACTTCCAGTACACGACTTCACTTGCGGGATATGCGATGGATGACTGGATTCGTCATCATGAGGACAATCATCGCGAGGAGCAACAACGGCTGTCCTATGCTGCCAAAATTGCCAATGTCGGAGCGATTAACTCCGGGCAAATCAGCTCGGACCCTGAGAACATCGGGGCGGTCGCATGGACGTATCAAGCGGAAAAAGGCAATAACGGAACAAACGGCACCGGCGGCGGTAAAAACGTCCCGCTCTTTAACGGCTGGCGCGGCATGAGCGGTGAGGCTGACCTCGGATTGTTCGGTGCACTTAAAACCTTAAGCGCGGATATCGCGGTTGATCCGATATTCGGATTGACGGGCTACGGTGCAGAGGTGAGCAAAAGCGGTAACGTGTATACGATCAAGCCGCTGGACGGTTTGTTCAAACGGGTCAATTTGATCACGGAAAAGCTGTATATCGAGCTGGAAAAGGATCAGTATACTGAAGCCAAGCTGGCAACATCCAAGGATAATGTATGGCTTCAATTGAAAAATCAAACGCCGGGCCAAGCTCATTCTACGTACGTTACATTTGATGGTTTAAAGAAAGGAACGTACCTGGTTAAAGTGGGGGGACAATCGCAAGGCAAGTTTAATGCGTATGCACCAACCAATAAGCTTAAATTGGAAATTGGTACAGCATCCTCCTATACGGTAGAGCTGACACCAACCACACCAGATCCCAACAAAGCACCTGTCGTTGATGCAGGCAAAGATTCCAAGGTGAAGCTGCCAGATCAGATTATTCTGAAAGGTACGGCTACAGATGATGGGCTTCCGCAAGGAAAAGTGACAAGTGAGTGGAGTCTGGTTGAAGGACCACAGAATGCGAAGGTCACATTCAGCAGCAAGACATCAATACGTACGAAGGTGGATGTTTCCGAGCCAGGAACGTATATCTTCAAGCTGACAGCCAGCGATTCCCAGTTATTAGGAGAGGCTAAAGTAACTGTGATCGCTGAACCGGCGGCACCGTTACCTGAACGGCTTGCCGTTTACAAGTTTGACGAAACAAGCGGTGCTCTTGCTGTGGATTCATCAGATAGCGGCAATGATGCTACCGTTAAGGGGACCGTGGCATGGGCTGTGGGTAAAACAGGCAATGCTGTCAGTCTGAACGGCAAGGACAGCTATGTGCAGCTTCCGGCGGGAATTGTCAGTCGGGCACAGCAATTGACCGTATCCGGCTGGGTCAAAGCGAACAGCCTGAGCGATTATGTGCGGATTTTTGACTTCGGCTCCGGGACCAATGAATATATGTTCCTGACCCCTAAAGCCGGGAACCGGATGCTATTTGCCATTACGAATCAGGGTAACGGGCAAGGACAGGAACAGACGATTGATGCCCCTGTATTGCCGACAGGCGTATGGAAGCATGTTGCGGTCACGCTTTCGGGCTCCACAGGTATTTTGTACGTGGATGGGAAAGAAGTGGGACGCAATACCAATCTGACCTTGAATCCAACCAGTCTGGGACAAACGAAAAATAATTTCATCGGTAAGTCCCAGTACCCTGATCCATATTTCAATGGTCTGGTGGATGACTTCCGGATCTACAGCCGCGCATTGAATGCAAACGAGGTGGCAGGTCTGGCCTCTGGTACAGCACAGAGTCTGGTGGCAACTGAGGACATCACTGCGTTAAAAGAGGTGAGTGTAACCACTCATGTGGGTGAAAAACCTGAACTGCCAAGCGTAGTGGAAGCTACGTATGGAGAAGGCTCCACGAAATGGGTAGCTGTGGAATGGGAGGATATGGACCCTGCACAATATGCTGCTCCAGGTTCGTTTGAATTGAAGGGCAAGGTGGAAGGGACGGAGTTGAAGGCAATAGTCAAGGTGACCGTAATGGAGGCAGGGGCCGTGGCTTCACCGGCAACATCAGTTAGCCCGGAGACTTCAACAACTCCGCCAACTACGACATCCCCGGTAACATCTGTCTTGCCGCCTCGGCTTATCAGCCCAGCTAAATCAGTGGGGGTATCCTGAGTGGGAGGCAACAACGCATAGTTATGGCTAATCTTTCCCATCGTCACTTTCTTCCTGCAAAGGGGAGAGTGGCGATGGGTATCCTTGCATTTGAGGTGCAAAGCTGCGAACAAAAAGCTGAATGGGGGACAAAGTATGAGCAAGATTACATTTCTGGGTGCAGGCAGTACGGTATTTGCTAAAAATGTACTTGGCGATTGTATGTTGACGCCTGCTTTACAGGGCTTCGAACTGGCATTGTTCGATATTGATCCCGTTAGGCTGAAGGATTCGGAAAATATTTTATCCAATTTGAAAAAAACAACGGGGAGTACCTGTGTGATTCGCTCTTACACTGATCGCAAGGAAGCACTGCGTGGAGCAGCCTATGTAGTAAATGCCATTCAGGTGGGCGGCTATGATCCGTGTACGATTACGGATTTTGAGATTCCCAAAAAATACGGTCTGCGCCAAACGATTGCCGATACGGTCGGCATTGGCGGCATTTTCCGCAATTTAAGAACGATCCCCGTGATGCTCGATTTTGCGGCAGACGTGCGCGAAGTATGCCCGGAAGCACTGTTCCTCAACTATACAAATCCGATGGCTGTGTTGACGAATGTAATGAACGTACACGGCGGTGTCCGGACAGTAGGGCTGTGTCATAGCGTACAGGCGTGTATACCGGAGTTGTTCAAAAGTCTTGGACTGGAGCAGGCAGGGGTAAAGGCGAAAATTGCAGGTATCAATCATATGGCATGGCTGCTCGAAGTGAGCAAGGACGGGGTGGATTTGTATCCTGAGATTAAAAAGCGGGCTGCCGCCAAGCAGCAGGAAAAGCATCATGATATGGTGCGCTTTGAAATGATGCTGAAATTCGGCTATTACATTACGGAATCGTCCGAGCATAACGCAGAGTATCATCCGTATTTTATCAAACGGACATATCCGGAGCTGATTGAACGGTTCAATATTCCTTTGGATGAATATCCGCGCCGCTGCGTAAGCCAGATTGAACGCTGGGAGACGATGCGTGAGGAACTTTTGGGCAATCAGGATCTGCGCCATGAACGGTCGAACGAATATGCTTCTTATATATTTGAGGCAATTGAAACCAATCAGCCTTTTGCCATTGGCGGTAATGTGATGAATACAGGTTTGATTACCAATTTGCCGAAGGAAGCCTGTGTGGAGGTGCCCTGCCTGGTGAATCGTAATGGGGTTACGCCGACCTTTGTCGGGGATTTGCCGCCCCAATGTGCTGCACTGAACCGAACGAATATCAACACCCAACTATTAACGATTGAAGCTGCGATTACGGGGAAAAAAGAACATATTTATCACGCCGCTATGCTGGACCCGCACACTTCAGCTGAGTTATCCATGGATGATATCGTTTCTCTGTGTGACGACCTGATTGCAGCGCACGGGACATGGCTTCCCGCTTATGTGTAAGGGAGGCCGATGAATGGGGGGCAGAGGGCGTCAAAAGTTTGCCGGGATTCCTACGATCCGTGGGAAATTTATCGTATTGACGCTGGTACTGACCGTCATTCCGATGGTAGTGCTGACCTTTACCTTTTACCGGATTGCGGCCCATTCTCTTGGTGAGAAGTCAGAAGCACTGGCAATGCAGTCCCGGCAAATGAGTGAAAATTACGTTAATGCGACACTCTCCGATTTGAATGATCTAACCAACGCCATTCTCAGCAATCCTGATGTGCAGTCCACACTGGAGACCAAGCCGGAAGATGATTATGAATACTTGCGGAACGACGAAACACTCAGCATGGTCGTTCGTACGCAAACCCAGACCAAGCCGTATATCACATCCTCGCTCATCTATGCCGCCAATGGCGGACTCAAGCATTCCCTCTATCAAGGGAATGTTTCGGTCCGTTTTGGCGGCCTTCCTACATTAAAGGAAGCACGTGTGTACTACCGCCGTCTGCTCGCCGAGCAACCTATGATGTGGATGGCTCATCCGCCGTTTGAATCAGGACGCGGGATGGCGGAGGATCGTATATACGTCGGGAAGCTGCTGCGAAAAACGACGGGAGATTATGAGCCACTTGGATTTTTGCTGTTGGAAATCGACAAGGACAGTCTGTTTCGGGGGCTTGCTTTTCATGAAACAGACAGCAATACCCAGATGTGGGTGCTGAATCAGGAAGGCGAGCCTGTATACCGATTGCCGGAGCAGAGCATTGCGGACCTATCGCTATTGCGACAAATCGCCAAATCTGCTGTGGATAGACCCGTGCTTACGAAGGACTGGAGAACATGGAACGGCCGCCAGACGATGATTTCCTACGGACCGTTAAACGAGGGACAATGGACGCTCCTACAAAAAGTCGATCAGTCCGTACTATTCGAGGACGCGCGGCAAATTGGGGCCTGGACCATCTGGACCTTTTTGATTGCACTGGTGTTGGGCTGGATGCTGTCTTATCGGCTAAGTGATACAATTCGTCGCCCCCTGCTTCAATTGAGCCGATTAATGGCGGTGGATGGGAGTGTGACCACCACGGCCTCAGCCCAAGCTCCTGAAGCTCCTGCTTCCGTTGTATTTAACCCTAAGGATGAGGTAGGGCAGATCGGGGAGCGATTTCTTCATATGATGCAAAAAAATCATGAGCTGTACGGGCAAGTATACGAAGCGTTGCTGTCGCGCAAACAGGCCGAGTTTCGCGCGCTTCAGGCGCAGATTAATCCGCATTTTCTGTACAACACACTGGAGTCACTGAAGGGAATGGCGCTGGCGAATGGGCAGCGGGATATGGCAGAGGTGATTGGTGCCTTCGGTAAATGCTTTCGCATTTCGCTAAGTTATGGTCGAGAGCAAATCAGTTTGGGACAGGAAGTCGAGCATGTAAGCGCCTATGTAAAGGTACAGCAGTTTAGGTTTCGGAATTCGTTCGAGTGGATATGCGAAGTCGAGGAGGATATTTGCGGGTTTTACGTACCCAAGCTGATTCTCCAGCCACTCGTTGAAAATGCCATTTACCACGGTTTGAAAGGGCGTACCGACCGCGGCTATATTATGTTATCCGGTGCGAGGGAAGGCGATGCTTTGCGTTTAACAGTTAGCGATGATGGGGGCGGTATTGGAGCCGAGCGTCTGGACGATATTCGGAAATCGCTAGATGCCGAGCGGGGGAGTGCGATTGGCTTTGGACTCCGCAATGTACATGAACGTCTTCGGCATTATGGTCCCCAATATGGTCTGTCTGTGACAACCGAGCTGGGTCAGTACACCTCGGTTACCTTACTGGCACCCATTCGAACCGAATAAGAAAGGGGAGGATGGCATGTACCGGCTGCTGATTGTGGACGACGAATATCATATTCGGGAGGGACTGAGGCTGATGGTGGCGGAAAGTGGCCTGTCAGTGGAAGTCAGTGATATGGCGGAGGACGGCGCAACGGCATTACGGTTGTATACGGAGCGGCGACCGGACATGATTTTACTGGATATTAATTTACCGGATATGAGTGGGCTGGACATAGCCAAAACCATTCGGGAAAAGGATCAGCAGACCCCGCTGTTATTCCTGACAGGGTACGAATCCATGACGTATATTCGTCAGGCCGTTTCGCTTCAAGCGGTTGATTATTTACTCAAGCCAGTGACAAGCGAAGACTTTGAAGCGGCTCTGAGACGGGCTGAGGATCGCATTGCGCAATGGCGTAGAAGCGAGGAGGAAGCTATTCACCGTCATCGTTCATTGGAGCCATTGTACAGGGAGCACTTGCTGCTGGATCTGCTCCAGCAGCGGCGCCCCGCAGCCGAGGTCGTTCAGGAGATGGACGGGCTGGGATTTTTCGGCGAGACGAGCAGACCGCCTTATACTGTGCTGTGCTGTGAGCTGGAGGAGGCCTCGCAGCAGGTAGCATCCGCTCCTAGCGAGTCGCAGAGTTCCACCAATAAGAGCACGCATGTATTCGCCGAGTTGGCTTGGGAGGCTGCGGCAGCAGCCGGGACGAAGGCGCATGGTGCGGCGGTTTCCCGTGATCGGCGTGTTGTACTGCTGGCGGCGGCATCTTGCAGGGCAGCGGAGCAGACGGCCCGGCAGATTCGTCAGGCGGTGCAGGAACGATTGAGTCAGGGGATGTCCATCGGGATTAGCCGTCCCGTACAACAGATGGAGCAGCTTCCTGAAGCATATGAGGAAGCAGTACAGGCTGTGGAGCATCGGGGGTGGGTGGGCTATAGCCAGATCATCCCCTTCGAGAGCATTCAGGCGGCTGAGCCGAACAGTAGTCATTTGCTGGAGAAGGAATTGCTGATGATTACGGAAATTCGTGCCGGCAATGATGCTGCTGTACATGCGATTTTGCAGGAATGGTCTGGACAATTAGCGGGCTTGCCTGTCAATCAGGTGAAAATGATCGTCACTCAGCTTGTTCTGTTCGTTATGCGTATTGTTCAGAGCGATGCATCCGAAGGACAAACATCCATACAGCAGCAAGACCCATTATTGGAACTGTCCCGATTGCGGCACGGACCTGAGATGATTGATTATGTATCGCGCTATTTTGTCCGGGTGGGTCGCCAAGTCCGGGAATCGCGCGAAAAGGGGATTCCGCGCAAATTCCAACGGGCCAAGGAATGGATTCGTGAGCACCTTCAGGAGGATGGGGGATTGAACCGTCTTGCAGCGTACATGAATATGAGTCCCAAATATTTGAGTGCCCGTTTTAAGCAGGTTACAGGTGAAAGCTTCGCTGAGTATCAGACGCGTGTGCGCTTCGAGCGAGCCCGGGAATTGCTGTTGGACCCGAATCGCAAGGTGGCAGAGGTGGCGGAGGCTGTGGGCTTCGCAGATACGAACTATTTTAGTATTGCCTTTAAAAAGCATACCGGATTAACGCCAACGGAATTCCGCAAAACATTTTTGTAAACGCGCTGTTAAAAAAATCATACCAAAACAAAGAGAGTCTGGAGTCGTTAGGTGGTCGGCTTCGGGCTCTCGGCGCATAATAGGCTTGTAAGGAGAAACCAGTTCAGGAAGGGGCCGGTTGATTTGCGAAAACGAAGGTTACGGACATGGATGGCTCTGGTGATGACGGCGATGCTGACAGGGCTGACGGCGTGCAGTGGTAGCGCTGGCGAACCGGCTAATCCCAATGCGGTCGAACTCAAGTTTATGTACTGGGGGAGCAATGACGAAAAGCAGGCAATGGAAAAGATGATTCAAAGCTTTAATGCATCCCATCCGAACATTCGGGTGAAAGGCGAGCATGTTCCTGGTGACTACACCACGAAAATTAACACGTTAATGGCTGCCAATCAGCTTCCTGATATCGCCTACCTGGGCGATTCGCTCACGATGAAATGGGCAAGTGAAGGTAGACTCCTAGATTTATCCTCCTATTATGACGAATATCCCGAATTAAAAAACAAGCTCAAATCCTCCTATCTTTACAGCGAACCTGGCAAGTCTATCGGCAATTACACTGCGTTGGAAGTGATGCAGCTATTTTACAACAAGGAATTGTTTACAGAAGCAGGGGTACCCGTTCCTCCGGCTGATCCTGAAAAAGCGTGGACATGGGATGAATTCCTGGAGATTGCCAAAAAGCTGACCAAGGATCAGAACGGCAAGCATCCGGGAGACAGCGGATTTGATCCGAAAAATATTGTGCAATACGGCTTTGCCTTTGGCAACGACCGCAGCTCCTGGGGGCCGCTCTTAGCAAGCAATGGCGGAGGTTTAACCGACAAAACAGGCAAGAAGTATACTCTGAACCGCCCTGAGTCGGTAGAGGTGTTTCAGAAGCTGCAAGATCTGGTTTTCAAGGAGCATGTTTCTCCTGATTTGATCCAACAGCAGGACATGCCGTCCAATACGATTCGGCTCCAGACCAAAAAGGTGGCTATGGTGGTAGACGGAACATGGTCCCTGCTCGATTTTTCAAACAACAAGCAGCTGCAATGGAGTATCGGCGTTTTGCCGAAGCTTAAAGAGCCCAAAACGATGATCGTTGCGGGGGCCACAGTTATTTTCCAGAGCACCAAGCACCCGAAAGAAGCGCTCGAATTTTATTTGTACCATAACAATCCTGAAAAGGTGGATCTGTTCAAGTCCGGTCTATGGATGCCTATCGAAGAGAAATATTATACCGACGAGCAGGCCATCCAGTCGTGGACGAATAATGCCGCACATCCACCGGAATTTCAACAGGCTGGCATTGAGTATGCCAGAGATTATGCGATCAAGCCGTCAACTTCGACTCTTCGCAACTGGCCTGATATTGGTTCCAAGCTGACCCCAGGGCTGGATCTAATCTGGACGAACAAGAAGACGCCGCAGCAGGCGCTGGATGAACTGGAACCCATTATTCAGCCACTACTTCAAGGAGTGTATCCGGATGAATAATGCGGCAGGACAGCTGCGAAAGGAGAACGGCCCATGAAGCGACCAAAATCAGGAATGATGCGCATGGAGCGAAACTGGGGTCTGCTATTCGCGCTGCCTGCCATCCTGGGATTAATGATATTTACGATTGGACCGATTGTGGCATCGTTCGTATTCAGCTTGACCGATTGGACGATTGGTGGACAGATGACCTTTATTGGATTGGATAATTACCGAACCATTTTGACCGAGGATACTACCTTTTCCCAATCCATGTTCGTGACCACGTATTATGCACTGGGCAGCGTACCTCTAGGCTTGGCGGCAGCTTTTATCATTGCACTGCTATTAAATCAAAAGGTAAAAGGTTTGTCGGTGTTCCGCACGATTTACTATTTACCTACCATTGTGCCGAGTATTGCCAACACGATGCTGTGGCTGTGGATGTTCAACCCAGATTTTGGTCTGTTAAACTCGCTGCTGGAGAGTGTTGGACTGCCAGGGAGCAAATGGATTTATGACGAGAATACTGCAATACCCTCGCTCATCATGATGAGCACCTGGGGGATTGGGAATACAGTCATTATCTTTTTGGCGGGACTTCAGTCAGTGCCCACCCATCTGTATGAAGCAGCTGAGGTAGACGGCGGCAATAGACTGCATAAATTTTTTCATATTACGATTCCTTCGATGACACCAACCATCTTCTTCAATCTGGTTATGTCTTTAATCAGCACCTTTCAGGCATTCAATCAGGCGTATGTCATGACAAATGGGGGACCTAACAATTCAACCCTGTTCTATGTGTTCTACCTGTGGCGCACAGCCTTTACGGAGACCAAAATCGGCTACGCCTCAGCGCTGGCCTGGATCTTATTTTTCGTCATTATGGTCCTAACTGTTCTGATTTTCTCCACGTCCAAAAAGTGGGTTCACTATGAAGGGGGGGAACGTTCATGAATCAGGTTACTTCTTCTGTCAAACCTTCAGACACACCGCAACATCCACTTCCACAGCCTGAACGCTCTCGAAGTCCTGCTACCGCCGCCCGTTCCAAACCATTCCAAATCAGCCGCATCGTACTGTATATCGTTTTAATGATAGGCAGTGTTTTAATGCTGTTGCCATTTGTATGGCTCATTCGTAGCTCTCTGATGGGAACATCGCAAATTTTCGTATTCCCGCCAGAGTGGATACCCTCTCCTTTTCAATGGAGCAATTACCCAGAAGCACTGACTTCGGTACCGTTCGGCAGGTATTTTCTGAATACGTTCATCATTGAGGTGTGTGTGCTGGCAGGAGTAATGATGACCTCGATTGTGTCGGCGTTTACCTTTGCCCGCCTGCGCTGGCCTGGACGTAATCTGATTTTTTCTCTGCTGATCGGATCGATGATGCTGCCTTATGCGGTGACGCTCATACCTACTTTCGTCATGTGGCGTGAACTGGGCGGGTTGAATACATTTCTGCCGCTGATTGTTCCTGCATGGTTTGGTGGAGGGGCGTTCAACATCTTTCTGATGCGACAATTTATGCTGACGATTCCGCGCGATCTGGACGAAGCCGCTTATATGGATGGAGGTACACCGCTAACTGTATTATGGCGCGTCATTATTCCTTTATCTTCGCCTGCATTGATCGTGATCGGGATATTTACCTTTATTGATGTGTGGAACGACTTTTTGGGCCCGATTATTTATTTGAGTGACGAAAAGCATTTTACACTGGCGCTGGGGCTGGCGACTTTTCGGGGATTGAACAATACCAATTGGCCTTACCTGATGGCGGCATCCAGCACGATTTTGGCTCCGATCGTCCTGATATTTTTTATCGGACAACGCTATTTTATTGAAGGCATCACACTGACAGGGATTAAAGGCTAGAAGGAGGCTGATGTAGCTTTGGATAAACCCAACGGTTCAGCAAAACGGTTACAGGGTGTTCCAGGCAGACTGGCTCGGTTACGCTCGGAATTCCCGGCTCTAGGGATAGATGCACTACTTATTACACATGGACCCAATCGACGATATATGACCGGATTTACAGGCTCCGCCGGAATTGCGCTCGTTACGCAGGAAGAGGCTTTGTTGGTGACGGATTTCCGCTATATGTTGCAGGCAACAGATCAGGCAGCAGAATATTCAGTTATTCGGCATGAGGCACAAATCTTCCAGACCATCGCTGACCTCACAAGTAAATTGGGTGTTCGTAGACTGGGTCTAGAGAGTCGGCATGTCTCACTTCAACAGTCAGGACAGCTTCAAGCCGCACTAGGATCGTTGGAATACGTGCCAACGGAGGATGTAATTGAACGGCTGCGTGACGTGAAGGACGAGGAAGAGATTCACACCATCCGTGAAGCTGCGCGTATTACCGATGCCGCCTTTACGGAAGTGCTGAATTATATTCAGCCTGGAGTTACAGAGCGGCGGATTTCGGCGGAACTGGAATATCAGCTCCGGCTCGCAGGCGCGGAATCAGGCGGTTTTGCGTTCATTGTTGCTTCAGGTGAACGCTCGGCCCTGCCCCACGGACTGGCCAGTGACAAGGAAATTGGTCAGAACGAGTTTGTCACGATGGATTTTGGCGCAAATGTGCGTGGTTATCTGTCTGATATTACGCGTACCGTATTCGTTGGAAATCCATCAGAACGGCACGAGGAACTGTATGCTATTGTGCTGGAAGCGAATATGACGACGATTGCAGGACTTCGCTCTGGCATGAGCGGTCGGGAGGGAGACAGTCTGGGGCGGAATGTGATTGCCTCCTATGGCTATGGAGAACAGTTTGGTCACGGATTGGGCCACGGCTTTGGCTTGGAGATTCATGAGCAGGTGCGACTGTCCCGTGAGAGCCAATCTGTGCTTGTACCAGGACATGTCATTACCGTGGAACCGGGCATTTATATTCCGGGCTTCGGCGGAGTTCGGATTGAGGACGATGTACTGATCACAGATGACGGTGCCAAGGTGCTGACTGCCTCGCCCAAGGAGCTGCTTTTGTTATAAAACACAGTGGCGTTATAGATAACTATCCATGAATTGAAAAAAATCCCAATAAACGAGATGGAGGGATCAAATGAACACGCATAAAAGGAAAACCAAAGTATGGCTTACCACACTGGCAACTTCTCTCATTGTGGCTTTGACACCAGTTCTTCCGGGTCAACAGGCTTATGCCGAGGCAGAATCGGATGTAAAAGTCATCGACATCTTTAGCCGGACGGTGAACGACTATGGTATAGATCTGGTCGATTGGCAAGGGTATCTGGCGAACCCATATGTGAAGCTAAAAGTGAAGCCGCCTGCCAATGCCGCTTTTCCGTTAACCGTTACGTTAAAAGCGCAAGGCACGTCCCGACTGATGATGGATTTGCCAAGTACGCTGTCGGCGCAAGGAGCAAGCAAAACGCTGACCTTTGCCAATGCACAGGAGGAAAAGGATTTCCGGCTGGCCATTCATCCTGACCGGATTGGAGGAAACGGTGAAATAGAGAACTATACATTGTCTATGTCCGTTGCCGAAAATAACGGTCACACAACCACTCAGTCTATTCCGATTCGTGTGCTGGATCAGGACGATAATGAAGAACCCACAATCCCCCTCCATTTTGACTACAGATTCGATACAATCAAGCCTTATTTCAATGACGCGGCTACCAAAAAAGCCGCAGAGCTGGCAGTGAAGGACTGGTTCTATTTCTTTGATCTGAAGCCGTTTGATGAGGTTCCTGCCAATGCGGAAGTAAACCATCTGCCAGGAGATGATTGGCAAAATGAAATACAGGTGACGAATAACAAACCCTACAAAGGCATGTGGGTATTTATGAGAGGGCTAAACGGGCCGTATTCTACGGGCTTTCCGGCAGCGAATGGCAATTACCATACACGTAACGGTGTGACCGTCCCAGGGAACTTAAACCGTTCCTATAGTCTGATTCTGGATTTCTATGATGATGCCATTCCATTCACATCGGTAGACGATGAAGAATGGTATCAATCTGATCTGTCCAAGGTGACAGATGTGCACGGGCTGATCATGCACGAATTCGGTCATGCAATTGTATTCAGCGACACGTTCCCAGGCGTCAAGGCGCTGAAGGAAGCGGCTGGCAATGACCCCGATATTATGGCCTATCAGCACAGACCGGCTGCATTGGACGACAGCTATCATCTCTCTGGAGAGCTTGCAGAGGTCGATAGATTGAGCGGACAAAATGGAGGCTGGCGCCACCTGTTCCCGACCCGGCGCTGGATGAACACGAAGCTTTCGCTGCTTGTAGCAGAAAAGGCAGGCTGGCCGCTGCGCAAGGACCTGACTCTTTTCCTCGCGCCAGAAATCATAACAAAGCAACTGCCAGCACCCGTCAAAGGAAAGACATACACGGCGAAGCTGGAAGCCAAGGGAGGCGTACCATTTTACGATTGGACGGTGACCCGCGGTCAACTGCCCACAGGCTTTACACTGGACCGCTTTACAGGAACGATTAGCGGAAAAGCAGACAGCGGAGCAGCCAACAAGACGTATACGTTCACCATACAGCTGCGGGATTATGACGAGCTGAGCAAGCCTGTCACACAAACCTTTACGCTCAAGCTGTAATGAATGCCCCCAAGAGGTGGCTGTCCCGAATGTCTTGACTGAACTTGGATGGGGCTGAATGACTATAAAGCAACTTGCCAAAATAGAGCTTTGGGGCAAGCCGCCGGATTGTTTTCCATTCATATGGAAACGGTTGAAGGGAGGGAAAACGAATGAAACACGATGCGGCGGATCTGGTCATTGTAGGCGGTGGAATCATCGGTACAGCTATCGCTTATTATGCAGCTAAATCTGGTATGAAGGTCGTGCTGGCTGAACGAGGGGAAATTGCTGGAGGTACTTCTTCCCGATGTGATGGAAATATATTGGCAATCGACAAAGAGCCCGGCTTTGACAGTCGGATGTCACTGTTATCACAGAAGCTGGTGGCAGAGCTGGCTAAGGAACTGGAAGATGAATTTGAGTATCGTGCGCCTGGAAGTATTCTGGTCTGTGAAAACGACCAGGAGATGCAGGCCGCAGAGCAGTGGGTCACCCGCCAGCAGCAGGAAGGGCTTCCGTTTCGCATGCTGGATCAGCAGGATTTGCAAGAGGAATGGCCGTATCTAGCCAAAGATTTGCCGGGCGGACTGGAGTGTGCGACAGATTCTACTGTAAATCCGGTGCAGATGACGTATGCCCTGGCCAGGGCCGCGCGTCGGATGGGAGCCAGGCTATTGCCGCGCATGCCGATACAGTCGGTTCTCAAGGACGAAAGGGGGAACGCCTGCGGAGTGGAGACGCCAAACGGCGTGATCCATGCTGATGCAGTAGTGTTGGCCGCAGGTGTATGGACACGCAGCATCGGTCATTCGCTAGGTTTGGACCTTCCGATTATACCGCGCAAAGGACATATACTGGTGTCTGCCCGAATGCCTTCGATCGGAAACCGCAAGGTGATGGAGTTCGGTTATCTGATGAGCAAGTTCGGAGGTCAGCGGAGTGTAGATGAGGTTTATGAAAAATACGGTGTAGCGCTGGTATTTGAGCCCACCGCATCCCAGAACATTTTGATTGGCAGCAGCCGTCAGTTTGTCGGTATGGATACAGGAGTTGATCAGCAGGTGATTCGCTTAATCGCCCGCAGAGCCATTCGCTTCTTTCCTGCCTTGGCCAATGTGCCGCTGATGAGGGCGTATACGGGTTTGCGTCCATGGACCCCTGATCATTTGCCCATCATATCCGCAGTGGATGAAGTACCGGGGCTATTTATCGCTTCAGGCCATGAAGGAGATGGTATTAGCCTGGCGGCGGTTACAGGTAAGCTGGTGACCGAAATGGTACGCGGCGAACCCACTTGTATTCCGGTAGAGCCGCTGCGTTATGACCGATTCGGAGAGGCTTTTACCAGCCACGATATTCACGGGGAGGTAACTGGATGAGTGCAGCGGGCAGAATTACTACGATTGATACTCATACGGGAGGCAATCCGACGCGGACAGTCATCCACGGCGCGCCTAAGCTGGTAGGGTATACCATGCTGGAAAAGATGACTTATATGGCAGCGCACCATGATGATTTTCGCCGTCTGCTGATGTTTGAGCCGCGTGGTCATGAGGTGATGTCAGGCTGCATTTTAACAGAGCCTTGTCATCCAGCTGCAGATATGGGTGTGGTCTTTATAGAAACAGGCGGCTATTTGCCGATGTGTGGTCACGATACGATTGGCGTCTGCACGGCACTGGTGGAAGGTGGCCTGATTGCTGCGGATAAAAAATCTATATTGCTGGACACTCCGGCAGGCCCGGTTCAAGTACGGCTGGATATAGATGAGGGCAAGGTGAAACAAGTAACGTTCACCAATATTCCTTCCTTTGTGTACCGCCGTGAGGTGGAGGTTCAGGTAGAGGACATCGGTCGAGTTACTCTTGATATTGCCTATGGAGGAAACTTTTACGGCATTATAGAGGCGGCCTCCTTCGGTCTTGTCCTGGATCAGAGCAATGGAGCAAAAATTGTACGAACAGCGGTACAGATTCGGGAGGCAGTGAATGCTGCTGTTGAGGTAGTACATCCTGAAAATCCGGTTATTCAAGGATTGACGCATATTGAATTTTACGGAGAACCCGTGGCTTCACAGGCCGATTGTCGCAATGTTGTCGTCATTCCGCCAGGCGGTATCGATCGCTCCCCTTGTGGCACAGGAACCTCGGCCAAGGTAGCGGTGCTGCACGCCAAGGGAAAGCTGGGCTTGCACGAGCCGTTTGTGCATGAAAGCATCACAGGCTCCATGTTTCGGGCTGAAATTGTGGGCGAGACGCAGGTAGGTCCTTATCCGGCCGTGATTCCGCAAATTACAGGCTCGGCTTGGGTGACGGGACATCATCAATTTGTGCTGGACCCTGACGACCCGCTGAGAGAGGGATTTTTGCTGATGTGAGCTTTTTGCATCATTTAAATAAGTAAATAAAAATGGGAGAGGGTAGGTGAGCATATGGCACGTTTTGAAGGTGTATATGTGGCCTTGGTTACACCGTTCACGGCAGAGATGGAGGTCGACTACAAGCGTCTGACCGAGCTGTGCGAGCATCTGATTGCAAGCGGTATTAGCGGACTGGTACCTACGGGATCGCTGGGAGAGTATGCTGCCTTGTCTCCAGAGGAACGATCGCAGGTGGTGCATACGGTCATTGACGCTGCGGCGGGACGTGTTCCTGTTGTAGTCGGCTCGGCCGCTCCATCCACTAAACAGGCGGTACATTGGGTGCAGCATGCCAAGGATGCCGGGGCAGCGGGTGTCATGGCGTTGCCGCCCATTAATTATAATCCATTGCCCCATGAGGTAACGACTCACTATGAAGCATTGTCAGAGGTGGGCCTGCCGATCATTGCGTATAACAACCCCCATGATTACAAGGTTGACCTGACCCCGGATATTCTTGTGGACTTGTCACATATTGAGAATATTGTAGCAGTCAAGGAATTTTCCGGGGATGTACGGCGTATTCACGCTATTTTGGACCAGACAGAGCTGGAGGTCATGGTCGGAGTAGATAATCTGGCGATGGAGGGAGCATTGTTCGGCGCGACAGGCTGGATTTCGGGGGTACCTAATGCGTTACCAAAAGAAGGAGTAGAGCTGTTCCGGCTTGCGCAGGCGGGAAATTTGGCGGAAGCGTCCGCGTTGTATCGCAGACTATTACCGCTGTTCCACTACGATGCCAGTCCGCAATTGGTGCAGTCCATCAAATATATGATGGAGCTGGCTGGATTCCCGGTCGGTCCGACACGGCCGCCCAGACTTGCGTTGCCACAGGCGGAATATGACCGGATTCGTGAAGCTTTTGAGGTGGCAGTTCGCCCGAGCGGGGTTTCATCTTGAATGGGGGTGAAGACAATGGAGAGCCGAAATTGGATTGGCGGTGAGTGGCTGAGCCCTTCCGGCGAGGAGATGGTGGTTCGTAATCCTTCGGCGTTGCAGGAAGAAGTGGGGGTCGTCCATTTCTCCAATGAGCGTGATATTGCCCAGGCCGGGGAAGCAGCACGACTGGCACAGGCAGGATGGGCAGCATTAAGCCCGGCAGCACGGGGAGCTTACTTGTTCAAAGCAGCCGGGTTGTTGGAAACAGCCGCACCTGAATTGGCTGAGCTGGCCAGCAGAGAAATGGGCAAGCCAATTACCGAGATGCGAGGAGAGGTGATGCGAGGTGTTCATCTGCTTCGATATTATGCGGCAGAGGGCGTACGTTCCATTGGGACGGTCATTCCTTCGAATGAGTTGGGAGTGCTCCAATACACGAAGCGCATCCCGCTGGGGGTAACGGCTGTCATAACGCCGTGGAATTTTCCAGTAGCAATTCCGCTGTGGAAAATTGTTCCTGCACTCTTGTGTGGCAATACGGTCATTTGGAAGCCTGCCGAACATGCTTCATTAACCGCAGTACGGATCGCTGAGCTATTTGAAGCGGTGCAGCTTCCGCCCGGCGTACTGAATCTCGTCATTGGGCAGGGGAGTCGTATAGGCGATGCCCTACTGGAGCATCCAGCATTGGAGGCGGTCAGCTTCACGGGTTCTACCGCTACAGGTTTGGGCATTGCTGAACGGTGCGCACGTCGGAACATCAAATACCAGACTGAGATGGGCGGCAAAAATGCTGCCGTGGTGCTGAAGGACGCGGATGTGTCACAGGCGGTGGCGATGATTGCCAGTGGTGCCTTTCGGTCAGCCGGACAAAAATGCACGGCCACTAGCCGGGTGATTGTAGAACGGTCTGCCTATGAGACGTTCACAGAAGCTTTACGCCAAGTGGTGGAAAAAATCCAGATCGCTCCAGCGCTTGACCCCGGTGCGTATCTCGGACCTGTGGCATCCAAGGGTCAGTACGAGAAGGTCATGTCCTATGTATCGCTAGCTCGCCGGGAAGCTGATATTTTGGCGGAAGGTGGAGCCGCCGCCGGGACAGATAACGGTTATTATGTGCGTCCACTGCTGGCGGCTGGTCTGGATTCGTCCCATACCTTGATTCAGGAGGAGGTTTTTGGCCCAGTCATCAGTGTCATACAGGCCGACGACTTTGAGGATGCGATTCGGCTGTGCAATGATTCTATTTATGGGTTAAGCGCTTCCCTGTTCACCCGCGATTTGCGGCTTGCTCATCGGTTTCTGGATGAAGCGGACGCGGGAATGGTACGGGTTAATCAGGAGACGGCGGGAGTTGAGTATCAGTCTCCGTTCGGTGGTCTGAAGCAGTCAAGCTCACATACCCGGGAACAGGGTCAGGCGGCGCTGGATTTTTATTCAGCGATTAAGACCTGTGCGATCAGCTATGCGTAAACGCGCGACGGAACGAAGTGTCACGGATAGGACGGAAGTGCAGGGGGAAAAGACCCATTATGCAGAAAATCAGTACGCAGAAAACCAGTATGCTGGATCTCCGGGCGTGCAATCAAAAACATTTGGCGCGTCAGGCCATGTGCTTGTATGTCGATGTGAAGAAGTGAGTATTGCACAGATGGAGCAGGCCTGCCTCATGGGTGTGGACACCGTGCGCCAGCTTAAAATGGCTACGCGGGTGACCATGGGGGCATGCCAGGGCAGGGTATGCCGACAATTAGTGGAATCATGGTTTTACAATCAGGTTCCTGCTGCCCGCCGGGAGGCGGAGTTGTTATCACAAAGGCCCCCGGTGCGTCCCGTAACGTTCGGTCAGCTGGCAGAAGGAGGTTCCCTATGAGCCGTGCGCGTATTGTGAATCATCCGATTTTGGGACCCAAGCCAGAGCGGCGGCAGGTATCTTTCATGTTTGATGGTCGTCCCATGCAGGGATTGGCTGGAGAACCGCTAGCGGCAGCGCTCCTCGCCAGCGGTGTCCGTTTGCTGAGAAGGCATGAGGAATCCGGTACGGCCAGGGGCGTATACTGCGCCATTGGGCACTGTAACGAATGTCGTCTGACGGTTCATCCGTTTGGTACGGTTCGTTCCTGTCTGACCAAGCTGGAAGAAGGTATGGTGGTGGAAACCGGACGGCAGCTTTCGAATGAAATCACAGGGAGAATTGTGACATGAATAAAATGGCACATCTCATCGTCATTGGCGCAGGTCCGGCCGGACTGTCTGCAGCGGCATCGGCTGCTGAACAAGGATTGCCAGTCACGGTACTGGATGAGTTTACTGAGCCGGGTGGACGTATGCCCGGGCAATATCATGAGGAAGGCAGTCAAGGCTGGTGGATCGGAAAGCATGTTTCGGATGAGCTGATTACCCGCTGCGCGGAGCTTGGGGTGGACATTCGCTGTGGCGTTTCTGTACATGGCATGGAATATACGACAACGTGGGAAATTTCCACTTCCTGTGGGTTGATCACGGCTGAGTACGTATTGCTGGCGACTGGAGCGGCTGAGATTCCCGTTCCGCTGGATGGCTGGACGTTACCGGGTGTAATGTCCATCGGGGCTGCGCAGGTGCTGACCAATGTTCATTACGTCAAGCCGGGAGAACGCGGCATTATTGTAGGCATGAACGTATTGTCGATGGCGATTGCCCGCGAGCTGTCCGTCGCCGGGGTAAAGGTGGCGGCGATTACACTGCCGTGCGCGGGTCCGCTGGCTGGTGCAGCGGCAGATCCGACAGCCTCCGCGAAGCTGCTGCTTCAGCTGTCGGGGTTGGCGCCTGCCGCCTGGATGCGCGTCGGCGGCAAGCTGGCAGCGACGATGCGGATGGAGAAGCTCATCGCGCGCTGCTATCCCCACAGAGGCTTCCGTCTGTGGGATATCCCGATCCGTTTGCGGACAGCAGTGCAGTCCGTCAACGGGCAGGACCGGGTCGAATCCGTGACCCTGGTCCACGTTAAACCGGACGGCTCGCCGATTGCTGGCAGCGAGCGCGTCGAACCCGCCGACTTCGTGGCGCTGAGCGGCGGCTTGTATCCGCTCGCTGAGCTGGCGGCGGTAGCCGGGTGCAAATTCGTGTACAGCCCTGAGCTGGGTGGGCATGTTCCACTGCATGGTGAGCGAATGGAAACCTCGCTCAAAGGACTGTACGTTGCCGGCAATATTACCGGCATCGAAAGCGGGCTGGTCGCCATGGCTCAAGGGCGATTAGCAGCCGCTTCCATGATCCATGCTGCTGGACTTGGCGGAGCAGGCGGGGAACAACGGGTGCAGGAGGCGATCCGTGAGGTTCATTTTGCACGGAAACATGCGCTAATTCAATTTCATCCCGGCATTACAGAAGCGAGAACGCAGCTGTACCAGCAGTGGGGGCAAATCTCTTCTGGGAGCGGCGCGTAACGGCTCGTTAGGTTGGATATGCGTTTTTTACCCCAAATTCGCCTTAAAGGAGGAACGGAAGATGACTCTTAAAGCAAAGGCCCATATGAAAGCAGCACCGTTCGCACTGAACGAGGTGGTATTGGCTGAAGGTCCCTTCAAACAGGCGATGGAGCTGAACCGATCTTATCTGTTGGAGCTTGAGCCTGATCGTCTGCTGGCGCGTTTTCGGGAATATGCCGGGCTTGCGCCCAAAGCGCCTCAATATGAAGGCTGGGAAGCGATGACTATTTCCGGTCATACGCTGGGACATTATTTGTCCGCTTGCTCCATGATGTTTGCTTCGACCAGCGATGAGCGTTTTAAGGAAATTGCACATTACATTACGGATGAACTGGATGTTTGCCAGGCGGCGCATGGGGACGGATATGTATCTGGCATTCCTGGGGGAAAGGAACTTTTTGAAGAGGTATCTGCCGGAAATATTCGTTCGAAGGGCTTTGACCTGAACGGTGCCTGGGCTCCTTTGTATACACTACACAAGTTATTCGCTGGTTTGCGTGATGCGTATCATTTGACAGACTGTGACAAGGCATTAGGTGTAGAGCGCAAACTGGCGGACTGGCTCGAAGGAATTTTGAAGCCGATGAGCGATGAGCAGATGCAGCAGATGATGTTTTGCGAATATGGAGGCATGAATGAGGTATTGGCGGATTTGTATGCGGATACCGGGGAAGAGCGCTACTTGCGGCTGGCTGAGTGCTTCTGGCACAAGCTGGTGCTGGACCCGCTTAGCTCACAGGAGGATTGCTTACAGGGCATTCACGCCAATACACAGATACCGAAACTAATCGGGCTTGCCAAGGAATATGAGCTCACGAATGACACGAAGCGTCGGAAGACGGTAGAATTTTTTTGGGAGCGGGTGGTGGATCATCATTCGTATGTCATTGGCGGCAATAGCTTTGGAGAATATTTTGGAGCGCCGGATGGCTTGAATGATCGCATCGGACCGCATACGACGGAGACATGCAACACCTATAACATGCTCAAGCTGACTAATCACCTGTTTCAGTGGAATGTTTCTGCCAAGGAAGCGGACTTTTATGAGCGAGGTTTATTCAATCATATTTTGGCTTCTCAGGACCCGGTTCACGGGGGTGTTACGTATTTTCTGTCGCTGGCCATGGGCGGGCACAAGCATTTTGAAAGTAAATTTGATGATTTTACATGCTGTGTGGGCACAGGGATGGAAAACCATGCGAGCTACGGTAGCGGCATATATTTTCACGATCACGATAAGTTGTATGTCAATCAGTTCATTGCTTCTACGCTGGCATGGAAAGACACAGGTGTTATGCTAAAACAAACTACGTCCTATCCAGACACGGATCATACCACGCTGGAAATTCAATGTGATCAACCTGCACCATTTATGCTGCTCATCCGCTATCCTTATTGGGCTGAAAAAGGGATCACTATCTGTGTAAACGGCAAGGAACAGTCGGTTGAATCAGAACCGGGCAGCTTTGTCTCTATCGCTAGAACCTGGCTTGATGGTGATGTTGTTGAGGTGACAATTCCGATGTCGCTCAGACTGGAGCAGATGCCAGATAACCCGGATCGGGCGGCTGTCATGTATGGACCGCTGGTGCTGGCAGGTGATCTGGGACCCTTAGAAGATCCTAAAGCCAAAGAGTTCCTCTATACCCCGGTATTCATCCCTCCAACAGAAGAACTGGATCATTGGATACAGCCCGTGGAGGGCAAAACGAATACATTCCGTACCTTAAAAGCAGGGCATCCCCGAGATGTGGAACTGTCTCCGCTGTATAAAATGCATGACCGTACCTATTCAGTCTATTGGGACATTTTTACGAAGGAAGCATGGCAGGAGGCGGAAAAGGAATACACAGCAGCACGCGAAAAGCTGGCGA
Source organism: Paenibacillus sp. EKM301P (assembly GCF_011800295.1). Classification (NCBI taxonomy): domain Bacteria; kingdom Bacillati; phylum Bacillota; class Bacilli; order Caryophanales; family Paenibacillaceae; genus Paenibacillus; species Paenibacillus sp. EKM301P. Next base: position 619,836 of record NZ_JAALFM010000002.1, on the reverse strand, counting down.
TTCTGGAGCAGTGCACGATTGACTTTGCCCAACCCGGAGAAATGCAGCCGGAGCGGGATCACAACTTTCAGGGAGATGCTTCGACTCGCACCGGATATGTGAATAACCGACCTTACCGGAATGCGGGAATTGACGGCTGGTTCTCTTTCGATTTGAAGACAGATCCGATTGCTCCAATGCTGCTGGTTATCACCTACACGGCTACGCTGGAAATGCCAAACTGTGATTTTGATATTTGGATTAACGGTCATCTGCTTGAGCATTTTAGTGAAGGCTTTGATGAGGCTGACAAGTTTTACAACGTGAATGCCGCTATTCCGGCTGCATATCTGGAGGGTAAGGATATAGCCACAGTGACCTTCAAAGCCAAGCCTGGACAGCGTATCCGCAGATTGTTTGGGCTGAGGATGGTCAACAAGGACGTGTATGAGCAGCTATATCAAGCTGGGAGTCCAGGTGCACATGAATGATTTTTTGAGCTGTTTCGTGAGAAAATTAACGTTTGATTTTTAACCAGTAATGATTTATGATGTAAGAAATATTGGATGATGCTGGAATAATCCATAGGATATGAACTGATATATTCATAGTTTTTGCGCGTGAAGCACACGGGCTGTTTCTTCCTTCAGAGGGGAGAGGCAGCCCTTTTTTGATGAGATTTTGCAGAAATATAAGTTATATAAGGAGGCAATTCTATGATTTAGAGCGGGAGATTTCTCATAGGAAATGATTTTTAGAGTAGTTATATTAGTTATTTTTCTTATAGATTTTGTAATTGGGAAACCCTATAATATATAAGTTGTATCCAGTATTTTCCGAAAGTGGGGATGCGATGAGTTTATGAGATTAGAGTTGATATACATAGTTTATAAGTTTAAGCAGACAAAGGGGATCGAGAGATGAGTATGAAAAAATGGGTGTTGAGTTTGACCGCAGTCACGTTGCTATGGGGCGGGGCAAGTACGATTCCAATGGCGGAGGCGGCAAGTAGCACCAAACCAATTGAAGTCTTATTAAATGCGAAAAAAATACAATTCCCGGATGCCAAACCTTTTCAGGATAGTAACGATTATGTGATGGTTCCAATCCGGTTTGTATCCGAGGCATTGGGTGCTAAGGTGGGCTGGGAGAAAACAGGCGGCCAATTAGCCGTGTCGATTAATAATGATGCACATGCTGTTAATATGACAGTGGGGCAAAACACCGCTACCGTAGATGGGCAAACGAAAACGTATGAAACGAAGATTATCTTGAAGCAAAACCGTACTTTTGTGCCGCTGCGGTTAGTGAGTGAGGGTTTGGGACAGACGGTAGAATGGGATAAGGTCAGCCGCTGGGTCTGGATTGGGAAGAAAGAAATCGCTGCGTTGGAGGATACGGGGCATCAGGCAGTTAGTATTGAGCCGTATAAAAAGGCGATTGCATCTAATTCTTACATACTCAAAAAGCCTTTTGGTGGAACTTACGATAAGGCAATGCTTTTTAAACATTCAGACCTACCAGTCAAGCTTCTTGAGGATATATACTCTATTGAACCGTACACTAACGCAAAAGGTACGCCTTACCTCAAGGTCAGAGCTAAAACTAAATCAACGGCAGGTGATATATTCTATATCACAAAGTTTAACGATACTCGTTTTCGTAATGAAGTTAGTCAATTGACGATAGATAACGGAGACGGAACGAAATTGCTGTATTATCCGATCTATTCTACGTCAGATGAGACGTTTCAAGGTGTGCAGAATTACAGATCCTTGAAACTTCAAGATATCCAATACATAGGCTTTGCTTACGCGGCAGATGACTATATACCGATAATGGTCAATCCGTGGAGGGTTAATTAAAGCACATGAAAAAGATGCAACGCATTCTGGCCGTATTTCTGGTGGGGGTACTGCTACTATTGCAACTCCCACCTTTTTCTTTCCCTACAAACAAGGCGGAAGCCGAAACAGAAGTTACACCGCTGTCCTATTTTGCAGATAAGAGTGACCGCTACTTTGTTGGTATGATGTACTTTGACATGTGGCGAAACACTAATGGTGAATGGGTAACTCAAAAGAAGGAGCCAAATAAGGGACTGCACGGAGAAGCAAATTTTACTTATAAGTTCCAATTTCCAGGCAGAAGTATAAAAAAAGTCGAAGCTTTTTTATACGATCCTATTAAAAATAAAGAAAACAGGGATTACATCAAATATTTTGAGAAATCTAGGCCGGATAAATACTCCCGTTATTTCGCACATATTAGTCAAGGCACTCTCAATTCAGATATCCGACCGCTTCAAATTCAAGGTATTGGTACTGATACTACAGTCATTCCAATCGTTGTTAACATGATGTTGAATGCTGATAGACCCGAGAATATAAAGGATGAGTTATGTCCTACCTGTGCTAAGGAAGTAGAAGCGTACCGCATCTACCAACCAATTCTATTTAAAATCGAACTAGAGAGCGCACTCATCGTCAAGCATTTTACAACTGACGGAAAGTCACTTAACAACGTATTTACACCAATAGAAGATGAGCTAAAACCTAATCAACCGTATGATTTCACCCCGCCAACCAATCCGAAATATGAGTATGTGGGTTACAAGAAAAGCACGACAGGTAAACCGCCAAGCGGAGATATTTTGCCGGGAATTGTACCCGGGTTTACCTATGACGGTTCTTTTGAGCAGTTTACCGCTTATTTGTATTACAAAGAAGCTCAGGGCTGTCCTAAGCCTGGAGAAAGCCAAGAGGGAGCGCCCTCAGATTGTCAAGATCATGAACAGCCAACGAAAGGTGTTGTCTGCTCACGTCCCGTTCCAGGTTTGCGCCTGGAAACCGCCGAACTGGACCCAGTAGTATCTGCCGTGATCAAAGCGGACCAGCGTGGTCGGGAACGATTTGACGTATCCAAAGGTATTCCTACCTCTGAAAGCCTGTACGGTCATGTACAAGCCAAGAGATACCTTTTTCAACATAAGTTTGTGAACATGACGGGTCAGTGTACATATACGGTGAACGTAAAACGGGAATATCGGTTGACCTGGCGGCCTAAGAAAAAGTCTCGGCGGAATGAGACTGTGAAGCGAACTTATACTTACCAAATCGTCCGTCCGTACTCCTATTGGAAGATAGACAATTTGGAGGTATATGGCATCAAGGAGGCTACACTCCGAAACTATGCGTTACCCAATGAAGCAATCACCCTGCGTCCGCAATCCTATACTCCCCCTTCTTATATTACGGCGACCCAGGGTAACTTTTATCCGCCCCCTGCACCAGGCACAGTGGACGGAGGTAGTCGCAGCAAAAATGGCGGCAGCAGCAAGCCCAGTGTGCCTGATGATCGCAGTGTACTGAAATCTAAGGCAGAGGAGGCAGTTAAGGAAATCGAAGTGGAGAACGATACTTTGACCTTTGAAAACAAGATCATTATGAATCCAGAGCGCGTCAAGGTAAATGGCCCTAAACCAGGTGTGATTCCCTCTTCCGGGGCGATTGGGGCCGATGTGCTGTACAGTCCGAATCATGTGATTGATAAGCATAAGATCAATAAGCCCAACACGCCCAGCAGTGGTAACATCACTTACGCTATTCTCAAAGGAAATATCAATGGAGGTGCGGATAAAACGTTGCCGATACAGGGAATCAATACGGTGACTGTCCACACTCCCGTAGTGAATCTGTCTATAGTGTCGGATGATGCTGCTCATAATCAGAAAACCCAACCTACGAAGGGGCGATCCGCACTTATTTTGGAGCGTCCTTTCCGGGTGACGATTTCGACAACAGGTCCGCATTTGAATATTCCCGGCTATGGTGATCGGGAGTATGCCAAATATGTACGAACCAAGCAGGTGCGCTTTCCGTTCGATGTGTACGACCAAGGAAAGACACATTTTTATCCGCGAGGTACCTGGATCGACATTCCGGTGCTGCAGCTGGCCACAGACTTTTATTTGCCCGTATGGGTCGATGAAGGCAATTATACAGTTGAGTTCCGCACCATTGCCGAAAATGCACCGGATGGATTCACCGAGCAGCGCCATGCCAACACGGATCTCGCCCATCATGTTGCTAATGATGTGGTGAATATTGAGGTCATCGGACGGATGTATGATTTTCATATCACGGATATTGCAGATTACCATTGGGAGCGTGTATTTCGGCAGCAAAAAGGCAGCCCAATGCATAGCGGTCTGTCCTATTGGACAGGGCTTGGCAATATTGACGGGGAGCCCAGAGGGAACACGCAGCTTTTCACATTGCCCGTTCGCCCAGGTAGTCACCCACATGAAGGTTACGCAAATGTGGCGGTCAAGACAGGCTACCATTTCAAGTTTGACCTCAAAACCAAAGGCAATATGTTCGGCGCACAGGATGGAATTCGCATTACCCCTTCATTTTATTGGGTGAGCAAAGATGGGCGACAGCGGGAAGAGGTGGATTTGTATACACATGCAGGCAGCCGAAAATTTATCCGTGTAGGATCGGCAGAGGACCGGGAAAAGCGATATGTTATTTTGAATGAACGGCTACGCAATGTCCCTATGGAGGAAATGCAGGATACAGCAGCCTACCAATATCAACATGGACTGAGTGAAGCAGAGCGAAGTCAGTTAATGCTGGAACATTATGTGGCGCTGTATGTCCAGCGTATTACACGCAGCAAGACCTGGGTTGGACGCTACGACTGGCTAGTACTGCCTGCTGCTGTGCGTACCTTGATCGGTCCAAAGACGGACCTGCCGGAGGGGGTTGATGCCGATCGTGCGAATGCGGCGATTCAGCGCTGGTATGGCGAGTATAGTCTGCCTGCTGATGTGTACGCCGTTACCAAAGGGACGGATTTGCACGAGGTCAGTCACCGTCAGGAGCTAAACGAGCATACAGATATATTCAAGAAGACAGGCTTTATAGTGGTTCACTTTAATTTGGAATCACTCCGTCAGGGGGACACCAAGCATCCACATTTGCAATATATTAATGGCCCGCTTTTGAACCAATGGCAACTGGAGGGATATCGTAGAGAGATAAAGGACCCGTACGGACACACCTTTCATTTACAGGATGGAGATGTCGTGTTTTATCATGCAGACCAGTCCAGCCGGGATGATTTTCGTTCATTTGTCCCTCACTAATTGGGAAATATACAAATTAAAGATAACCTAAACTTATCCTTTGCTTGTATAACCAGTAAAAAACAGTTGAATAAGCAGGAGAAGGGACGGGTTAATGTAAATCGAGCCAAATGAGCAAGCCTGGATTCTCATCCAGGCTTGCTTACTCTTGCATTGATGTTATTGGGCTGGCACAGGGATTTCCATTTCCAGTTCTTTGATATACGTTTTGTCGCCTTTCTTCACTTCGTTGCCAACCTTGTCATTCACTTGTCCCACAATGCTCCAGTCGGTAGGCTTGACGGTCAAAGTGAACGGCTTAATCGTCACGTATTTCGTGCCCGGTTTAAGAGCATCGTACAGCTCATCCACATGATATTTTATCTTAGGCTTGCTGTGGAAATAACCGAATTTGAGCTGCTCTAGAATGTTGCCCTGATCATCTGCAATATCGTAATACATCATCGTTGGCGCATACTCTCCCGTCTGCTCCTGAGAAGCAGGCACTTCACCTGTACTGTCCAGCACTAGACGAGTCGTTGTTGAGGTGGATTTCAGCTCCTTCACGGTATAGCTGAAGTTATTGCTGGTCTTCGTCTAATTCGGTTGGACCACAATCATGGTGTTGTCGATTTTCACCGGAACTTTGAATTCATAGGGCTCGTTGACACCTGTCATCGAAGTTTTAACCGTCAACTCAAACTCGTCCGGCAAAGATCCTAACTGCATGAATTCCCCAACGACAGAATTTTTTTTGTGCGGATCATCACCGTATATAAATTGTTGAGAGTCAACCTTTTTTCCATTAATCTGTACTTCGGGATGCTTAAAGTAGCCCTTAAGCTGATTCTTCTCAGGCACTTTATGTGCCTTTACCCATTCGCCATCGCTATTTTCAGTTTTGGCATCCATAGGTACATAAGGGCTTATAGAGCCTTCCGGCAAATTCTCACCTTTACGCTCAATGGAGAAGGACAGGCGTGTACCGTCATACAGAACATCGCTTAATGTCAGCGTAATTCCGTCATGCGTCACACTTTCATTAGGATGACTGAGAATGCCCTTATCTACAGCAGTCTGAATTTCATCCGAGCTCAATCCATAAAAAATACTGCCAATTCCGGGAATCTGCTTGAGTGTAGCCGCCATCGTGGGTGATACAAACCCGGCGCCTACCACTCCTGCCCCTAATATGCCAACTACGGATGCCGCCAGGACAGCCCGTTTTGCAAACTTTGGTTTCGTCGTCTTTCTTTGTATGGCTCTATTTTCAATCTCCTTCATAATTTGATCACTCATACTGCCTCTGGGCATGACAGATTCATGGATCCAATTTTCCAACGGGTCCATTTCACGCTCATAAGGTGGTGTTAGATGTTTGTCCATTAACAAGTTCTCCTTTGCTTCTGTGGTCCAGCAGCTTGCGCCGAAGCCGCTCATATTTTTTGCGGATGGTTGCCGACTTTAAGCCCATGATGCTGCTAATTTCCTCAAAGCTGTATTGCTCGACAGCCTTCAGTAGCAGAATATGACGTTCTTCTGGGGTAAGATAAGTCAGCAGCTCTTCAATCACACTTATATAAGGTGATACTTGGGCGATGGACTCTTGTTCCTTGACCTGCTGAACCAGTTTGAGCCAGCGGCTGTGTTTCCTTTTGATATTCATTAAGTGATGATAGGCTATCTTGTATAGCCATGCCGAGAAGCTGGTCTGTCTGCTGTATTGATGAAGATGCTCATAAGCTCTGATAAAAATGTCCTGAACCGCGTCCTCTGTGGCTTCATGATTCTTCAAAATATAAAAGCAGTAGGTGTACATCTGACGCTCGAATTGCCGAATAATGATTTCATAAGCCTGCTGTTCACCAGCCTTGATACGTTCTATGGCCAGCTCAATCTGGCTGTATTTGTCCTGTGTATCCCCGGGGATGGTTGCCTGCAAGAGCTCACCTCCTTGTATTTATGTCTATATAACAATCGCAACGGGTCATTTTGTGACATCATTTTTGTGGAACCTTGATAGGTATGTATGTTTGATCACAGCTCGTTCATTTTATCATTTTATGATATTCGGATATTCTCACTTCAACTAACATGGTCGACTCACAAATGGACCGTTTTAAACGGTCTAATGGGGTCATTTCAATAGAAACGGACAACAACACGGATTTGTGTAGAGAAATACTCGGATATTTAAACGCGTTTGGGGGAACAGCAAAACTATAATAATAAGGAATTTAAATTATGTAAGCGCAATCATTTTCTGTATTTGCTTGTCATCACAATACAATTGAGGAGGACGAATTGGATGGCTCAAAGGAAAGGCGCATGGCAAAAGGGAACCTTGACCGCCGCGTTGGCAGCAATGCTGGCGATGACGGGCACGACTGGAGGAGTGGCTGCGGAAGACTTATCCGAACCCACGCTGCAGGCAGAATCAGCAATCGCAGTAGAACAAAACCGTAGTGGCAGCATTCAGCTGGAAAAGCTGGATCGCGGTCTGGTAGCTGCGGCGACGCAAGAGGGTGTATTTTTAAGCTGGCGGTTATTGGCCCAGGAAGTGAATGGCTACAGTTCAACAGGGCTGACAGGAGCAGACTTTAACGTATACCGTGATGGCAAGAAAATCGCGACGGTGACGGACAGCACCAATTATCTGGATAAGGAAGGAAACGGAAATGCGGTGTACAGGGTCGCTTCAGTCGTTAAAGGGAAAGAAAAGGATCGCAGTGCCAAAGTGAAGCCATGGCAGCAGGGTTATTATGAGCTTCCTCTGCAAAAGCCTGCTGATAGCGTAACACCCGCAGGTGAATCCTATACTTATTCGGCCAACGATATGAGTGTGGGGGATGTGGACGGAGACGGCCAATATGAATTTTTTGTAAAATGGGACCCATCCAACTCCAAAGATGTATCTCAGAAGGGGTATACCGGAAATACGTATGTCGATGCGTATACGTTCGAGGGCAAGCTGCTGTATCGGATTGACCTCGGTGTGAATATTCGCTCAGGTGCCCATTATACACAGATGATGGTGTATGATTTTGACGGCGATGGCAAAGCCGAGCTGATGTTCAAGACCGCTCCGGGGACCAAGACGATTACTTTTGACAAAAAGGGCAAGCCCAAAAAAGAAAAATATATTACCCTGCCCCGTGAGGATCGCAAAGCCGGAATTACACATAAAGATGATTATCGTTTGAGCCGCACGGATTATTATGAGCATGTAGTGAATATGTTTATGAACTGGACGAAGCATGAAGAAGTGGTCAAGGGGCAGTGGCCTGCTACGCTGGAGGAATGCTTTGGTATTGCTCCAAAGTATAGCTACCCGTTATCCCGAAAGGATGCGGAAAGCCTGACGGATTACTTTATGGATGTGTATGCTCCTGCGCGGAGCGACAAAAACAAGCTGAGAGAATATGAAGGTTTCATTGTGGATGGACCGGAGTATTTGACCATTTTTAAAGGGAAAACAGGTACCGAGCTGGAGACGATTCGCTATGAGCCAGAGCGCCATGATGACGGTCTTATGTGGGGAGACTACGCTATGGCCCGGATTGAACCTGCTAACCGTGTAGATCGTTTTCTGGCAGGGGTAGCGTACCTGGATGGACGCAAACCATACGCCGTATTTGCACGCGGCTATTATACTCGCTCCACCTTGGTCACTTATACGTGGGATGGTCGCCATCTCCAAAAACATTGGATGGTGGACAGTGGCTGGGCACCGATGACCAATCCGTTTAATGATAGCCCGCACGGACGGGATGGAACGGACCCGAAATTCGGCACCTTGACTACACAAGGAGCGCATTCGCTGAGTGCCGCAGACGTGGATGGAGACGGCAAAGACGAAATTGTATATGGCTCCGCCACGATCGACCATGATGGCAGCCTGTTGTACAGTTCATTTGATGTTATGCCTCCTGAAAGCGCAATTCCGGGCCAAACCGCCAGATTGGGACACGGTGACGCGCTGCATGTGACTGATATTGACCCTGATCGGCCAGGAAAAGAAATCTTTATGGTGCATGAAGGCGGCACCTATGCCCCTTATGGTTATTCGCTGCGGGATGCCAAAACGGGTGAAGTCATCTACGGTGGGTATTCCGGTAAGGATACAGGTCGGGGGATGGTCGGTGACATAGACCCGGATCAGCGAGGACTGGAGACTTGGGCCATAGGCTTGTGGACCGCTGCGGGCAAACAATTGGATACCAAGATGCCGGGTACCAATATGAGTATCAAATGGGCGGCTGATATGACCACACAAATCGTGAACGGGGCGATCGACGTAACCCCAACCATTGAAGATTGGAAACGAGGCACATTACTCACCGCAGCAGGTACCAAAACGAACAATTATACCAAAGGAACGCCATCGTTGGTCGCTGACATTTTCGGAGATTGGCGCGAGGAAATGCTTGTCCGTACAGCGGATAGCTCTGCGATTCGTATCTATTTGAGCACCGAGCCTACAACGCATAAATTGTACACGTTGATGCATGACCCGCAGTATCGTGCGGATGTGGCGCGTCAAAATACCGGCTATAACCAGCCGTCCTACACGAGCTTTTACTTTGCATCCGATATGAATTGGGCGAACGTGCCGATTCCCAAGCTCTATACACCAAGAGCCTTGATGAATGAAGAGAGCAGTGACGAAGCGGAGGCAGAAGCGAAGAAAATAGAGGAAGAGCCAGCAGCCCCAGTAGTTCCTGTAGTTCCAGCAGAGGATCTATAAACGATTAGCCGGAGACTAAAACTGTAGCACCCCATCCATTAGTTAATAGACTTAGTAAAATGGCAAGCCTCTAAATCATCAGAGGCTTGCCATTTTGTATTCTTAAAGTTTAAGAGTTTAGACGATTCTATCCATGGTTGGTGTTTCTGGTTTTAGAACATCTCTAAAATAGCAAATTTGCTGAAAGTAGCGGAGAGAACGGAACGATTGAGAAAAAGCGTCAGCGGTCGCCTTTGTATCCGGATTTTTACCACAAAGCTATTCAATAATATCCGGATACAACAGCGATTGGAGCAACCTTCCGTTCGCGGAGCGTCGCCAGACCCCCTCTTTTACTTTTCTATTTGTAAAGGAGTCGATTCTCTAAATATCGGCTCAGTTCTGATATGCGTAATCTGATAAGGCCTGGAAGGATCTTTGACTCGCGCCAATAGCATCTCAGCCGCCGTAATCCCCATCTCGTTGTTGTAGATATGCACGGTGGATAAATGAGGCTCTACAATCCGGGATTCAGGAGCGTTATCAAACCCAAACACAGCAATATCTTCGGGAATTTTCAAGTTTTTGTTTTTGAGCGCTTTCATGACACTGACGGCGATAAAATCATTGGCGCATACGAACGCAGATGGAAGCACGCTCATGCCCTCCAATTGTTTATCCATCCAATCCGATTCGGAGAAAAAATTTCGGTCCTGATCAACGATGCAGCAAGATAAATCCACACTTAGGCCTGCTTCGATTAAAGCACGGTTATATCCAACCCACCGCTCGTTGAAGCTTTTGCAATGTTTATAATCCCCAGCAAAACCAATCCGCGCAAATCCACGATCAATCAGGCTTTTGGTAACAGAATAAACGCTATGTTCATTTTCCATCAACAATAAATCCGCTTTCAAATCAGGATAAAAAACGTCCACCGAGCAATCAATAAAGATTGTGGGCAGTCCCAAACTCGTAACGAGCTCACTATACTGTGGATCGAACATTTCAATGCAAATGATTCCGTCAACCTTGGAGGCTTCAAAATTATTAGGAAGTGTTCCCGCTTGGATTTCGTTTTCCCGCACAATATGAATCGACAAATTATACCCTTCTGCACTTATTCTTTTTTCCAGCCCACTGATCAGAAAGGAGCCAAAATGCGAGCTGTTCGGCAGATTGCATGTAAACAGGGCAATGTTACCTTGGTTCTTAGGGATGATGCTGTCTGTTTCCACATAGGCAAATTGCTTATATTTGAGCTCGATCGCTTTTTTAATGACCTTGTTCCGAGTATCAACCGGGATGCTGTCACTACCGTTAATCGCTTTGGAGGCGGTATTTCGGGAGATTCCCAAAGCGTCAGCAATGTCTTGAATGGTGACTTTTTCTTTCTTCATAGACTGGTTCCACCTTCACTTAATAAATGGATTGCTTGAGAGGTACAGTTGCCTCTGCCAGCTCTCCGTTCAGACCTAAAATGTATCCTAAATGTATAATAGTTCGCATAAAATAGCAATGTTGAGATTACAAATGTATAAAATATTTTTACATTTGTAAAGTTTATTTAATAGCCTGTATTTATCTTTATCAGATCGAAAAATGAACTGAAATTCAAATTTGTATAAGCTGGATAAAAAAATGCTCATTGAAACAGAGAGGGTACATTAGGGTCGAATAAGTGAAGCGGTCATTGTTAATGGGGAACTTTCAGATTTGGATCATAGGGGATGATTATTTTTGTTTTTTGTTACAAAAGCTCAGAATGACAATAATATTTTGGTCAAATGTAAATAAAATATTTTACAAAAGTTATTGACGAATGATAATTTGATTTGGTAAATTGAAGATGAGAAATGTAAGCCTTTTCAGTTGTCTTGTACAGACGGTTATTACAGATGGGGGGAACGCAAATGGCAAACTTGGCTAAGGCAGCTCAGAGACATGCCGCACTGGGGGAGCAAAGGTCCATTCGCAGCAAGCTAGACTATATTCGCAAAAACTATTTTCTTTACGTACTGCTGGCGCCTGCACTGATTCTTACGATTCTTTTTAAGTATGTTCCGATGTATGGGGCCATTATTGCATTCAAGGATTTTAGCCCGCTTAAAGGGATATGGGGAAGTGACTGGGTTGGACTGAAGTACTTCACTAAATTTTTAGAATCGCCCAATTTTACGGATATTTTCTTTAATACGCTGAAACTGAGCTTCTATGGACTTGTACTCGGGTTTCCTGTACCAATCCTGTTAGCGGTCATGCTGAATCAAATCCGCAAGGCGGGATTGAAAAAGAATATCCAGCTTGTTTTGTACGCCCCTAATTTTATTTCAGTTGTTGTCATTGTGGGTATGTTGTTTATTTTCTTGTCTCCGACCGGACCTTTGAATCAAATCATTGCATCGGTGACCGGCAACCCTGTGATCTTTATGACAGAGCCTGAATATTTTCGCTGGATTTATATCCTGTCTGGAATTTGGCAGGGGGCGGGGTGGTCTTCAATCATTTATGTAGCTGCGCTCGCTAATGTTGATCCCGAACTGCATAATGCGGCAAGTCTGGACGGAGCCAACCTGCTTCAGCGCATATGGCATATTGATTTGCCGACGATTAAACCGATTATGGCGATTGTTTTTATCCTGGCAGCAGGAGGAATTATGTCGATTGGATTTGAGAAGGCGTATCTTATGCAGACATCCATGAATTTGCCTACTTCTGAAATTATTCCTACCTATGTGTATAAAGTCGGCTTGCAATCCGGCAATTATGCTTATTCTGCGGCGGTCGGGCTGTTTAATTCGGTGATTAATGTGGTTTTGCTGCTGACCGTTAACTTTATCGTCAAGAAGCTCAATGAGGGAGAAGGGCTTTATTAGGAAAGGAGCCTCTTTATGCATGTCAAACATTCCAATCTGGACCGCTTCATCCTAGGTGTGAATTACATTGTGCTCACTTTAGCTGTTTTGATTATTGTAGTTCCCTTGGGTTATATCGTGATTGCTTCGTTTATGGACCCGACCGTTTTGTTAAGCAAAGGCCTATCCTTCCGTATTTCGGATTGGAGTGTGGAGGGATATCGGAAAATTTTGTCCAACCCGGCGATGCTCCGTGGGTTTGCCAATTCGGTGTTCTATTCTTCATGCTTTGCCTTGATCTCTGTGACGGTTTCGATTTGCGCTGGCTATGCCTTATCGGTGAACAGCTTGGTAGGGCGGAATTTCTTTATGACATTGTTTATCATCACCATGTTTTTCAGTGGAGGTCTGATTCCAACCTATTTGTTGGTCAAAAATTTAGGGATGCTGGATACCGTATGGGCTATTCTTCTTCCCGGTGCAATCAATGTGTGGGATCTGATTTTGGCACGAACGTTCTTTAAAGGTGTACCTAATGAATTAAAAGAGGCCGCCAACGTGGACGGAGCCTCGGACTGGACGATATTTTTTAGAATTGTCCTGCCGCTGTCCAAACCCATTATTTTTGTCATTGCGCTATATGCCTTTGTTGGTCAGTGGAATTCTTATTTTGATGCCATGATTTATCTGGATAATGCACAGCTGCATCCGCTTCAATTGGTGCTGAGATCGATCCTGATCCAAAACCAGACGATGCCTGGCATGATTAGTGATCAATTAGCAATGGCGGAACTGAAACGTCTTTCGGAAATGATCAAATATTCATCGATTGTCATATCCAGTCTTCCACTGCTTGTGATGTATCCTTTTTTCCAAAAGTATTTTGAAAAGGGCGTTATGGTCGGCTCTTTAAAATAACAGATGCCGCACACTTCATTTGCTATATGTGCTTTTTACCATTATCCGATGGAGGTCATCCAGATGAAAACAGTCAAAACTGCCTCATTTGCCGCACTGGCGGCGATCTTAGTTCTTTCCGGCTGCGGCAGCAGCAATTCTTCTAATGAGAGCGATGCAACAGATGTGAATGGAAAAGTGACGCTCAACTTTATAACCCAAAGCTCTCCACTCGCTCCGGCAGATCCGAACGACAAGCTGATTAACAAACGGCTGGAAGAAAAAACGGGCATTCATATTCGTTGGAAGAACTTTACCAGTGACCAGTTTGTAGAAAAAAGGAATCTGGCCATTGCCAGCGGCGATTTGCCGGATGCAGTGTTCGACGCGGGCTACTCGGATTATGACTTGCTCAAGCTAGCCAAAGACGGTGTCATTATTCCAGTGGAGGATTTGATTGAACAGCATATGCCGAATTTTAAAAAGGTATTGGAGCAATCCCCGGAATATAAAGCGATGTTGACTGCGCCGGATGGACATATTTATTCCTTTCCGTGGATTGAAGAATTGGGGACAGGAAAAGAAGCGATCCAGTCCGTGGATGATTTGCCGTGGATTAATGTGGAGTGGCTGAACAAGCTGGGCTTGTCCATGCCAACAACGACCGAAGAGCTGAAGCAGGTCCTAATTGCCTTTAAAACAAAGGACCCCAACGGCAACGGGCAGGCGGATGAGATTCCATTATCGTTTATCGATAAGCCTGGCGGCGAGGATTTGGCCTTTTTATACGGGTCCTTTGGGCTTGGAGAGAACTGGGATCATACAGTAGTGACGAACGATGGGAAAGTCGTTTTTACAGCAGCGGATAACGGATATAAGGAAGCAGTCAAATATATTCATGATTTATACAAGGAAGGGCTGGTGGACATAGAGTCTTCCCAGCAGGATTGGAACACCTATCTAGCCAAAGGGAAGGATCACCGCTATGGTCTGTACTTTACATGGGATAAGGCCAATATTACAGGCCCGAATAAAAAATACGATCTCATGCCGCCGCTGGCTGGACCGGATGGACATGTGAATGTTACACGGACGAATGGCATCGGCTTCGATCGCGGGCGCATGGTGATCACCAGTGCTAATAAGAAGCTGGAGGCGACTGCCAAGTGGATTGACCAGCTGTATGATCCGATCCAGTCTATACAGAACAACTGGGGAACATACGGGGACACCAAACAGAAAAATATCTTTGAGTATGATGAGGCAAAGGGAATGTTGAAGCATCTGCCGCTGGAAGGCTCGGCTCCGGTGGAAATCAGACAAAAGACGAACATTGGTGGACCGTTAGCTGTATTGGATGAATACTACGGAAAATACACAACCCAGCCAGAAGATGCCACATGGCGATTGGGTTTGCTCAAAAAGGTGATGGTTCCGCATATGCAAGCGGATCATAATTATCCTAAAGTATTTTTCTCTATCGATGAGCTGGATCGTTTATCGACCATTGAAACCGATCTATTCGCCTATGTTCTTCGTAAACGTACGGAATGGTATCAGAACGGCAAGGTCGAAGAGGAGTGGCCGGAATATTTGCAGGAACTGAACAGTCTGGGATTACAGGAATGGCTGCAAATCAAACAAGCGGGTTATGACAGAAGCACAAGTAAATGAATCTTTTTTCGAGGGAGATGAGTATATGAACGTGATTAGGCAAGAGAAATACCGCCCATCCTATCACTTTTCACCAAAAAGCGGATGGATGAATGATCCGAATGGAATGGTTTATTATGAAGGGCGCTATCATTTGTTTTATCAGCATCACCCATTTGGCACCACATGGGGACCTATGCATTGGGGGCATGCTGTCAGCACTGATTTGATGAATTGGGAGGAGCAGCCAATTGCCTTGGAGCCGGATGAGCTAGGAACGATTTTTTCCGGGAGCGCTGTAGTGGATGAACAGGATACATCCGGATTTTTTGGCGGCAAGCCGGGCTTGGTAGCCATTTTCACCCATCATGCTTCGCTTCCGGGGACGGAACAGGTGCGGCAGTGCCAAAGCCTTGCCTATAGTACCGATTCGGGGAAAACCTGGATTAAATACACAGGCAACCCGGTGCTGGAGGATAAGGAATGCATTGATTTTCGGGACCCGAAAGTGTTTTGGCACAAACCTACAGAGCAGTGGGTGATGGTGCTGGCCTGCGGTCAGACGATTCGAATCTATCATTCTCCGAATCTGAAGGAATGGACTTTTGCCAGTGAATTTGGACACGGTATTGGTAGTCATGACGCGGTGTGGGAGTGCCCGGATTTATTTCCGCTATATATTGATGAGAAGCGCGAACAGGTGAAGTGGGTCATGCTTGTAAGTATTGGTGATGTTCCGGAGATTCGGGAAGGGTCCAGAACACAGTATTTTACGGGTGAATTTGATGGGACAACATTTGTGGCAGATGCGGAAAGTGAAAAAGTCCGCTGGCTCGATTATGGCAGAGATAACTACGCAGGTGTGTGTTGGTCGGATATCCCGGCAGAGGATGGACGACGCCTGTTTATGGGCTGGATGAGCAACTGGAGATATGCCAATCAGACACCGACGGAGCGCTGGAGAGGTGCCATGTCCATTCCGCGAGAACTCGCGCTGGAAACGAGAAAGGGCACAGTTGCGCTTGTTCAGCGCCCTGTTCGGGAGCTGGAGGGATTAAGAACCCCTGTCCTGTCACTCACAGAACCATCTTGGGAGGAAGTGCGAAACGCATTGTCTGCTTTGCAGCTGGATTGCTACGAACTTGTGGCTGAATTTGCAACCACTGGAGACTTTGGCTTTAAAGTGCGGGTATCGGATGAACAAGAAACACTCGTCGGGTATACTTCTGCCACGCAGGAGGTATACGTGGACCGGAAACGGTCAGGTCGCTCGGATTTTCATGAAGACTTTGCAGGCAAACATGGAGCCTCATTAACAATCTTACCGGATCGCATGGACATCCGTATCTATGTAGATCGCTCGTCTATCGAAGTGTTTTTCGATCGCGGACAGGTAGCCATTACCGATTTAATATTTCCTGATGCAGAAGCTAAGGGTCTTGAAATATTCTCAGCGGAAGAGCAGATAACTGTATTTTCACTGGAGCTTTATGCGCTGAAATGAGATTTTCTTCGTAATCCGTACTGGAGGGTAGGAAATTGGCGATGAGAATAGAGCTCACAAACACGCGCACGAATTTGACGAACTGGCAGATTAAAGGGCAGGGACACATAGAAAATAACATCCAGGGACTTTTGTTGAGGTCAGAGCCACAGGAAAATGTGATGGCTATGTCTGGAACTACATCGCAGGATTTTACTTTTGAAGCGGATGTGATGGTCACAGACATACAGGCAGACGCTACCCTAGTATTCCGTTCCAGTGAGGATGGATGGTCTTCCTATATGCTTCAAATCGTGCCAGCTGCCGGATTATTACGGTTGCGCGATGCTGCCGGGGATATCGAAAGACTCAAAGAGGAACGGCAGGTAAAATTACAAAAAGGAGATATTTATCATCTCAAGGTGAAGGTAGAAGGCTCGCGTCTTAAAGTGTACTGGGATGAAGGGTATAGCCCGATTATAGATGTGGTCGATACGACGTACGCATCAGGATATTTGGGACTGAATGTCTGGAATGGGTCGGCATTATTTCAGAACATTCAAGTCAGTGATATGGATACGAATGTAGATGAACCGTTCTTGATCCGTGGAAAATGGCAACCGGACCTCAAAGGGCAAAAAGCTGAGGGAACAAGTTCTGAAGGAGCATTGAAAATATTTAGTACGACAGCTGCCGATCTGGTCATGGAAGGTAGTGTGACGCTGAATCCTTCTGAACCGGGAATGGAAGCAGGGCTATTTTTCAGAGGGAATCCGAAGGGTACAGAGGGATATGTTGCTTCTGTGCAACGTGAGGATCAGCAGGTTCAGGTACATCTGAGAAAGGCGAATGGAGCGTTGGTTACAAGCTCTGTCATGGTGTATCCGAATACATCGGGCAGTAAATATAGTCTGGAAATCATCGCATATGGAGAGCGAATTCGCGTGTTTGTAGATGGCTACACGCCTGCGGCGATTGACATCGTGGATAACAGTTACTCCAGTGGTTTTATAGGTATGAAGGCAACTGGGGGTACGGCTTATTTTCAGGATATCTACCTTACCTCCGTCTCGAATTACTATACAGAAAAATATCGCCCGCAGTATCATTATTCCCCTGCCAGAGGCTCGGCCAGCGATCCGAACGGATTGGTATATTTCGAGGGAGAATATCATCTATTTCATCAGGATGGTGGACAATGGGCACATGCGGTCAGTCTGGATTTGCTGGATTGGAAAAGGCTTCCCTTGGCATTAAAGTGGAATGATTTGGGCCATATCTGGTCCGGCTCGGCTGTAGCTGATCTCACCAATACTTCCGGCTTGTTCAGCGACTATGGCGGAAAAGGGCTGATTGCATATTACACCTCCTATAATCCCGATCAGCCCAAGGGAAACCAGAGAATTGGCCTTGCTTACAGCACAGACCGGGGACGGACATGGCAATACCCCGAAAACAATTCAATTGTAATTGAGAATCCGGGCCAAAATGAAAACGATCCTGGCAACTGGGATTTTCGTGATCCGAAAGTGGTATGGGATGAAGCGCATCAGCGCTGGATTATGGTCGTGTCGGGAGGTGACCATATCCGCTTCTTTACCTCCGCCAACCTATTAGATTGGAGCTGGACGGATAACTTTGGCTATGGTGATTATATACGGGGCGGGGTATGGGAGTGCCCAGATCTATTCCCGCTCGCGGTAGACAAGAGCAACACCTCTAAATGGGTGCTAATGATTAGTACTGGAGCCAGCACGAACACTCAAGGCTCGGATGCGGAATATTTTATCGGTGAACTGACATCTGATGGCAAATTTCAAAATGATCTTCCGCCGAGAAAGGTATTGAGAACCGATTGGGGCAAGGAATTCTATGCCTCGATGTCTTTCTCCAATATGCCCTGCGGGCGGCGTATCATGCTGGCATGGATGACAAATTGGGACTACCCGTTCAGCTTTCCGACTTCACCCTGGAAGGGGCAGTTCAGCATCCCGAGAGAGTTATCGTTAAAAACAACCCATGAAGGCATCCGCTTGATACAGCATCCGATATCCGAACTGACTTCGCTACGTTCTCATTTATTTTCGCTAGAACATGCAAGTATCACGGAATCTTCTCCGAATATACTGGAAGGTTTAAAGGCGGGTGCCTATGAGATTGAGGCGGAGTTCGAATTTCCTTCCGTTGGGATGGCATCGACTTTTGGGTTTTGCGTACGGGAAGGCGGTGAGCAAAGAACGGTAGTTGGCTATAAAACAGATGTACAACAGATGTTTATAAACCGTACCGATTCAGGGCTTACCGATTTCTCTCCCCTATTTTCAACGCTTCATGAAGCATCGTTGGCACCGGTCGGGAATCGAATTCAAATGCGTATATTTGTGGACGAATCCTCAGTTGAGGTGTTTGGTAATCATGGGGAAGTCGTATTTTCTGATATCATTTTTCCAGATTCGGCGCGTAGAGGGATGAGCTTCTATGCTCAAGGTGGTGAGGTGAAAATTGTTTCTCTTCATGTGTATGCGCTACACAATAGCTGGAGGGTTACAGAGGTTTCACCCATCAGACTGATCATGGATTACACTCAGCTGGAGCTTGCGGAAGGACGGTCGAAACGTCTGTATGCGAGTGTGGAGGATCATTCCGGGAGAAAAGAACATTTGCTGAATTGGGAATCCAGCAACCCCGCAGTCGTCAAGGTGATCTCGTCAAATGAAGGCTACGCGATCACGGAGGCACTTTCCCCTGGAGAAGCCGTAGTTACAGCCTCCATTCCGGGAGATACGGTAAGAGCAAGTACCTCTGTCACTGTGCATGGCGGGAAGTTTTATACCAACCTTTCAGGTTGGGTGCCGGATGTCTCCGCATCCCGCTGGATGGTGACGACGGATGGTATGCGCGGAAGCTATATTAGCGATGCGAATTATATGGCTTCTGAGCAGGCGAAAGATTTTACGTATGAGGCTGATATGAAGCTGTATGGAAATGGGAGCGCTGGGTCCATGATTTTTCGTGCCAATGCTGACGGGGCGAGTGGCTATTATTTGAATTTGGACCCGAACATGAAATCCATTCGTCTTTTTTATAAAAAAGAGGGGCGATTTGAGGAGCAGCAAGTGCTGGCCAAGGTTCCAAGATTTGTACTGCCGGGAGTAACCTATCATATTAAAATCCAAGCAGAGGGATTACGCCTTCGTATAGAGATTGATAACGAACAGGTAATGGACTTGGAAGATGATACATTTGCCGAAGGGCATTTTGGTATCAATGTATTTGGAGGGCAGGCTTTTTACCAACATGTAAGGATCGAGAAAATGTGATATGAATTTCTTATGTCAGAAGGAGAGCTGTATTTTACGAGCTCTCTTTTTTGCGTCTTTTTTAGCCGGAGCCTGCAATTTGCTGGTTAAACGAAAACCTTCAGGGGGGTATAATAAAATATAGTGCTATATAAAGTGCGTATACATGGTGTTACAGCAGATTTGGATTCATACAACCATTAGATGCTGATCTGGAAGGACGGCTATGGGCCATTGGAGGAATGCTTGTGGGGATGATGTTCACTTTTCTAAAAAAATATCGGGTTCCAGCTATCGCGGCGCTCGTGATGATGCTACTGGAATTGACGGTAGAGTTATCGCAGCCGTATTTGATCTCCAAAATCATAGATGAGGGCATTCGACAGCAGGATTTGCCCGTCGTCTGGTTATGGGGCGGTGTACTGGTGGGCAGTGCCGTTATCGCTTTTATGGCAGGGATATCCAGCTCCTTTTTTGCTTCACATGCAAGTCAGGGTTTTGGCTATGATGTGCGGGAAAAGCTATATCAAAAGGTGCAATCCTTTTCTTATCCGGTGTTCAAACGGTTTGCTACTTCGTCGCTGATTACTCGCCTGACGGGAGATGTCACGCAAGTACAAGATACAGTGTTTATGAGCCTGCGATTTATGACACGAGTTCCGCTGGTGGTGATCGGCAGTATTGTGATGGCCTTGGTTGTACATTTTAGGCTTGGGCTGCTACTGGCGGTTATGGCCCCGGTGCTGTTCGTATTTGTGCTGGTGATGATGCGGAGGACTGTCACTTTGTTTAAAAGTGTCCAGCGGCGCTTGGATGACGTTAATGGAGTAATTCAGGAGAATCTGACAGGCATTCGGCTTATCCGGGTTTTTGTGCGGATGCGACATGAAATTGAACGTTTTGCTCATTACGGAAGTGAATTGATGAAAGGGACGGTGTTCGCTCTACGCTGGACAGAAACGACGATGCCGTTCATTTTGTTTACGATGAATGCAGGGATTATTGCAGTACTTTGGTTTGGGCGCGGCCAAATTTCCACTGGAGATGCCAGTGTAGGACAGGTGGTTGCAGTCGTTAATTATTCCCTGCGGACGATTGGAGCTTTGTCTGCTTTATCCGGTATCGTTGTGGTATTTTCCCGGGCTACTGCATCTACAGGGCGGATTCGAGAGGTTTTGGAAACACCTAATGAAGAGGGGAGAGAGCTGAAGGGTGTTCCAACACAGGATACACGGATTGAGGGACAGGTGGAAATGGATCGGGTGAGCTTTCATTATCCGGGCAGTGATTTGGCTGTATTAAAGGACATATCCTTTAAGGCACGACCGGGTGAGCGAATCGCTATTATGGGAGCTACTGGTTCGGGCAAATCCTCACTTGTACAGTTGATTACACGTCTGTATGAAGAAGATGCAGGTCATGTACGCTTTGACGGAAAGGACGCTCGTCAAATGGATGGCTCCATACTACGTGAGGCGATTGGCTATGTCCCCCAAGAGGTACTGCTATTCACCGGTTCGATTCGGGATAATATTGCCTGGGGGCTGGAGCATGCCAGTCTGGAGCAGATTCAGGAAGCCGCGCGCATGGCACAAATCCATCCTATGATTGAACGCTTGCCACAAGGCTATGACACCATGCTCGGACAGCGTGGTGTTAATCTGTCCGGCGGACAGAAGCAGCGGCTGTCGATTGCCCGCGCACTGGTGCGTCAGCCGGCAGTGCTGATTCTGGACGACAGCACAAGTGCGCTGGATGTGGGAACGGAAACCGCATTGCTGAATGCACTCGATGGCCTGTCCTGTACGACATTTCTCATCACGCAGAAGATTAGTTCAACTGCATCAGCAGATCAGATTTTACTGCTGGATGAAGGGCGCCTGATCGCAAGTGGAAACCATGATCATCTCATGGATAGCTCAGAACTGTATCGACGTATCTATGAATCACAATACGGAAAGGAGGAGTCGCATGCTCAAGGAACTCATTGAACCGTTCCGTCAGCCTACGCCGGAATCCGGTGTGCTGCGAAACCCGGCTGGCGCTGAAGGACGACGCAAGGCCAAAGCGAAGAACTGGTCTGGCACGGTAGGGCGAATATGGGCTTATCTGGCCCGTCGCAAGGCCAAGCTAATGCTGGTCCTGTTCATGGTGTTGCTCAGCTCCGGGCTGTCGCTGTTGGCTCCATATCTGGTCGGTGTAGCGGTGGATGATTTTCTCGAAGGGCCGGGTGGACGCACGTGGATTTATTTTCTCATAGGTTTAGGGGCTGTGTATCTACTGAACTCGCTGACCTCCTGGCTGCAAAATATCTGGATGATCGAGATTGCCCAAGAGACGGTGTACCGCATGCGTTTCGATCTGTTTTCACATTTGCATCGACTCCCCATTCCTTTCTACGGCAAACGTCAGCAGGGAGAGATCATGAGTCGTCTGACCAATGATATCGAAAATGTCAGTTCTACGCTGAACAGCTCGGCTATTCAGATTTTTTCGAGCATATTGACGCTAATCGGTACACTCACTGTGATGCTGTGGTTAAGCCCGCTGATGACCCTGCTAACCTTTATCGTGGTGCCGTTAATGGCAGCCGGGATGCGCTGGATTACACGCCGCACCGGGCCTTTATATAAGGAACGGCAGAAGAACTTGGGCGAACTGAACGGATACATTGAAGAAACGCTGTCCGGTCAGCAGATTATCAAGGCATTTTCACAGGAGAAGAGAGTCATCCGTGGTTTTCGTGAGCGTAATGACCGTATTCGGCTGTCGGGTTTCTGGGCACAAACGATTTCAGGCTTTATCCCCAAGCTGATGAACGGACTGAATAATCTCAGCTTTGCTATTGTAGCAGGGATCGGCGGGATTTTAGCCATTCGCGGCTCGATTACGATAGGGACGATTATTGTATTTGTAGAATATGCTCGTCAGTTCACTAGACCGCTGAACGATTTGGCTAACCAGTGGAATACACTGTTGTCCGCCATTGCCGGAGCTGAGCGCGTATTTGAAATATTGGACGAAGACGAAGAGTCCAAGGATGAACGCGGCGCAGTAAAGGTGAAGCATGTGGAGGGAGCTGTACAGTTTACGGATGTTTTCTTCGGTTATGATGAGGGAAACGCTACGCTGGAAGCCATCTCTTTTGAAGCTAAACCTGGTGAAATGATCGCGCTCGTCGGCCCGACCGGGGCAGGAAAAACGACACTGATCCAGCTCCTTTCCAGATTCTATAGCCCAGACAAGGGAACGATTACGCTGGACGGGCGTGACATTACGACCATAGAGCGTGAAAGCTTGCGCTCCCGTATGGCGTTTGTGCTACAGGACACCTTCCTGTTTCAGGGGACCATTCGTGAAAATATCCGCTTCGGCAGGCTGGATGCCACTGATGAGGAGGTTGAACAAGCATCGAAACTGGCCAACGCCCACTCCTTTATCATGCGGATGAAGGACGGGTACGACAAGGTGCTGGAAGCGAACGGTAGCGGCATCAGTCAAGGGCAAAAGCAGTTGCTGGCGATTGCTCGTGCGATTTTGGCCAACCCTTCTATCCTGGTGCTCGACGAGGCGACCAGCAGCATTGACACCATCACCGAGATGAAAATTCAAGAAGGACTGGAACGGCTCATGCAGGGGCGAACAAGTTTCGTTATTGCACATCGGTTGAATACCATTCGTCAGGCTGACCGGATTTTGGTCTTAAAGGACGGTCGTTTGGAGGAGCAAGGTTCTCATGAGGAGTTGCTGGCTCACAAAGGCTTTTACAGTAATTTATATTATGGTCAGTTGAGAAAACAAAGCTCATAAGCTGGCTTGATCAACAGACTTACAGGCATACTTAAAAAGGGCTACCGTGGGGTGGCCTTTAAGTATGCCTTTTTATAGGTATGTATAATTAAAGACTTTACATAGATATTGCACAATCCGTATTTGTGATCAGAGACGTTTGAAATTGAGATACTTACTGATTTCACATTTAATTAGTATACCCATACCCCGTATATGTATGTTAACATGGGCGTGCAACAATAAAATTTCGCCTCAAAGGAGAGAGATCCTCATGAAAGTCGCCATCATGCTTTTCGATGGAATCACAGCATTAGATGCCATAGGTCCATATGATGTATTTGCTGCTACACTGAAATGTGAAGTGAAGTTTGTCGCTAAGAAAAAAGGGTTAGTCAAACTGGACTCAAACATGGGCTATTTGCATGCCGATTATAGTTTTTCTGAAGTACCTTCAGCTGACATTCTTGTTATTCCAGGTTGCAGTCCGCCAAATTATAAAACTCCAATGAATGACGAAGAAACATTAAATTGGATTCGCCAAATACATGAAACTACAAAATGGACCACATCGGTTTGTAATGGCTCTCTGATTTTAAGCGCCGCAGGCTTGTTAAATGGAACCATAGCCACAAGTCATTGGGGTTCCTTAGACCTGCTCCAATCTCTTGGAGCCATTCCAACAGATGAGCGAGTGGTCCGTCAGGGCAAAATCGTTACAGCAGCTGGTGTCTCCTCTGGTATTGACATGGCACTCCAGCTCATCGCATGGGAACTGGGAGAAGATATGAGTAAGGGAGTCCAATTGATTTTGGAATATGATCCTCAGCCTCCGTTTGACACGGGTTCACCCCAGAAAGCACCTGCTATATTGGTAGAACAAATAAGAGGTATGCTGCAAGAGTTTGCAAAACGGGAGCCTTATGTGTAAGTCCTGCATTAGGTTCTGTATTTTTATTTACAAAGCCCCCTAATTCAACTAATATGGTTTACACATAGTAAAGGATTGCAAAGTGTAAACCATTGGAGGGGGTTACAAACATGAGCAGCTTACCTAAGTCTGCTACATTTCCGCTTTTCATTTTGATGCTGAATCTGTTTATTGCTTTATTGGGTCAAGGCATGGTGATTCCCATTCTGCCTGAATATTTGAAACAATTTAATGCGGCAGGAGCTGCTGCGGGGTATCTTATTGCCGCTTTTGGAGCAGCACAGTTTATTTTTTCACCTCTAGGTGGACAGCTATCGGATAGATACGGGCGTAAATCAATGATCATCACCGGTCTGTTTTTAACCGTCATTTCGGATCTCATGTTTGCTGTATCTACGACATTGCCCCTTCTATATATTGCTCGGTTTATTGGAGGGATAGGTATTGGATTAATGGTTCCTTCCAATATGGCCTATGTCGCTGATATTACCACTCCTGAAACTCGCGCTAAAGGAATGGGGTACTTGGGTGCTTCCATGAATTTGGGGATGGTGCTTGGTCCGGGGTTAGGCGGTATGATCGCTGAGTTGGGCATTAGGGTGCCTTATTTTTTTGCTGGTGGACTTGGACTTGTAGCAACGCTGCTTAGCTTATATATGCCAGAGACACTGCCCAAGGAACAACGAAAACCCGTTGGCCAACGGGTCCGTAGGGAGCCGATTCGAAAGCAAATTCTGAATTCATTTCGAACGTCCTATTTTCGTTATCTTCTCCTCATATTGATCATGACATTAGGCTTGATGAATTACGAAACGGTGTATGCTCTTTTTGTGGAACGAAAATACGGTTTTGATGCCACTAAAATCTCAATGATCATTACGGTTGGTGCCATAATAGGCATCGTGGTGCAGGTATGGCTGCTTGATTACCTCATCAAGAGACTTGGCGAGATGAAGCTTATACGCCTCTCTTTGATCATGACAGCCACTGCTTTACTGTTCATGCTTATTAAGATCAATTTAGGTTATCTGCTGTTGGTATCGGCTCTGTTCTTTGCTTTTAATGCCTTCTTAAGGCCCACAGTAAGTACAATGATTGCCAACTCGGCTGGAGATCGTCAAGGATATGCCGCCGGACTGAATACGACGTATACCAGCCTAGGCAGTATATTGGGGCCTATTTTAGCGGGTTTGTTGTTTGACAAACACATTCATATTCCTTATATTTTTGGTGCATTAATCCTTGCATCTGCCCTTTTCTTAACCTTTCAAACATCAAAAAATGAGAAACGGATGGTTGCTAATGACTGAGAACTGGCACCAGAACTTGAAAAACAAAAATCGGGAAGAACTCATTGCGGCTGCGAAGGAACTTTTTATGAAGCAGAGCTTTCTCAAAGTGAATATTAAGGATGTATGCCATGTGGCTGGTGTAAGCCGGGTTACATTCTATAAGCATTTTCAGTCCATGAATGAAATAGTTTTTGAGGTCCAAATGGAGATCCTTGAGAGCATGACTGAATTTGTTAGAAGAGCACCTACAGCCGAAATGAATGGTAAGCAGATGCTTACTTCGATGCTTGATGCATGGATTGATTATGCTGGGCAACATCCAAATTTCATCAAGTTTATTCTGTTATTCGACCTGCATTACGAAGCTTATGATTCAAATGAAGAACTCAAAGAACGATATAAACATTTTGTTAACCAAGGAAAGGAACGACATTTTCTGATAGATGCTCTGGAAGCTGGAATCCAAGATGGATCCTTAAAGTCGGATGCTGAACCGCTAAAGACTGCGCATTTTATCTTCACGTCTATGATGGCGTTACTCCAGAAAATGAGTTTGACTCCCAAGGAAGATTGGAATGGCGAATCTCAGGATGTACAAATGGCTAACCGATTTGTAGGGATGCTGGTTCAGTATTTAAGTTCAGAAAGTGATGAATCCTCTATTTAAGACAGGTGGACGCAATAGAATAACAAGGGTCAGTCTGCTAAACTGTGAAAATAGAACGGGTACATATACGTTGCCATATTAGCCTGATTTATTTTGCGGAGGTGCGGGGATGAACGGAAGTCTGTTTGAGCCAGGACTGCTGGACGGGGATTATATTCCCCGTTTTTTTGCTTACTATTACAAGCAATGGCGTGACTATACGATGTCTTACCACGATCATCATTCCACTGAAATTATGTATATGATTTCTGGCTTGTGCAGGATAGATGTACAAACCGGAAAGAATACGGAAGAAAGCATTACGCTGCGCAAAGGCGAGTTTATTATGCTGGATGCAGGCGTCCCGCATCGGTTGGTGGTGGAAGGAGAACAACCGTGCCGGATGCTGAATGTAGAGTTTGGCTTTAAGGAAGGGGTGAGGGTAGGACCATCTATCCAACAAATAGCAGCGGAGGAGCAGGAAGTCACAGCCTTTATGTCGCGTCCATTCCCATATCTGGTGCTATCAGACCCGGAAGAGGTATATTATGCGCTCAAAAGTCTCGTGCTGGAGCTGGATCAACGTAAAGAACAGCCGGGTGCCATGGCAGAAATGCTTTTTATGCAATTGCTTGTACGAATTGCACGTTTACGGGAAGAGGCAGAGCGCAGCAATACGCAGCAAACGGATATGTACGTCAAGCGATGCATTGAATTTCTCCATCTGAACTATGACCGGGATATTGCAGTCAAGGACATGGCCGCAGCCGTCAATCTGCACCCAGGGTATTTGCATCGAATTTTCAAAAAACATACGGGGCTAACGCTTACCGCGTATTTAACGATGCTGCGAATGGACAAGGCCTGTATGCTGCTTCAGCAAACGGACATTCCCATTCAGGAAATTGCCGATTATGTTGGCGTCGCCAGCAGACAGTATTTCCACATGTTGTTTAAAAAGCACACAGGCAAAACTCCTGTTGAATACCGCACCGCCGTCGAGCGTGATGTGAGGAATTATGCGGAGGAGGGAGGGGACTGAATATATAGGGAGTTTTATGATTTATTCATATTCGTGTGGAGCTTACCTGGTAAAAAAGGTAGGCTTTTTTGCTTTCAAAAATAGGCATTTTGATTTAGGTTCTAAAGAATCATTTTTTAGGAGTTAAAGCCCGTATGATGAAATTAAATTTAAGAGACTGATATGTAAATTAACTTTATATCGATGTAAAAGAAGATGTATTTTCGCAAATGTGGAAATGTAACCTTGGGTAAAAGGAATTTGAATGATAGCAAAAATTTCATTTTTGTGCATGAAAATAGGTCTTGTATCTTATTTCACTTATAATAGTTATAAATTGACAATCAGAAGAATGCTTCGTATGATACTTTTAATGTAAGGCATAAATTGGAATTCAAATGGTACTTTGGATTCATTTATGTTATTAAATTCCACAAAATGAATATCGAGATTGGACATAAAAGGAGTATTTATCGACGATGGGACATATGGATGAGCAAATTGTAGCCATGATCCATGCTGCACGGAAAGAACAACAGGATGCATCAGGTCTTCCGAAATCGGATTTACATCATGACATGGAGTCAGAGAGCAGCTTGGAATTGGAGAAAGGGGAAATGGAGCTTCATCCACTTATGATGCTGGATGGAGAACGAATCGCTTTTGCAGAACGTCCTTTGCTAAACGACAAAATTTCGATGTGGTTGCCTCGGACATTCACCGAGATGGGCGAGCGGGAGATTGAACTTAAATATCCTTCGAGTTATCGCCCACCAGTCATTTTGACCGATCCAACGGGGGAGATTAATTTTTCTTTTAACCTGACAGCAAGCGAACTGGCGGATGAGGAGCTAGAGACGTTCATCAGCGAAATGGTTTACATTTTGCACCACACGCAAAAGCTGACGGAATGGTATGGAGACGGTATGTGTGAGGTGTACGGACATAGGCTCGGATACTGTGAATTTATGACTCCAGTTTTGAATTCTCGTTTGTATAATCTGACCTTTTTTGCAGTTCTGGAGGGGCATGTGCTTATATGCTCGTTTAACTGTACGGAGGAGCATATGGACACATGGCGTCTGGTCGCTCAGCGTATGATGAGCACACTGAAAATTCTGCCCAGTAAGGCCAAAGGAGAAGAAACATGGAGCAAATAAGCACCACCTATTCTAATCTGAAAATCACACCATATCAGCTTATCAATGTACAGGAGCTCTATATGGTCAAGCGTCTGAATGACCACACTCGGTTACGCTTTACCGCTGTCGTGCCTGAGGAACTAAAGGACACGTATGTGGATATGACCAAATTTGATTCACCTGTCGGAATCTCACAACTGGCAGAGAATGGCACGGAGGTTCCCTTGTTTAGCGGAACAGTGCTGGCAATTGAAGTGAAGGCGGTACGAGATGTGTACTACCTGGAGGTAGAGGCTGTGTCGCATACCTACAGGCTGGATGTACGCCCCCAAAGTCGTTCTTTTCAGGACAAAAATATGAAGGTGAATGAACTGCTGCGTCGTATTTCGCTTCTTTATCCTGGCTTGGACATCATGGATTCGGCCACCGGGGGAGCGTTGATCGGGCGGATGTGGGTGCAGTACCGCGAGACTGATTGGAATTTTCTTAAGCGTTTGGCTTCCTATTACCATACCTCTCTTATGCCCGCAGCCATATTTGATACCCCAAAGTTCTATTTTGGCATTGAGGAAAGCGGAACAGCCGTTCAACTAGATAATTATCATTACACGGTAAGCAAAAGAATCTCGGCATATCGCTATTTTGCAGGCAATGATACAGCTTCGGTGAATGAACAGGATTTTCTCGATTATACCGTTGAAACAGAGCAGGTGCTGGAACTAGGCAATGAAATCCAATTCCGTGGCAAAACGCTATATGTATACGAGGGACAAACTCGTATGAACCATGGAGTACTGCTGCACACATATACCTTGACGACACATAGGGGGTTGCGACAGAAAACGTATTATAACGAGCAGCTGACGGGTCTGTCTCTGGAGGGAAAAGTGATCGCTGTTGAACGTGATCGGGTTAAAATACATCTGGATATCGATCCGGAGCAGGACAAAAATACAGCCCACTGGTTTCCTTATGCAACAGGGTATAGTGCAGAGGGATATAGTGGCTGGTATGTGATGCCTGAGTTGGGGGATAAAGTGCGTATTTATTTCCCGAACCAGCATGATGATGAAGGCATTGCCAGTAGCTCGGTCCGGCAGGATCGGGGAGATGGTGGCCACAATCATATGAAGCATCCAGATGTAAAAATATTTCGAACGCCACATGGGAAGGAAATCCGTTTGACACCGGACGAAGTGGTAATCACCGGCAAGGATGGTGCTGTTTTCATCAAGTTAAATCAAGGTGACGGTATTCATATGGTGAGCAACAAAGATGTTCATTTTTCGGCAGGCGGTAACATCCACATGGAGGCGGGGCAAAAGGTGACTATTTCCGCTGGTCAGGAAATCAACCTGTCCAGCCGCAGCAGCCATATTATACTCGGTGGTGACACATCGGTCGTTGGTAGCGAAGTCAAAACGAATTAACGGAGGAAGCAGACCATGGCAGAAGAAAAAGCATCCATGACCATTCAGGCCGGATCAGGTTCAAAAAAAGGATATGTGGTTGCAGGGGCTATTTTGAAATGCAACCGTGGTACACAACCCACCCGGCTCAAGCGTCCGCTTAGCCACGGTGTTTACATCAAGGACAAGGCCCAGATGAATGTGGGGGATCACGAACCGGGAGTTCATATATATGGGTTTGGTAACTGTTTTAGCCCGGCCAATCCGGCGGTTCAAAATAGCCAGATGGTGGACATTTTTGGTGTGAAGAAGGCACCTTGTGTCCCGGTTATTCTTCAACCCTGGATTGGAGGCAAGCAGGATGTGCTCGTCGAGGGGAAGCCTGCCCTGCTGGAGCATTGTACCAATGCCTGCCTGTATTGCGGAGCAATCACGATTGAAAATGACGGGCAGAATCTGGATTGATAGTGGGGGTTTCTCATTAAATGGACAAGGTGCAGGAAACATCCGGTTACCGTCATGTGGAATTGCTAAGTAAAGTTCCGCTGCAAACTATGACAGACATTCGTATTGAGCGTAGATTGGGCGACCATGTGCGTTTGGTAGTGAGTGGCATCGTGCCGGAGGAAAAGCAGGAACGGTTTATGGAGTTGGAGAATGAAGCCGAACCGATTGAAGTCATCGAAAAGGACAAGGATGGCCAGCGGCTGCGTACGTTGTTCCATGGACAAATGACGCGTATCACGCTGAAGCAGGTACACGGCATTCATTACGTACAGTTAGAGGCCATATCGCATACGATTCGACTCGATGTGAGGCCTGTGTCTCGGTCTTTTCAAGATCGTACCATGACATATGGGCAACTGCTGAAGCAGATACTTGCTAGTTATACAGGCGCTGATGTGATTGATACAGTCAGCGGGGATGCCCGGCTGGACGCTCTGATATTGCAATATAGAGAGACAGACTGGGCATTTTTGAAAAGGATAGCTTCCAGATTTGGAGCCGTGCTTGTGCCGGAGGCTGCCGCAGATGCCCCGAAGTTCTGGTTCGGTATTCCCGAGGGACGACCCGAAACACTGGATGAAGTACCGTATCATTCAAGAAAAAGCTTTGTCGGCGCAGATGGAGCTTTTTCTGACGGGGATCGGTTGACATACGGACCATCGTCGGTATACGAAGCCGAAGCAATCCTTGGCGGCCCTCTTCCGGGATCGAGGCATGTGAACGATGGAATAAATGATATTTGGAGTGATTCAAGCAGCAGTGAGCGGCTATCTGCTGTCAGCGTAGGTGGCTTCATGGGCAGAGCATTGCCTGGGAGAGCAGATCTGTGGCATAGAGAGCCGGGGATTCAAATAGGTATGTGTCATAACGAAGCCAACACCCCCTATGGTACCTTCTATACTGTGGAGAGTGCACGATATTTCCGACCGGGAGATGTACTCTCTTTTCAAGGCAAGGAACTGCTCGTTGTGGATATCGTGTCCCGGATGGATCGGGGGTTGTTTTTACATACCTATACACTGGTTTCTGAAAATGAAATTCAGCAAAAGCTGATCTGGAACGGTTCAATGAGGGGAGCCTCCCTAGAGGGTCGGGTACTGGAGGTTGCACGGGATCAGGTTCGTGTACATCTCACCATAGATGCTGTGCAGGAACGGGAAAAGGCATGCTGGTTCCCCTATGCAACAGGCTATAGTGCAGAGGGGCATAGCGGCTGGTATGTGATGCCCGAAAAAGGAGACATGGTGCAGGTACAGTTCCCGACCTTGCAGGAGTCGGATGGTTTTGCAGCCAGGTCTTTGAGGCGCAGTGGCAAGTCTGTACCCGAGTTGGGCAATCCGGACATTAAATACTGGGGTACTCCTCATGACAAGCTGGTTAAGCTAAGCGCGCAAGAGTTGCTGGTATCGGCTAAAACGAATAACGTATATATTTCACTTGATGCGAAGGGAATACAGGTACACAGTGACCATGCGCTATCAATTGCAGCTAAACGGGAGCTGACGATCCATGCGGAGGACACAGTGGATATTGCGTCAAACGAGGCCATTTATTTGCAAGCAGGCAGTAGCAGTATGGTGATAGACGGAGAGACGGATATTCGTTCGTCACGAGTGAAGCTGGATGGGATAATCAAGCGTCCGGTTTTCGTCGCTGATCTAGAGCCTGTACCGGAGCCGCCGCTGATGTCGATCAAGGCGTATCAGGCCGCCCATGCGCCGAAGAGTACTGGCGGATCTGGAGCGGGTTCACCTAAGGGGGGAAGCTCAGGTGGTGGCCAGGCGGGGAAGGCAGGTACTTCACCCACCACACCTGCATCGCCAAAGGCAAACCTGCTTGGAGGGGTACTAAACGTAGCTCAGAAGGCACTGAGCATTATTGGCACGATTCCTGTGTTGGGAACGCCTGCCCGGATGGCGAGCAACAAGCTCACTTCGATTCGCCGTGACGTCGCCAAGGGAGGGCCAACCCGTGCCTTGAAGTACGCAGCAGCAGGGTTATCCATGCTGGCAGGTGTGCCATCAGGAGGCTGGGCTGTGCTGGGTGGAAGGAGTCTGGCGCGGGAAGCCGCTGCTTTTAACCGCCGGGTAGCCGCCTATAAAAAGAACAGCGTCGGACAACGCTACGCCGCCGCTTACAGGGGCAAAGTATGGACGGCAGCCCGCAACGTCGCTAGTTCCAGATCATTAGGGGAGCTAGCGAAAAGTCTAGCCCATAATATGGACAAGCTGAACACGGAGTATCATAAAATTCCGCTTGAAGTAAGAGTGGGCTGGAAGCCCAAGAATATAGAACAGCCTCCAAGGCAACCTTGGGGAAAGATGAGTGTGCAGGAAAGGATAGAGCCTACTGAGGAAGATAAAAAGAAGTGGGGGATTCGTGGAACGTATGTTTATATAACGGTTAATGAAGACTACAGACCTGATATACCTGAAGGAAGTTATTGGGCAGCAGATCAAGTGGTGCGCAAAGCAAATGGCGATCCTGATCTTAAATATTATGAGGATTGGAAAAAAAGTTATCCTGGCGACTTTCTGATTTTATCGAATAAAGAAGGTATTTCTCAAGAAGAGCAAAAGTGGATGTCATTATCTAACATGACGGAAGGTCCTTTTATATTTGATGGACGAGGCGGAGGGCGTGGCCCAAGTGCGGAAGAATTTAAACAGTTTTTCTCACAGTCGAGCAAGAAACAAATAACGAAGGACATAATTTCGAATAGTGCCCCAGTGAAACAGCAATCGAAGAATATACTCGAGCAAGAAGTTAAACTTGGGACTAAGGGAACTCGTTATGCTAAACCAACTGACCTATTCAAAGAAGATACCTTTGCACCAAATGGGCAAAGAATCGCACCTAAGAATTTGTATCGAGAACTGAAGAAGTCAAATGTAGGAAAAGAAACAGTAGACTTAATAAAACAAAATAATATAAAAATCAAACTGGATTATGGTGAAATTCCTTTAGATGACTTTGGAAACCAAATCTTGGGATTTGCAAATGTTAATACAAACACTATAAGAATATATGTAAAAGGAACAGAGTCTGTTACTAGGACTACTCAAACAATTATCCATGAAGTTACACATAATTCTTTGAAAAATCCTACTTATACTCAACGCGAAGAGGTTATTGCGTTTTTAAGAGAAGCAAAGCATATTAAAGAAGATCTTTCATATAGTGAAATTCGTGCTATCCTCAAAGAAGTGAAACTTCTTTATCCTAATTTACCGTATCGTTGACTTTAAGGAGGAAAATATGGATAACAATAATAAAGATAAGAATGATATTGATAGAAAGGTCTTGAATGGTGAAAAAGTCCCCTGCCCAAATTGTGGAAAAATCCTTCTTTATCAAAAAGCAGAAAGTGGTATGCATCCAAGTATTATATGTCCATCTGGAGACTACCATGTGCGGTTAAATACTAATAAAAGCGATATATTAGACAGGTTGGGTTTAACAAAACGGAACAAGGGTAATAAATAGGATTACATTGTTTGGTTATAGATATATTTTATTGATTATATGAAAAAATATATTGTAGTATTGTCAACAACAAGAACGTGCAATACAACCAACAAACAACTTAATAAACTTTCAAAAGCTCTTTTCAACTTGAACCACGAGTAGGAATGAGCTTTTTTGCATGCAGAAAATGAGCTGAGGTACTGAACTAAATGACAAAACGTGAAACAAGTCATTCAACAGATGAGGCTGCTCACATAGACACATAAAACATACGAACAGCTTATGAAGGGAATTCGTGGTTACTGCAGCAAGCCAAGGAATTGCCCGAACAAGCGGCAGAGTTGCAGCGCTCAGGACGTATAGACTTTCAAATAAGAGATGAAATTAAACAGTTACTGGATCAGGCGGCGTTAATCAACGCTACGTCGTCTCTATCCATTAATCAAAAACAGCCCATTCATAATTTCAAGTGATTTAAGGAGAAGCGGGAAGGTAAATTACAAATGATCAATAAAAAACCTCTGAACCATTACCGATTTAGGTCGGTCGGTATGAATTCAGAGGTCGTGTGATTTCAAACATTATAAAACGTATCGGGCTTCTTGAGAGCTAAAGTTTGGGTCATTTTTCGAGCCACATATTTTCCATCTGTTCAAGTGATCTCCCCTTGGTTTCGGGAACTTTACGCCATATAAAGACTACGACGAACAGCGAGATGGCTCCGAATATCCAGAAGGTATTGGACGGACCAGCTGAACTCAGCAGAGGGGGGAATGCCTGGGAGACCAGATAATCGCCGGCCCATAATGCCATCGAAGCAATGGCGACAGCTTTGCCGCGAATACGGTTCGGAAAGATCTCCGAGATCATGACCCATACGATTGGCCCAAGTGATATAGCGTAGGAGGCCACGTAGATCAATATCATGATGAGCACGAGCGGTCCAGTGGTTAGACCCATTTTGAATGCGGCTCCAATAATGATCAAGCAGAGGGTCATCAACGAGGTACCGATCATTAGTAGAACTTTTCGTCCCGCTTTGTCGATCAGCCATACGGATACGATGGTAAACAACACATTGATCAACCCGATCCAGATGGTCTGGGTCAAAGAAGCGTCCGTACCGAGCCCCATTCCTTTAAAGATGACCGGTGCATAATACAAAATGGCATTGATGCCGGTAATATGCTGCATAATGGCGAGCATGATACCGATAAAGAGAGCGACCCGAATACCGGGAGCGAACAATTGTTTCAATGAGTCATTCTCATTTTTGAACGATTCCTTGATATCAAGTACTTCCTGTTTAGCGGCTTCTTCACCGTGAATTTTCAGCAGAATTGGCAGCGCTTCATAAGGCCGATTCTTTTTGATAAGCCATC
Organism: Paenibacillus sp. EKM301P; assembly: GCF_011800295.1. Taxonomy (NCBI): domain Bacteria; kingdom Bacillati; phylum Bacillota; class Bacilli; order Caryophanales; family Paenibacillaceae; genus Paenibacillus; species Paenibacillus sp. EKM301P. Next base: position 584,226 of record NZ_JAALFM010000002.1, on the reverse strand, counting down.
TCGGGCTTTCGGGTATGAAGAGCATCAGGAGCATAAAGATCAGTCCCGGAACAGCTCCCACTCCGAACATCCAGCGCCAGGCTGTTGAGACACCCCAGGCTTCATCCCCCAGGCTGACGATCCACGAATTCTGAAAATAAACGAGGAAAATACCCGTTACGATCGCCAGCTGATTTAAAGCAACCAAACGGCCACGGTATTTGGCGGGAGCGATCTCCGCGTTATACACCGGACAAATGGTGGAAGTGATTCCTATGCCGACGCCGCCGATCATACGAAAGATAACATACCCGGTGAACGTATCTTGAATTGCAGAGCAGATCGAGCCGATGACAAATAAAAATCCGGCGGCCAGCAATACCTTTTTTCTGCCGATCCTTTCACTCATGTAGCCGGAGAGAGCCGCACCCGTGATGCTCCCTACAATCAGACTCGACACTGCCCAACCGACCTGAAATTCGCTCAGCGAAAAACGCTGCTGTAGGAATTCAACTGCTCCCGAAACTACCGCGATATCAAAACCGAACAGTATGCCTCCAAGCGCAGCTACGATGGATACCAACGTCACAAAAAGCATATTGGGTTTTTCTGATTGAAGCGCTTTCTGTTGAGCGCTTTCATTATGGATGATTACTCCCATATGATCATCTCCCCTCCAGATTCCTAGAACCTCATTCCGTTCTTCGAGGAGAAGTATAACATGCGCTTATAAAAGAAAGGCCGGTGATCGTCTTCAATAAACGGACCTTTTCACGCACGATTTTGGCTTCAGTTCCCGAATTGGAGACGGAGGGGCTAAATCTAGCATTACCTTGTCATTCGAGCTTAAAAAAATCCATGCCGATGGTCGGCATGGACGAAGCTCTACGATTTTTGACCTTTGAACTCCGTGGGAGGAACGCCCGTTATCTTCTTAAAGACACGGCTAAAATAGTTCGGGTCCTTATAACCCACTTCAAAGCTGATTTCCTTCAGGGCAAGGTTGCCCTCCTTAATTAAAGCAATAGCTTTATCAATCCTTAACCTGGTTACGAAGTCGATGAACGTTTCTCCATATTCCTGTTTGAAAATTTTACTGAAGTAGTGAGGATTCAAGTGGACGAAATCAGCCACTTCTTCCAGTGAAAGGTCATCGTTGAACCGTTCCTCGATATACATCTTTGCTCTGCCCAGCATAGTCAGTGTTTGAACCTCCCGCTGTTCGCGTATCCGTTGTAATGCTGACATGACGTACGTCTGCTGAAGCATTCCATTCTCCTCTTTGACGGCAAGCACAGAGGCGTTTCCAGCCTCTGACGACTTCAGTTCATCAAAGTTGCAGTAACCTCCATCGCGCTTGCGTAGGGTGGAGGCAAAAACGGCTTCGAAATAGGACTTGCGAAGTCCTTCCTCGCCGCTATGAAGCGAGCCGATTCCAATAGCTGTCTTTATGCCAAATTGCTGCTGGGCCAGCTCGGAGAGCTGTTGAACAAGATGCTTAATCCGCTGTTGCCAGTCGTTTTCGCTGGTGGCAGGCGGCTTTTGTAAAAAAGTGGCCACATGATGGTCGATCAGGGAGCTCACAATGGAATTGGGGCCATGTGTTTTTACATAGCTTCGGAAATGATCGTAAATTTTCTTTTTGTCCTGCTCGTCTGCATATCCTTCAAAGGCAGCAATGATGGCGCTTCCCTGATCAAGAGGAAAGTCCAGCCATTCCGACAGTTGAGAAGCGCTCGAATCCACCGTCTGGTCGACCATAAGCATTAAAGCCAGCTCATTTTCTGCGAGCGGCATCAGCTGTGAGATTTTGTGCCTAAGCTCCAATTCTTCCGTGCGTGCTCGCTTCTCGCATTCAATTTCTTCAATCAGTCGTTTCAGTGTACTGATGATTAGTTCTCGCTTCGCTGGCTTCAGAATGTATTCTTTTACGCCCAAAGAAAGCGCCTCACGTGCATAAGCAAAATAATCATAGGCGGTGACGAGCACGAAACGGGTATCAGGAAGACGCTCCTTTAATTCACGAAGCGCCCCAAGCCCGTCAATTCCGGGCATATTAATATCCAGAATGGCAATATGAGGCCGGTGCTCTTCCGCACATTCGATCGCCATGCGGCCGTTGTCGGCATGAATAAACCGAAATACCCCCGGCATTGCCCGTTCCACTATCAATTCCAGTCCTTCCCTCTCCAAAGCTTCGTCATCCGCGATCAACAACCGATACATTCGTCTGCTCACTCTCCTTCTTGACTGGAATTCGTATTGTTATGGTAGTACCTAATCCGATATGGCTTCGGATTTCAACCATTCCTTCCTTTTCGTAGAACAATTGCAGCCGCCTAAACACGTTTTGCATTCCAAGTCCTGTTGAACTGCTGCTTTCAGCTCCACCTTCTAAACGGAGCACGGACAGTCGGGTTTCCTCCGTCATACCCTTTCCGTTGTCTGAAATTTCAATTTGCACATCCTCGCCCGCTCTCGACAGCGTCAATGTGATAATGGCTCCGTTTTCCATATCAGCTACACCATGAAGAAAGGCGTTTTCAATAAATGGCTGGATCGTCAAGGCTGGAATTTGCTGCTGAAGTACGGAAGCGTCAAAGTGAAGATCAAAGCGAATTCTGTCCCGGAAACGCGCCTGCTGGATGGTTACGTATTCGCTTATATGGTCTAGTTCTTCCTGGAGCGTTACGGGTTTGTCCAGCTTTTGCAGACTGTACCGTAATAGATTGGACAGCGAAACGATCAGGTCGCTGGTCTTCTCCGCCCCTTCCAGGATCGCCAGTTTGGAGAGCACATTTAAGGTATTGAACAAAAAGTGCGGGTTAATTTGATTTTGCAGAGCCAAAAGCTCTAGCTCTTTCACAAGCCGCCGCATTTCCAGACTCTGTTTATCCTTTTCGATAAGGATGCTCAAATCAGCGGACATTTGCAAAATGGCGTCTGCCAATACGCCTAGCTCGTCATCTCGCCGCGGTTGGGGCTCGATATTCAGATCACCTGTGGCGATTCGCTTCGCCAGTCCGACCAGTCTGCCGACAGGGCCCGTAATGCTGCGCGAGACCCAGATGGCAAGCAAAACCCCCATCAGCGCGTTCATGCCGAACAACGCCACTCCCAATCCGTTCATTTGCTCATTCTTGTTCCGAATGTTCTCGATGAGCGGCCGGTAATAAGCCAGTTCAGCATCGATCAGTCGCTGGCCCTCCTCATGAATATAGCCGACGGTTTTCTCCGCTTCAATGTAATGCTCAAAAGCCGATTGAGGATCTTGTGCCTTTGCATCCAGAACTGCAGCTTGCTTCTGTTCAAGAAATGTGGCTAACAGATTCATGTAGTCCTCCTCGGCAAAAGAAGGATCGGTCGAGTCAGAGACTTCCTGGATTCTGCCTTTCAGCTGTTTCAATTGGTATTCCGTCGGGCCCTGCACACCCGTATCGTCTCTTGGATTGAGCAGATAGGTATAGAGGAGATTTAAGTTGCTCTCCGCCGATTCGGAGGTTTGCTCGATGAGAAGAATTCGGCCAAGCATTTCATCGTAGCTCTGTTGGACGACCTTCCCGCTTTGGAATACAAAGTAAGCGATGATATTGGCGAACACAACTAGAAGAGGGATGAACAGAAGCAACTTCGTTCTGATCGTCATCGTCTGTCATCTCCAGACATGTTGTCGGGAGTGTCCGCATGCACTTCATATACCCTGGTGTATGTTAATTCCTGGGGATCATGTCCCTTTAGATAAACATTCAGCAATTTTATAGCCTTAGCCCCCATTTCCATTGGCTGTTGAACAAGGGTGAGCTCGATTTTGCGATGTTTGATAGCTTTCAACGTCTCGGCCATATCGTCAAAAGCGAAAATCTGCAAATTCCGCACGCCGCGCCGCTCCGAGGCTTCCAGAATGCCAAGGCCGTCCAGCGCACTGAATCCGACCATGTAGTGAATCTGCGGATAATGGGTGAGCATGTTCTGAGCTTGCTGGGCTGCCTGAAGCCGTGAAATATTTGAGGAGCGAATCTCCACAATGCGGAGCTTGGGATAGCGGCTGATCACAGAACGAAATCCCGCAAGCCTGAGCCGCTGATTCTCGACGCGCTCGCTGCTGATCATAACTCCAATATCGCCATGCTCCCCAGAGGCCTTCGCCAACAGCATGCCCATCTGTTTTCCTGCTCCTTCGTTATCCGTTCCGACGTAAGCCAGCCTTCGGGAGTCCGGCTCATCCGTATCGATCGTGATGACAGGTATGCCGAGTGCGGCAGCCTTGTTGATTAATCGTCGATACTCTGGATCATTTATCCCTTGAACCAGAATCGCATCTGCCTTGGCGGCGATCGCTTTATCCAGCAGTTTGATCTGCTCGGACGGATTAATGCGGTCCGGTCCGATATAATCGAGCCTCATACCGTACTGCTCTGCTTCCTTTCGAGCTCCTTGTTCAATGGACCGCCAATAATAATTGTCCAGCTCTTGTGATATCAATACCACTTTTGTATCGGAACCCCCGTCGTTTGGTGAAACCGTCTTCAATTGTTCTGCAAATTGGTGAATTTGAAGAGAAGACAGAGTGAACTGAAACAACAGCCAGGCAAATAGCAGGAATACGGGAATAAGGATAAATGTCCATTTACGGTTTGACATGTCTTGCTCCTTTGGGAATATTTAGAGACACAAATCATTATACAGTAAACAAGAGAAGCACACGCAGCTTCGTCAACGGCAAGTAGCATCTGTTGATGCGAAAGTTAGGATTTTTGACACCTAAGTACGAATCTGGTCATGATTTTGATAACGCTTTCTACAGGCATATTGCTACAATGACGGTATATTACAATTCTAATTACCGGAGGTTGAATGCCGTGTCATTTAAAGTAGCTTTTATTGGAGCAGGAAGCATCGGTTTTACCCGTGGAATTTTGCGAGATCTGTTATCAGTACCGGAGTTTAACGATATTGAAGTGGCTTTTACGGACATCAGTCAGCACAATCTGGATATGGTTACTGAACTGTGTCAGAGGGATATTCGTGAGAATGGGTTGTCCATACAAATACAGTCCTCTACGGATCGAAAGGTAGCTCTAAAGGATGCCAAATACGTCATTTGTACAATCCGCGTCGGCGGTCTGGAAGCCTTTGCGACCGATGTGGATATTCCGCTAAAATACGGTGTGGATCAATGCGTGGGCGATACATTATGTGCAGGAGGCATCATGTATGGCCAGCGTGGTATCGCTGAAATGCTGGAGATTTGCAAAGATATCCGCGAGCTAAGTGCACCGGATGTGCTGCTGCTGAACTACTCGAACCCAATGGCGATGATGACCTGGGCCTGCAACAAGTACGGTGGCGTGCGTACGGTTGGTCTATGTCACGGCGTCCAGAATGGGCATCACCAAATTGCCGAGGCGTACGGTCTGGAGAAGCAGGATGTGGACATTGTATGCGCCGGAATCAATCACCAAACATGGTACATTCAGGCCTCGCATAAGGGTAAGGATCTAACAGCCGGACTGCTGGAGGCTTTTGAACAACATCCTGAATTTAGCCGCACCGAAAAGGTACGCATCGATATGCTTCGTCGTTTTGGCTATTACAGCACAGAGTCGAATGGTCATCTCAGTGAATATGTGCCTTGGTATCGGAAGCGTCCGAATGAAATTCTGGACTGGATTGATCTGGGCAACTGGATCAACGGAGAAACAGGCGGCTATTTGCGTGTATGTACGGAAGGACGTAACTGGTTTGAAACAGATTTCCCTAACTGGATGAAGGAAGATCCATTGGAGTACAAGGCAGAGCATCGAGGTGAAGAGCACGGTTCATACATTATTGAAAGCCTGGAAACAGGACGTGTGTACCGGGGGCACTTTAATGTCGTGAATAACGGTGTAATTTCCAACTTGCCGGACGATGCGATTATTGAAGCTCCTGGATATGTGGATCGGAACGGTATTTCTATGCCGCAAGTTGGAGAACTGCCGCTGGGTCCTGCTGCCGTGTGCAATGTTAGTATTTCCGTTCAGCGTTTGGCTGTTGAAGCGGCTGTACATGGAGACGATAAGCTGCTACGCCAAGCGTTTATGATGGACCCGTTAGTGGGCGCGGTGTGTAATCCGAAAGAAATTTGGCAGCTGGTCGATGAGATGCTGGTGGCACAGGAAGCATGGTTGCCGCAATACGGGGCAGCGATTGCCGAGGCGCGCCAACGCTTGGCTACAGACGATCTGATTCCAACCCGACCTTATGAGGGAGCAGCACGGCTTAAGGTGAAGACGGTTGAAGAAATGCAGCTGGATCGGGATGCTGCCAATAAAAACGCAGGACAATCTGACAAAGGCAAGGATCGCGAAAAAGTACAGAACAGCAATGCGTAACAACTATTTGGTACAATTGCAGTAACGCTCATTCCATGGACCTGCTAATGAGCAGAGAGGGATTGAACAACAATAAAAGGGTGTTTTCATGGTCGTAGGCCTGAAACATCCTTTTTTTGCTGTCGATAGGTTAACGATTGGCGTAGATAGCAGCCTAAAGTTTATCCTTGTCGATTTGGGCTGACGGAAATTAAAGAATACAGTCTTGTTTTTTATGAATCCACACTTTTACTGTCGACTCTGAATCTCCTGAGGGCTTGTCATAGCAGGGAAGTTCAACAAATGATAGAACCAATCTCAAAAAAAGAGAGACCATGCCGAACCGTCGGTGTGGCAATTCATATGCCGAATTAATAATTGTAGTCCTTAATTTATTCAATTTACAGCAGATTTCCAGCTCACTATAATCTAACATAGGAGGTGACAAAAAGGGGAAAAATGTGAGCGCATGAACAAATAGAAAGCGCTTACCTTTCGCAACTATGAACGCTACTTTTTCTAGGGAGAGAGTAGGCGTAACACACATTTAATCATATAACAATCAGGTGCCGACATAGGAAGATTCAACAAAATCTACGGAAAGATAGGTGAAGCAATTGAAAACAAAGCAAGTGCTTCGTAAAGGAATGAAGTATGCTTTTGCGCTATCACTCGTCGCAAGCAGCTTTCTACCAGGTGCAGGATTTACGGATAAAATACATGCAGAATCCCATGTCGATAATCCTTACCAAGGGGCGACAAAATACGTTAGCCCTGATTATGCGGCTAGTGTCGACACATCGATTGCCAAGGTTACGGATGCGAATCTGAAGGCAAAAATGCAAACGGTCAAAACATTCCCGACAGCCGTTTGGCTTGATCGTATCGCCGCTATTAACGGCGGTGGAGGCAAGCTTGGCTTGGAGGCACATTTAGACCAAGTATTGGCGCAAAAGAAAGGCAACACACCGATTACGGCGGAGTTCATTGTGTATGATCTGCCCGGACGGGATTGTCATGCCTTGGCTTCCAATGGTGAATTGCCGCTGACCCAGGCAGGTCTGGAAACTTATAAAAAGGATTATATTGACAAAATAGCTTCTATTTTTGCAAATCCCAAATATAAGGATATTCGTATCGTTGCGATCATTGAACCGGATAGCTTGCCAAATCTGGTAACCAATCTGGATGATCCGAAATGTGCGCAAGCCAAGTCCACAGGGATTTACGAAGCTGGTGTTAAATACACAATGAATAAGCTGAACGAGATTCCTAACGTGTACAAATACGTAGATATCGGTCACTCTGGTTGGTTAGGCTGGGATAACAACCGTTCAGCAACGGTATCCCTGTTTACAACTATTTTCAAAGACACGAGCAAAGGTCTGTCCAGTGTAGATGGCTTTATCACGAATACAGCCAATACTTCACCGCTGACAGAACCTAATTTGCCTGATCCAAACCTGAATATCGGTGGGCAGCCTATCAAATCGTCCAAGTACTACGAATGGAATCCTAATTTCGATGAATCGGATTTTGCAGAGTCCTTGCATAGAGATTTTGTCAGCGCAGGCTGGCCGAGCTCACTCGGTATGTTAATTGATACAGGCCGTAATGGATGGGGAGGACCTAACCGTCCGACTTCCGCAGTCGGCAATGATATTAACTCCTATGTAAACTCCGGTCGTGTAGACAAACGCTCACACCGTGGTAACTGGTGTAATAACAGCGGAGCAGGTATGGGAACGCCGCCACAAACGGCTCCAGCTGGTCATATCGATGCCTATGTCTGGGCGAAACCTCCAGGGGATTCCGATGGTTCCAGCTCACTCATCCCGAACGATGAGGGTAAAGGCTTTGACCGTATGTGTGATCCTACCTATACAACCAAGGATGGCACATTAACAGATGCTTTGCCGAATGCACCTATTTCAGGAGCATGGTTCCATGATCAGTTTGTAATGCTGGTACAAAATGCGTACCCTGCAATCGTGCCTTCCACTGGTGGTGTAGACCCAGCGCCTACTGCTCCAGCTGTACCGTCAGGCTTAAAGGCTGTTGTGGGCAATGCTCAAGTAACGCTGACTTGGAATGCGTCTACTGGTGCCGAGAGTTACACGGTAAAACGCGCGACTAGCGAAGCAGGTCCTTTTACAACCGTTGCGCCTCTTGTAACGGAAAGAGAGTACACGGATAAGGGGCTGACGAACGGAACAACTTACTTCTATGTTGTAAGTGCTACGAATGCGAAAGGAACAAGTAAGGATTCCGCAACGGTAAGCGCTGAGCCAAAAGGTACACCGACAGATCCAACGAATCCTACAGATCCAACAGGTGATCTGGTTGTAATGTATCGTGCTGGGGACACGGATCCAGCGAATAACGCTGCCAAGCCTTTCTTTAACCTCAAAAATAAAGGGACAACACCAGTGAAGTTGAGCGAGCTTAAAATCCGCTATTACTTCACGAAAGATGGCAGCCAAGAGCTGCAATCTGCGGTAGACTGGGCGCAAGTAGGTAATGATAACGTGCTGCGTACCATTAAAGACAACTATATTGAAATTGGATTCAGTGCTGCTGCCGGCACGCTTGCTGCTGGAGCGCAAACAGGTGATATTCAGATCCGCATGAACAATAGCGACTGGTCTAATCTGAACGAATCCAATGACTATTCCTTCGATCCAACCAAAACCTCTTATGCTGAATGGAACAAAGTAACATTGTTCCACAACGATAAGCTGGTATGGGGAATCGAGCCTTAGGAATAGGTGAATATATACACTTGAATAACTGATAATTGTTTGAAAAAGGGCTGCGGCACAACTGCTGTAGCCTTTTTTTAACGTCTTCAAATAAAGAATTCGATGACCAAGGGAATAAGCATTCAAATTGTGTATAATGAAGAAAGAATACTAATCTACTGTGGGGGTCAACAACCACTTTTAGCAACATCTCGGTAGAGAAGGCAATTGCAACTCACTGCTGAGCGATTTTTGCGTCATTTTCTTAGCCGGGTGGTATAAAAAAATAATCTAGAGATTGCCGATGAACCTGCATCGGCAATCTTTTGTGCATACATGTTTTAATGTCTTTCATATAGAGGAGGAGATTCATTTGTTTTCTGCTGCTCAACGACTGCCTTTGCTGGAACATATGTATAATCATGCCCCGACAGGAATCGTGATTTTGTCGAGGGAGGGGAAGTGTCTTTATGTCAATCCCGCCTTTTGCAAAATGGTCGGATATGAGCAGGAGGAATTACTGGATATCCGATATTACCATCTCTTGTATAATGAGGCTCAGGATCAGCAAGGGCTGAGGGAGGCCTATGCAGGTTGGCTAAAGGCTACGGATCAAGTCTACAAGACAGAGCTGCGTTTGAAGCATAAACGGGGAACAACTGTCTGGCTATCGCTGGAATTAACCATATTTGATGATGAGGCTACCGAACAATCTTATTTGATTGCGTATGCAATGGATGTCACGGAGAAAAAGGACATGGAGCAGGTGCTTTCGGACAATGAGGATTTGTACATGTTGATTACCGAAAATACGCCGGATGTCATCTCTTACAGCACGGCAGACGGCATACTTCAATATATTTCTCCTTCGGTGGAAAAACTCCTTGGCTATACGAAGCAGGAAATGCTCGGCAAAAAACGGCTTCAATTTTACCATATCGAAGATGCCGATTACATGCGTGTACATGGAATGTTCAAGGAAACAGGCATCATGAAGCGGCGTGTACGTCATAAGGACGGGCATTATTTGTGGCTGGAAGTATCGTACCGTATTATTCGGGATGAACAGGGCAAGATCAAGCGAGTTCTATCCATCGGACGAAATATCACAGAGCGCCAGAAGAGCGAGGAGAACCTGGCAAAAGCTCAACAGTTGGCGATGTTCGGCTCATGGGACTGGGATCTGGTCAACAATGTTATGCATTTTTCCAAGGAATTTCGCAGCATATTTGGCTATCGTGTCAAGCCGGTTGAAACAAGTATTGACGCTTTCATGAAGGCAGTTCATCCCGAAGATACTGAACGGATGAAGCAAATTATCAACAACGTGATCTTAAAGGGAATTCACGAAGAAACCTTTTACCGGATTGTATTGCCCAATGGGGAACAGAAGGTACTGCGCTCGATCTGGGAAGCTGAGATGGACGAGCATGCAGGCAAGCCTGTTCAAGTAGTCGGGATGATACAGGATGTTACAGAGCACCGGGAAATCGAGCAACGTCTTCGTGAAAGTGAAAACCGTTATAAGTCACTATTTCAGCATAATCCACTCGGGATATGCGCCATGAATATGGAAGGTCATATTTTGAGCGTGAATCCGAGTTTGGAGAAGCTTACGGGTTATACGAGGGATGAGCTTCTTGGAGCTGAAATACTTGTCATGGCTTCCTCTGAGGAACAGGACAAAATCAAACGACATATCGAAATGGCCAAACAGGGGGAGACACAAACCTATGAATCGGAATTCATACATAAGGAGGGGGAGCGTCTATTCATCAAGATGACGAATATCCCGATTTTCGTGCAAGAAGAAATTGTAGGCTGTTACGGGATTATAGAGAATGTTACCCCTCTTAAAAACTACATTGCTCAGATTGAAAAGCTCAGTAACGAACATTCGCTTATTTTGAATGCAGTATCCGAAGGAATTGTGGGTTTGAATACCGAAGGACATGTCCGCTTTATGAACCCGGCAGCTGTTGAGATGTTCGGCATAGGATCAGCCAACCCGCTGAACGGTTCATGTATAGACGTCATTCGCCATGCTGACGAAATAGGCAGCCATTTTCCGGACGAGCAGGCTTCTATTCTCCAAGCGATTCGCAGCGGCGCTTCTTATCAGGCAGAGGAAGCTGTATTTTGGAAAAAAGACGGGTCCAGTTTTCTGGCCTCCTATCGAATCAGCCCTTTGATGGATAACGGCGAACGAAAAGGAGCGGTGATGGTTTTTGTAGACAGGACGAATGAAAAGGAGATTATTCGGGCCAAGGAGTCTGCCGAACGCGCCGATCGAGCCAAGTCAGAATTCCTGTCTGTGATGAGTCATGAGCTTCGTACACCGATGAACGGCATTATAGGCATGGCAGGATTACTGGCAGACACGGAATTAGATGAGGAGCAGCGTAGCTATATCGATATTATTACCAGCAGTAGCAACGCTTTGATGCAGATATTGAATGAGATACTGGATTTGAGCAAAATCGAAGCTGGCAAAATGTCGTTGCTGCATGAGTCTTTTGTGCTGGAGGATGTGGTTGGCAGTGTAGCTGACCTATTTATGACGCAGGCTATGGAAAAAGGAATCCAGCTAGAATGGCATATAGATCAGGAAATGCCAGGGATGCTAGTCGGTGATCATGTGCGTATCCGACAGATATTGGTGAACTTGGTGAGCAATGCGATCAAATTTACGGAGCGAGGGCGTGTAAATATTTTTGTGGAGAGAAAGGCTTACAGCCGCCGTAAAAAGAAATGCCTGATTGAGTTTAGTGTAACGGATACTGGAATCGGCATCCCGGCAGACCGTCAGCATTTGTTGTTTCAGCCTTTTTCCCAGCTTCATCCGGCACTGAACCGGAAATATGGAGGGACAGGTCTTGGCTTGTCCATCTGCAAAAACCTGGTCAAGCTAATGGGGGGTTCCATTGGTGTAGATAGTGACGAGGCCAGAGGAGCAACATTCCGGTTCCAACTGGATCTAAAACTGCCGGAAGGGCACACACTTGCGAATATAAGCCGTGATCAGCCTTATGATTCAAAGGAAGGCTAAAAAGAAATAGCCGTGATGCATTCTGCATCGCGGCTATTTTTTGTAAGAAATGTCCAAAGAAAAGATTGACAAACTGTTCTAACTGTACTATTAATGATAGTACAGTTAGAACAGTTGAACATGTATACATGAATTTGAGCCAGTGTTGAAAGGAGGAAGTCCATGTTCGAGCTGGATATCCGCAGCCGTAAGCCGATCTACGAACAGCTTATGGAGAAGGTTAAGGAAATGATCGTGTACGGATCGCTTCAGCCGGATGAGCAATTGCCTTCTGTACGGGCATTGTCCGCTCAACTTACGGTGAATCCGAATACGATTCAGAAAGCGTATCGCGAGCTGGAACGCGAAGGATATATTTATTCCGTTCAGGGCAAAGGCAGCTTTGTCACGCCTACCCAGCAGCAGCCGCAACAAATAAAGCGGGATGAGATTCGGGCGGCATTGTTAAAACTGATGATCGAAGCTGTCCATTTCGGTTTTACACAGCAGGAAGTGGACGACATATACGTGGAAGCTATGCAAACAAAGGAAAGGGGGATGTCCCTTGATTGAATTAAGGGAAGTCACAAAGACATTTACGGAAGAAAAGGCTGTCGATCAGCTCGCCCTGACGGTAAAGAAGGGCTCCATTTTTGGACTGCTGGGCTCGAACGGGGCAGGGAAAACGACCTTGCTCAAAATCATTGCCGGGATTTACCGGCCGGATACTGGTAAGGTGCTAATCGGTGGACAGCCGGTGTATGAGCAGCCTGAAGCCAAGCAGCACATTCTGTTTTTGCCGGATACCCCTTATTTTTTCCCGCAAGCGACAATTCGTCAGATGGCCCGGTTTTACCGCTCCATTTATCCAAGTTGGAGTGAAGAACGCTACACACAGCTTACGGAGATTTTCAAGCTGGACCCGAAGCGCAAACTTCACCGTTTTTCCAAGGGGATGAAGCGCCAAGCCGCTTTTTTGCTTGCCTTGAGCTGCATGCCAGAGCTGCTGGTTTTGGATGAACCCATTGATGGTCTGGACCCCGTGATGCGTAGAATGATCAAAAATCTCTTGTTCCAAGAAACCGCAGCACGTGAGATGACCGTCGTGATCTCATCTCATAATTTGCGTGAGATTGAAGACATGTGTGATCATGTCGGCATTATGCACCAAGGTCGGATGCTGTTGGAAAAAGAGGTGGATGACCTTAAATCCGATACGCATAAGGTGCAGGTTGCCTTTCGGGACAGCATGCATGAGGAAGCTGTCTGTGGCCAACTTTCGGTTGTACATAAGGAGCGGAGGGGCAGTGTTCTGCTGCTTATCATCCGGGGTGAGCGAGAGCGGATTGCAGAAACGATTGAAGCGTATGAGCCGCATGTGTTCGATTTGCTGCCGTTGACGCTTGAAGAAATTTTCATTTATGAAATGGAGGACGCAGGTTATGACATCCAACCGATTCTTCTGTAGCGGCGGCGTAATTCGCCAATGCCTGAGACAGCATGGCTGGATCGGTCTATTGTACTTGGCAGGATTGCTGTTTACAGTACCGCTGCCATTGTTTATGAGCACTGGTGATGAACAACCGCGAGTGGTTTTAAAAAGCTTGTTCGATAGCACAAACTCGGGTAATGAATTGCAAAAATTAATTTTAATGACCGTACCCGTGCTGGCAGGTGTGATGCTGCTTCGTTTTGTTCAGCGACAGGGGCCATCCGATTTGTATCATAGCCTACCTTTGCGTAGAGAGCATCTATTAACGTCACATTTAATTAGCGGTCTTGTTCTTTTACTTGTACCTGTATGGCTGACTGCGGGAGTAACTGCTTGGGTTAACACGTCAGTCGAACTGCCTTATATTTTTCAAATTAATGACGTTGGATCGTGGGCTTTGGTTGTGTCCGTCCTTACGATTTTCTTGTTTACTTTTACTGTGTTTGTAGGGATTTGTGTGGGACAATCGTTGCTACAGACCGTAGTAGTGTATGTTTTGCTGCTATTGCCTCAGTTTCTATTCATGATGATAGGGCGTTTTCTGGAACGTAATTTATACGGATATGTGCGGGTGCGAGAAACCGTTGTTCAATATATTAACGGCTCGGAGTTTCGCAGCAATAATAATGTTTGGGAAAACTTATCGCCGTTTGTACGCATTATGGACAACTTGCCACAGCGCGCCTTTTCTTACATGGAGCTACTCGCCTATCTAGGTATCTCTGTGCTGTTTGTCGCCTTGAGTTATGGTTTGTATCGTAAACGCTTGGTCGAAAAGGCGACTCAGGCTATAGCGTTTTCTTTCTTTCAACCTTTGTTCAAGGCAGGGGTTATACTATGCGCCATGCTTGTACTAGGCGATTATTTTTATAATGCAGGTACAAGAGGAGCTAATTGGTCGATTTTCGGGTATGCACTTGGAGCTATTTTAGGCTATATCGTTGTAGAAATGGTCGTCCGCAAGACGTGGCAAATTGTGCGTGTTCGTGCTTTGGTGGAAATGGTCGTTTACGGTGTGATCATGGGGCTGGTACTGTATATCCCGATTTCAGGTTGGTTGGGTTATGAGGGACGGATTCCAACAGCACACTCCGTAGAAAAAGTTTATGTCGGGCAAGAGGAGCCTCTAGGGGGAGATGCAGAAAAAGAAGCTTATTACTCCCAAGATAGGGCCTATATCGCCTCTGTACTGAATTTACATCGAGAACTCGTACGTGCACATGCAGCTGGCGAGAAAATGTTGTCCAAAAACCTGGCCGTCGAATCGGCATTCATAGTCTACCGTTTGGATGATGGTTCCACCATGACTCGCCGCTATACATTCCCGGAGAAGCCTTTCCGGACAGAACTGACTAAAGTGATGGAAGCAGAGCCTTATAAAACGGTGAGATACAAGCTGGATAAGCTGCAAGGAAAAGCAGAGACGATCAATATCGAATCCGTAGATGATAATGAAAGACGAGTGGTTTTAACCAATCCCAAAGAAACTCGTGAATTTGAAGCTGTACTCAGAGAAGAAGTATTAAATATGAGTTATAGCGAAATGCAATCACATCGATACCCTCTGGGGAATGTTTCTATTACAAATAAAGAGTCATCCTCTACCAATAACGAACCGAGCTGGCATCGTGAAATTTCATTTAATTGGCCGGCTTCATATCACAAGCTTACAGATTGGCTAGAGCAAAAAGGGTATGCGGATAAGGTCATCATTGATTCCAAGGATATTTTTTCGATACGGGCTGTTCCTATTATTTCTCAGGAAATGGAGCCTTATCAACCCAATCAATATATTGAAGACTATAAAATATTTAGAAGCATTCAACAAAAGCACAAAGCAATAACGATTGAAGATCCGAAGCTGTGGAGCACTGTACTGGAAAAGCGTAGATCTAATAGCTATACTCCAGATATGGCGAAAGGCACTTACTTGGTTCAAGTCAAGATCAAACCTTTATTTAGTTCAGATCCCCATACACGCTATTACTATTTTACTCCGAACGATATGACACCGGAGCTTGCCAAGGCATTACCGGCAGTTCCTTAAGCTCCTACGAGGGACAGTATCTGGTTTAGAGGGAATATGGACGGAGGTAGATGAACATGGGATGGTTCGGACACGACATATAACAACCTCATCGACGGGCAAGAGCTCCTCCACATTAGAACGGACATAAATAGAGACCAGAGTGATACAACGTAGAACATACAGAGAGAAGAGTTCAATATTGTACAGTCCAATAGTGGAGGAGCAAAAAAATATGAAATATACAGAAGATCGTGAATTTCTACAGTTGTTGGATCATCATAAACAGTCATTTTCCGGATGGGATTTTTCATTCATTTCGGACACGGGACGAGTGGCGAGCGAGCCTTTGGACTGGTCTTATGCCAGCAAGGCTTTGGCGTTGATGCATGCCTCGAAGGCGATGCTGGATATGGGAACAGGCGGGGGAGAGTTCTTGTCGCAGTTGCGCCCTTTTCCAGAGATCATATGTGCGACAGAGGCATATGCACCGAACGTACCTATCGCCAAGCAAAGATTGGAGCCGCTGGGTGTGCGCGTGATGGCTATTCATGATGACGATTCCCTTCCGTTTGACGATGCTGGGTTCGACCTTGTGCTGAACAAGCATGAGTCATTTTCGCCAGCGGAAGTGCACCGTATTTTGCGTTCAGGAGGTACGTTTTTGACTCAACAGGCAGGAGGCTTGGATTGTGCAGGCCTTAACGCCCGCTTGGGAGCACCTGATTACGTGTATGCGGACTGGACTCTTCCTCAAGCAATTGCAGGTTTGAAAAGTAATGGTTTTGAAATCGTAGAGCAGCGGGAACAGTTTCCGATCCAGCGCTTTTACGATATTGGAGCGATTGTCTATTACTTAAAAGTTATTGAATGGCAGATTGCAGACTTCCAGCCAGAGAAATATATAGAACAGCTGTATAGTCTGTATTTGGATATTAAACGTGATGGTTATTGGGACGTGAAGCAGCATCGTTTTTTAATCCATGCCAGAGCGATATAGAGAAGATTCGATACCAAAGAGGCCTATCCTGTAGGGGAGGCCTTTTTGTCATTTTTACTACCCTTTCGTATACTAATCTTTACCATAATTGTACAATGAAGAAGCAATAGCTTACAGACTCATTTCATTTATAAGATATAGGGGGATGTACATGTCTGAACCAAAGGAAGTTATAAGCAAGCCGAAAGAGGGCAATTCTGTGCGGATAGCATGGTTTTGGCCATGGCTGGTCGGTACGTTTATGTTTGGATTGTTTTCAGTCATGTTTAATATTATTTGGAGTATGGTTGTAGCACCTCAAGTGCAGTATTTGCTGAGGCATGAAGGTGTGACGGATATAACCGTGGTTGTAATATTGCTGCTATATGTATGGCTGGTCGGTCTCATTTTTGCAGCTTATGGTGCTTTGAGTGCGCATATGTCCAATATGCATAAGCTTCTGCTGATGCTGACTGGGCTAGCATCCTTATTATGCGGGCTGTGGTTGTGGATTATAGGACTACGAGGATCTGGCGGCCAACTTGCCGAAGTATCTGGAGGAGCGTGGGAGCTTTTTTCACTCTATCACGCTTGGGCGGAACCTATACTGGAAGTATTGGGGTCATATACACAGCTCGGTGGAATCTGGTTTCTGCTGACCGCACTGCTGCCCATAGCTGGCATGGTAGTCGGTGTTGGGGTAGATCGCTATCCAGCGGTGACCGACCAGCACGGAAAGGTGGACCATAGATGGCAATGGGTTGTAGCTGCAATATCTGCTGCGCTCATCATTGTGCTGACGATTACGCTCATGCTTCCTCAGCGTCCGTACATTGCGGAGAGGGATTTTCCGGTAGTAGATGGCGCTACAGCGGCCATTCCATTCGCACAGGATATGCTGCATGAATTGACCGGAATGAACAAGGTTCGTGCGGCTCACGAACTGAGATTCAACACAACACATCAGGCTTATGTCAATCTGATTGAAAAGAAGGCGGATCTGATACTGGTGGCGGGTCCATCCGATGAGGAATTGCGCCTGGCGAAAAGTCGGGGAATTCAAATGAAGCTTACACCTATCGGGTGGGATGCGTTTATTTTTCTCGTTCATAAAGGCAATCCGGTTAACGGACTTTCTTCGGAGCAGGTGCGCAGCATATATGAAGGATCTATTCGTAACTGGCGTGAAGTAGGGGGCAAGAATCAGCCGATCGTTGCTTATCAGCGGGAGGAAAACTCAGGAAGCCAAACATATATGCAGAAGAAAGTGATGAAAGGTCAGGACATGGCTGAACCGCCTCGGGAACTCCGAATTGGTATAATGGGTGAGATGATTAATGCAATTGCTGATTTTGACAAGGATCACAACGCGCTCGGTTATTCATTTTATTATTTCGCAAATGTGATGCATAATCGTCAAGAGGTCAAATTTTTATCTATTAATGGAGTGGAGCCCGACAAAGAACACATTCGTTCGAAACAATATCCATTCACAGCCCAACTGTTTGTAGTTACACGCGAAGGCGAAAAGCCACGTGCTTCGATGCAACGATTACTCGAATGGCTGCAAAGCGAAGCAGGAACTCAGGCCATTGAAAAAGGCGGCTTTGTTCCTGTAAACTCGTAATCCTATAACGATTCGAATACAGTCAGTATCGTATATTCACCGCAAGAGTGAAACCAATACAGCAGGGTAATACATAGAATATGCTTTGCTGTGAATACAATACCCGCGCAGCAAGTATATCAACAACTTAAGGGGATGAACAAAAATGAAGAAAAAAACATCGGTTTGGGTGCTTTTACTCGCCGTAGCCATAGTAGCAGCAGGTTGTGAAACAGGATCACAAACAGGACAAACGGCTCAGAATAAACCAAAGGATTCTGCATCGACACAAGTCAATGATTCGGGAGCCACTGTAGATACACCGGAACAGCAGACTGCTTCTGACGGCAAAAGCAGCACATCCCCGTCCAGCACTGACAGAGCAGTGGAGACAGGAGGGCAAACGAAGACAGATGCTAGTATAGCGAACGTCCGCATGGACAATATTACCGCGCTTCGATTAATCGACGGCCAATCTGGCTGGATCGGCGGTAATGGATGGATTGCCCGAACAGACGCGGCTCCATCCGGTTCAGTCGGTTCAGCTTGGAATGTGCAGTATCAAGGCAAAGGTACGGTTCAACAGATTTTTGCCTTGAATGGAGAGCAGGCCTGGGCTGTTATGGAAGATAGTGGTTCACTGCTGGCAACTCACGATGGCGGCAAGCATTGGGAAGCTGTCGGGACTGTACCTGAGCAAGGACAAGCGGACTTTTTACACTTTGTATCATCCAAGGAAGGATTTAGTGGCAACCAATATACCAAGGATGGTGGACAAAGCTGGTCTTCGCTCCTTGTGCCTAGCCACATGGTAGGACAGCCATATTTTCATGATCGGCAAAACGGCTGGGCAGTAACCCAGAAAACAGATCGCTCGATCCAGATTTTGCACACCGTTAACGGTGGTCAAGATTGGACTCCTGTCATGTCGCGGACAACCGAGGGGCCTCTGAACGGAGTAACTATTCGATCGGTAGGACGGGGCAACGCATGGATTGAGCTGGTTGGAGATACGGGGATGAATCAGACGTCGTATTCGCTTTGGCATACGGCTGATAGCGGACAAAGCTGGCGTACTGTACTGGCGAATTCTACTGCCGGCGGCGGTCCTGCACCAGGTGTTAGCCAGCAAGACAATCAGGTTGCCAAAAATGAAGGGACAGCACCAGGCATGCTCTATGCGGTTAACATCAGTACCGCTTTGATGGGTGGCTACTGTGCACCGTGTGACAAGCCTAATACGATTGGTTGGACCAATGACGGAGGCAAGACGTGGAACAATGGCAAACAAGGCTTTGATGGTTATGGCGGTCAGCAAATCGGGATGGCCAATGCCAAGGAAGGCTGGGCTATTTTCTCGGATTCAGAGCAGGCCCCGATCCTATATACCACCTCGGATGGTGGTCAGCACTGGACGCAGAGTCATGTATTTGACAAGCCTGTGACACCAGGCTCCTAAGGAGGGAATGTAGTTGAGTCAACATAAGAGAAGTGCGATTACATGGGCGGACGGTCGTGAAGTACCACTCATCGGGCAGGGCACGTGGTATATGGGCGAAAAAGCCTCGCTTCGGCAGGAGGAGGTGCGTGCGCTTCAACTTGGCTTCGAGCTGGGGATGACGCTAGTAGACACGGCTGAAATGTATGCGGAGGGCGGCGCAGAAGAGATCGTCGGGGAGGCCATTCGAGGCCGCCGGGACGATGTGTATCTTGTCAGCAAAGCCTACCCTCATCATGCGGACCGTCAAGGATTGGCTCAAGCCTGCGAAGCAAGCCTAACCCGAATGGGAACCGAACACGTGGACATGTATCTGCTGCATTGGCGCGGGAATATTCCACTAGAAGAGACAATACAAGGTATGGAAAAACTGCGTGAGCAAGGCAAAATCCGCAACTGGGGCGTGTCCAATCTCGACAAATCCGATATGGAGGAGCTTTGGAGCCTGAGTAATGGCAAAGCCTGTGCTGTCAACCAAGTGCTGTATCACGCGGCTTCGCGAGGTATCGAATATGATCTGCTTCCTTGGAGCCGTACGCATGGGGTGCCTGTAATGGCCTATTGCCCGATTGCCCAAGGTGGACGCCTGCGACGAGGACTACTGGAGCATCCCGTTATGGTAGACATTGCTGCCAGCCACGGAGTAACTCCATCGCAAATCGCACTCGCATGGGTTATACGGGACGGTGATGTGTGGGCAATCCCCAAGGCGGTACAAGAATCGCATGTACGAGAAAATGCAGCGGCAGCAAGCATTCGGCTCACCCCTGAACAACTTCAACAAATAGACGAGGCTTTTCCTCCGCCAACGAGGAAGCAGCCGCTGGATATGGTTTGAGGAAGGAGGGGCCCGATGACAGAACCAGAGACAGAACTACACGAGGTAGATGATCATCTCGACTATGGATTATCCGTTGTATTTATCGGCTTTAATCCCAGTCTGAAATCCGGCGAGGTAGGACATCATTACGCTAATCCGCGCAACCGCTTTTGGCGCATACTGGAGGGGGCTGGCTTGACCCTTCGCTTATACGATCCATCGGAAGATCGGGAGCTGCTAAAGCTGGGTTTCGGTTTTACCAACATTGTCTCCCGTCCTACCAGAGGAGTGGAGGACATTACCCGTGAGGAATACGCCGAAGGACGTCTGAAGCTGCATGCGAAGCTAATGGAATACCGCCCGAAGGTCGCTTGCTTTGTCGGCAAAGGCGTGTACACCGAATATAGTAAAAAATCCAAAGCGGATTGGGGATTTCAGCCTGAACCGCTAATCCCCGAAATGCATGAATTTGTGGCACCTTCGTCTAGTGGACTGGTGCGCATGTCGCTGGAAGAAATCACGGATATTTATCGCCGTCTCCAAACGTTCCTTTCGTCAGAAGCCGTCTAAAATGCGGCTACGTTTGGTAGATGCAGCATACAAAGAACCATACACTTTAATCCTTACTGGGAAAAGTGTATGGTTCTTTGTGCTGCTTCTTTTCTATTGTAGGGTTTTGGTCTGCCATGCCTGTTCCACAGGAACATAAGGATACCCCAGATCACGGGCGACTGCTTCGTAGGTGATATGTCCGTTCAGGACATTGGTACCGCTAAGCAGCGGCTTGCTTCTGCGAAGTGCCTCTAGCACACCGAGATCCGCAAGTTGGAGAGCAAAGGGGAGCGTCGCGTTCGTCAGAGCGAGCGTGGAGGTTTGTGGTACTGCGCCAGGCATGTTCGCTACTGCATAGTGAATGACGCCATGCTTTACATAGGTTGGCTGATCATGTGTCGTGATGTGGTCAATCGTCTCAACAATGCCACCTTGGTCAATGGCGACATCGACGATCACTGAACCGGGTTGCATTGTCTGCACCATGGCCTCTGTTACGAGCCGCGGGGCTTTGGCACCAGTGATCAGGACAGCACCGATCAGCAAATCACTTTGCGCCACGGCTTCAGCAATGTTGGAAGGGGTGGACACCAATGTATGGAGCTGATTGCCAAAAATATCGTCCAGTTGGCGCAATCTTTGCAGGCTTAGATCGATCAATGTAACATCTGCGCCGAGACCGATAGCGACCTTGGCAGCATTGGTGCCGACCACCCCTCCGCCAATAATAGTTACTTTACCGCGTTTGACCCCTGGCACACCTGCCAGTAGGATGCCTTTACCGCCTTTTGGTTTTTCCAACAGCTGTGCTCCGATTTGTACAGCCATTCGGCCTGCAACCTCGCTCATGGGGGTAAGCAACGGTAGGCTTCCTTCCACATTTAGCGTTTCATAGGAAATGGCGGCCACGCCGTTGTCTGTTAAAGCCCGGGCCAGTGCGGGCTCGGCAGCCAGATGCAGATAGGTGAACAAAATCAAACCTGGTCGAAAATACCTGTATTCAGAGGGGAGCGGCTCTTTTACTTTGATAATCATATCCGCCTGGGACCACACATCTGCCGCTTGCTGAACAAGGATCGCACCCGCAGTGGCATAATCTCCGTCTGTATAGCCACTTTCAACCCCTGCATGGCTTTCTACAAACACTTGATGTCCGTGTTGAATCATTTGAGCAGCACCCGCAGGTGTCAGAGCGACACGATTTTCATTGTTTTTAATCTCTTTTGGAATCCCAATTTTCATTCGTTTCACCTCTCCTAAAAATAATTGTTATCCAACGGCAAATAATTGTTTTTAGGGCAGCTACGCTGCAGAATCAATGTTTGTTGAACGTGTTTTAGGGCAGCTCCCCCTGCTATGGTTTACTGTTGGATGCGACCAAACGAGCTTAGAAAATTGCACTATCATTTGTAAGCAGCCTGCTGATTAGTTACATGGACTCAAGCCGATAAATGCAATTCATGTTAGATTAGGTACAGTTTACAAGGGGTGCGACTCCTTCGCATCATACATTTTGTCGGATTATCTGACTTAAAGGCTCGACTTTTTGATGAATATATGTCATATAAAATGACATAAAGACATACACATAGGGAGAATGCCGATGAAAGGTAAAAAAACATTTACCATTGCGGATGTGCTGGAACGTCCTGTTTTCCGGCGGGCGAAGCTGGCAGCGGGGGAACAGGGCGTAAATCGCCGTGTGGGTTGGGTTCATGTGCTAGAAATCACCAATGTATCCCCCTTTGTGAGCCGTCATGACCTGATTTTGACGACCGGCCTGTGGTTAATCCGGAAGGGGGAAGAGCGCGCCGAGTATATGGAGCAGCTGATCCGCTCGGAAGCCGCAGGATTGTGTGTGGAGCTGGGCACGAGCATCCATGAGATCCCCTCTGAAATACTGGAGCTGGCGGAACGGCATCACTTCCCGGTCATCATATTTGAGCAGCCGGTGCGTTTTGTTGAAATTACACAAGATATTCACTCCCTACTTATTAACCGACATCATGAACTATTAAAAGATCTGGAGCGATTTTCACGTCAGCTTCAGCAGGAAACCCTACGCAGCACCGATATGAATGCCCTCTTGCGTGTGCTCCATGACTACGCTGCCCGGCAGGTCATCTACATGTCCTCCATTGATACCAATCGATTCGTGCCTTCCGTCCAGCCGGATGTGGCAGACCATATTGCGGATTTTTATGCCAATGAAGTGGAATCCAGTATGACTGCCGATCGTGAAGGGCACCTGCTGTTTCACCTAAATGAATCCACTGCCGTCTTGTTTCAGCCTGTTGTATGCTTCGGTCAGGTGTTTTCCGCTGTAGGTGTGGTACTGCATAATGAAATGCCGACGGAAGAAATGTCGCTGCTCATTGATTACACAGCCAAGGCGGCCGCTACATTGGTACTGAGAACACAGTTTCTTGAAGACCGATTGCTACGTAATCAAAATGAACTGATTCAGGATGTATTGAACGGCCAGCTTCCCAATGAAGAACAGGCCCAGACCCGGATGGGACTGCGATTGTTAACGAAGGGTCGGTATTTATTTTGGGCAGGAGTCATCGAGGTAGAGCATCAGGACAAGGACGCAAGTCAGGTGCGCAAGGAATCCATCAATCAGGATGTATTAGTGCTGCTTCGTTCTCTGTTGAAAAAAGAAGCGTTGCACAATCTGTTGATGATGAAAGGAAGTCAATGCTACATCCTTTGTGCCAAGGAGGAATTAACGCTGCGTTCCGAAGCGCAGATGAAAAAAGTGCTGGCCCATACGGTCCAATATATTCAGAACTATGCCGCAGGACAGCTTGATAAAGTGCGCATTCATGCAGGCTTTGGTAAGGTAAGGCACCGCATGACCGGGACGGACCGCAGTTTTGAAGAGGCATATCAGGTCATTGAAGTCGCGCGAAGCGTCCCGGTCATGCAGGATCAGCTATTTTACGACAGCATCGGAATCTATCAATTGTTGAAAGCAGTGCCTCGCATTCCTTTTCTACAAGAATTTGTAAAGGACCATTTGGGCGAGCTGATTGCGCATGATCGTGAGCATCATATGCAGCTTCTGGATACGCTGGATGCCTACTTTCAATGTCATGGCTCCAAGCGTGATACCGCCGGAGTTTTGTATATTCATAGGCAGACTCTTTATAATCGACTGGATAAAATTAATGAAATCGTAGAGGGAAATTTGGCAGACCCTGACAAACGTCGCTGTCTGGAGATGGCACTCCTGGCTTACCGGATGCTTCAGGCTGAAAATTGATCCTAAATAACTAGTTCTATTTTCTATTCTACTCATTTACAATGCGTGTTAACACTGAGATAATAGAAGAGATAACGGAAATATCTTGAAAGGGGATTAATATGAATATAAAAAAATGGATTGCCGTCCCTCTTATTCTGTTAATGGTAGCTTTGACAGGTTGCCAGGCAGTAGGCGGATTTGATGTAAGTAAAAATTTATTGGGAACACTTGATGTGAAATCCCAGCAGACAACGGAGAAAATTTCTCTTAAATTAACTCCAAAAGAAGGAATCACGCAAGGAGATCAACAAATCGTAGATTTGATTAATTCGATTTCGGTGACTGTAGATGAAGCTAAGGTACAATCGGAGGAAGTTGCTTCCGCCAAGGGTACTTTACACATTGATAAGTATAATTTGCCATTTGAGCTTGCTTTGGATCGCCAAGGTATGGCTATTCACCTGGAAGGTGCCAAAAAGCCTTATTACATATCTCTGAACTCGCAAGAGCGTTTGAGCGGTCTGCCTGCTGGGTTTGATCCTTATGCATATTCCAAAGACGTGAGAGATCTGACCAAAACAGCCGCTGCACTTATGCTTAAGCATGCTCCTAACCCTTCGACCATTTCTGCAACATCTGTAACCGAAGAAGTATACGGTGAAAAAGACAAGGTGAAACTGACCCGTCTCCATACAGAACTGCGCGGTGATGAACTGGTTGCATTGGTAAAACCGTTCCTGACAAATCTGGCCAAGGATGAAGCTGGCTTAAAAGAATTGATCGGCCAAGCTATTGATGTGACTAAAACCATCGCTTCCGGCGTAGCTATTGAGGGTAGTGATAAAGTAACAACAGAACTAAATGAAAACAAAGAAAAGCTGGTCAACGAGGCTTACACTGAGGTTAAAAAGTATTTGGACCTGGCTGTGGCACAGTATGATGTAGGAGTCAGCACTATGTATGCACAGGCACCTGAAATCAAAACAGTCCTGAGTGCCAACACGGTGCTGAAAAACGACATGTATTTTGATGAAAAAGGAAATGTTCGCAAAGCGCTGACAGACTTGACAGTCGCGTTGCCAGATGTGGACGATCTTCCGGTGAAGTCCTTTACCATTCTGACCGAGACTCAAGCCTGGAACGTCAATGGTAGTGTAACGGCCGATAAAGTAGATCTTTCTAACGGCGTTATTGACTTGAATACACAAGCTGAATTAACTCCAGGAGCGACGCTGCGCAATTTTGAAGCAAATTCTCCGATCTACAATATTTTAAAAAATGATTTGGAAATTACAAAAGTAGAAACAATTTTCGATCCTAAAGACGATTACTACGTTTTGGAGAATCGTGGAGGTACGGCCTTCATCCCACTGCGTGAACTGACAGGTGAATTGAGCTCAGAACTAAAATGGGATGCAGCTGCAAAACAAACAACTGTAATTGATGATATTACTGGTAAAACGATTAAGCTGAAAAGCGGCTCCAAGCAGGCTGTACTGGAAGGAAGCACATTGACGTTGCCACAAGCTCCATACACGGATGAATATGGCACATTGTATGTTCCTTTCAAATCTGTTGCAGAGGTACTTGGCGCTACTGTAACTCGTAACAATGCTGGAGAATATGTACTGAAACGCGATTAAAAAGAAATCAAAGTACACCTTCTTCTTCTTAACGGTTAT
This sequence comes from Paenibacillus sp. EKM301P, assembly GCF_011800295.1. NCBI lineage: Bacteria > Bacillati > Bacillota > Bacilli > Caryophanales > Paenibacillaceae > Paenibacillus > Paenibacillus sp. EKM301P. Next base: position 558,220 of record NZ_JAALFM010000002.1, on the reverse strand, counting down.
TACATGGAATGAATCAGGTATAAATACAGGAACCAGTCCGGATTAGGGGCTGGTTCTTTTTTAGTTATATTGGTAAAATGCTCATAAAAGCGATTAAAATAAGCGCTTACAGATTAAAATTGTGCCATACTTTTACACAGGAAAAATTGAGATAATTAAAGCATCATTCTGAGTGGAAAACACATACAAGTAGGGGGATATACGATGAAAGATATGGAGCTATTGAATTCCAGCGAGGGACAGATGGTGCTTGCTCGAATGTACGGTCAACAACAAGTTTCCGAGCAAACCTCTAGATATCAATCACTTATACAGGCGTATCAGGAGCATTTTGGTGTAGGGGATATTGAATTATTTAGTGCTCCAGGGCGATGCGAAATTGGAGGGAATCATACAGACCACAACCACGGGAAGGTGCTGGCAGGCAGTATTACACTTGATACGATCGCTGTAGCAGCTAGAGTGGAAGAACCTGTTATTACCTTCTTTTCTGAAGGCTACCAAACGAAATACGTCATTGATTTAAACGACTTGGTACCAAAACCGGAGGATGATGGTACGATGCTGCTGATCCGTGGCATTGCAGCTGGTTTACTTGAATTCGGGTATCGCATCGGAGGATTTCAGGCTTATATATCGAGTAATGTATTCTCTGCTTCAGGATTAAGCTCTTCCGCTTCGTTTGAAATGTTGATATGCACAATATTAAATCATTTTTATAACGAGGGAGCATTAGATACTGTTGCTAAATCCAAAATTGGTCAGTATGCGGAGAATGTCTACTGGAACAAGCCTTCGGGGCTGCTCGATCAGATGGCTTGCGCCTATGGCGGCTTGATTTCCATTGATTTTGAAAATCCCAAGGAACCGATCATTAATCCAGTCCATTGGAATTTTGAACAAAACGGGTACTCCCTGGTTATTGTAAATACAGGTGGAAATCATGCTGATTTAACGGATGACTACGCAGCGGTGCCGAACGAAATGCGTGCTGTGGCTCAGTCTTTGGGCGCTTCTGTTTGCCGTGACTTATCGCCTGAGAATCTGTATGCCAATCTCAAGATGGTTAGGGAAAAAGCTGGGGATCGGGCAGTACTTCGTGCTTTGCATTTTTTTGAAGAAAATAAGCGTGTGGATGAGCAGGTGAAATCGCTGGAGGAAGGGCGCTTTTCTGATTTCTTAAGGCTGGTCACCGAATCTGGAAACTCTTCCTGGAAATGGCTGCAGAACGTTTATAGAAGTGGGATTGATCGGGAACAAGATGTATCGGTTGCACTGGCTTTAACAGAAATGTATTTAAAATCAATTGGTGATAGCGCATGCAGGGTACATGGTGGCGGCTTTGCTGGTGTGATCTTGACGATTCTTCCCAATGATCATGTGGAGGATTACAAGGAGTGGATCAGCGGAATGCTGGGAACTCCAGTGCTCGTTGTCAACGTCCGTGAGGATGGTGCTGTTAATGTAAGCGAATTGATCAATGCTGAGCGGACTCGTAGCAAGTGTACTAACTAGTCAGTCAAAGACTTTAACCTATAGGTTAAAGTCTTTGTTCTTTTTATGGCCGATACAGCTTAGGCATGCGTTATAATAGAGAGATGGAAGTTCTAATGAAGGAGGGCCTGTCATGGCAATATATCCGTCCTGGTCCTATTCACAATCAAGGGCCCAAACGTTCGACGAATGCTTACGCAAATACTATTATCATTATTACGGATCGCATAATGGCTGGAATTCGGCACAGGGCACTGAAGAACAAGTTACGTTGTATCGGCTTAAGCAACTGAGCAACTTATATGTTTTATTCGGGAATATTACGCACCAAATGTGTGAATCGGTCATACGTGGGTGGATGGAAAAAGGGGCTGTCCCGCGCACAGCATTTCTGGAGACCGCTATGAAGAGCATGTTGAATGACAGCTACAAGGAATCCTTACACCGTGAGCTATGGCTGCAAGATCCCAAAAATCGGGTCATGCTGGCCGAAATTTACTACGATGATGAAGTGCTTCCGGAACGGATTGCCCGGATTAAGGAGCGACAGCACGCGGTGGTACACAATTTGTATCGTACCGCAGTTTGGCGTGAGCTGCAACAGGGCCAGGCCCGAATCGTTGAGGTGGAAAAATGGGATACGATGCTCCTACATGAGACAAAAGTATATGTCAAAATGGATTTGCTCTATCGTAGAGACAACGGAGACATGGTTATTGTAGATTGGAAAACAGGTAAGGAAGGCAACTTCTCCGACCAGTTATTTTTGTATGCTTCCTATGTGCAGGAGCATTATCAGCTTCCTTTGGAGAAAATTGAGGTACGGGTAGAGTATTTGATGACAGGAGAGCATGAAGTATATCGCCCCACACCAGAGGATATCGACAAGGTAGTTGGCAATGTAGGACGTTACATCGAGGAAATGAAGTCCTGCCTCGATGATGATTACTATAATCGACCCAAGCCCGAGTCTTTCTTTACCCCGATGCCTTCACGCAGAGTATGCGGCGGCTGTAATTTTCGCGAGGTGTGTAAGTACCGCGCGGTCTGAAATCGAGAAATTAAATAAAAACGGAGTAGGTGGAATGGTGCTGCACAAGCAATAGCGGTGGGAAGCACCATCCACCTGCATAATGGCTATAACTCTCTCAAATTCTGAAACCGCTTTCCAATTCGGAGAATACAAGGTATGATAAGGGTATTATTGGAAATTGTGAAGGGGGACAATGGAAAATGCCGAGTACAGGACACACACGTATTCTTTTTCAAGGAGATTCCATTACAGACGGAGGAAGGGGACGGAATGAGGACGCGAACCATTGGCTGGGTCAGAGCTATGTGTATCTGATCGCTGGGACACTCGGGAGTCGACTGACTGCTACACAACCGGAATTTGTAAACCGGGGTGTTTCGGGGGATCGGGTTTCGGATTTGTATGCTCGTTGGAATGAAGACACGTTTAGCCTACAGCCGAACCTGCTCAGTATTCTAATCGGAGTGAACGATGCCTGGCGGATCGTAGAGCAGGAGCCGTCCGGGGTGACGGACCGATTTGAACGAGCTTATTGTCACTTGCTGGAGGAGACGCGTGAAGTGATGCCAGATACCGGGCTGATACTGTGTGAGCCGTTTATTTTGAAAACGGGAGCTACCGAGGCGCGCTGGGACACTTGGCAAGAAAAAATAACGGGCTACCAGCGTATTGTACGTCAACTTGCCGACAAATATGGGGCCGTATTTGTGCCGCTCCAGAGCATGTTGAACGAGGCCGCTACCAAGGCGGACGCTTCCTATTGGCTGCATGACGGGGTTCATCCGACAGCGGTCGGGCACCAGTTAATAGCCGATCAATGGATAGATATCGTGCAAAAGAGTCCGCTGGCGATTCGTTAACAAAGTTATACATAGTCTATTCCTTGTCATTTTTGGGTAATACACGATTATGGACATCATTACTTATGTTATGGTTCCAACCAAAAATGAATGTCAAAGGGGGTGCTTCTTGCTTCGGCATCAACGGAGCAAGAGAGGGCTATGGAAACGATAAATATCATTCTAGTTATTTTACTTATCACTTTAACAGCTTTTTTTGTGGCCTCAGAGTATTCCATTATCCGTGTTCGGGTATCTCGTATCAACCAATTGGCCTCTGAGGGCAACAAAAATGCGAAAGCTGTTAAAAATATTCTGTCTCGGCTCGACGAGTATTTATCCGCTTGTCAGCTTGGAACCACATTAACTTCAATGGCGCTAGGCTGGTTAGGGGAATCTACAGTTGAGAAGCTGCTACATCCCCTGTTTGTGTTGGCGCATATTCCAGCTGGACTAACGGGAGTGCTCTCCTTTTTGCTGGCTTTTCTGATTTTGACCTATTTCGAGGTGGTCGTTGGGGAACTGGTACCCAAAACCTTCGCCATACAAATTGCCGAACCGATGGCATTGTTTTTTGCCCGTCCGATTACGGTATTCTATAAAATAACGTATCCTCTGAATTGGGTGCTCAGTCGTTCTTCACGTGTCATTACGGGGCTTTTTGGGCTAAAAAAAGTATCCGAAGAAGATGCAGCACTCAGTGAAGCCGAGCTTCGACTGGCGTTATCTGAAGGGTTTCGTAGTGGTGAAATTACACCGACAGAATATCGATATTTGAACAATGTATTTGATTTTGACGACCGTGCGGCGCAGGAAATTATGGTACCGCGCATCCACATCCGTTCTATATCTCACCAGGCAACGGTAGCCGAGTTTATGGAGCTGATCGAGGACAAAGTTTATAATTTTCTACCTGTAGCTGAACATGGGGACCGGGATCGTATTATCGGGATGATTCGTGTGAAGGAAGCTCTGCATGATTTGGCCCGTGGGCATAGCACAGGAAATACAACGATGGCTTCTTACATTCATCCGGTGCTTCAGGTGATTGAGACGGTTCAGGCTCGGGATCTGCTGATTCAGATGCAAAAACGACGTATTCCAGTAGCGGTGCTGGTGGATGAATATGGTGGAACGTCTGGGCTTATCACCCTAGAGGACATTATGGAGGAAATTGTTGGAGACATTCCTTCCTATACGGATACCGAAACCCCCGCAGCGCTAACACCGCTCATTACAAAAACAGATGATCATCGTTACATACTCAAATCACAGGCGCTTATCCATGAGGTCAATCGGCGCTTGGAGACAGATATTGAGGCCGGGGACGTATATACGATTGGCGGTTGGATGCTTTCCGAACGTTTTGATATCCAACAAGGAGACAAGCTGACCAGCGGATTATGGGAGTTTACTGTACTGGAAAAAAACAGTCACCAAATAGACACAATTGAAGCGGTTAAAAAGGCGATTGTTGAACAGAAGGATGACAGTTATTCTCAATGATGGAAAATGGCATGGCGAAGCAATAGATCGCTTCAGATGTGGCGAATGGCCTGCAACGTAAGCGGCAGCGCGATTCGTCCGCTTTTTTGACGTAATTTGCTGCCTGAATAGCATGTTGTTTTTGTAGTTAGGTCAGGGGACTTAAGACTCTGCATCTTTATGCTTATAAATATAGGTGTCTGTGAAAAATACTACTAGAAATGTAGCAATTTTATGGTAAAATGGAATCAAATTTGAGTTTTTTGGGGTGGGCTACAGTACATGAAGATGTCACTAGGTACGAAAATGGTTACTGCATTTGTCTTGATTTCAGCAATAACCTATGGAACAAGCGCTTTTTTTATTTTTGTACTCAAGGACTGGCTTGCTCATGGTACACAGGAATGGGTATACACCTCGATTATTTTGTTATTGGGTGTCCTGTGGAGTGGCATTTTGGGCTGGTTGATCTCAAAATTACTTACACGGCCGATTGTTAGATTGGCCAAGGCGGCAGAGGAAGCTTCGGCGGGCAACTTGTCTGTCGTAATCCCAGAGCGTCGTTCAGATGATGAAATCAAAGTGTTGTACGATGCATTTCGGCATCTGATGTTGAACATTAAAGATATGTTCAATGAGATCTCGTATAGTACCAGAACAACTTCGCAAAGTGCAGAAAATCTGAGCTTGGCTATTGTACAGGCTACGGCGCAAATCGAGTCCATGTCTACGGTAGTAGAAGATATTTTGGATGGCGTAGAGCAGCAAAAGCAAGCATCTGCCCAATCAATTAAAACAGCGGATCGAATGCTGGGCGATTTTAAAATGATGCGTAGCAAATCGGGACATATGTTGGAATTGTCAGGCCATATGGAGCATTCGGTAGATTCGACGCAGACTGTATTTTCATCCCTGATGGATGGCATGGGTGAGCTGACAGCTTCACATAGTCGTTCACAGCAGGTGATTGCACGACTGGAAAAAGAAGCTTCACAAATTGAAGCGATTACAAGCACGGTGAAGGATATTGCCGAACAGACCCATCTGTTGGCGCTGAATGCTTCTATAGAAGCGGCACGTGCGGGAGAAGAAGGGAACGGCTTTGCTGTAGTGGCGCACCAAATTCGCGCACTGGCCGCCCAAAGTACGGAGTCTGTACAGCAAATTAATGCTATCGTTAGCCGTGTACAGTCACAAATCGTAGAGACTGTGGAGTTGATGCATCAGCAAACGTCTTTAGTCAGTGCTGAGGCGGAACGGACAAGTTCTGTCGACCAGACGCTGAACCGTTTGAACGCTATTGTACGTGAATTTGTCGAAAGCATTCGCACCATGGAAGAAGCCGTAACAGAGCAGACGAATCGGGTTGATCAAACCTTTGAACAGATTCATCGTATCCAGCAAATGTCAGGGGCGTTCTCTGAAGGTGCTCACAAAATTTATACGGCTGCTCATGAGGAGACGGCTATTATGCAGGAAATTTCATCCTCTTCCGAGGACTTGAAAGTGCTTACGAATAAACTCATGATGAAAACACGTGGAATCAATTATAACTAAAAACGTTATGTGAGGCATGATGCATACCCATAAAAACGTAGCTGCTACACACCGGAAAACGAAGCAAAATGGTTCTCCGGTGTGTGGTGGCTATTTTTTAATTTCAAAAAATTCACATTGTTTTCTGGGATGGTAAGCCAGGTCACTGACGCTAGACTGCACAACGATGGTCTGATCGTCAAAACGGATTATCGTCCCGCCTGAGCCAATCAATTGGTCATCTTGAAATACCCGGACACGAAGATGACGTTCCAGTGCCTCGCTGAAATCCTGATCTGTAATTAATCGGCGATTAATCGGCATGAGTGTTCTCCTTTGAATATAATATCTTTTATCATAAAGGTTAAGGTATTGAACAAGCAAGAAAGACAGCTAGAACATATTTGACTATTTGGTATAAAATAGAAGATACAAAGAGAGAAAGAAATCGAAGGGGGCTTTCTATGGACTGGCTATGGTCAGGGTCTTGGTTCGATGCGTATGCGCCGGAAGGGTTCGAAGCCTTTACTCCGTCACATGCTTTGGCTATACTGGGGCTCATTGTATGTGCTTTGCTGCTGTGGCTAACGCGGGGATGGGTTCGGTCAAATAAGCCTGTAAGTGAGGGGATTCGCTGGTTATTAATTACGATCCTCATTCTTTCAGAGGTGACTTTGAATATATGGTATGTGGCACAGCATATTTGGGATGTCCAGACATCATTGCCCTTGGAATTGTGCAGTGTGACACTGCTGTTGTCCATCCTGATGCTTATGTTCCGCAGCCGTTGGTTATATTCGGTCGTCCTGTTTGCCGGAATTGGAGGAGCGCTCCAAGCAGTACTCACGCCTAATTTGGCTTATGCCTTTCCGCACTATCGTTTTATCCATTTTTTCGTAGCTCATAGTGCTATTATTTTGGCTGCCCTATATATGACCTGGATCGCAGGACTCCGACCGACATGGAAGAGTGTAGGGGGAGTTATGCTATTCCTCAATGGCTTGGCGTTGATGGTGTGGATTGTAGACCGTGCGTTTGGTGCCAACTACATGTTTCTGACCGGAAAGCCGTCGACACCATCGATATTGGATGTTTTGGGGCCATACCCTGTTTATATTTTGGCAGAAGAGGTCATTGCACTGCTATTCTTTTCTCTTCTGATGCTGTTGTTTGAGGTGCTGCCAGGAGGCAGATTGTATGTCCGCCTTCGCAAAGGAGCTGTGCATGGTGCTGACAGGGCGCTATAAAATAGTTGTAAAGCCATGCAAAAGCAGCCTTTTCCACTAGTAATGACTTGGGATAAGGCTGCTAAGAATGTCTGAGCAGTAGCTTATACGGGGACAACGATCCCCTTTATGCTTAACGCAGCAGCGATTCTGCTCCGTCTACATAGATCTCTGTACCCGATACATGAGATGATTCATCTGAGGCGAGAAACAGGACCAGATTGGCGACCTGCTCTGGCTCACCGGGAGCATCCTCCAGCGGATGCTCTCCGCCCTTCGGAAATTCGACTGGAATTTGTACCTTCTTCAAGTCTTCGGTAGGGTACGTGTTATCATCAATTTTCGTGTCGATAGCTCCTGGGCATATCGCGTTGACCCGTATTTTGTAACGTGCCAGCTCCAGCGCTGCCATTTTCATAAAAGCAACCTGAGCCGCCTTGGTAGAGGCGTAAGCTGAAAACCCAATACCCGAAAAGGTTCGGTTACCGTTGATGGAACTGGTGATGATAATGCTGCCGCCGTGTTCTTTCAGGTATGGAACAGCATATTTAACGGTGGCGAAGGTGCCGCGTAGATTAATATTTATTGTGCGGTCCCATTCCTCCAGCTCCATGGTCTCGATAGGGGCCATGGTGCCATTAATGCCTGCGTTGGCGAACACGATATCCAGCTTTCCGTATGTTTCCACGACTTTAGCGAATCCCTGCTGAATCATGTCTGGCTTGGCAATATCACATTCCAGCACAAGTGCTTCACCGCCTGCCTGCTCAATGATTGCTTTGGTTTCCTCTGCATGCTCAGGTGTCCGATCCAGCATGACTACCTTGGCGCCTTGTTCTGCAAAACGAATGGCGGTTGCTTTACCGATTCCTGAACCGCCGCCGCTGACCACTGCTATCTTTCCTTGCAATCTCTGCTCTGCCATTGACTATTCCTCCCATTCCGTTCATAAGCTAAACCTGACTCGTTATACCAATACCTCTGAACGTTGATGGTGAAACAGTAGCCGCTGTATTTCACGCCATTTGCGAAATATGGTAACATAGGCGAACCAGTAGAAACTTATAGCCCAAATATATAGATTCTGAGCAAGTATCGGAGAAGACGCGAGTGACGGAGGTGAATCAAATTGGACAATAAGAGACAGGGCCAATCCGAAATAACAGACTCTATAGCACGAATCGGAAAAATGAAACCATGGGTCATGAGCGGTTCCAGCATTCAAATTGATCCGTTGTTTCCCTATTATGCCAATCGGTCGCGGGATAGCATAGCGGATGAGATCGCCCTTGCAGGCTACCAGACCGTGCATTATTTTGTCGTGCGTGAAAATGAAGTGGACGGAGCGCTTGTTGCTGCTTTCCAGCGTAGAGGCATCGCGGTGTGGGCGATGGTGCTGGGTAACGGTTCTTTTGGCGTGTCCCAGCTGCCGCCAGCGTGGAAGGAATGGCGCATGGAGCTGCTGCGCGAGCCCAATGATGGTTTTCAGCGGCTTTCGCATTTTGCCCAGGAATATGTGGAATGGAAAAAGAAAGCCGCTGCCCGGCTCGTCACCGACATTCCGTTTGACGGCTTAGAGGTGGCGGAGCCTTATTTCCCCGAATGGAACGGGCTGCGCAGTGGAGTGTACGGGGATATTGGACCGCATGCGCAGCGTGCCTTCCGCGCGCGCTACGGTGAGGACATTCCGAATTTCCGCGATAAGCATGCGCGGAACTACTACCGGAAGGTCCCGAAGCTGTACGCGCAGTGGGTCGATCTGCGCGTGGACGCCGTGAATGGGCTCATTTGTGAGCTGGTGAACGGCGCAGGCGGTGTGCGTGATGTCCGGCCGGACATCTGCGTGGCGACATGGTCGCTCGCTGTGAGCGGGCGTGGCGATATTCCCAGTCAGCTGCGGGAATGGCAGGGTCTGGACGCGGTAGCCATGATCGGGAGCGTAGCCCCGGATATGCACGTAATCCAGACCCATTGGCCAGACTGGATGCGCCGCCGCCTGCCGCCACAGTATATTCGCGGCTATGCTCGCATCGCGCAGTCCATACGCGCCGCTTATCCGGGTTTGCCCCTCGGAGTGCAGGCGGATATCGGTTCGCTCGCGCGGATGGTTCGGGACCGCGAGTGGACGCGGCAATTCGGGGCTACCGCCCTGAAGGGCGATTACAACGCCTGGACTGCGTATGAATACCATCTGGGAGGCTACATGTACGATGAGCCTCCAGTACCTCTTAGGGCGGAACGTTCCGCCGAAGATGAGGTGGTTATTTCTTTCAGTAAGCGAATTGCAGCCCCGGTTGTGGGCGAACTTCGTATTTGGAGCCGGGAGGACAGCGCAGATTCAACTCGCGCTTTGAACCGCAAGCTAGCGAATGATTCACTAACACTGCTAGAGCTTGTGGAGGCAGCAGCAGACGGAAACCGTCTATTGCTCCGTGTACGTAATTTACCATCCAGAACATTTAGTATGCGTATAGACGGTGTGCAGGATACACCAGAGCTGTGGCTACTCAAGGGAAGAAAGGCGCATCGCAATCTTCTCGAACATGAAGTAAAGGTTCCTTAAAATTTGGGTAATAACAAAATAACAGCTGTATAACGGCTCATTTGCCGGAGCATCATGAATTATATATTAAGGCAACATCTTTTCATAACATAAACAATAGTGGAGTGAAAAAGGTATGTGGGATTGGGATTATCTGATTCGAGTCATGTTTGCCGGATTGTGCGGCGCATTAATCGGCTATGAACGCAAAAGTCGGATGAAGGAGGCAGGCATTCGCACGCATTTCATTGTCGGGATCGGGGCGTCGCTTATGATGGTGGTATCCAAATATGGTTTTCAAGACCAGACTGTATGGTCTAACCTATCGCTGGACCCTTCCAGAATAGCAGCACAGGTTATAAGTGGAGTTGGCTTTATCGGCGCAGGAATGATTTTTACACAAAAAAATAGAATCAAAGGGCTGACTACCGCTGCGGGCATCTGGACTACCGCCGGGATTGGTATTGCTGTCGGTGCAGGAATGTATGGGCTTGGCGCGGGTGTAACGCTGTTTATTTTGGCGGCTCAGTCCTTGCTCCATAGTCGTTTTTATCAGATGGCTACCCCGTCCACACGGCAAGTGGTAGTTCAGGTTGATAATGAGCCGGGTGTACTGAATCAAATTAAAGAACTGCTGGAGAACAAAAAGCTGACCATTCACAGCTTTCACGCCGAGCGCATCAATAACGGTGAGCAGTTGATGGTTCATATGCTTCTAAAACTGTCTCGGTCAGAGGGAGTGGAGGAATTGTTGTCACTGCTGCAAGAGATGGAAGGCATCCGTTCAGTCGAGACCAAATCCAATTAGACGACTTTACTGCTTATTAAGTAACTTTTGTCGAACGCTGTAGACACATTTAACAGTAAAAAAATCTAAAAATAATGATTGAAAACGCTTCCTTTTGTGTATATACTCTTACTACATCACAGAATCAGCAGCTTAGAAAGTATCAGGGGATAAGCAAAAACGACCTCATGCGTATGCACAAGGTCGTTGCGGTTATCCCGTTATGAAAGACGGATTATTTTACTTTGACGGGTTCTGGATATTTTTTACCCAGCGTATCTACAGTAACTTTTTTCATTGTAGCTGGTTTGGTAGGTTTGTCATTGCTATCCCGTTTGGAGTTGACGATAGCGTCGACCACGTCCATTCCGGACGTTACTTTACCGAAAGCGGCATACTGACCGTCGAGGTAGTCCGCATCGTCAACCATGATAAAAAATTGCGATCCGGCTGAATCCAGATCCGCTGAGCGGGCCATGGATAATACGCCACGTGTATGTTTGAGTGTATTGTTAACGCCGTTGCTCTTGAATTCCCCTTTGATACTGTAGCCGGGGCCGCCTGTACCGTTACCTTGCGGATCACCACCCTGAATCATAAAGCCGGGGATGACGCGGTGGAAAATGGTACCGTTATAAGCTCCCTTTTGCACCAAGGAGATGAAATTGTTAACCGTGTTCGGTGCTACTTCCGGATACAGCTCAAGCTTGATTTTCTTGCCATCGTTCATGACAATCGTGACAACTGGATGTGAAACAGCCTTGCTTTTGTCTTTAGTTGCAGCGGGAGTTGTGGTGCTTGTCCGGCTTGCAGCTTCCACATCGGTGGCTTTTGTGCCACATCCGGCAACCAGCACGAGCATGATGGCCAGCAGGCACAATGTGTACCATGGGCGTATCGATTTTCGGTTCATTAATATTCCTCCTGAAAGGTTGGATGGTGTAACATCCTAATTTATAGTTTGGGGACAGCGCAGAACACTTTTCCATTTACTATCATACCTTTTTTGTTGGGGATAAGGAAATACGGGTTTGAAAACCGTATTCTTGACCCATACTGCTGCTATTCCCAAGGAAAGGGGCAGGATCATGATGGAGGTAGACAAAAAACTGGCTAAAGGTCTCATATGGGGTATGGCGTTCAGTCTGCCAGTTTGGGTAGGGGTGCTGTACTCAGTACAACATATTCGTGACTGGCTATAACATAAAGTGTAAAGATAGGCCAAAACCGCAATGGTTTTGGCTTATTTATATTTGTGCCAGTCCAAATTGCTGTTATTCAACAGATGTTCAAAGTTGTTGTCCAGCTTCTTTTGTTCAGCTTTTTTTGCTTCAAGGGCACGTTGCCGTTCGTCTTCTTTACGCTTGTCTTGTTCTGCTTGCGCTTCATTGGCTTGAGCCTTAAGCTTGTTCAGCACGTCCTGACTCAACAGATCCTTTAAGGTAGCAGGTTTGTCCTGAGCCGCAGGAGTAGCAAAAGACGAATTTCTCTTTTTAGCCATATCATCATCTCCATTCCATTCGATTATATCAGCTTCTTCGTGGTTGTTCCACGATGAAAGACTAAGGTTTACGGTAGACTTTTCTAATTTAGAGGGTAATAATGGAATGAACAGAAGGGACGTGTGGCAGCATGCATCTATATTGGAAGCGAAACCTGATTGTTTTGTGGATCGGAGTATTGTTTTGCAGCATGGCCTATTCCGTGTCGATTCCGTTTTTACCTATTTTTCTGAATACGGAATTGGGGGTTAACGATCAACTGGAATTATGGTCAGGAATTGCCTTTGGAGTTACTTTTTTAGCGAGCGCGCTGATTGCCCCGTTTTGGGGCTCGCTGGCAGATAAGTATGGACGTAAGCCGATGCTGATTCGTTCAGGGTTTAGCCTGGCTGTATTGTATCTGGTATGTGCTTTAGTGACAGACCCCTATGTATTTGTAGGAGTTCGCTTGTTTCAAGGACTTCTCTCCGGATTTATTCCTGCGGCGATTGCGCTGGTTGGAACGGGCTCGCCTGAAGAAAAAACGGGCTATGCCCTTGGCATTATGGCGACTGCTGGAGCGACTGGCAGCATTATAGGTCCGCTGATCGGTGGTGTGGTGAGCCATTATTATGGCAATCGAAATGCCTTTTTTTTCTCAGCGGCTCTTGTACTGGTATCTGCGTTCATCGCGACATTTGGCGCTAGAGAGGATAGCTTCAAGGGCACCAGCACCCGCTCGCATGTTCGGGATGATATCAAAGAGGCTATTGCTAATCGGCCATTGTACTTTTTGCTTATCCTGGCGGGATTAAGTACCTTTTCCGTCATGATATTGGAACCGTTAATTACGGTGTATGTACTTGAAATGGGCGTGGACCGTAGCCATGCGTCTTTAAGTTCCGGGATTGTATTCTCAGCTGTAGGCATCGCGGCAGTGCTGATGGCTCCCCGATGGGGCCGGATTGGAGGGAAAATCGGCTTTGCCCGAGTGTTACTGATTGGGCTGATCGGTTCGGGGATTGGGAACATCTTGCAGTTTTTTGTAACCAACTTTGTTGGTTTTGGTGCGCTTCGGTTTGGATATGGATTGTTTTATGCGTCTGTCATGCCGGCGATTAATGCCATAACTGTGGAAGTCACCAAGCCGGAGTTTCGTGGACGAGCCTTTAGCCTGAATCAATCAGCTACCCAGCTCGCGACGATGGCGGGGCCGCTGATTGGCGGCATGCTTGGTAGCTGGATGCCCATTCGCTGGATCTTCGTATTAAACGGTGGCATCTTGCTGGTTGCAGCGTTGTTGCTATGGGCGAAGGGAAAAAACGTTTTCCCGATTTCAGCCCAAAATAACGCAACGGATCAGAATATTCATTCTGCCGGATAGGCCAATTAGATAATTATCCCAAACCCTTATTTTTAGTATATTATTCATAACCCTTTACACTGATCATATGACAGGGAGGGATATATTATGATAAGAGACGACATTTTGCGTCAACAGCTTGAGAATGCCCGTCAAAAGCTGTATATTTTACAAGCAAAACATGGCTTTAATCATGCCAGTGTGCTCAAACAGTCTGTAATTATGGATAACCTCATCAATCAATATAACCACCTTTTTTATATAAAAGAAAAAAAGCCGACTGCATAGATATAACCAACTGGGCGAGATCTTTTAAAAAGGCCACTCGCCCTTGTATTGTAGGGCTGCAATATTTTTAGGTACGGTTAGTTTGATGCGCACTCATCAAGACCCCTATAATAACGACCAAGCCGCCAATGATTTGGCGCCATGTAATCGTTTCGTGCAATAGTAAGACAGAGAACAACACCCCAAATATCGGAACCAAATTCATTAAAGAAACGGAACTGCTCGGTGACAGCTTGATTAATCCGTAATTATAAAGTAAAAATGCGATAACGGAGCAGAACACACCCAGATACATGAGCAACATAAACGATCCCGTTGTCGGAGCCTGCCAGCTATCCTTTTCTAATAGGGCTAACGGTATGAAAAAGATACTACCTGCAACGGTTTGATAAAAAGATAACGTCACCGGCGGATATTTGTCCACAACCTTACGCGTCATGAAAGTGTAAAACGCCCACGCAAATCCGGTGCCAATCAATATTAAATTTCCGATGAGTTGATTCTTACCATCCGAGCTTTCGCCAACGGAGGTTAAGAAATATACCCCGATCATGGCCAGTGCTATGCCGCAGACTTTATATTTGGATAATTTGACTTTATACAAAATAAATTCAAGCAGCGATGTAATTGCGGGATACGATGCGACAATTAATGCTGCGTTGGAAGCGGTCGTCAGGCTAACCCCTATATTCTCCATTGAAAAATAAAGAGTGATTCCCAAAACTCCACTAAACGAAATCGTAGCCAAATCCTTTGGCTTTACTTTGACATGTTCTTTTTTGATCAGCAGAACGATACCTAGTACGATGGAGGCTATGATAAATCTGGATAGACCCAAGGTAAGAGGAGGGAACGTCGTATAGGCTGCTTTGGTGGCAATAAACGATGTGCTCCAGATCAATAGGGCTAGAATCGTAGAAGTATAGTAAATCCGGTTGCTTTCGCTGTGATGAGCTATGACTTTGTTCAAGTTATATCCTCCCTGAGTTCATCCCCTATGAAATATGATAGTGTAGTAGCTACTATAGTTACTACTATGAAAATGCTACTAAAAAGATAATTTGTATATCAGTTTTTGTCAAGGGGAAGTGATATAGTAAGGAAGAACATGAATTGAGGAGAAGACGTCATGAAATCAAAACCAAACATATTAGAAATTCTACGTGATTTGAATTTTAGTGAATATGAAGCCAAGGCTTATGTGACCTTATTGGAAAGCTCACCACTTTCGGGATATGCCGTTTCATTGAACTCTGGAGTACCGAGATCCAAGATTTACGAGGTTTTGTCGGGAATGGTCAACCGTGGGGACATCATGGTAAGTCAAGAAAATACACCTCTATATGTGCCGCTTCCTCCACATGAATTGATTGCCCAGAGAAAGCGCAAAGCAGAGCAGATTTTCAACGTGGCGCAAGAGAGTTTGGAGCAGTACACAGCATCGTTTCAAAACAGAGAGAACATTTGGAATATTTCGGGGTATGAAGCCATTATCAATCGCATTAATGAAGGCGTGAAGGGAGCAAAACACCGAATTTTACTGGAAATTTGGAAAGAGGATGCCGAGGTGTTCCGGGATGCCTTAGAGCAAGCTGCTCAGCAAGGAATTGAGGTGATCCTTGTAGCATATGGTGATCTTAACTTTGATTTTGCTACTGTTTACCGCCATGATATGAGTGAGGAGATTACGTCCGAAATCGGTGGTCGATGGATTGTGCTTAGCGTGGATGACCGGGAGGTTGTAGCTGGCATACTTTCACTTGGTGATGACAGCCGTGCTGCATGGACGCTACATCCGGGTCTTGTGATGCCGATTACGGAAGTGATTATTCATGATATTTATATCATGGAAATCCTATATGAGTTCCGTGAAGAATTGGAGGCCAAATTCGGCCCTAATCTAATCCATCTTCGTAATAAATTCGCTATGGGTCCGAATGGAAAAGGATATTATGTTCCTTTGACTGAAAAAAGTATTAAACGTGTATAGAGATTGTCCGAGGTCCGATACGCAAAAATAAACAGGCCCATGGAGTATGATTCCATGAGCCTAATTTATTGAGTGCTGTCTTCTGTTATTTTACGGTTACAATCACACGCTGATAATGTTTCAAAGAATGTTTACCATTGTCCTGTACTTCTGCAATGATATGAATCGTATCCCCAGACTTCGCATCTGCCGGAACTGTAAAACTTGCAGTATTTGTGTCGCTACCTTGCAGGTCAATCGTGTTTACTTTCTCGCCTTCAGCTAATTCTCGGTGAAGCCCAAGCTGCATATCACCCAGCATTTCAGGTTTAACTTGGGCGGGTTTGACCTTAGAATCTTCATAGGTGTCAGCTTCGAAATATCTCCACCATTTATAGGTCAATGCATCACCGTCAGGATCTGTTCCTTCTGCATGTAGAGTTATGTTCTCCCCTGGACTAGCCGTTAGATCTAATCCTTCTTTAATGGTCAATGTTGGATTATGGTTGGCATCTTTATAGTCGGAAGCAATAGCCCAATCTGCACGGGCAGCAAAGTCATTTTGAATATCATCAAACCAACGCATCAGAGAGTACTCTGCTTCGAATTTTTTCGTATGCACATCATAATCTAACACCGTATTTCTAAATAATTTATCGTTAACGACACCAAAACGACCTCCCCAGCCACCATAGGTTGGGTTTTCCATGCTCCGTAATCCGTTATCAATTAAATAGAAGAAGGATGGAGAATCTCCTTCGGAAATAAAGTCATACTTGTCGTATTGTGGATTTTTCTTCAAGTAGGCTTCACTGCCTCTTTGTTCTTCATCCAATTCACCTTTGATGATATTGCCGTCGCCCATCAAGGCATACATATTTAGCAGCTTGCCATGACCGTCTTTAATGTTTTTGAAGTTCCATTCCCCGTGTAACTTGCTGTTTACTTCTTCCGTGTGCATTTTCCAAGCATAAGCGAAATGCCAGAAGTTAGATTGGTCATTGATAATTCTGATGTCAGGCCAATTTTTGGCGATGTAATTATTGTAGCTATCGTCCTGGTCCAAAATGATGTACAGAACGAGTTTATCACTTACTTTTTTCTGAATCGTTTCCCATTGATCTGTATTTTTATATTCATCTTCAATGGATTTCAGAGCTCTGGCTGTGGTATTGGTTCCTCCCCAGGTTTGTACATACAGATCTCTTTTGTCATTGTCTAGGAAAAGTGTTTTCAGGAAATTCGAGCCTTCCGTTTCCTTGTCCATTTCACCTTTGTTTGAAATATTTCCGATCTTGGTAACGCTTTTAATATATTCAGGTTTTGGATACCCTTCAGCATGTTTGATTAGGTTGGGGTAAATCTCTCCATAGGCATCAATCATATCCGTTACCCATTGGGTTCCGGTCCATCTGAATGGCTTGATGCCGGCCTTTTCATCACCTGCATAATGATATACGGAGCTAGTCAGTACAATCCCGGACAAATCCATTTCGTTAGAGTAGAGAAGAAAGCGTATGACTGAGTTCATATCATCTACTTCTCCGTCAGTAGTAATAACCGTTCTAGCCTTGGTCGCTTTATTTTCCACTTTATTTCCCGCTGGTTGTACTGTTGGAGCAGCGCTTTCATCCTTTACGACGGCTGGCGACTTACCACTGCAACCACTAATGATTAAAATACATATCATAGCTAACAAAAAAATGCTTAACCCTTTTCTTTTTCTCATTTCTGTTCCCCTCTCTGAACGTTTCTATGATGATTTTTTAGGATTATAACCATGTAGGTATTGTTATTATTAAAGATTTAGGCATAAAAAAAACCTAAACATATATATGTCTCAACAAAAGTCGAGCATATATACATTTAGGTTTTGCCTGCATGATCAGTCACAATCCTGATTAGATTCTACATCATAATCTGACAAAATGAAAGCGGTTTATGATTCTTAGCACAAAATTAGTTTTACGCTTTGAATAAACCGGATTCTTTAACTTCAGACAGGAAGTTGTGGAATTCAGGGATGTTCAGCTGTTGCTGAGCATCGGACAAAGCGACTGCCGGGTTCGGGTGAACTTCTACCATGATGCCGTCGGCACCAGCAGCCAGGGCAGCCTTGGCACAAGGGGCCAGGATGTCTTTACGTCCTGTAGAGTGAGTTACGTCCACCAATACAGGCAGATGGCTTTCCTTTTTCAAAATCGGAACAGCGGAAATATCCAGCGTGTTACGTGTCCATTTTTCATACGTACGAATACCGCGTTCAATCAGCATGACTTGTGTATTACCACGGGATACGATGTACTCAGCAGCATGAAGGAACTCTTCCATGGTGGCAGCCAATCCGCGTTTGAGCAGAACCGGAGTTCTCGTTTCACCCGCAGCTTTCAGCAATTCAAAGTTGTGCATGTTGCGCGCGCCAATTTGAATGATATCGATGTAAGGGATCGCTTCCTCCAAATGTCTTGGATCGACGATCTCACTGATTGTAGCCAGCCCGAACTCGTCGCCAACGCGTTTGAGAATTTGCAGGCCTTCAATACCCAGTCCTTGGAAATCATACGGAGATGTACGTGGTTTGAACGCACCACCACGCAGAATCGGCACACCGGCTTCCTTGAGAGCTGCTCCTACCTCGCGCGTTTGTTGATAGCTTTCCACCGAGCAAGGTCCTGCAACCATGATGGAGGCTTTGCCACCTACCAGTGTGTCTTTAACCTTGATAACCGTGCTATCCGGCTGATTTTTGCGGCTGACAATCAAATGTTTTTTGTGTTCTTCTTTTTGATAGTTCAGAGAAGCCTTGAAAATATTTTTGAACAACTGGCGAATTGTAGCATCGTCGAAAGGTCCACGATTAGCTGCAATCAGCTTGTCCAGCATTTGTTGCTCACGCACTGGATCAAAGTCAGGCACTCCTTGAGCTTCTTTCAATTTTCCAAGCTGTCCCGCCAGTTCAGCGCGTTGGGACAGCAGCTCCAGCAATTGCAAGTTTGTAGCATCGAGCTGTTCCCGCAACAGCTCCAAAGAATTTTCATTGGTTGACATACAGTACACCCTTCCCGAATTTAAATTGTTTTTTCTTTCAGCCCTTGGACTTTTTGCAGAAAATAACACAAAAAGGCACTCGTCGCAAGGGACGAATGCCGTGGTACCACCCTAATTACAGAAGTATACATGCAAGTCGTCAACGTCATTCAATCGACGGCAGTAACCTCTGAGCTTGATGCCCGTAACGGGGGCTTCCGGAAACCTCTACTGCGGTCAAAGGAATGAATCCTTCTGTCGTCGGTTCAAGGCTCGACTCGGGAGTGAATTTCAACGCGGGATAGCGGTACGCTCTCAGCAATACGTACCTTTCTGTGGGAATCCGATGACGCTTACTTGTCTCCGTCTATGTCTTTGTTCATGGTATTCAAAAGATTTGACCTTATTTTAAACAAAGTGGATGCAGAAGGCAAGCCCTGATTTCCGATTCTAGTTTTTGCATTCCCTATCTGTTCTTTCATCTTGCTTGATCCCTGGGTTCGGGCTTCGCTGATGCGACTCCTCGTGGGTTATCTTCGGCTAAGGTATCATCCGTATGAGTCTTGTCCGCAGTCCTGCGGTCATCCTCTTCTACAGGATTCAAGGCTTTATAGCGTTTGTACTCCATATCAGCCTGAGACATCGGATCTTTATACATAGGAGATTGGTCAACTCCTTTCGGTGTATATACTTCATTACCCGCATAGCAGGATGAGAAATCGCTTTCTTATATCCTATCATATGCAGTAATTAATCCAGAATATCGTCACTGTCCAGTTGCTCTTCTTCATCCCCGTCTGTACCGTTCAGTAAATCTGTACCATGTAGGAATTCAGCAGGCGCAGAAGGATCAACAGGACTGTTCGGTGTCAGTTCATCGGCATCAGGCACGTCCTCCAGAGGAGTATCTGGTCCCTCGATCAGATTCTCCCAGTTTGTTTCTGCATTTTGCAGGGAAGGCTCAAAATCATGATCCTGTAGCTCAGTCTTTTGATTGTCGCGATTTGCCATCTAACTCAGCTCCTTTGCTTTTTGTTGCTTATTTCGACCTTACCCAAACCGCAGAATGGCTAAACTTAGAGCTAGTGTGTCTGTAAGAAGTTAAAATCATGCGAATAGGGGTATGCTCTTTCTCAATTAGCGTTTTTTTGGTAACTGCTGTGATATGATAAAGAGGAGTTGGAGGGATATGAATTGGAATGGTACATGTTTGGTCCGATGATTAGCCGAATCCGAGTCGGTCAAAAGGCGTCCACTCCAGGCTATTCGCGTACCGTTATTCGGCGTCCGGATGGTTTATATTGGACAGACGGCGGACAAGCCGGAAAAATAGTAGAAATACGCGATTATTTATTCTCCGATATTTGGACGATCTATGAGGATGAAGAATGTGAACCTTGGATAGGGCTTAGAGAGCAGATGGAGCGACGCGAACAGGAAATGATCATTAATCAATATGAAGATTTTACAAATAATGATTAAAAAGAACATGATACCCTTATTATGAAGAAGGTATGAACATCATCGTATAGAATAATATAATTTCAGGAAGATAAAAATGTTAAAACATATACAAATTTGTAAATCCTACTACGTAACTTTGAGGTGCTTAATATGAGGCATGTGCCCAAAGCTGTCGCCGCTCTGCTAGCGGTCATTGTGATACTATTGTCGCTGGACCACATTGGCTATGCGGCCAAAATGACCCCGGAAAGGGAGTATAAGATACCCTCCTGGGATATGAGATGGGGAGCAGAAGACGAGGATGGCTCTTTAGATGAGGTAAATGATCACAGTAAGGTCTGGATGCATATTGAAGATGATACACAGCTACTCAAGCAGCCAGGCAATAGAGGCACCGCCTGGATTCGTATTAAGCTACCTTCGTTAAGTGATGAAACACCAGCGGTGCTTTTTGAAAATATTTATGGCAGGCACATCACGCTGTATAAGGATGGCACCAATTTTTATGAATCGTACCGTGGCTATAATTATGAGAATAATCGTATTCTGATTCCGCTGAAGCCAGAAGACAGTGGTAAAACATTATACATATGGACGGAAAGCAGCAAAAATAGACTGGGCATTATCGGAAATGTGATGACTGGTGATTATCGTGACTTGTTGGGAAACTTGGTCAGAATGGATGTCTTGGATATTGTACTAGGCAGTACATTTATCTTTATCGCCCTGGTGCTATTGATTTGCTCGTTCTTCCTGTTCCGTCCAAGTATGGCGATGTGGTTGTCCCTAAGTGCGATTGTATTGTCTATCGGTCTGATGATTGTAACGTATTCACCGTTTTTATATACGTTCTATCGCGGCTATGGCAAGCTGTATTTACAACTTTTTGATGTGGCGCTATTTATTCTGCTGCCTTCATTAGCCTTCTTTTTTGAGCAAAATATCAATTCGATTTTACTGATTCGGAAATTCAGAAAATTGTTAACCGCCTACTCTTTGTTCTGCTTCATCATCATGATTGTGAATTTAGGAGCACAGGAGCGACTCAACGATGTATATTATTTCTTTAGTGTAATCGTCCTCGGTATATTGCTCGTAGCTTTGATGGTACTTTTGGTATTTGCTTCGGTTCGCATGGCGCTTAAGGGAGACCACGAAGCGATCATTTTATTGACAGGCTTTGCATTTTTTGCAGTCATCACTATCGCAGAACTCAGCTGGTTCTTTATCCGGGACGGACACTACAATATGTTTTTATGGAAATGGGGCGTGTTCGGTTTTGTCCTAGCATTGATTGCCATCTTGGGCAGAAGGCTGGCGGAAAAGCACAAACAGGTGGTTCGGTATTCCAGAGAACTGGAGATGTTCAATAATGAGCTTCAACGTTCAGAGAAAATGGAGATTATTAGCGATTTGGCTGCATCTGTAGCTCATGAAGTGCGCAATCCGCTTCAGGTTACACGTGGATTTCTTCAGTTGATGAGCAAGCAGGAGGATGGTAAAAACAAAGACTATCTGCATATCGCTCTGGAGGAGCTGGATCGAGCGTCCGCGATTATTACCGATTTTCTGACTTTTGCCAAGCCAGAGTTTGACCATACCAAAACGTTGACCATATTGGATGAGTTCAAGCATATTGAAGGAATTATCAGTCCAATGGCAAATTTGCAAGGTGGCAAAATTTCGCTGGATATTCCCCAGGAAATTAAAGTGCGTGGGAATTCCTCCAAATTCAAGCAGGCATTTATCAATATTATCAAAAATAGTATTGAAGCGCTGCGAGAACAGGGACATATTCATATATGGGCTTATGTGGACAATGGAGAAGCAGTCATTCATATTCGGGATAATGGTGAAGGGATGGATGCTCAGACCTTATCCAGACTAGGTGAGCCTTATTTTTCGAATAAGACTAAAGGCACGGGTTTGGGGATGATGGTGACATTTCGGATTATTGAAACGATGAATGGTAAAATATCTTTTACAAGTGCAAAAGGGGTGGGAACAGAAGCGACCATCCGCTTCCCCGTAGCCGGATAACATCCGGCTTTTTTGCGTTCGGAGAAAACGGAGGGAAGCTTGCTGAGCCCACCCGCCTGAGATTAAGAAGTATAGATTAAATAAGCTACAAGTGCCAATCTACCACATCGAGCGAGGCTTCTGGGATGTAGCAAGCACACCTGAAGGGTTTGGAGGGATTACTAGATAGAACTGGTCAGACGTTTCCTCTACCGTTTTGATTTGGATATGATCGGGGATCACGACTCCTAACACATCACGAATTGCAGATTTGGGATCTGCCATCAGTTTTTCTCTGAAACTGGCATCCTCCCAAGCTTTTTGAATGACTTGTGTTTGAAGAACTTCAGTAGCCATCAAAAATCACCCTCTCATTCGATTGGTTATATTTACCTAGTCAGTATACCACGTAAGACTCAGAAAAATCTAGCATTACTTCATATTTTTGGAGAGCCAATAATCAAGCCCGCCTCTTCGCAAATGTGATCGTCCGCCTTCAATTTCTGCTGCCTCTTCGCTGAGTTCTGCTGCAATGGAATGTGCGAACCTATGCAGGCCGTGGATAGTAGGCTCCATCGTCTCTAGCTCCTGAACGGCTTGATTCGCAATATTCACATAGCTAGCGAGTGCGCCTCGCACATAAATCGCTTCCTGAATTTCTTGTGGTCCTAGTCCTTCACAGTACGGCTTCTTCCGTTCGGCGCTAATATGGGACAATAGGCAGTTATAGCTATGCTCCATCAAATCCTCTGCCCAATCTGCCCAATCATCCGACATTTGGAGCACGAGCAGGGTCAAATCCGTCATCGCTGTAACGATCTCGATCAGGTCAGCATGGTCTGCGAGCAGTAGAGCACCCGTTCCGGCCATTTTTAATGGACTGGCTTTCAGTGCGACCTTATTTCTGTCACCTTGAAAATAGTCTGCTGCTCCTTCGGATACCACACTAACGGCCCATTCGTCCACATACGTCCGGGCATATGTCCAAAAAGGAGAGGTTGCCGGAAAAAGCTCCTGATAAATGTTTTGGCACTCGGTATAGAAAAGCTGGCTTAAGGCAAGTTGCGTTTTACGGTTGTCTGCTGCTGTGTCCATCACGTCGTCTTGGATTAAATAATGAGCCATGACGAACACGTTGCCGAGTGACAGCTTGCGACATGTTTCGGGAGGTAGTCCGGTGAGTTCCTGCAGCCAAAATGGAAGCAAATAGCATATGTAATTACGAGTACTGTCTTCACGCAACGGATTAAACCGTGCCAGGTAGTCTAACCCCTCTTGCTGAAAGGGAGCCGGAAATGTGGCCGTCCGTTCCTCCGCTTGACGAAATACCTTTTCCAATTCTTCTTTGTATGCAAAATACCACTCCATGGCCATCACCCGCATCTCTTATAAATGTTTTTGTAGCGACTTCTAGTTGTTACCCGCCATTGTACAACAGAATGCAATTTTCAAGAATTTGTTATTTTTAAATAAGGAATGTTGTGAAAAACATATAAAATGAATAAAAAAAGCTGAAAGAGAAAATATAGATGAAAAAGGATGAAAGGAGGGGCCACAACATGAAAAAACAATGGAAATTGACCGCTGCTATCCTATATGGAGGAGTGATGATGTATGGTACTGCGAGTGCAGGAGCATCTGGTATTGAATCGGGTAATCCGTTGCAAGCTCTCACTCCCAACGATTCTGTCCAAGGAGAAGCCCACCAGTGGAATGTTGATCCACAGGATGACCACGGGCACGGACATGTGCATAGACATAGACACGGCAAAAGGCCGGGCGGCTTGAATCACCATCTTAACGAGAAAGTAGCTAGGCTGCTGGGTATCACCCCTGTCCAGTTAGAGAAAGAACTGGGACAAGGGAAATCGTTGGCTGAGGTAGCTAAAAGCAAAGGCATTCAAGAGGATCAACTCATCGATAAATTGAAGAATGAAATGACCGTGGATTTGAAGCGGCTTGTAAATCGTAAAGGTCCGATTACCTTCGATCGTAAGTCCGGGACTTCGAATGAGGCTCAATTGAAGCGTTAGTCTGAAGTAGAATCGTTTTACGACAAAAAAGGATGGGGAGAACCCATCCTATCCTTATATTTCAACTTCCTTCATAAAGTGACTGTTGTGAGGAGAGTCAGCTATCTTTAAAAAGCTTAAAAAAATCAATGGTTTCTTTAAAATCTTCATCATCCGTATAAATGTTCATGATCTTGCCTATTTCGATTGCAAAATCTACATACTTATTGGGTTTAGCAGATATGATATTCTTGTGTATCTCCAGACCCGATGGATGACTCACATGATTCCTAGGGGAAACACCTGCTAGCTCCAATAGTTCAGTGGCAGAACAAATGGTTGCAATCACTTTATGATCATTATTTAGGGTATGAATGAGAGCTAGAAGTTGTTTGTTTGTCTTTAATTGAGTGTTATCTCCACCAGGTATAATGAGGAGTTGAATGTCCTCCGCAGACACTTCATCAAGGGCTACCGCAGGCGTAACTTTAAAATCCTCATAGGAAATGACAGGATCTTTGGATACTCCAATTGTAACAATATCCCCTTTTGTTTTCATAAAATAGGTTGCCAGCATAATTTCAAAACTAACATAACCATCATAAATTAGAACATGTGACTTCATTTATACACCCACTAACAATTTTTTAGTTTAAGTCCGTTAAAAGCGTCTTTAGGAAGATTACATATAGTCAGAATATATCATCTTGAAGAGTTTAAATCCATATTTTACAGCAATATCAATAAGTTTTGGTAATCTAACTTGTTGAATTTTGGTCAGTATGGATTCAAATTAAAAAAATAACCAGTCACCTTGAAATTAACAGCGACTGGTTATTGAGTTTTGCTCGGATGCGAGTGAAGTGAAACCTACAATAGCTTTTAAGCTGGGAAATACGGCTATGTGACACGCCAATCCATTCAGCATATTCGCCTTGCTTGGCTGTGGGATGCTCACGAATGAGGCTTCTTAGATGTTCAACCAAAGTTGTGATGACGATCAAATGACGCTGTTTCCTTTCAAATCGTGTATGCATTTTTTACATAAAAATGAATCTCTGAAATAGCTTAAATCCTGAACCGAATAGCATAAATGGCAGCAAACGCCGATATATTTCCGCATACTTAACAATCCTGTTTCAACATCCAAGTAAAATTCCAAAGACTCGCCAGCTTGAATTCCCATAGAGTTTCGCAATTCCTTAGGAATAACAATCCGGCCTAACGTGTCCAAGGGACGTGTCATACCTGTATTTTTCAAGTGACCTTCTCCTTATCATAATAATCTATCAACCAATAATCTCCTAATAAAAAAATAAAAATCTATAAAATAAAAGTATTTATCGATGTTCCAAAAGATGGTATTATCATGAATGAAAAACAATAAGTATACTATTAGTTTCAAAACTATATGAATTATTGAAATGGGAATCTATGAAGATGCTGAAAGGGTGGTTTATCCATGGAAATCACACCTACGATACAGGCAGAAGTTCAAACCTATCTAAAACGCAAAAGCTTAACCATGACCGAGTTTGGTCACACGATCGATTTGAATGTAGGTACAGTTAGTGGTATTGTGACGGGCAATCGATCTATGTCGGTTCACCAACTGGATAGTATTACTGCGGGAATGAATTTACCACCGGATTATTTTTACGAACGCTATATTGAAGAATGCATTGAAGAATGTCCGCTCAACTGGAAAAAAATCAGCCCGTTCCTGTACCGATGCATTGAGCTAGGGCGATTGGACTGCTTGCAGCGAGTTGTCATTCTATTATTGGATAACCCTAATTATCTGCCATCGCTCTTTGAAGTCGCCGAAAATGTATACCAAGACGGTTACAGCGAAGCAGCCGCATACCTGTACAAAAAGGTAGCTGAGAGCGAGAAGCAACAGCATTCAGAACGATTGGCAATCTGCCAGTATCGCTTGTTCCAAATCAAAGTCGGACAGGATCGGGCAGTAAACCTTCAGGCTGCTATTGAATTCGCCCCTTTTGTGGATCGCTTAGATGAGATAGAGCAACTGGATGCTTTAAAAGATTTGGCGAATGTCTATAGATCATTAAGCATGTGGGATAAGGTGTATGAATTCGCACATCAAATGGGTCAGTTAGGACAACTCCAATATCATCTGGTTCACAATTCCAAGCGAAAAGGAACAGAGCCACGAAAAAAGCTAAGCAGACCATTGTTTGTATACATAGTTTATGCCGAATTGTTGTGTGCTAACGCTTGTGATGCCAAAGGCAACCATGACCAAGCATTAGAGCATATTCGTGGTTATGCTGATTTAAATTGGGTAAAAGAGCAGGACTCTGATACGCTTTATTGGAAACGCAAGTATCAACAGTGGGCGAAAATTAATACTTATGTTAACAGGCTTATGTCTGGTGATATTAGTGTTCTGCCAGATTACGTAGAACATATAGCTGCCGAAAAAGAGATTTTAGCCGAGCTATTGAATGTCCTTGAAGTGGCTAATCGCTATAATGTAGATGTAGATCATATTCTCCGACGGTTTGAATCGCAAATTGCAGCGTATCAGGAGTCACCTTCTTCTGACATGTACACACAACAAGTGTTAACAGAAGAATACGTAAGGTTTTGGTACAAGATAGCCAAGTACAGCCTAAATAAAGGCAGATATACATATGGTTTCAAATGTTTATTAATCGCCTTTGAAAAAGCTGTTACAATTAACCATGTATTACTCATTGCCAATTGTTTTGGATTATTTCTTCATTTCAAAACAAATGCGGCACCTAAAACACAAGCTCAGTTCCATTCTATTTATGAGGAGGTGTGGGAGAAAAATGATCAAAAAGATGGCTTTTTGCTTGGCGGTAACTAGTTTCTTACTGGTATTCACAGTACCAGCTCAAACTGCAAATTTAAGCCATGGCACGATCCAAGTTCAAGGACACATTGGTGGATCTTGACGAGTACTAATTCATTTTATTGGCCAGCTTATTGCTGGTCTCTTTTTGTATTATTTTGTAATTTTTTGCTTCAAAATTGATCTTGGCCTATTTGTACATCCCTTCTTAAAATGAAATTCAGAGGAGGTATGTAGGATGAACAAGGATGAAAAGGTAACGTTAATTCAACAAATGGAACATGCCAGACAACACATGCATGATCTTTACGCAGAGTATGGCCTAGGACATGCCTGTGTACTGGAGCAGTCTATGCTTTTGGATGAACTGATTAATCAGTTCAACCGTATGTTTCAGACCAGGAAGCAGCCTCACCAAGTTTTGGACCAGATCCTTAACAACGACGATGGTATGCTGAGTTCATCCCCCCATTCCTATTATGCAAAACTGTGATTTCTCCCACGTAATGCTTATAATTATTCAATATAATGACTTATTTTAAAATAAAATACATATCCATGTCATAAAATGTTAATCAGTTTGGAACATGATTCATCACACTTAGACAGCAAAAAAGCAGAGCTCAATACGTGAGCCCTGCAAAAGCCTTTGACGGTATTTGAATCCCTATGCTGAAACGCTGGGACAGAAGATTAGCCAAGCTCCTGCGTGCTTTTGGAAGCACGTTTGGAGGAAAGGAACTGAAAATGAAGCCGCCAGTTCAATCGCTGTCTGCCTTTGGAGCCAACAATCCAGTTGCCGCCAGGCAGATGGGCAAAGAGCCAGCTGATACCGAGAGAAGCACTTGCCACGACGACAAACGTAATGAGCGTAGCTGTAAAATGATGATCCCCCAGGGCAAGCGGACGGGTGTAATAGGATATGAAGGACAGCACGAGTGCATGGACCAGATACCCTCCGAAGGAATAGCGTCCAATCCAGTTTAGCATACGGCGAAACGGCTCGGACCGTTGGTCTTTTTGCAAATGAAGCAGCAGCCCGTACAACAAAAGCAACTGCGAGACAATCAGTACGAAGGTGCTTGGCTTCAGATAGGTAGAAATATTGAGATTGATCGTATCGCCCGACTGGATCAGCATCGTATGACCCATGAGCATGAACAGACCAATAAAAACAAATACATTCCATGGCAACGTCTGCTGGGCCAATCCCCGCCAGGTGTCCGTCATATAGGCGCACACTGCGCCCAGCATAAAATAGAAAAAATACATAACAAAGTTATAAGTGCGGTAATCTAACAAAGTCTGCCCAAAGGACGGCAACCAAGCGCTCCATGCAGACATGTCATAGTAGGACCATTGTAACAGCAACGCATAAGCCGCAGCAGCAATCAGCATAACAGCCAAAACAAGCTGCTTGCGCTTTTTGGTGCTAAAACGACGTAGAAACGTCCGAATCCGTTCGGTTGCTTTTGCAAATAAAGGAAACAAAATATAAAACTGAAAGATCATGACCACAAACCATAGATGATATCCGCTGACAGGGATGATCATTTCCTCGAACATACCTTTGTAAAAGGATAAATTTCCCCACTGCGCGGTTGACCAGTTCTGAGTACATACCCAATAAACAACCGTCCAGCAGAGAAAAGGAACATAAATATCTCGAAACCGTCTGCCAATATAACGGGAATAGCCAATCGGTTTGTTACCATTATAAAATAACAGCGCCGCAGACAGGAAAACGAACGTCGGTGTGCCAAAACGTGTCAAATGGTACAGCATCGCGAGCATAACGGAATCCGGCTGTTGGATGTCGCTGCGATAAATATATTCGCCAATGCAATGCTGAAGCACGACAGCGAGGTAGGCAAGACCCCGTAGTTCTGTCCACTCCGCGATACGCGGCTTGCTCATCCATATCACTCCTTTTCCTCAAGATTCGCACATGTTTTTCCTAGCACAATTGTAGGTATTGTATCGTAGGAACATTAGTGCAGGATTAACGCTACCTGAAAGTATGGAGAGTGAAGTGGTTCCAATTTAATATGATTGCGTTTACAATCTAAATAAAAACAAAGTAAACTCAAATTTAAGGATACGCATAGGAAGAGGAGAGGAAGGATGAAGAAAACGCTGCTGGTGTACATTTTGTTAATTGCGGCCTTTGCTCTCTATGTGTTCAGATATGAACAATCCGAGCGGTTGAATGGAGCTTGGGAGGAAAAAGGGCTGCGAGGCAGCATCGGAGAAACGTATATGATGATTACGTTCCAGTCCGGTTTGGAGTATTGGAAAAGCGGGCTCAAAGGCTTCGAGGATGCTGGGGATGCCTTGGGGGTAACGGTGGAGTACCGGGGGGCGACCCGGTATGATGCACAGGAGCAGATGACCATCATTGAGCAGGCGATTGCCCGTAAACCCGCAGGCATTGCCATATCAGCGATTGATCCACACTCCCTGATCCCGGTCATTAATAAGGCGCTGGATGCGGACATTCCTGTCGTGCTGTTTGACGCTGGAGCGCCGGGGAGCCGGGCGTATACATTTTTGGGCACGGATAATTATAAGGCGGGTGTGACCGCTGCGGAAAAAATGGCTGAGCTGTTGGGACGTGAAGGCCAAGTCGCTGTTCTGACACTGCCGGGGCAGCAAAATCATGAGGAACGCTCGCGCGGCTTTCGCGATACCATTCAGCGGCAGTATCCTGCCATGAAGGTGGTGGAAGTGGTAGATGGTCGTGCTGACGTGATGGTGTCCAGGGATGAATCGCTAAGGTTGATGAAAGCTTATCCGAAACTGGCGGGTATTTTTGTGACCGAAGCCACCGGAGGAACAGGTGTGGGTGAGGCGGCACTGAGCCAAAAAGGCAGTCATCCGCTAAAAATTATTTCTTTTGATACGAATAAAGCGACACTGGATATGATTCGTGATGGGACCATCTCGGCAACGATTGCCCAAGGGACATGGAATATGGGCTATTGGTCACTCCAATATCTGTTCCATCTGCATCATCATTTGACAATTCCTGCACCTTCTTCGTCTGGAGATAACACCCCGCTGCCCGTGCGGGTGGATACTGGGATTTCCGTCGTCACCCGAGCGAATGTAGATGATTATTATGCAAAATAAATATTGGAAGCGCATCCACTTAGGGATGCATCAAATGATGCCGAGGTTACGCTTGCGCAATATGCCTTTACGCTATCAGCTCATGGTGCTGTTCTTGCTGTTTGGCATCGTGCCTTCACTGGGACTAGGCCTGCTGGTGAATTGGACGGTGGAACGGATTATTGAGCGGCAGGTGGAAAACCATACGATGCAGTTAATTGGCAAGGTGAACGAAGCACTCGATACCAAAATGGAAAATTTACAGAACATGACGTATCTGATTGCCTTTAATCCTGAAATTGGGGAGTTTTGGAAAGGACGGACGCTGGCTGATGGTCACGCGGGTCATACGAGTAGTGTAATGCCGGGAAATCAGGGGGAGCGAGCCAAGAAACCTCTCCTTAACCAGGCTCCCGGCTCCAAGCAGGTTGTAAGTTCCGTACAGGAGCAGGATACCTTGTATGAAATGAAGCAATTTTTGCAGGGTTTTACCACGTTATATCCTGAAATTGCCGGGATTCTGATCGTGAACGAAAAAGGAGATTATATCAGCAATGAAATGTATGCTCGAAGCACACGCAGTCTGACGGAAGAAGACTGGTACGCACAGGCGGCGCAGCATGCAGGGATATTCACTGTGCTGGGACAGCCAAGTCACCGTAATGTGACCACTCATGTCCGGTACAAGGACAGTGAAATTGTCTCTGTCGTCCGTTCGGTCACGGATTCGGAGACAGGACATGTACTGGGTGTAATTATGATTGATCTCAAGCTGCGGGCTGTGTCGCAAGCTGCCAGAGATGTAACCTTGGGCAAAAGCGGGTATGTCATGGTGACAGATGCCAAGGGACGCAGTGTATATATGCCAGATATGCCTTTGATTGAGCGCATTCCGTCGCAATGGTTCGGGCCAGAGGATAGCGGGATGTTTACCCGTGAAGCCGGAGGCAGGGAATTGCTGTTCATGTTCCAGGCTTCCGAGTTCACGGGCTGGAGAACCGTGGGAGTATTCCCGGCACGCGAATCTACACTGGAAGTGCGGCAAATTCAGTTCTACGTTGTCTGTTTTGTTTTCATTGTATGTCTGTTTGGCTTAACGGCATCCTTGCGATTGTCCAGTTCTATCGCGCAGCCAATTTTCCGGCTTATGTCTTATATGCGTACGGCAGAGACGGGGGATCTTACGGTTCGCCAATGGAGTGAGCGCGGGGATGAAATCGGAATGCTGGGCCGGAGCTTTAACCGGATGCTGGAGCAAATCCGCCGTCTCATGTCGCTTAGCGAACTGAGGGAACGACAAAAACGGGATGCCGAACTACGCAGTCTTCAAGAGCATATTAAGCCGCATTTTCTATACAATACGCTAGATACAATTCATTGGATGGCCCGAAAAAATGGAGCAGACGACGTATCCGATATGGTGGGGGCGTTATCGAGATTGTTCCGCCTTGGACTGAGCAAAGGGGATGACTTTATTCCGCTACGCTCTGAGATTGAGCATATCTCAAGCTATATGCAAATCCAGCAAACCCGTTATCGTGACCGACTTCGCTGGGAATTAAATGTACCCGACGGGCTAAAGGATCTGTTTGTGTTGAAGCTTATGCTTCAGCCTGTGGTGGAAAATGCGATTTACCACGGCATTAAGGCCAGACGTGGTCCAGGCACGATTTGCGTAGAAGCTAAAGCCGAGGACGGCAAGCTGCTGCTGACGGTACGTGACGACGGTGCAGGGATGACGGCGGAGCGTCTGTGTGAGCTGCGTGAATGGCTGGAAATACCGCTGGAGGCGATGGAAGGAAGACGGAAACAAAAGGAAGTTCGTACAAATGGCAGAAGCTACGGCATGTTGAATGTACAAGCGCGTATCCGATTGTCTTTTGGCGAGGAATATGGAATTACATTGGACAGTAAAGAAGGGACAGGTACCTGCGTTACAATCACTCATCCGTTGCTGCTGGATATGGCGCAACTGAAGAAGCCTTATGACAAAGGAGAGGGTCAGGATGACGAAATCCAAGGGAACAGACAACGCGACAACGGCGAGTCTGATTGACCAAGCCATACCAGAAGTGACGATAGGGACGGCTAAACGTTATCAAGTATTGATCGCAGATGATGAGCCGATCATCCGTGAGGGGATTCGGGACTGCCTAGACTGGACGGCTCTGGGCATGGAGGT
The DNA here is from genome assembly GCF_011800295.1 of Paenibacillus sp. EKM301P. Taxonomy (NCBI): domain Bacteria; kingdom Bacillati; phylum Bacillota; class Bacilli; order Caryophanales; family Paenibacillaceae; genus Paenibacillus; species Paenibacillus sp. EKM301P. Next base: position 525,517 of record NZ_JAALFM010000002.1, on the reverse strand, counting down.
TGTAGCAGAGGCAGAGGACGGTGAAGAAGCGCTGAAGCTGGTTGGTCAGCTTAGCATCGACATCGTGCTGGTCGATATGAATATGCCATTCATGGATGGAATTGAACTGATTCGGCGGCTGCGGGAAGGACGCTCGGAGTGCCGTTGCCTGATCATTTCCGGGCATGATGAATTTGCTTATGCACAGGAAGCTGTACGGCTTGGCGTAGAAGATTATATTCTGAAGCCGGTAAATGCGGATCAGCTTCACGCTGCATTGTCACGGCTTCGTCAGCGACTGGACGAGGAGCACAAACGCGCCGCCTATGTAGAACAAGCTGCCGGGCAGATTGAACGGAATATTCCGCTGCTGCGTCAGCGGTTTTGCCTGGAATGGCTGGAAGGACAGCACACGGGAAAAGACGTCATGGAGCAGTTGGCGTTTTTACGTCTTCCATCCCGGCCGCCTGTACAAATCGGCGCGGTACGGTGGCCTGCAGCAGAAGCACGGCAGACGATTATGCGTGAGAATGACCGCCAGTTGTTTCTTTTCGCCGCTGAAAATATTATTGGCGAACTGCTGGAGGACCGATCGCATGTGTTGTTTCGCGATGCGAACGGGCTGATCGGCATATGCCTGTGGCAGGAGGCACCCGAGACGATCGGCGCTTCTATAGAGCAGGCCATTGGACGCTACCTGAATATAGCGGTTCACACCCATGTGGAGTCCAACACGGGTGGGCTGGAAGGCGCAATCAATGCGTACCGGGTGAGCCGGGATCGGGTGTACGGTGAAGCGCAGCTATCTCCCATCGTACGCCGGGCACGGCAGCTTATTCAGGAAGGTTATGCCGATCGCGAGCTGACGCTGGAAGCTCTTGCCTCGCGGCTACAGGTATCGGCTGTATATCTCAGCCGTGTGCTCAAAAAGGAGCTCAACGACAGCTTCGTGACCCTCGTCACGCGTGCCCGTATCCGCAAAGCAGTGCAGCTACTGGACTCTACGACATTGTCTGTGCTTGATATAGCAGAACGTACGGGATACGATAGTCAGCACTATTTTAGCACTGCTTTTAAAAAAGCCATGGGCGTGTCTCCTGTGCAGTACCGTAAGGGCGGGGGAATTCAGGAAAATTCGTCGGAATAGGAATGTTGGATTGCGGAATTGCCTTGCGCCCTCTCATGATAATCTGTGCTAAAAAGTGTGTGTGTAATCACACCCGCACGTTCAGGGGTTTGTTACGCTGTAGATAACGAACAAATATCTATCAATATTTGGAGGAAAACGATATGTTTTGTTATCAGTGTGAACAGACGCCGAGTGGCGGGTGTAAAGTCATTGGGGTGTGCGGAAAAAATGAGACAGTAGCGAGCTTGCAGGATACAATGATTTTTGCATTAAAAGGGATTGCTGCCTATGCCACACATGCACGTCAGTTGGGATATACCGATCCTGAGGTGGATCGGATCACGCATGAAGCGTTATATATGACCTTAACCAATTCTAATTTTAATGTACAAGAGCATTTGGAGATGGCAATGAAGGTCGGAAATGCAGCTGTACGGATCATGGATGTGCTGGATCGTGCCCATACGGATCGTTTTGGCATTCCACAGCCGATTACTGTCAGCCAAAATAAAATCGAAGGTCAATGTATTGTCGTGACCGGACATAATCTGTACGCGCTGGAGGAATTACTGCGGCAGACCGAAGGAAAGGGCATCAATATCTACACCCACTCGGAAATGCTGCCAGCGCACGGTTATCCGGCGTTGAAGAAATATCCACATCTCAAAGGGAATATCGGTAAAGCCTGGTATGATCAACGCAGATTGTTCGAGGAGTTCCCGGGCGCGATTCTTGCCACGACCAACTGTGTTATGCCGATTAAAGGCACATATGCAGACCGCTTCTTCTCTTATGAAGTAGCAGGGCTGGAAGGTGTAGCCAAAATTGTGAACGACGATTTCTCTCCACTGATTGAACGCGCGTTGGCCCTGCCAGCCGCAGATGTAGACTCTGAGCAGGTGCTTACGACTGGATACCATCATGAGACGGTCATCGGGCTGGCACCTGAGATCATTCAGGCCGTCAAAGACGGACATATCCGCCGTTTCTTCGTCATTGCGGGCTGTGACGCACCAGGCAAAGGCGGCAACTATTACCGCGAGCTGGCGACATCCTTGCCGAATGACACGGTCATTTTGACCACGTCCTGTGGTAAATTCCGCTTTAATGATGTGGACTACGGCACTGTTGGAGATACTGGCATTCCACGTTATATTGATTTGGGGCAATGCAACAATTCCGGTTCTACTGTGAAAATCGCTCTGGCTTTAGCGGATGTTTTTGGTTGTACGGTGAATGAGCTGCCTGTCAGCATTGTGCTGTCCTGGTTTGAGCAAAAAGCAGTTGCCATCCTGCTAGGCTTGTTCAGCCTTGGCATCCAGGATATTCGCATTGGGCCAAAGCCGCCTGAGTTTATTTCTTCTGGTGTACTGGATGTACTGGTGGAGATGTTTGGCTTGAAGCTAATTACGACCGCAGAGGAAGATATGAAAGCGATGCTGGCGTTGTCGTAAGAGGTAGGTGGGGAACTGCAGAGTGCAGTTCCTTTTTTTTGTTCATCGTTCATCCATTCTAATAAATATATCCGTAAGAATCTTTAAGGCCAGCTCAGTATCTTTGGTTTCACGAGTTCTTAGGAGAGACAAAATGGCTTTTATACTCGAATCTTCTTCGGTAAGCTCATCATTTTCCTTCACATATGTAAGCAATTGATAGACGCCCACGTTCAATGCCTTCGCTATTTTCTCCAGATTTTTCAAAGATATATTTCTCTCCGCACGCTCGATGAAACCAATATAACTCGAATTGAAACCTGCTTTTTCGGCTAAAGCTTCTTGGGAAAGCCCTTTAGACTTTCGAATATCTCGAATACGTGTACCGACTAATTCTAATAGTTCTGACATGAATACACCTCTCTATAGTTAGAAGTGTAGAGAAAGAGTTACATCTAATTAATATGCGTTAGTAAGTAAATTGAATTAAAAACTACTATATAGTAATATTCATTATGAAGCTTGTCCGATAGCTAGAAAATTATACATTTTAGTGGTCTAATGATATGCTACGTTGCTCACATTTGTTTCAGGATTTTGCAAAACCCTTATTTATGAAATTTAAATTCAGGAGTTGATTCCTCATGAAACACTACTCCTTAAGTCCCCAACTACATAGTGATTCCGATTTCAAATTGCCGAAGTACAGCGACACCCACATATTGAATTGCATGATGGATTTTCAAAAGCTTGCCCAATACCAAATGCAGCTTGCCCAGATGATGCGTGATCATAATCAATGGCTAAACTGCCTCATTCTTTGTGATCGCGCCATGTTTTCTATGGCAAAGGCCATTTATGTGCATCGAAATCAAATTATGCCTTTATCCATTAGCCTATCCATGAACGATCTGCTCAGACTAATTCGCTCGGATGCTGAGCCGTGTTTAGATATGGTGCTGTTTATGGGTACCATGCATTATCTGGTTTCCGGAGAGGAAGAAGCATCCAGGGAGACGATGAAGCTGGAGGAAGTAGATATATTGCTGTATAAAACAGACTCTATTCTAGAGTCTCTGTCACAACGGATCGTAGCTGATCCGTCTAAGCGGTATCCGTCTATTTTTAAAGAAAACCCGTTCAATTAAATTGTTAAAATTTTTTATTCTTCATATCAGAAAGGGTGTTATTTGAAATGCCTACATACAACAAGCTGGTGCGGGATCGGATCCCGCATATCATTATGTCTCAGGGTAAGGAATGTCGGACACGCATTTTGGACCTAGAGGAGTATAAGCAGGAACTGCGAACGAAGCTTCGTGAAGAGACTGAGGAGTATTTTGCAGCGGACAAAGATCAGGATGCGCTGGAAGAACTAGCGGATATGCTCGAAGTCATCCGAGCGCTGGCAGAAGTACATGGAGCGAATGTACCCGAGCTGGACAAGCTGCGGGCGGACAAAGCCGAGGCCCGGGGAGGATTCCAGGAGCGGGTGTTCTTAATTGATGTCGACGAAGCTTAACGTCATTAAGTAATACCTCCCCCACCACAAAGGTTAAAATTTTATAAAAAAAGTTCAAAACCAGCAAAGACCTTTCCCGGCCTGGAATGATACCATGTGTTTGCACATAAAAAAAGGAGAGGCACTTCCTGCCTCACTTATGTAAGCGCTATCTAATTTCTATTCTAATCAGCACTTACCTTCAAAATGACCTGCATCACATGAGGAAAGGGGAACTTCATATGAAAAAGGGAGCTGTTGTTGTTTGGCTTCTGGTTTTGGCCTTGATGCTTTCGGCCTGCAATCTGGCGGAGAGTGGAACGGGCAGCAAGGAAAAAGGCTATGTGGGTATTTCCATGCCGACCAAATCGTCCGAGCGTTGGGTAGGGGACGGGGAGAATATGGTTCGGTTGTTTCAGGAGCAAGGCTATAAAACGGATTTACAGTATGCCGAGGACGTGGTGGAAAATCAAATTTCCCAAATCGAAAACATGATCACCAAGGGCGTCAATGTTATGGTCATCGCTTCGGTTGATGGAAACACGCTGACGGATGTAATTCAGAAGGCACACGACCGAGGGATTCAGGTCATTTCTTACGACCGTCTGATTCGCAATACACCGTATCTGACGTATTATGCGACTTTCGATAACTTCAAGGTGGGCGTATTACAGGCGGCATATATTGAGAAAAAGCTGGGTCTCAAGGATGGCAAGGGCCCTTTCAATATCGAGCTGTTCGGCGGATCGCCGGATGACAATAACGCCTACTTCTTCTTTAATGGTGCGATGTCCGTACTTAAGCCATACATTGATTCCGGTAAGCTGGTCGTGCGCAGCAAGCAGATGACGATGGCGCAGATCGCTACACTGCGATGGGATGGAGCTTTGGCACAGTCGCGAATGGATAATCTGCTGAGTGCCTACTATTCAGGGGCCAATCTGGATGCGGTGCTCTCTCCGTATGACGGCATTAGCATCGGTATCATTTCATCCCTGAAAGGGGTCGGATATGGATCAGCGAATAAGCCACTGCCGATCATTACCGGACAGGACGCGGAGCTGGCTTCGATCAAATCCATTGTGGCTGGAGAGCAGACACAAACTATATTTAAGGATACCCGCAAGCTGGCTGAGCAAACGGTCGTGATGGCCAACAGCATTTTACAAGGCAAGCAAGCGGAAGTGAATGACGTTAAATCCTATAACAACGGGAAAGAGGTAATTCCTGCGTACTTGCTTGATCCAATCTCGGTGGATCGGACGAATGTAGAGAAGGATATTGTCGGCAGTCACTATTACACTAAAGAACAAATCGGACTGAAATAAGAGTAAGAATCCAACCGAAAGGAGCGTATCCCATGACTGGAATCATTTTGGAAATGAAGGGAATTACCAAAACCTTTCCTGGCGTAAAGGCATTGGAAAATGTGAATCTCAAGGTCAAGGAAGGCGAGATTCATTCGCTGTGTGGCGAGAACGGGGCGGGCAAATCGACGCTGATGAAGGTACTGAGTGGTGTATATCCACATGGAACCTACGAAGGGGATATTATTTTCCAGGGCAAAACGTGTGAGTTCAAGGATATCAAGCAGAGCGAGGAATTGGGCATCGTCATTATCCATCAGGAACTGGCATTGATCCCGTATCTCTCGATTGCAGAAAATATTTATCTGGGCAACGAACGCGCCAGCGGTGGCGTGATTGATTGGAAAGAGACTTTTGTCGGGACACGCGAGCTACTGTCCAAGGTCGGGTTGAGTGAAAACCCCAATACCTTGGTTACGAACATCGGGGTCGGCAAGCAACAACTGGTCGAAATTGCGAAAGCGCTCTCTAAAAAGGTAAAGCTGCTTATTCTGGATGAACCAACAGCGGCCTTGAATGAGGATGATAGTGAAAATCTGCTTAATTTGATGCTGGAATTTAAAAAACAAGGCATTTCCTGCATTCTCATCTCCCACAAGCTGAATGAGGTCGCAAAGGTATCGGATTCGATTACGATTTTGCGGGATGGGAAGACGATTGAGACGCTGGACATGAAAAAGGATGAGGTCACAGAGGATCGGATCATTAGCGGAATGGTTGGACGCGATTTGACCAGCCGTTATCCAGAGCGTCATGCCGAGATTGGCAAAGTCGTGTTGGAAGTGAAGGACTGGACAGTGTATCACGAGCATCATGCGGACCGCAAGGTGCTGGATCAGGTGAATCTGAACATTCGCCGCGGTGAGATTGTCGGTATTGCCGGGTTGATGGGTGCAGGACGGACTGAGCTAGCGATGAGTATCTTTGGCAAGTCATACGGGCGCAACATCTCGGGTCAACTGATTAAGGACGGCAAGCCGATCCAGAACAACACGGTTACGGACGCAATTAACAACGGCTTTGCCTATGTGACGGAGGATCGCAAGGAGTACGGCCTCATTTTAATGGATGATATCAAGCGCAATATTTCGCTGACCGGTCTGAACAAGCTGGCAAAGGGAGCTGTAGTTAATGAGCAGGAGGAAGTCGTCGTTGCAGAGGAAATGAAAAAAAGCATGAACATCAAAGCGCCAAGTATTTTGCAGAAAACGGGCAATCTGAGTGGCGGCAATCAGCAGAAGGTAGTACTGAGCAAATGGATTTTTGCCGGACCGGATATTCTGATTCTGGATGAGCCGACGCGCGGCATAGATGTGGGTGCCAAATACGAAATTTATACGATTATTCATCGTCTTGCCGCTGAAGGCAAGGGGGTACTGGTTATTTCGTCCGAGCTGCCAGAGGTACTAGGCTTGTGTGACCGGATTTATGTTATGAATGCCGGGCGGATCACCGGAGAGGTTAGCCGTGAGGACGCTTCGCAGGAAACGTTGATGAGATATATGACCAAGTCAGGAGGCGTGAAGCATGGAAACCATAACTAAACTATTTAAAAATAACATCCGCCAATATGGCATGATGATTGCGCTGGTCGTCATTATGATCTTGTTTGAGGTGCTGACAGGCGGCTTGCTATTGAAGCCGATTAATATTACCAATCTGATTCTGCAAAATAGCTACATTCTCGTACTGGCGATCGGGATGGTGCTGGTTATCATCACTGGACATATTGACTTGTCCGTCGGCTCCATAGCCGCTTTTGTCGGTGCGGTTGCCGCCATTATGATGGTCGATTGGCAGCTTCCAGCGTGGGTCGCTGTGATTGCAGCTTTGCTGGTCGGAGCGTTAATTGGGGCATGGCAAGGGTTCTGGGTCGCTTATGTACGGATTCCGGCATTTATCGTTACCTTGGCGGGAATGCTGCTCTTCCGCGGATTAACAATGATCGTGCTGGAAGGCCAATCGATCTCTCCTTTTCCGGGGGGATTCCAGAAAATCAGTTCAGGCTTCCTGCCGGATTTTTCATCTACCGGTTATAACCTGGTATCCATCATTGTCGGCATTGCACTTACGGTATGGTTTATCGTGAACGAAATTCGCGAACGCCGCTCTCAGCTTAAATATGGATTTGAGGTTCCGTCACAGGTGTTATTTGTACTCAAATTGATCGTGGTGGCTGCTGTGATTAATCTGTTCACCTTCATGCTCGCGAGCTATGCGGGGATTCCGAACATTCTCGTCCTGCTGTTCATCCTGATCGTGGTATACTCCTTCGTCATGAACCGCACGGTTATGGGGCGCCATGTGTATGCGCTGGGTGGAAATGAAAAGGCAGCGGGCCTGTCTGGTGTCAAAACGAAAAAAGTAACATTCTGGGTATTTGTCAACATGGGCGTACTGGCTGCTATTTCTGGTCTCATCTTTGCTGCACGTCTGAATGCGGCTACGCCGAGAGCAGGTACGAACTTTGAGCTGGATGCCATCGCAGCCTGCTTTATCGGTGGAGCTTCGGCGTCGGGCGGGATCGGAACGGTTTTTGGAGCCATTATCGGTGGCTTGGTTATGGGCGTATTGAATAACGGTATGTCTCTGATCGGTCTCGGTATTGACTGGCAGCAAGGGATCAAGGGCTTGGTACTGCTGCTGGCGGTTGCCTTCGATATTTACAACAAAAACAAAAGATCAGTTTAAGCTTATATTCAACATTGTAAAATAAGCAAACCTCCAGTCCCACTTGAAACTGTGGATGCTGGAGGTTTTTGCTTTGTTAGGTTTATGGCTATTAGCTAACCCAACTAAGTCGTCACCATTTGTCCGCCGTTCACATGCAGCGTCTGGCCGGTAATGTAGGAGCCATCATCTGAAGCCAACAGCACATAGGCCGGAGCCAATTCATAAGGCTGCCCGGCACGCTTCATCGGCGTATTGCTGCCAAAGGTGCGAATGACTTCAGTTGACTGTGTGGCCGGATTCAGCGGAGTCCAGATCGGACCGGGAGCAATGGCATTCACGCGAATACCCTGATCGACCAGATTATTAGCCAAAGCGCGCGTGAAGCTGACAATGGCTCCTTTGGTAGCTGAATAATCAATCATATTTTTTTGCCCAACATAGGCTGTAACCGATGCCGTATTGACGATGCTGGCCCCAGCCCGCATATACGGCAAGGCTTCTGTAGTCATATGGAAGAAGGAAATAATATTCGTATCAAACGTATCACGTAGCTGCTGTTCACTGATATCCAAATAGGATTCGCGCACAAACTGGATCCCCATATTATTAATGAGGATATCAATACGACCGAAGGTTTCCATCGTTTTTTGAACAACCAGACAGCAGTTGCTTCTAAGCCTTAGATCACCTGGAATTAGCAAGCAACGTCGGCCAAGCCGGTGAATGACATCACGGGTCTCCATCGCATCTCGATGCTCATCGAGATAGGCAATGACCACATCGGCCCCTTCCTTGGCAAATGCGACTGCAACCGCGCGACCAATGCCACTGTCCCCGCCGCTAATAATCGCCACCCGATCCTGAAGCTTTCCCGTACCGATATACTTTGGATTATCAAAGATAGGGCGTGGAACCACCAGGTATTCCAACCCCGGCTGTCTATATTGATGCTGGGGAGGAAAAGCAATCGGAACTTCTTTACATTGGGTTTCTGTACCATAATAAGGATGCTGATATTGCCAATTCATTGAATAATCCCTTCTTTTAGGCGTTTTGAAATCCAATATATTCGAAATAGGCGCAAACGGTGAATCGGGAGTTATCGCCTTATGTCGAAATCGTCGCTCCATCTGCCGGAATATGGACACGCTTCTCCAGACCTTCACGATGGATATGTTCCGTAAGCTCGGAGCGAGTCAGTACACAATGGTTGATGGCTTCCATATGGACAGCAACGACTTGGGTGTAAGGGGCATGCTGTGCAACAACTGTTACATCTTGGGCAGTCATAATAATGGGATCACCCACTGTAAACCGCGCTCCTCCAGCGTTCACGATCGTCCAGTCAGGACGGTATTTATCCAGTGCTTCCGCGACTTCACTGCACCAAATGGTATCCCCGGCCACGTAGACGACAGGCTCACCTGGAGCCTGAAATACAAAGCCGGATACGGGTCCCATCTGTTCCCCGATTTCTCCGGTACCGTGATGTCCAGCAGTACGGTTGATCTCAATTTCTCCCACAGAAACAGCCACTGAAATCGGAGTAACCTGTGTAAAACCGTCAGCCATGATTTGTTCTTCATTTCCGGGCTGGCAGAAGACGGGAAGCTGTTTGTCCAGCCAGCGTACTGCTGCCGGGTCCCAATGATCCAGATGCAAATGCGTGACGATGACAACGTCAGGCTGTCCAAGCGTTTGCCATTGTGGTGGCAAGGGAACCAGCGGATTGCGGAGAGTGTTTTCCGTATTGGGCACCGGCGGATTTATCCCAGCATCACTCAGCATCGGATCAATCAGAAATTTTACTCCAGCGTATTCGATCCATAAGGTTGCGTTGCGGATTAGTGTGATTTTCATATATGGAAGCTCCTTTGATCGTAAATGTTTTTTTGACCGAGTGTATTTTCGGCCGTTCTTTGTTTCTGCTACAATCATATCTGACGCAAGCAGATGCAGGCTACGGCCTGCTGAAAGGAAAACCAGCATTCTCGTTTCATCATGAAAGGAAAAATAACTATGGAACTATTCGTACCTGATGAGACCGACCTGCGTATTCTTCATCATTTAATTGAAGACAGCTCTTTAACGCATAAGGAGATCGGTCAGCTAGTTCATTTGACAGGCCAAGCAGTAGGGGCGCGTGTTCGAAAAATGCAGGATGCAGGCATTATTGAGGGCTATACACTACGCTGGAACCCGGAGAAAATTGGGCAGACGATTCATGCCTTTATTACGGTTTTTCTGAATTCAGGAACGACTCACAGTGCTTTTCAGACTTTTGCACGGGAGCATTCCTCTATTGTCGAAATCCATCGGGTAAGTGGGGAGGGCTGTTATTGGATGCGGGTGCGCATGTCATCACAGTCAGAGTTAAATGCTATGCTGGATGAACTTACGAAGTTTGGTAACTACAAATTGAGCTTTTCCATTGGCGAAATTTAATGATAAAAGCTTTCGGCATTTTGTGCCGAAAGCTTTTGTTTACGAGGGCTATTGAAGTCAGCGTTATAGGCTCATTTTAAAAATATGCTGCAAGCCGTGTTGTCCCATTTTAGTGTTACCTTCATCGATAAAGCCGCATTTGAGATATAGACTTTGGGCAGAAAGATTACGGGCATTGACGCCTAGTACAATCTCGCGAATATGTGGAAAGTGTGTAGAGATGAACTGTGGTAGCAGAAGCAGTCCTTGTTTAGCGAACCCTTGTCCCTGATCTGCATAATGAATAGAAAACGCACGCAGCAGCAGTGCCTCAGAAGTATTCGTATAGTCTGCTAATTCATCTCCATCGTATAAAATGAAAAATCCAACCGGCCTTCCAGTAGCCGTAATCACGACAGGATGGCGGTGTGGATCTTCCTTGGCCAGTGCCAGCATTTCAGCTGGCATTCCAGTAAATTGCTTCTGCTCCTCGGGCAAATAAAAGGTATGTAAAATCGCATCATGCTCACAATGGTAAGGGACAAGCACTACATTATTCATCATTACACTCCGATCTGTACAAATTTTAACTTACTATACATCTCGTTTGCTAAAAAAAGAAACCTGAACTCGCCTTACTTACGTATTATCCATACATAAACTAGCATAGTCAAAAGGAGACGTCTACGCTTATGAAGCCGCTTATAGAATATCGGGAAAGTCAGGATGTATTGCACCAAGAGCTGAAGCAGATTGAAAAGTGGGAGAAGGAGCAGAAGGATATTTTTTTCTGGGAAAAAATCGGCAGATGGCCCTTTATGCTGTTGGATCGGCTGACGCCCAAAATCATTAAGGACAAGCTGGAGCAGCTGCTTAACGAGATGGGTAGCTTCATTCAAAATGGTGGCAAATATTTGGTGAAAGAAGAAACAGTCCTGAGTAAGCTGAACAAGATGGCCCGTGAATATATGATTCAGCAAAATGGTGCAGCTTCCGCCTCGGATACGGAGAATCAGCCCCATTCCGGGGAAAATGCAGATGCAGAACATAGCGCCGAATCCACGTGGGATTTGAAGCAGGCGGCTGAGCTTCCGCTAACGATCATGGATCAGACTGCGGACGATATGACGTCGGGACGCATTACCTTTGCCACCGCTCAGGGAGCAACCACGGGAATTGGCGGTGTGTTTACAATTGCAGCGGATATCCCTATTTTGCTTGGCTTGTCACTCAAGGTGCTTCAGGAAATCGCTTTGTGTTATGGATTTAACCCCCATGATAAGCAGGAGCGCATTTTTATTATTAAATGTATGCAATTCGCTTCATCTGATATTGTGGGGAAGAAAGCTGTATTAGAGGAACTGGCCTTGTTCGATGATCCTTCACGTCAGGCACAGGTTTTTTCCCAGATGCAGGGTTGGAAAGAGGTCATTAACACCTATCGTGATCAGTTTGGATGGAAAAAGCTGCTGCAAATGGTCCCGATTGCGGGCATTTTGTTTGGCTCCATTGCCAATCGAAGCGCTATTAGTGACGTAGCTGAAGCAGGGAAAATGCTATATCGGAAGCGTCGTATTTTGATGCGTTTGGCAGAAGAAGAGAATGAATTGAAACCTTTGCTATAAAGGTGTGCAGCGGCCTAGTTGGCCGCCGCATGTCAGCTTATTACACTTCGGCTCCATTTTCTTCCGCCCAGCGATTCAGGGTTTTGTCTGTAGGAAGTAAGAAGGTTAAAATGCCGAGCAGTGGCAAAAAGCCGCACAGGAACATAATGTTGGTGATGCCTACTTTGTCGATCCAGTTGCCGAGCACGAGTGCACCCACACCGCCAAGGCCAAAGGCCAGGCCCGTAATGAGACCGGACACCGTCCCGATTTTGCCAGGCACGAGCATCTGTGCATATACGACTGTGACCGAAAAGCTGGACAACATAATAAATCCAATAATTGCCAGCAGGATCGCCGTCCAGAATTGGTTGGCATAAGGCAGCAGCAGCGCCAATGGTGCAGCTAATACCATGGACAAAAAAATCATATTGCGCTTGCCAAAACGGTCTGCCAGCGGACCACCAAAGAAGGTACCTAGCGCTCCAGCCCCGAGGAACAGGAAAATGTACAGCTGTGCATCCGCCAATGGCATTTTAAATACTTCCATCAGGTAAAACGAATAGTAGCTTCCCACCGAGGTCGAATACCACGAACGGACAAATACCAGCAGAATGAGGACAATCATGGCAAACATAATGCGGCTGCGCACTTCGGGCTTCATGCGGCGTGTCGCCACTTTTTTGCGTGCAATGCCTTCTGTACGCAGGACGTTACCGTACCAGCGGGCAATGAATGATTGCACTACAATCCCGGCTGCCGCAATACCTGTGAACCAGATGGCGCCAAATTGCCCCAACGGGATAAAAATCCAGCTTGTGAGCATCGGTGCCAGCGATTGGCCTGCATTGCCGCCAACCTGGAAAATGGATTGTGCCAATCCCCGGCGTGATCCTGCCGCCATATGGGACACGCGCGAGCCTTCCGGGTGAAAGGCAGCTGAGCCCAGACCTACGAAGATGACTGCGATTAGCACCGCTTTATAATCGGCAGCATAGGCGAGCAGCAGCATGCCGGTCAGCGTAAAGCCCATACCGATGGGAAGGATAGCGGGCGTAGGTCGTTTGTCCGAAAACAAGCCAATGACAGGCTGCATGATCGAAGCTGTAAAGTTGATGGCGAATGAAATCCAGCCGATCTGCGTGTAGCTCAGGCTCATAGATTCCTTCAGGATCGGAAAGATCGCTGGAATGACCGATTGAATCGAGTCATTGAACAGATGGACGAAACTGATCGCAATCAGAATCGCAAAAACGGTACCTTTCGCTTGCGGCCCCTGGAGGGGGAGCGATTGGCCCGTTTCTTTTTTTGTAGCAGATTTAGTAGTCATGGCAACCTCCGGGTATGTATGTATATTTTAAGATATAGGAAGCAATCCATTTGCAGCAAATGGCTGAAAGTGGGATAAAGACCCTATTTACTCATCGCTGCTTGCCCATCCTGCTGGATACTCTTTATTGCTCGATCCTTTAATTTACAACAGATTATCTCGCTCTGAGTGTATTGTATCTGTATAAGATATCCTTTACTTATCATTTTACTCTCTAACATGCATGAATTGGTTCAACTCGTCTTCAGGGATTATTAGATTTCCACAGTAGACTAAATTGGAATGAAATTCCCATTCGCCATATGCCACCAAATGGTTATCATCCTTAACTCTTTTAATTAATGCCCAAATCCCAAGATTACTTTGTGCGTTTGCATCAAGAAGAATCCAATCCTTATATTGCAATAGTTGAGCCTCTCCAAACATATGAAATGAATCCAGATATCCTGTTCCATCACGGGGTGGCATTTCATTACATACATTTTTCAATAACAGGACTTCCTCCACTCTGACAGTGATCCAAGCTCTTTTTTCATTTTTCGATATGATGTCTTCAAATCTACATTTAATAAACGCAGAGAAGTTGATCTCATCAGGCTGCTCTTCCCAACCATTAAAATGTGAATAAGCAGGTCTGAATAAAGTCCAAAAAGTTTCTCCAACGGACATATGAAAAGGAAAATATACTTGTACTTTTTTTGAATCACCTTTTACCGGAGGTATCAATGCTCTTTCCCATATTTCACTATTTAGATCTGGAGTATGATGTTTGAAATCCGCCCAGTCCATAGCATCTTCGATGGCTACAATCTCAAAATCTTTGTTTTCTAACAGGGGTTTATCTGGTATCTGTTTACACGCTCCACATTTGAAAGCAATAGTTTCCTCGCTCATAAGACAACCTACCTTAATTAGATTTTATGGTCCAATACACCAACTATATTGATCATAAGCACATATCAACATGGTGAAAGTATTACAAACAATAAAAACTATTCTATGTTGAATGTTGTTGATATTCCTCTTACATATAAATAAGCAAGAAGAATTTAACAAAACTAGGCTCTTTATTTAACAAACTTAAGATATGATTCTTTATGTCATACAACTTGTTGTATAGATAATAGCTCCGTAGAAACAGGATGAAGAGCACAAGAGAAGAGAGGATCTGATTTGAGAATGAAATTGCTAAGAAAACCACTATCAGTTGCATTATTATCTGTACCATTACTTCTAGGTTCTCTGGGTGGAAATTACGCGAGTGCAGCAACCTTGCCAACAACAGTAACTCCAACAGAACCGTCGTGGGGATATTTCGTAGATCATTACAAAAATAATAGTTCTGCTAATAAGACGGAAAGCTCCAATCCGACTCTCGGGTTGCTCTCTGAATTTAATAAGCTTTGGACTCCTGGCGCTACCTGGGACACAGGTACCAAACTAAACAGCAGTGTACTGGACGCTAATATTCAAAAAGTGATTGATATTGCTTCCCGTCGAACTTCCAGTGAGGCCGATGCGGCTTATTTGGACGACCGCCGAAATCAGAGCTACAGTGTAATCGACGGTCTGGGTTCGCTTACTGATATATATCGAAAGAAGGCAGGCGCGACGACAACAATCAACGACGTTCCGGCAGATGCCACAACTAAGAAATATGAAGATGAGGGAACGAATGCAGGGGATATAAGCTCCAGTCTCGGCAACGTTGTGAATCTGGTCAATACCTTGCGCGGGGAATACTCTACGACGAACCCGGCTAAGTCTTACTTTAGTTATCCTCGTCCGTTCCGTTGGAGCGATAATTCGGTGATTGTCCCAAGTCTGATCCCCGCTCTCAAATCTGATGCTACTAATGATGGCGGCTTTCCTAGCGGTCATACCAATGCTGCATATCTCAGTTCCATAGCTATGGCCTATGCCATGCCGGAGCGTTATCAGGAATTGCTGACACGAGCTTCGGAGCTGGGCAATAACCGTGTTGTTGCTGGCATGCATTCCCCGCTTGATGTTATGGGAGGACGCGTCATGGCAACGGCGATGGCTGCTGCCATCCTGTCTGATCCAGCCAATAGCAACTTGAAGAAAGCAGCTTACCAGGATGCTCATAAACAATTGCTGTCCCAAAAAGGTACTGCCCCAGATCGGTTCAGCAATTATGCTACGAACAAAAAAAATTATAATGAACGATTAACGTATGGATTCAGTCAGATTAATCCAGCTACGACGCCCATGACAGTACCTAAGGGAGCTGAAGTGCTGTTGGAGACACGTCAACCTTACCTTGACAGCACACAACGCCGTTGGGTATTGGCCACTACAGGCCTTCCATCCGGTTATCCTGTGCTTAACGATGCCGAAGGATGGGGACGCTTGAACCTGTTTTCCGCTGCGGACGGCTACGGTGCTTTTGCCAATAATGTTACGGTGAATATGGACGCTTCCAAAGGCGGTTTCAATGCATTGGATCGCTGGCGCAACCCTATTTCTGGTGTTGGAAAGCTGATTAAAAAGGGAACAGGTACGTTGAAGCTTATGGGTAGCAATACGTATTCCGGTGGTACACAGATCGATCAAGGTATACTTGAAGGTAATTCGGAGACAGCTTTCGGAAGTGGTACAGTTACAAATAACGGGGGAACTCTTCTTAAAAACAATGCTGGAAAGCTGATTGTTGGCAGCAATTACAAACAAACTGCCAAGGGAAAACTTGAACTCAACCTGGGCAGTAAAAATGACGTGCTCAAAATTAAGGGAACAGCCCAACTTAACGGAAAATTACGCCTGAATTTTTCTAACAAATATGTACCAGCTAGCGGTGCCACCATTTTAACCTACGGCAAACGCACTGGGGCATTCTCTTCTATTGAAGCAGCAGGTTTGCCAAGCAATTATAAAGTGAAGATTGTCTATACGGCTGATCGTGTTCAGTTGAAAGTCACGAAGTAACCAAATAGGACAATAAAAAGTGCACCTTTGGAATACACCGGATAAACCATGAAGTATTATCCAGTGCCCATTCTGAAGGTGCATTTTTTGTTCCAGTACAAAGCCTATTTTTCGGAGTTATTTATAGCCAAGGGTATAAAAAGGTCAAAATTTGACCTTAATGTAGTAAAATAATCGCACTGTTTGAAAGCGCAGTCATGTTATTCTTAAGAAGCATATTAGTCCAAGTTTTAAAGGTTCAGACTAACTAAGAGGAACAGAGGAAAGGAAGAAGACTGATGAGTCTTGAGAAAGAATACGTTAAAATAGCCCAGGATGTCATTAAAGGGCTTGGTGGAGAAGACAATATTATTTCCATGGCACATTGTGCTACACGGTTGAGATTGATTGTAAAAGACAGGGATATTATTGATGATGAATTTATTGAAAATATTGATAAGGCAAAAGGGGTCTTTTTTACCTCCGGACAATATCAGATTATTTTTGGAACCGGTACCGTGAACAAAGTTTACGAAGCGATGGTCGGCCAGAACGTATCTGCGACATCAAAGGCAGAGCTGAAAGAGAAGGCCTCCACGCAAGATGACAACTTTTTCAAAAGAATGATCCGGGTTTTCGGAGATGTATTCGTTCCCATTATCCCTGCATTGGTAGCTACCGGCTTGTTTATGGGAGTTAGGGGCTTGGTAACTCAGCCTGCACTGCTACAGTTATTTGGACTTACACCGGATGATATTTCTGCGAATTTCATATTATTTACGCAAATACTGACCGATACTGCTTTTGCCTTTTTACCCGTGCTGGTCTGCTGGTCTGCATTCAGAGTGTTTGGCGGGTCGCCGATCTTGGGAATTTTGCTCGGACTCATGCTGGTAAGTCCTTCTTTACCTACTTCCTGGGATGTCGCTCAACATGTGAAGGAGCCTCTTTTGTTTTTGGGCTTCATCAAAATCGCAGGCTATCAGGGCTCCGTTTTGCCGGCGTTCATTATAGGGATCGTGGGAGCGATGATGGAGAAAAGAATCAGGAAATCCGTTCCTGAGGCATTGGACTTGATTCTGACACCGTTTCTGACATTGTTGCTCACACTGGTACTGGGCTTGTTCGTGATTGGTCCCATCTTCCATGAAGTAGAGGTTTTAATATTATCGGCAGTGACAGCTATTTTGAAATTGCCATTTGGCATTGGCGGGTTTATTTATGGTGGCATTAATCAGATTATTGTCGTTACCGGACTGCACCATGCGCTCAACCTGATCGAAATACAGATGCTGGTGGATGGCGGCTGGAATATGGTTAACCCGATCAGCTCGGCCTCTATTTGTGCACAAGCAGGTGCAGCGTTAGCTGTCGGCCTGAAATCGAAAAGATTAAAAACCAAATCTATTGCCTATCCTTCTGCCGTGTCTGCACTGCTGGGCATTACAGAACCGGCAATTTTTGGGGTGAACATTCGGTATGGTAAACCATTCGTGATGGGCTTGATTGGAGGAGCGGTTGGAGGATTCTTCGCACGTATCTTTAATGTTCAAGCCACAGGCATGTCGATTACAGCTATACCTGGCTTGTTATTGTATCTGAATAATCAAATTTTTCTGTATGCTTTAGTTTGTTTAATCGGTTTTGGTGTAGCATTTGCGTTGACGTGGATCTTTGGATTTAAAGAAAAAATAGAGAACAAATAGAGAATAAATAAAATTTTGTGGAGAAAATCATGGACAACAAAACATTGCTTGAAAAATTGAACAGTCTTTCAATAGAAGAGAAGATCGGCCAGCTCATCCAACTGACTGGTGATTTTTTTGAAGGAGACATGGATACGGTTGTGACGGGCCCTTTGAAAAAATTGGGGCTAAACACGGACTATAATATTTATAACACGGGCTCCATATTAAACATTACCAACCCGGAAAAAATAATCCGGTTGCAAACCGATTATTTGGAAAAATCAGTTCATAAAATTCCACTGTTATTCATGGCGGATATTATCTATGGCTATCGAACCATTTTCCCAATTCCGATTGCTCAAGCATGTAGCTGGAACTATGAGGGGATAGAGAATGCGGCTTCGATTGCTGCTCAGGAGTGCTACGAGGAAGGCATTCATGTAACCTTTTCCCCCATGGTAGATATGGTTAGAGATCCTCGCTGGGGGCGGGTGATGGAATCGCCTGGAGAAGATACCTTGCTGGCGCAGAAATATGCGCAAAGCGTAGTTCTGGGAATCCAGGGCAGCAACTTGGAAGATGGAGCCGTACCAGCTAATAAAATTGCTGCTTGTGTCAAGCATTTTGCCGCTTATGGAGCACCTGTAGCGGGACGTGAATACAATGCCGTGGATCTATCGGAGCATGCATTGCGAGAATATTATTTACCTGGATATCAAGCAGCAATAGAAGCGGGTGCCAAGCTTGTCATGACGGCTTTTAATACGTTGAATGGTATCCCTGCGACTGGAAACGAGTGGCTTAACCGTGACGTACTAAGACAGGAAATGAAGTTTGACGGTGTATTGATCTCGGATTACGCCGCTATTGAAGAGTTAATCATGCATGGTTATGCCGAAGATGAGACTTCCGCCGCCAGGCTGGCACTGTTGGCGGGTGTGGATGTGGATATGAAGACGGCAGTGTACGCTAATCAATTAAAGAATGTAATATCTGGTAACGACTATATGCTGGAGCTTCTGAATGAAGCTGTATACCGTGTCTTACAGCTGAAAAATGATTTGGGGCTGTTTGAGGACCCGTTCCGCGGATTACAGGAAATCGTTAAACGTTCAACCAGCAGCATTCTGTCAGACGAACATAAACAAGCGGCACTGTCCTTGGTAGAAGAATCAGTTGTGCTGCTGAAAAATGAAAATAATGTATTGCCATTGTCAAAGGAAACGAAGGTAGCTTTAATGGGTCCCTATGCAGAAGAAAATTCCACCCTGGGTATGTGGGCGATCAAGGGAGAGCAGACAGACACTATTAATTTGAAAACGGGGTTGTTACAGCTTGTTGGCCCCGACAATCTCTCGGTATGTAGAGGAAGTTATCTGCTACCTCTTGATGCAAGGGAAACGTTCGATAAATATGCGGACAAACTGGCTATTGAAACAAGGTCCGAGGAAGATCTACTGCAAGAAGCCATTAGGCATGCAAATGAAGCAGAGGTCATAGTCCTTGCCTTGGGAGAAAGTATTTATCAGAGCGGAGAAGGTGGATCACGAACGAATCCGACGCTGCCAGAGCCGCAATTGAGATTACTTCATGAATTAAGCTTATTGGGCAAAAGGATCGTTCTGATCGTATATAGCGGAAGACCTTTGATCCTTACCAATGTTGTTGAAAAGGTTGACGCTATAGTTCAGGCCTGGTATCCAGGAACGATGGGCGGAAAAGCACTGGCTAATATATTGTATGGGAAAGTAAATCCGTCCGGGAAATTAGCAATGACCTTTCCACGTAGCGTCGGTCAGATTCCGGTCTACTACAATGAGCTGAATACAGGGAGACCGAATTTAAAGGAAAATGGATCTTACCGCTTTGCATCTCGATATATAGATGAAGTGAACGAACCCTTGTATCCGTTTGGCTATGGCCTATCCTATACCTCATTTGAATACAGTCTATTAGCCGTCAGTCAAAAGGAAATAAAAACAAATGAGTCAGTGGATATCCGTATTTCTGTATCCAACACTGGAACGTATGATGGAAAAGAAACGATTCAATTATATATTCGCGATAAATTTGCAAGTGTTGCAAGGCCAGTGAAAGAATTAAAAGACTTTAAAAAAATATTTTTACAAAGCGGCGAGACTACAGTTGTGGAATTTTCAATTGATGAAGACATGCTCAAATTTTATGGCCGTGAAATGGAATACAAGAGTGAGCCAGGTGAATTTGCGGTTTATATCGGTTCAAGCTCACAGGACATTTTGCTAAGCTTTAGTTTTACTTTGTTACCGGAGGATAAACATGAATAAAAGCGACGCTTATCATCTTAAATATCATATTACTCCTCCTTACGGGCTATTAAACGATCCTAATGGACTTGCCTTTTTCAATCAACAATATCATGTGTTCTATCAGTGGAACCCCAAAGGAACCGAACATCGAAATAAATGCTGGGGCCATGTAGTTTCGAGCGATCTGGTGAATTGGCAAAGAAAGGGTGTAGCGCTGGAGCCTTCGGAATGGTATGACAAGGACGGCATTTATTCCGGAGGCGCCATAGTCCATGATGAAAAGCTGTATCTGTTTTACACAGGAAATGTAATCAGGGATGATGGAGTCCGAGAAAGCTATCAATGCGTAGCCATTTCGGAAAATGGGGAGCATTTCGAGAAAATGGGTCCTTTGTTTGAACATCCACAAGGCTATACCAGACATGTCCGAGACCCGAAAGTATGGAGAGATCGGAACGGGAACTGGTGGCTGATCGTTGGCGCTCAAAGAGAGGATTTGACTGGAGATGCGCTTATCTACAAATCTATAGATTTGTCTGATTGGGAATGCCAAGGATCATTTTTGGACCATGATCATGAATTCGGATATATGTGGGAATGCCCTGATCTACTTCAATTTGCGGAAAATGATATTTTTGTGTTCTCTCCTCAGGGCTTACCAGAAGCAGGCGAATATTATAGAAACCCTAACCAATCGGGATATGTTGTTGGGAAATTAACGAGTACAGGAAAATTCAACGGAAACCTTACCCATTTTAAAGAGCTTGATCGGGGGTTTGATTTCTACGCACCACAATCATTCAAGGTGAATGATAGAACTATTATGTTCGGATGGATGAGCGCCATGAATGAAGAAGCGGAGAGGGCTGTTCCAACTATTCAGGAAGGCTGGATTCATGCACTGACTCTTCCTAGGGAAATAGTGCTGTCTAACGGTGTGCTCTACCAGAAACCATTGCCGGAATTACAATTGCTAAGAATGGATGGTGTACATTCCAAGGAGAACATTCACAAAAATAGGGTTTGGCTGCTGCCTTCCCTACAGGTGGAGTGCAATGTTCATTTTTCGAAGCTTACAGAGAACTTCAAAATGATAGTCAGAAATGCGGTGGAAATTGACTATGATTCGGAAGAAAACAGTTTAACCGTATGGAGAACCAACTGGTTGAAGAACCAGAGAGAGTACAGAAAAGCAACGTTAGCCAGTCAACTTGCAGGCATGCAAATATTTATAGAAAGCTCAAGTCTAGAGATCTTTGTGAACGAAGGCGAGGAAGTATTTTCTCTGCGTTATTTCCTGGAAGATACGGAACAACGCAGTATGGTGCTTGAAGCAGGAGACAATGAAGGAGAAATTGAGATTTATCAGTTGCAGGAATGTGATGCCATAATCAATCATTAAAACTTTATTCTTATCTTTTACCTGAGAGCTACAAGTAGGCAAGGAAAGGCTGTTCATTTCTCCGTTTGCGAGAAGAACTGCCTTTTTTTGTCTTAGTCGACTGAAGAGATTTCAGCTTGTGTAGGCATTTTACTATCGGTATAGTATGAGTATTAGAGTATATGACTGAATATAATTACTGTTGATTACTCATAGCTGGTTGATGAGGTGTCGTATGAAGAAAATATATGAACATATTGAAATAGACAGAAGAAAAATGATTAACCTCTTTATGTTTCAATCGACAGATACAGAAAGAGTCATCCCTATGCATTTTCACAGTAATATGGAATTAATCTACTGTACAAGTGGAAGTCTTAAGGTGTGGCATGAAGGAAAAATAACCATTTTGATGGAAAAGGATGCACTGTTCATTAATAGCAATGTACCGCACTCCACCCAAAGTATTACGGAAAACCAGGTCGTTGTATTGCAATTTCCAGCTACCTTTTTTGCCAATGAACAAGTATTCATCCAATTAAACACGCAAGAGCAACAAGTTGAACATACTATACTTTCTAAATTAAGAGAGTTATTTATGGATATATATAACCTGCATATTTCCAAAGGGAAATATGACTATATTTTAGAGCAAAGCCGAATTATTGAACTTAAGTATTTGCTTGTTAATCATTTTAGTCAGGCAGCAGACCTACAGCCGGAGGTATTTAGTGAAAAGCAGCAAAAGATAAAGACGATCATGGACTTTATTAAAGAACATTACGCTGAAAATATTAGCCTAGCGAAAACAGCTCGAATATGTGGCTATTCGGAGGCCTATTTGTCGAGAATGTTTCATGAATATACAGGTCAGACGTTTACGGAGTACAAGCAAATTCTTTGTTTGGAAAAGGCGATTGATTTATTGGAAACAACGAATAAGTCACTTACAGAAATTTCTTACGAGGCAGGCTTTCCCAACGAGAAGTCTTTTAGAAAAGCTTTTAAGGAAGTTATGGGTAAGACCCCTTATGAATATAAAAAATCAAAATTTGATCTGAGTGTGTAAACGACGCCACAAGCGCAAATTTTTTATGGATTATTTTGATAGACTAGAAACATAGGGGCTGTCCTTGAGTCATTTTATGACTATTGGGACAGCCCCTTATTTATATTTGTAGCGAATGAGTTGAGGGGATCAGCCTATCGATTATCCACCGTCTCTGGATACATATCATGGTTCATCATACGGTGTTCTGCGATTTGCTCATACTTCGTTCCCGGCTTGCCGTAGTTGGTGTACGGGTCGATAGAGATACCGCCGCGTGGCGTAAATTTGCCCCATACTTCAATGTAGCGAGGGTCCATCAGCTTAATCAAGTCATTCATGATGATATTGACGCAGTCTTCATGGAAATCACCGTGGTTGCGGAAGCTGAATAGGTACAGCTTAAGGGACTTGCTTTCAACCATTTTAATATCAGGAATGTAGCTGATGTAGATGGTCGCAAAATCAGGCTGTCCTGTAATCGGGCAAAGGCTGGTGAACTCTGGACAATTGAATTTTACAAAATAATCGCGGTACGGGTGTTTATTATCAAAGCTTTCGAGAATGGCGGGATCATAGGCAAATGTGTATTGTGTGCCTTGATTGCCAAGTAGGGTAACGTCGGTCATTTCTTCAGGTTTTCTTCCGGTCATGTTGAGTGAGGCTCCTTAAAGTTGGTTTAGTTTGGTAAAAGAGAGAGGGAGTTATGGTGGTGGGGAGGTTCGGTTCGGTTAGGCGACGCTTCGCGAAGGATTTGAGCTTCCGATCGCTGTTGAAATGGGATTCTTTCTGATAAAAGATCTATGGTTAGAATCCCATTTCAAAGGCGAACGCTAACGCTTCTCCAGCTTCAAATCCTCCGCTCCGCTGCTGACCGCCGTCAACACCATAAAGTCCCTACCCGTTTACATGTGGGTTGGGCAGAAGTGAAATTTCGCTCCTTATATTTAAGGAGCGTTATTTTGTTGAGAAACCCCGTCTCGCGGACGAGGGCTTCTCTTGATTTATAGTTATAGATGTTGAAAAGTACTACGGTGAATTTGGCGTATATTGTGTATCACATACAGACCATATGGAATATATTGCACATGAGTGTTATACACCGCGTTTGTTGCCCCATACGAGGGTGTGGAGCTGCGGGAGTACCCTTACATCGTTGAGCCGGGAATCGTCCATGACGCGGTCGATAAGCCATTCATAACGATGTAAAAGAGACTCTGCGATCTGCCCGGTGTTCTCCGTGTTCACATCTGGATTACCCGTCTGGAGGAACAACGGTACGTGTGGATAGCGCTCATGAACGGTGCGGGCATAGGCAAGATCGGTGTCATCGAAGATGACGACCTTCAGGCTGCATGCTCCAGCATATAGTCTGACCGATTCATTATTTGATTCCTGGGTGCACATTGTAACTGAGACGTTTGTTGTAGACTTGGACGCTCCAGCCATTTTCCGGTTGGTCAGACGGGCCACGATATCATCCAGCACGTCCCAGTTGGTCGTCATGCCAGAGCTGGGCGGCTTCGGGGATAAGGTCACCTCATCAATATCGTACAGCCATTCCTGCCAACGGGAGCCTTGTGTTTCGACAGCTGTAGCAATGCCTTGACTGCGTAACAGGGTAATTAGCGTCCCGAGCTGTGGCAGCAGGGCGGGATTGCCTCCGGAAAGGGTCACATGCGAGAACCGTTCGCCGCCGATGGACTGTAGTTCCTGCCAAATATCAGTGGCACTGAGACGACGGATTTGATCCTTGGCGCTGCCGTCCCAGGTAAAGGCGGAGTCGCACCATGAGCAATGGTAATCGCAGCCTGCGGTACGAACAAACATCGTTTTACGACCAATGACCATACCTTCGCCCTGCACGGTGGGACCAAACACCTCCAGCACAGGAATAGGGGCTGCTTTAGCCCTGTCGGGGGTTGCCATAGGTTGGTGAGTAGTTACAGTATTAGCAGTTACAGTATTACTCATCGTACATCCACTCCCGTCGGAATTCGGCGTAGCTGGTAGGTGTTTCGAACAGTCGTACAAATTCGGTACGTCCGCCTTCAACACGATTGCAGTATGCATCCGAGGTCAAGGCTGACTCCATTTGTTCAAAGATCCAGACGACCATATTTTCCGCCGTTGTATTCATTGGAGGAAGCGTTTCATTCAAGTAACGGTGGTCCAGAAAAGGCTCAATTCGCTCTTTCCAGATCGTTTTGATATCACCAAAATCCAGCGTTAGACCTATCTCGCTCGGGATACCGCTTATGCCAAATACGACGATATAAGTATGTCCGTGCAGATTTTTGCATTTGCCTTCGTAACAGTGCAAATGGTGGGCTGCATCGAACGTAAATTGTTTGCTTACGAGTACACGCTTGCGGTGATAACGCAACTGAGAGCGTTCAATGTCTGTCCCGAACTGCTGGAGCTTGTCGACAATACGAAAGGTACCTGGCTCACGCATGGCCTTCAGCTCCTTGGGACGAAGCGCCGCGAACTGCAAGATACTGCTCCAGTCCGGCACGACGAAGATTGCAAGCAGGACATTCGCCACAGCCATCGCCAATGATGCCGTTATAGCACGTTAGTGTACGGGTTCTTACAAATTCAAAAGCTTTCAGCTCATCGGCCATTTGCCAGGTTTCGGCCTTGTTCAACCACATGAGCGGGGTATGAATTACAAAGGGATAGTCCATCGAAAGGTTCAGTGTGACGTTCAGCGATTTAATAAAGGAATCCCGGCAATCGGGATAGCCGCTGAAATCTGTCTCGCAAACGCCTGTAATGATGTGGCGCGCTCCTTTTTGCTTGGCGAGAACCGCTGCGAAGCTTAGGAACAATAGATTACGACCGTCTACAAAGGTGCTAGGCAGTTCGCCTTCCTCTTGAGTAATGTCAATGTCGGTGCGTGTGAGGGCATTCGGGGCAAGTTGGTTGAGCAGGCTCATATCCAGTACCGTTTGCGGAACACCCAGCTCGCTGGCGATTCCGGCGGCAACTTCAATTTCCTGCTTGTGGCGCTGACCGTAATCGAACGTCACAGTTTCTACTTCGGCAAAATGTTTTTTTGCCCAAAATAAACAGGTTGTACTGTCTTGGCCGCCGCTGAATACGACGACTGCTTTTTCGTTTGTAAACATAAAAAAACCTCTCGATCTTCTTGGAATGGTGTAAGACACAGAGTCTTGTCACGTGGAAGAAGGAGAGTTCTTGAACCGGCTTCAACAAAAAACAGGCCTTGCCCCGCAAATTCATTTTTCAATGCGGAGGACAAAGCATCGTTAGTTTTTTATAGAGGGAGTTCGCGAACCTCTCCCATGCGTTATGCATGGATTTTCTTCATTAGCAGCTGCCACAAGGACAGACAGCTTCCTTGATAGCATTGCCATTATAGCATGGCAGGGCTATTTGATAAACACTCCACCAAATGGAATGACTTCCCTTAAAAATCGTTTGATCACGCCATCGTCGTTCATATCCTGCTGAAGTCGCCGATGATGCTCACCAGCATGAAATAGTACGGTACCGTGTCCCGTCATTTTAAAATGATAGTTCATATGCTGGCTGGCCAAATGGTTACCATATACGGTTAACTCCAGCTTGGCGTTTTCGGGATAGGCAATGACGCTGCTCGCATCGACGTAGATCGGCTCCGACGGATGAAGCTGTTCTTGACATACCAATCCCTGCGTCAAAATGCCAATGTGGCCGATACCGTCAAATTTCATTTTAATGACATCACGGCTAAACAACATGTTTTTCATGCTTAGCAGCTTGGTACGCATTTGGATGCCGGCGCTGTACCAGAACAGGTTGCGGAAATCGTATAGCAAATCGTCGCTTCCTTCCAGCTTGATCATCTTCAGACTAAAGCCAGGAGGAAGTGCGGCAATTAGCCGGCAAGCGCCTGTAAAATCGGCCTGAATCAGTTTGTGCTTGCGATACATGCCTTTAATATTCATCAGCTTATCACTGCGGCCTGAGCTGGGACCGCGATATGCGATGATTTGCTGCGGATGCAGAACGTGCAGCTTTTCCCCTTCAGCCAGGTCGAGCGTTACGACCGAACCGACACTTTCATCATGGTGTTGTCCTGCTTGTATGTCCATTCAGACCCTTCATCCTTTCAGGCAGTTAGTATCTTCCCGAGCGTCGACGCATCCCATAACGTAACAGTCGGATACCGATAAAATAACCGGCCAGCAGAATGACAGCCGTGAGGATGAGCATTTTATTTCGGTGTGAAGCCTGATCGCGCTGGGTTTGAAGATTTTTTAGTTCTGTAACGGTGTCGTTCAGCTTGCGATTTTGCTCCAGCAATTGGGCGTTTTGCTTCTGGTAGGTCTCGATGCTGGTACGGGCTTTTTCCAGGTCTTCCTGTGTTTGGCGGTAGCTTTCCTTGAGCTGATATACATCGCCTGGCAAACGTGAAAACTGCTCAAAGCCTTGATATACATCATCCCAATAAGCAGCATGAGCTTCGGGTACACGGGTTACTCCAAAAATAAACAAAAGCGCTATAGCAGCGCAGACAATGCGGCGATACAAAGCAAAGCGATAAGTTGCTCGTGCCAAGTGATGTTCCCCCTTTTGAGAAACCAAGATGTTAGATGTTACAGATCATTACCCATATCACATGGTTACGTACAATATAATGATTTGGATGCAGCTTTTAGAATATATAGACGACAAATACGGGAAAAGATTATCAAAAAAACTCGATTATTAGTTTAAGTGTAACCTAAAACGGGTATATCAAGGAAGCGGCAACATTCCGGCATTTTTCCCAACAAACGAGTCAAGAACCATCCGCACCTGATCAGGGCTTGAACAAAATATATGAACTAGAAATATTAAAATAGATATAGAAGGAGATTTTGAAAGATGAATGAGAGAGAACAAAACTATACAATTTTAAAAATCACTGTAAATGGCAAGCCATTATCGAAGGAGCTTATCGTGGATAGCACTACTTTTGCTCCAATATCCGATATTTGCACAAATACGAAAGCATCTTTAACAGAAACTACGATTTCATAATTTTAAATATAGAAGCAGACTATCATGTAGCCCGGCAAAAGCCGGGCTATTTTTGCGTATTTATGTAATTAGAATGGATGAAAATGTTATTTGCCGAATTAGGTCCCCTTTCATAAAGATTACCATGTATAATTTTCACAATCAAACATATGTTCCCTGACAATATAGTGTCAGATAACACTGTTAATTTAGAGTTACATGTTCTTTTAGGGGGAATTTACCAGTGGTGAAGTCAATGCTCAATGTAACGTACACATGGGACAAAGAGTCTATATCGGCGAATGGGTCCAAACAAGTAAATCTACTGATAGAATGGGGCTATGGGGCTATACGTAAAAGAAAAGGGAATCTAATACCGAAGGCAGCGGGATGTGACCTTCAACTTCAGTTCATTCCAGAAAACGGGGTAAATCTATTAAAAGCTGAAGGGGTGAGGCTCGGGTTTAAACAATCAGAAAACGGAGATTGCATGCTGGTTCACTGTGGTGATGTGCGACGGGGAAAATATAGACAAGCTATTTTAACGTTTTCTATACCGGCTCACGCGTCCGGAAGACATACGATTGGAATGATCGAGTGGAGCTGGCGCAAGCCATCGCAGGAAAAGCGAACGCTGATCCGCACAGACCAGCTTTATATCCATTACACGCATCATCTTGGTCTGCTGAGCATTCCATCCAACCCGAAGGTGGAAAAATACATAAAGCTGAATGAGACGTCCCCAATTGTAAAAAAGGCATTACGTATGTATGAGAAAGGGGAGCCTGAGCGAGGGGCGTTCATCCTTACGAGACAAGCAGATGAATTGCTTATATGTGCAGCTAGAAGCGAAGACATGGATTATCTTGAGGAAGCCGAGTTACTTCTATCCATACGCAATAAATGGAGTGGGTCTTTTGTATCGTTTACTGCGTATAGTTCTAAGGTCTTTTTTAATAAGGAAATATCGTTAGGAGATGTTCGTTTTACGAAGAATAATAGGTTGAGATAGGTAATTGTGCTAGTTTATTTGTGCAAATTAGTGAGTCTAATTTACTATCTTTTTGTAAAGGAGAGACTTCCTTGACTGATCGGTTGATACGTTTAATGCGGATTATTACTATTGTTCAGGCAAATCCAGGAATATTGGCAAGAGAGCTTGCCGAACGTTGTGAAACATCAGAACGTACCATATACCGAGATATGGAGGCGCTAAGCGCTATGCATATTCCGATCGCGAATATGGGGCATGGCAAGGGGTACATTTTTATTAGCAATTTTGCTTTGTATCCTCTGAATTGGACGGAAGAAGAGGCAGAGGCTTTTACCAAGCTGGGAGAGATGATGGAAACGATAAAGCCTCTTCTACCGCCAGCTTTTGAAAGTGCTTATGAGAAAGTGATGGCCTCTAGTCAGAAAAAAAAGATGGACCAGACGAGCTTCGCGCAGGAAATGAAAAATATCATCCGGCTCGGCTCGACACTTGATCGGGAAAACCAGCCCTATCTGCTCAGGCTGATTGTTTTGGCGAGTCTTACGCAGCAGACAATTGAAGCGGAATACAGCTCGCCTCAAAATGAAGATGTATCATTGGTGCAAGTAGATCCTTATTGTTTGGTTCCTCAAGATCGGCGATTCTATATGCTTGGTTTTTGTCATAAGCAATCCGCCATGAGAACCTTTCGGATCAGCCGTTTTCGGAATATGAGGATTTTGCCGTATACGTTTCAAAAAAATACATCTGAAATGGAGATGTTTTTTAAAGGCACCTGGTCGGTGACCAAAGGAAATCAAAATATTCGGTTTGTCGTACGTTTCTCTGCCGATTCTGTATATCGGGTCAAAGAAGAGGAGCTGTTCATCAAGCCTCTTCTCAAGGATTTGCCAGATGGAAGTTTGTTGTTTGAGGTGACGGTCAATCATGACCGTGAATTTCTGGATTGGCTCACATCCTATGGAGCTGAGGCCGAGATTCTGGAACCTTTACGGTACCGCAAACGTATGCAAGAAATGCTGCGAACCTGGGGGGCGTTTTACTTCGATAAAAAGGTAGGAAATCAAGAATAACAGGGGGGAGATCCCCCGGAACGGGCCGGGGAGCTATCTGCTTAACGGTCCTTAAACAGGTTGGCGAGATTGCCGAAGGGACTGTACTGCTCCTGTTCTTCTTCTGGTGAGGAGTAGACGAGCTTTGAGCCGCGACTTTCCTCATCGTCGGCAGCATTATGAACTAATGTAAGACGATCAAAATGGTACATGAAAACCTGAGCGGTGTTCACGGCATCATCCAGTGCCCGATGCTGTTGACCGTCAAAGTCAATGTTGCACAATTCCAACGCCTGAGACAGGCTCAACTGACGATACTTTCCATTGGAACTAAACAGACGGGAAATTTGCTTCTGTATATCATTTGTATTATGAATCCAACCGAGATCTACATGATGGGTACGACAATGGGATACCAGCTTCTGACGGTCATCCGGTCCCCATGCGCATAAATAATAGGGCGAATCTGTACCGAGCCAGGCAATAAATTGCTTCACAGCTTCAGGAAAGAGTGGAGCGGCATCAATGTCTCGTTGAGTAATACCCGTGAATTGAACGGTATCTGTAGAGATCACAGGTCGATTCGATGGTCTCACAAAACTGTGAAATGTATCCGCAACGAATAGGCCATCGTCTCCCTGAATAACTTTGACGGCACCGATATCAATAATTTCGGAGGAATATCTGGCGTTACGGCTAACGGTAAATTCAAGATCATAAATAATGTATTGCATATAATGGACTCCTTCCACACACATAACTGATCCCGATGGATACCGGGACAAATGTTCTCTGCCCGAATAACTCTTCTCCATCATACCTCTCGGTTCACAACTTGTCAGCGGTTAAAAGGCTTGCTTTCAAAAAAAATATGCGATGTCCAAATGAGCTTGGACTATCGCATATCTAAAAAATCCTGACATATAGCAGCATCCGAAACCACTTGGATTCCGAATGCTGTTTATGCTAGCTATTGAATTAGGCCGGGAGGTCCAACTTTTGACCCGGATAAATGCGGTGAGGATTCTTCAACTTATTCAACTGCTGAAGCTGTTGCCAGGTAGTACCGTGTTTGCGGGAAATGTCATACAGTGTATCCCCAGATTTTACAACATATACGTGGCTATTTGCAGCTTGTGCAGTAGCCGAAGCCTGCTGTGGCTTGCTAGTTTGAGACTTGGCAGGTGTCGATTTCACAGGTGCTGGTTTCGCAGCCGATGTGGAATCGGATTGCGGTATCTCCTGCAGAGGTGCTGGCGTCGTGGCTGGAGCAGACGGTACAGCTTGTGTGGCAGGGACAGAAGTTTTTCCGTCTGCCTTGGCTTCCTGAATACGGCCGGCCGCTTGTACTTGCAGGCTAGTAGACCCGGCCTTTTGTATATAGCGGATTAACGCTTCATCCAGCGATCCGAACATACCTGCCTGTGGATATTTAGCGAACATCGTATATTGGTCACCACCTACGGCAGTAAAATCATTGGTAGCCAGTGTGTATGTTGCCTCAGGATCAAGGGCTTTTCCACCGATCAGGATGGAGTGAACACGGTTGCCTTTGGCTGCTGAGGTGTCTATTTTGAACGAGATACCGGATACCTGAGGGAAGCCCCCGCTTGGTTCCGGGTAGGAGGCTGCGCCATTTTCCAGTGCGGCCTGAAGGTCAGAGCCTTTCACTTTCAGGGTAACGATTTGGTTGCCGAAAGGCAGTACGGTGATGATGTCTCCCTTGGTAACCGTTCCTGCTTTGATGGAAGCGCGGATGCCGCCACCGTTCGTTAAAGCCACGTCTGCTCCCGAAACGTCACGCATAGCATCAGTGAGCAGGTCGCCGAGATTAGTTTCACCCGCACGTACCTTTTCGCGCGCGCCTTCCAGATCTACACTGGTTTGTGCTACAACCTCTTTAAGAATTGGTTCTTGCTCCTTCTGAATGGAGGCGATTAATGCAGCAATTTCAGCGTTGGGCTGCACGTCAGCAGCTTGAGTCGAATCGATCAGCTTCGCTTGCTTTTGGATAACCTTGCCGCCATCGACCCACAGATCCACCACACCTAGATACTTGGTGTATTCACCTGCACTAGCGATTAACGTGCCATGGTCACCGACCAGGCCTTTTTCCAGCACGGTATGGCTGTGTCCATCGATGAAAATATCAATGCCAGGCACTTCCTTCACAACCTTGAGGCTGGTGTCTTTGCTGGATGCATCTTGTCCCAGGTGACCCAGAGCAACGACGACATCTACTTTGCTGCGGATTTCGTCTACTGCCGCTTTGGCTTCAGCCGCAGGGTCGGTGAATTGAATGCCCTCCACATTTTTAGGATTGGTTTTATATGCTGTTTCAGGCGTAGTTAGGCCGATAATACCGATTTTAACGCCATCGACTTCTTTAATAGTATACGGTTGGAACAAGCGTGTTCCGTCGGTTTGCTTAATGTTGGCGCTCAGTACAGGGAACTGAATCTCTTTACTCAGCTCAACCAGATGCTTCCAGCCGTAGTTAAACTCATGGTTACCTGGAACCATTGCATCATAGCGCAGCTTGTTGATTACTTTTACGATACTCTCACCATTGACCAAAGTAGCGAAGGTCGTCCCATGAACGGTATCCCCGTCATCCAGCAGCAATGTATTGGGGTTAGCGGCGCGATATTGGTCGATGATTCCCGCCAGCTTGGCGAACCCCATTTCCTTATCGTTGGCCACTACGTGAGCATGGGTATCATTCGTATGTAGGATGGTGATGTGTTTACCGCTGACTGGAGTCATTGTTGTCCCCGTTCCCGCAGTAGTAGCTGGGTCCGCTGCTGCTGTACCGAGACATCCGAACAGAAGCGCGGCGGTCGTCAAGATCGACGAGAGTTTTTTCCATGAGTTCATGTTGTTCCTTCAACCTCCCATAAAATGAATGAATTAGAGAAACCGCTTACGTCCACATTTTATCAGATGATTGTAAAAATAACTCTTATTTTATATCAAAGCACTACATTTTTTTGAGATATCGGTTGTTAAACACACCGTCTAGTTACCTATATTGTAGAGGCAGTAATAGACAGCAACTCATAGAATAGGAACTATTGTTCTGTTTTGTGATCAAAAAAAAGGGCAGTCTCTTTGGGCAGCCCGATTCGGGGTAAATAGTGATCCAATGTTTCGTCAGCCAGCGGCGGATTGCCTGCACTCAGCAAAAGCACGGCAAAGCGATTAGCCTGCTGTTCAAATTTTCCTGGAGAAAAGTAGGAATGCTCCTCCATAAAAAAGCGACTAATACCTTTATGCAGTCGGTCATGTCCCAATTCATGCGCACAGACGAACCGTTCCCACTCTGGTGTAAGGCCATTGTGAATGACGATAAATCTTCTGCGCAGCTTGTGATAATACAACCCTTTGGTTGTGGAGCCCAGATCGCAGTATCGGATATGGATGCCTAGGGCTTTCGCAATATCGAAGGGGCAATTAGTGCGGTATTTTCGGACAAGTTGGTGAATGAGTTCCTTCATACGATCACCTACTATCCCTGATCTTTGCTCGCACCGGGATCGGCGGGCTTTTTATGTTTGTTCATTTGCTTGGCTTCCCA
This sequence comes from Paenibacillus sp. EKM301P, assembly GCF_011800295.1. Classification (NCBI taxonomy): domain Bacteria; kingdom Bacillati; phylum Bacillota; class Bacilli; order Caryophanales; family Paenibacillaceae; genus Paenibacillus; species Paenibacillus sp. EKM301P. Next base: position 492,108 of record NZ_JAALFM010000002.1, on the reverse strand, counting down.
GAACAGGCCTGTCAGTACGTCCTTGATTCGTTGCCGGTCTTTTTCATCCAGCGGAATGCCATCAAACATTAATTCGTCGTCTTCCTCCAGCATTTTTTTAAAATCCCGGCGGTCTTTGGAGTTTGCCCATTCTGGTACAGTAGAACGATAAAGTTCGTGTGGGTTTTGCTCTATTGAATCATCGTCCGCCCAATATCCGGCGGCCTTCATCATTTCGGTATAGGATACGCTGAGCGCGTCCGCTATTTTGCGGAGGGTGGAGGGTTTGGGCACTCCGCGCAGCCCATTTTCGATGCGGGAAATTTGTGAATTACTAATACCTGCGGCATCTGCTAATTGGTTGATGCTCAATTGCTTGTGCTCACGCTGCTGTTTTAGGTAAGTTCCGAATGCTGGCTGTTCCACAATGGAGCTCCTTTCTGCAATAGAATCATAGAATTAGCTTTATTATACCATTAGGCAAATAGTAAAAGCACGTAATATGCCAAAAGGCATAGAAAAGTAGAGCGAATATCCTGTTTTTGGGGCTATATTGCTTTTTTTCACGATGGATACCTATCCTAAATAATGTTATGTTATACTCAAGATACGAACAAAAGGGGAACAAAATGTAAACAAGTGCGTTTTTATTTGAAAATACATCATTGTCAAAAGGCATAATATAAGGAGTGTTGCTTTTCATGAGAAATAACTTACCCGAATTAGACCGTCGCAAAACGCAGAATGCATTGGAGGGTGTATTTGAGAAATACCGGATTTATAAAACAATAACCTTTATGGATCGGGAAAGCTTTATTACTGCTGGCTATACGGATCGCCCGAACGGACCCACGAATGTGACAAGCGACCCAACGGCCCGGACTGCTGTATATAATGTAGATGCTCCTGCCGCCCGCTTGGCCTATTGCCAAATGGTGGATGCCGTAGTGAGCCGCTTGAATGAACGTGAACAGTTGCTGATCCGTGAACGTTATTTAAAGGATGATGATGTGTTCGATTACAAGGTTTACAATTATGTGCTGGACCCGCCAGTCAGCAAAGATACGTATACGAAGCTTCGCACACGTGCTTTTTACAAAATGGCGCTAGCGCTGGCAGACCAAGGCGTTCTGAATCTGGCAAACTTGCAAAAGGGTGCGGATCGCAGACTGGGGTAGGTAAATGCATAGGGGTCACAACCTGTGGCTCTATTAACCTAGACAGCAAGGAGTATGAACCGCAACGGTGAATAAGAAGCATAGGTCTCAATTAAAATAGGAACGGAGGACGGATGTATTGAGAAGTGAACCAGAAATGATGAATATCCTTATAAAGTTTGCTATGAACGATAAAAGAATACGATTGGTCACGATGGAAGGATCACGTACAAACTTCAATATTCCTCCTGATTCATTTCAAGATTATGATATTTCTTACTTTGTAACAGATATGGATTCTTTCAAGGAAAGTGATCAATGGCTCCACGTGTTTGGGGATAGGCTTATGATGCAAAAACCCGAGGATATGGAACTTTTTCCATCAGAACTAGGTAACTGGTTTTCATATATCATTCTTTTTGAGGATGGAAATAAATTAGATCTGACACTGATCCCTATAAACGAGGTAGAGGATTATTTTACGAATAGCGATGGTTTAGTTGAGGTTCTGCTCGACAAGGATGTGCTGATCCAAGAGGAAGTGATCGCAAATGACCATCAATATTGGATTAAAGAGCCCACGGCAAAGGAATTTGATGATTGCTGTAATGAGTTTTGGATGGTTTCAACTTATATCGTAAAAGGATTGGCGAGAAAAGAAATCCTGTTTGCTATTGACCATTTGCACGAGATAGCACGACCTAATTTGCTGCGAATGATGGCTTGGAAGATTGGCTCAGAGCAAGGGTACACCTTTAGCGTAGGAAAAAACTATAAATTTATAAATCAGTACCTTCCTAATGAAGATTGGGAAAGTTTACTATCCAGTTACTCTGAAAATGGCTATCGAGAAATGTGGGAGTCTTTACTTACTTGCTATGCATTGTTTAGAAAATACGCTAAGGCTGTGGCCAGAAGTTTGGAGTATGAGTATCCAGATTACGATGAAGCCATCACTAGGTATACTGCAAATATTTATAATTCATTGAATTGAACGATGTAATAACCGCCTTTTTAAAGGGCGGTTATTTTTTTGTTTGCACATCAACAATGAGATTAAACGCATTTTTAATATAAGAACAAACGTTCGCAAAATACCGCCTAACTTCATCCCTAGTCTCTACTTTTATCGTCCATTTCCCCGGCAACGCATTCGTTATAAGGGTGTAAGATTATATCATCGGGAATCAAGACAAGAGGACATACCGAAGACACACACCGTCAAACGTTAGCCGGCCAATAGGGCCGGTTTTTTCATGCGGTCATCGTCTTTGTCACTTCCCGGGAATTCGATGTATAGAAAGGAGGAGTCGTGTTGCCTAAGCAAGGGATGCTGCAATGCATGAGTACAAGGCTACGCCGGCTGAGAGCATGGAAGTGGAAAAAAGCCTGGCTAAACAGCCACAGCATGCGAGCACAGGATACGCAAGGGTGGCATGCCACAGGATGAGACAAGCCTTTAAGCAAAAGCTCATAGACATTATTCCGGCGCTGCAAGGGCGTGTATACGATGTTCAACCCCCGTCGCAGACGGCAGAGGAGCCGTATGCGGTTATGGTGCTGGGCGAGGAAATCTGGAAGTCTTCCTGGGCCGGTTACCGGCAGGTTGTCCGCATCAAGCTGTACGCAGGACAAGCGGGGCTGGCGCAGGCCGATGTATGGGCGAATACCCTGATTGCCGGACTGCACCGAGCATCGGTGACAGGTAAAGGTGAGGACACGTCTGCTTTTACCGCGCACTATTTGGGCGTGCGGGATGCAGAAATGCTGGACACGGTTACGGGCAAGGCCTATAGAACGCTGCGTTTTGGCGTGTATGTGCCTGAAACAGAAGGTGGATCGGCCGCTTCAGCACCTGATGCAGCACAGCCGGAAGAATGGCTGGCAGCACTGGTCGGCTGGACGCAGAAGCAACTGGGCGAATTGTGGTCGGTATACGCCGACGCATGGCCCGCACAGCCGGGAAGCCACGCGGTATTATGGCGGCTGAGCGGCTGTGAAACCCGGATGGCAGGAGCCTCCATGTATGAGCTCCGCAAACGGTTCATCGGGCATATCACTGCCCCGGTCACCACCGAAGAGAACCGCGCAGCTTCCGCGCTGGTCGAAGGCTTTGCCGCTCAAATCCAGCTTCCTCTGGAGCAGGACAAGGGCCGTTATATGTCTACGGCTGAAGCCTCAGCCGATTTGCAGGCGGATGCCATTTTAGACGGTCAGCTTCGGCTGACGCTGGTACAGCGGCGTATGCGTCCGGCTGAGGAAGCGGCATTGATTCGCAGAGTGGAAATTCATCCTATTTTGAAATGAGGTGGTCCGAGTGACCTTGGAAAGCCATGAGAAGACCCCGCTACATAGCGGGCAGGAAGCAAGTGGCCCACGCTATACGCTAGAGGAACTAAAGGAACACGCAGAACAATTGTTTTCTGTAAAAGTAGAAGTGCTGGCAGGCGCCTTTTTTGGCACACAGGACAAGCTGTTTACGGTAGCAGAAGCACACACTAAAATCGAACAATTTATGAAAGCGAAGGTGGATTAATTATGGCAGGCGGAACATGGGAAAACACGAATAAACCGGTATTACCGGGTTTGTATATGAATTTTCAGGCAGCAGCAGCTTCAGCGATTCAAGGTGGATCACGTGGTACGGTCGTTGTACCCATCAAGGCGAATTGGGGCCCTGTACGTGAGTTTGTAGAGGTGGGCAGCGAAACGGCTATTAGCCAAATCTTCTCCGGCGACAGTGAGAACGGTGCGACAGCATATTCCACATTGTATCTGGCTTTGCTGGGCGGTCCGAAAAAACTGCTCGCTTATCGCTTGGCAGATGACACGGCTGCTGAAGCGTCTGTAACACTGAAAAGCGGTGGCGAGACCCCGACCGACGTGCTGCGTTTGAAGGCTTTGTACACAGGTAGCCGCGGTAATGGTTTTGCCGTAACGGTACAGCCAACTTTGGGCGACGAGCAAGCTCGTGAGGTGCGCCTCTATGAAGGAACCAAACTGCTGGGTACGTACAAAGGCAGCGACGGTACGGCTGCTTCAATTGCCAAAGCGCTGAACGAAAACAGCGAAAACGTATGGGTGAAAGCTGAGGTTGTCGGCGAAGGCGGCATTCCAGCGGATGTCAGCGGAGTACATCTGACAGGTGGCAATAGCGGCAATAGCAAGCTGGTTAATGCCGATTACATCGCCATGCAGGAAGCATTGGAAGGACAGGAGTTTAATGTGCTGGCCCTGGATTATGCAGCCGATCTGGCTTTGCTGCAAAGCTTTGCTGCCTGGATCAAACGTGTCCGGAATGAAGGCAAAGGCGTCATCGCTGTATTCGGCGGTTCTGCGGCAGATGATGTGTCCAAAACGGCTGTCAGCTTGGCTTCTGCACGTTCTTTGGCACTGAACCATGAAGGCATCGTAAACGTGGGCACAGGCGTACGTCTGGCAGGTACGGACTACAGCTCCGCCCAAACGGCTGCCTATGTAGCCGGACTGATCGCAGGCCAACGGTTGAACCAATCCGCAACGTATGCGGTTACGCCTTTTGAGGATGTAACCCGCCGCTGGACACGTTCCGAGCAGGAACAGGCTGTCCGTAACGGGGTGTTCCTCCTGTTCTTCGATGGCCGTCAGGTCAAAGCGCTGCGTGGAATCAACAGCTTGGTGAACCCGTCTGCCGGACAAAACAATGCGTGGAAGAAAATCCGTTCCATCCGTGTCATGGATGCCATTAACGCTGACTTGCAGCGTGCAGCCGAAGAGACTTACATTGGCAAAATCAACAACACAGTAGAAGGCCGTCTGGCACTCATCGGTGCGATCAAAGAATACCTGGCACAGCTGTCGCTGAGCAACGTGATCGAGGCGGATGGCTACGATGTCATTCTCGATCCGGCTTACTACGGTGATGCGCCAGTCATCAAACCGGAGCCGGATCAAGTGTTCCTGCAATGGAATGTGAAGCTCACCGACGTGATGGAGCAGCTGTTCGGCACATTTTACGTGCAATAAATAAGCATTTTACGCGCCTAAGCATTTCGGTGGCGATCAGTAGGATTAAGGTAGCTTTTTAACAACGAGGATTTTGTGGAATCCCGAACTATATTATGAATTATTTTGAGGAGGAAAAAGAAATGTTGGATGCTTCAAGAGTTATTTTAGGTACGTTTGGTCAGGCGCATGTGGATGGGGTGTGGCAGACGAATATCAATAAGCTGGAAGCCAGCGTGGAAATGGAAAAACGCGAGCTGAATCTCGTGGGCAATGAGTGGAAGGTGCATAAGCGCGGCATCAAAAAAGGGACGGGGACGATGAGTGGCTACAAAGTTACGTCCGATATGATTCGTCGTGGTTTTAATCGTTTTGAGATTATTACGAAGCTGGATGATCCAGAAGCTTTTGGACATGAAAGTATTCGTCTCATCCGTTGCACTGCTGACAAAATCCAGCTAGCCAACTGGACAGCAGGCGAGGAAGTACAGGAAGAAACGACCTTCACCTTCGAAGGCTATGAGCTGCTGGATCCGATTGTAGCGAACTAAATTGGTTAACGGGGAATTGGGATGCTGTCAGGTGTCCCGTTCCCCAAATGAAAATAAGAATTTGTGAAAATCTGAAATTAACAATAAGGGAGAATGACCTATGAGTTTGAATGAGAATATGACAGAAGAACAAATTTTGGACAGTCTGTTTGAAGCCGCTGAGAAACTACCGGAAGAAACGGTTCGTATCAAGCGCCTCGATATGAAAATTGTACTGCACGGACTGACCTCTAGTAAGGTGGACAGCATTCGTGAGCGTTGCATGATTCGCCGAACCGTGAAGGGTGCTGTAGACGAAAAGGTAGATACCGAAACGTTCAACGCCTTGTTGATTTCGGAAGCCACCGGAAAGTTGGAAGTGAAGGGCCTGTCCCTTAATGGTTGGGGAGATCCCCGGATTACAAGCCGCTTGAAGCTGTCCGGTGGCGAACAGTCTGTCCGCCGTATGCTGCTGGCGGGTGAACTGGATGCAGTGGGAGATAAAGTGCTGGAACTGTCCGGTTTTGGCGTTGAGATTGCTGATCTAAAAAACTAATCGGCTCCGGGGGAATGACGACGATGCTGTACCACTTGTGGGTCCGGCACCACCTTCGTCCCGGAGACTTTTGGCGGCTTCCCCGCGGTGAGCGCATGCTGCTGCTGGCGTTTGCCGAACAGGAAATGGATAACATAGCAGCTTCAAAAGTATAAACAAGGAGGTGAACATGATAGATGGCAGAAGCATTAAATTACCGCATGAACCTTGTGATTGATCCTAAAAACGTCATTAAGGCGAACAGAGAATTGCGCGCAATGGAACGCTATTTTGAGCGAATTCAAGGACGTGTTTTGAAAATCGGCCGCACTCGCATGGCCCCGGAAATTGTGCTGAACGATATGGCTTCCAAAGGCTTGGATAATCTGTTGAACAAGATTAACCGGGTTAAATCTCAGATTATTAATGCCTCTGGGAATGTGAATGTGAAGGTAAATAGCGGCACTGCTAAAGCAGACCCGGTCAAGTCTGATAACAATCTGAGTACGGTTTTGAAAGCAAATACTACTGCTGTAGAGGCCAATACGAAGGCTATTGCGGATTTGAGTACTAAGTTGGGATCTGTGACACCAGCTGCAGAGAAAAAAGAAGAGCCTAAGACGGTTTGGGGGAAAACAAAGGATTTTTTTGGTAATCTCAAAAAAATTGGTGGGGGAATAAAAAACTTATCTGAAGCACCTTCAACGGGTAAAAAAGCATTGAAAGCAGGGAAAAAATTATTTACTCGACCTGTTGGAGCAACTACTGGAGATAAGATTAAAGATGTTGCCAAAAAGGCTTATTCTTTTGGGAAAAATAGTGGGGACTTCATGGAAAAAGTAGGTGGAGGATTCTCAGATCTCTTTGAAGGTGGAGAGGGGATGTTTGGAATCTTTAAAGGTGGTGGTAGTACTGCCACAGCCGCTTCTAGTGCCGCTTCCAGCCTTGTAAACCCTAGCACAGTAGCTGGTGCAGCAGAAGAAGCAGGATCAGGCTTGTTCAAAAACCTTTTAAAAGGCGGTGCGAAAAAGCTACTGGGTCCTTTAAGCTATGGGATGGATATTATGAACATCGCACAGGCTACCTCTGGTAAAGAACGTGCAGAAGCTATTGGTTCTACTGTAGGCGGGACTGCTGGTTCTGCAATAGGCGGTGCTATAGGTTCATTTTTGCTTCCGGGTATTGGTACTGTAGTTGGTTCTCAACTTGGAAGCATGGCGGGAGATTTTGTTGGAGGAAAAATTGGCGGCTTAGTCTCAGATTATGGTCCAGCTATGATGGAAAAGGCAAAGTCCGCTGGTAAACTTCTTGGAGAAAAGGCTTCCCAGGTCAAAGGTTGGCTTTCAGATAAGGCTGGAGACTTTGGTAAGAGCTTTTCTGATTTCTTTTCTTTCGGTAAAAAAGACGAACCTAAAAAAGAGCCAACTAAGCCACCTGAAGTTCATAAACCTTCAATCCCACCTAATTCAAATATAGGTGCGTCTCTTAAGCCCTTAGCAACTATGCCGCCTTTATATAGTGCATCCGCATTCGTGCCTCCACAACCGGGCGCCAAAGGCGTTCCTAATCCTTACGGACCGATGGCTATCGCTAACCAAGGGGTAAACCCAAGCCCAATGTTGAATACTGCGGCGCATGCTAACAATGGCGCCAAAGCTAAAGGTAAGGCCAACGGTAATCCCACTCCTCAAGTAGTACAGATCAGTCCTGAACAAATGGGAACATTGTCTGGCTTTTTGAAGGATTTTAAAACCGAAACCACCAATCAATTTAATCTTCCTGCGGGGGCTGTACAGGTCACTGTGCATGAGAACAAGCTGGATGTGGATGGTCTTATTACGCAGATTGGCTACCGCCTCAAAGCTGAAATTTTGCGTGCAACGCAGAATACCAAACCAACGGGCGCTGGAGCTATGTAATGCAGTAAATGGTAGCAGTAGGGAAGGAGGATAAAGATGGAATTTAGTTTGACGGATGGTAAGGGAAAAAAGTTTCAGTTTCCAGTAAATCCTGAGGAAGTAACGATTTCACGACAAAAGGGATTTGATACAACGACGATTTTATCCTATGGGGAGTTTGACTTTCCACAAGGGGAGAAGGTGAAGGAAATCTCCTTCTCTTCTTTTTTTCCGAAAGAATACAATCCAGCATATTGCACATATGAAGACATCCCTGATCCGCAGGAGGCCATGAACACGTTGAATGGCTTTTTGTTATCCAAGAGTCCGCTACGTTTTATCATTACGGAGACAGCTGTGAACGTACCCGTAATTGTAGCTTCTCATAATTCGACCTTTCGGGGCGGGGAATATGGGGATGTGAATTTTGATTTGTCACTGCGAACCTGGAGCGAAATGAAAGTAGCCAAAAAATCTGGTACCGGTTCGAAGTCTGTGACAGTCAACAAAAAGCCTCGCACGGATATGAAAGAAAAAAAGAAAACTTACACGGTTAAATCGGGAGATTCCTTGTCCAAAATTGCCAAGCTGGAGCTGGGAGACAGCTCGCAATGGAGTCGCATTTATCAGCTTAACAAAAAGACCATCGGGAAAAATCCGAATGCGATTAAACCGGGGCAAAAGCTGGTGCTGTCATGAGCTATAAAGTCATTTTACAGGATAAATATGATCTTTCGCCACTTGTGGAGAACATTAATTTAAGAGATTCGCTGGAGCAAATCGCCTATCAGGGGACGGTCAATTTGGTCGTTACGTCCGATATGCCGGTCATTTCTCCAGGGATGTCAATCCGGGTTAGTGGTATTCCTTATGGTAAAAAAGACTATGTTCCTTTGTTATCTCCAGCGGTGATCTGGGAAGTGGAAACCTCCAACAACGGGCTTAAACGTATGACGCTGACGCTATATGACCGTACGGTATATTTGGACAAGTCGGAGGATGAATATTTACTTCCTGCCAAGCAGACGGCTACCCAGCGTTTTCAGAAATATGCGAGGGATTGGAAGCTGAAAATCGCTTCTTTGCCAGACACAAAAAAGCAGCTTGGGCGCGCCGTATACCGGACGCAGTCCATTTATTCCATGATGCTGGGCGATCTGCGGGAGACGGCCAAGGCGGGCGGCAAGCTGTATCATCCACGTATGATTTCTTCCGGCTTGGAGCTGTACGAACTGGGCACGAACAAAGATGTATATGTTTTGGAGAAAGTGACCGATACGACACAATCCCGTACATTGGAAGGCGCAGCCACGAGAGTGAAGGTGCTGGCTACGGCGGCCAGTGAAACGGGGAAAGAGGTTCCTTCCAAGGTGATGGCGCTTGAGGAAAAGGATATTGCCAAATATGGAACACTTCAGGTGATCGTACAGGATGACGAGGTGAAATCGGGTGCGGCGGCACGTGAGTTGGCCAAAAGTAAGCTGAGAGGCATACAACAAACGATATCGGTAAATGCACCAGATATGAATACGATTCGAGCAGGAGACGCGGTAATGTTAGGGACCATGAAGCTGTTGGTGATTTCAGTAAGCAGGGAATTGGGCAACCCTGGAAGTATGTCGCTGGAGCTCGGAACGTATGACGATGTAAAAAGGAGGTTTTACCTTGAATAAGGACCCCTACGGGCATTTAGCCACTGCGCTGCAATCTTCATTTCATAAACACACCAAGCAAGCGCTTAGTGGAGTAGGTGCAGTATTAGGTACCATCACCTCCACAGGACTCAAGCTGGATGATTTTAAACATGAGCTTCAGGATTATCTAGTCGCCGAGCTGCCGGGGCTGCTATCTGTACCACGCCATATGTACAAAGGTACCTCAACCTCGGTGGAACCCGAAAATTGGGAGGGCAAAGAGCTGAAAACTTCCTTTTATATCGGGGAGGATGAGCTGGAGGATGTAAATCTGAGCCTGAACAAAGGACTTAAGCCCGGGGATCGTGTACTGGCGGTACGGGTGAATAGTGGTAACGATGTGGTGGTCGTGTGCAAGGTGGTGAATGGACGTGGCTAATTTGTTTCCCGAAACAGATGATATGATCTGGACAGACACAGATGTGACTGACCCGGATGTACTGGAGGATAACCGTGCTGTATTTGGGCGAAGCTGGAGATTTGATTTTGAAGCTGGGGAGTTTGTAATGAGCCCTAGCCGTAAAATCGTGACTACAGGCGAGAAAGAAGCTTGGGTACAGTGGTGTGAAAAAGCCATACGCACTCCTCGCTATCGTCATGTGATCTATTCGCCTGACTATGGAAGTGAGCTGGAGGAGCTGATTGGCAGCAGCTATGGGCACGGTGTGCAAGAAAGTGAAATTAAGCGCATGGTCACAGAGGCGTTGCTAGCAGATGCACGTACGGCTAGTGTGGATCAGTTCACGTTTCGCTGGGAAGGTGAGGCATGCTATTTTAGCTGCCAGATTACGAACGTGCGGGATGAGACAGAAATTGTGGAAAGTGTGGTGATCTAATGGCAGACTTGCCGGAATATTTGGTAGACCAGACGGAAGAGTCAATTTTAAATCGAATGCTGGAAAAAGTGCCTTCGGACATAGATAAGTCCGAGGGCTCTTTTATTTGGGATGCGCAGGCTCCAGTAGCATTTATGCTCTCTGAAGCGGCAATCTGGGCGCAGGAGCTGCTGCGTCGGGGGTTTGCCAGCACAGCAGCCAGTGATAACCCGGATTTTCGCTCGCCGGAACTGGATTTGCGGACAGCAGAGCATGGAGTGAAACGGCGGGAAGCCGTTGCTGCATCAGGTAAGGTTATGTTCAAGGGCACAGCGGGAACAACCGTCCCGTCAGGAACGTTGGTGGCGACTCCGGCAGATGATGTATCTGGGGAAGCCTCCATTGAATATGCGACTACGGCATCGGTCACGCTGGATGAACAGGGTACCGGGGAAGCGGTAATTCGGGCGGTCAATCCTGGACGCAGCGGCAACGTGCCAGCGGGTGTCATTCAGGTGATGGCTACTCCGATTAGCGGGGTTTCCTCCGTGATCAATACGGAGGAAACCAAAAGCGGCACAGACATTGAAAGCGACCAGCTGTTGCTGGAGCGTTTTTATGCCAAGGTGCGGAACCAGGGTACAAGCGGTAACAAGGCGCAGTATACCCAGTGGGCGAATGAAATTGCTGGAGTGGGTGGCGTGGAAGTTGTTCCACTCTGGAAAGGGCCAGGAACAGTGGGGTTATATGTGCTGGATACGGACAAACGAGCTGCCAGTCCGGATATCGTGGCTGCGGTGCAGAAGTATATTGATCCGACTCAGGATGGGCAAGGGGAAGGGCTGGCACCAGCAGGTCCCGTGGTGACGATCATGCCAGCGACAGAAGTGGAGATTAACATTTCGGTCAAGGTACAGCGCACCAAAGAGAAGCCGTCCACACTGGATGAAATCAAAAAGCTGATCGAAAACGGTGTGCGGACGTATTTGAAGCAGCTTGCTTTTTACAAGGCAGATCCATTGGTACGGTATACCCGGATTTCTGCTGTGCTGCTGGACATTCCGATTATTATTGATTTCTCTGAGCTGAAAATCAACGGACAGAGCAATCAGAATATTGAGATTGGATCAGGTCAGGTAGCCGTGCTGGGGACGGTGAGCGTCAGTGAGTAACAACGGAATAGACAGTTTTGAAGAGTTTTTGAATAACCCTGACGAGGGAAAACGTGTAAACCGTGGTGACACCTTTGCTAACCGGGTAGCAATAGCGAGAGATACAGTAAGCCAAATGAGCAGCGAGCGGGGACGCAAGCTGCTTTCCTATTTGCCTGCCTATTATGAAACCTCACGTGTGATGCGCTCCGATATGGATGCTAAAGGAAGCGAACTGGACGCCTTGTATCTTGCAATGGATGCAACGGTGGGACAGTTTTTCGTACGTACCGCCACCTGGGGGCTGGAACGCTGGGAAACGGAGCTAGGGATCGAAACCGATCTGGGGAAGCCGTTGGATCAGCGGCGCGCAGTGGTGGAATCGAAGCTGCGGGGGGCAGGGACTTTTTCAGGCAAGCTTGCCAAAAATGTAGCTGAGGCGTATGACGGAGGCACGGTAGATGTTACTTTTCACCCTACCGAATGGGGATTTACGGTCAAATTTATGGATACCATTGGGATTCCCCCCAACGTGGAGGACCTGAAAGCAGCCATTGAGGAGATCAAGCCCGCTCACATGGCAGTGGAGTACAAATTACGCTACCTGACCATTGCCGAAGTGGAGTCCATGACCTTCTATGAAAATGAACTTACAACACAGGATAGGTATTTAGGAGGTGGCGCATAACATGGCAAGCGAAAAAACACCGAATCTTGGTTTAAATCAAATTGACCGCACATCGCCCAAAACAACGTATTTTGATCTAGAGAAGTACTTGGATCAAAACTGGGGGGCTGTAGATGATTTTGCTGGTGACGTGAATGACGGTGTGAATGAGATTAGGAAGCGTTTGAATACAACAGAGCGTAAGGCGGTAACTTTGGAACCTGGGGTACAGATTGTTCATACGGAAAAGGCTGCGCCATTTTCGTTGACGGGGCTGAGCGGGCGTACGTTAGTGAATTTGTTGGGGCGGGCAGGCTCTTGTGACCGAATCGGCAGCCTTTTAGGTTGGGAAGCTGATCTTGCAGTTGAAACATCTAATAAGGCGCAGGGTGCAGGATCTATCAAGGTTACTGCAAAGAATGCCTCCGGTGTGTATAACGTGTATAGTACCGGATTGAAGTTTACTGGTGGAAGATACTATATCGCCCTAGCTGATGTTAAAAACATCAATGCTTCAAACAATATCTATGTAAACTTTTCAACAGGTGGTAATAAGGCCCTCAAGCAGTCAAAAGATCAAAGTCGATTCGTAACGATCTATACAAAATGTGCACCGACAAATGATACTGCGATAAACCTGGAAGTTTCATCGATTTCAACAGCAACTGGTCAAGCTTTTTATGCAGATGCTATTCGTCTTTATGAGGTCAGCGCTTCAGAATATGCTACCCTAGATAGCATGTCACCTGAACAAGTATCTACTAAATATCCATATGTAGACAGCATTATGCCTGTGCGTAATCCGTATGCGATTCGGTATGGCGAGAATTTATTGCCTAGCATTTATGAAGCTGAAAACAGCGTGACTGCAGGTTCAAAAAAAATTACTGCTCCATATGTCGCCACTATCACTAAAAGTACGGCGGGATATAGCTTGTATGCTTGGAACCTTCCTGCTACAGCTGGTAAAATTTATACTCTATCTATGAAAGTGTCAGTATCTAATATCGGCGGAGTCATTGGTGCAGGTGGATACTATAATATTCACGCGCTAGATGCTTACGGGAGTTACGTTGGAGAACCCTTAGACACTGGTCCATATGCAGTCGCTAACGGTGAGCATATTTTGTCACAGACGTTTACAACTCCTGCGGGGACATATGGATTGCGTATTATAGTTGGAGCGGACACAGGTGTTTTTGGTACGTTTGTCTTTTCAGAAATGATGCTTAACATCGGAAGCATTGCCAAACCATTCAAACCCCGTGAAGACTCCATGCTGGCATTACAAGCAGACCTGCATGCCGATCCTGTTACGGGCGAAAATGCTGATACGGTATTTGAGCGGGAGGGCCAATATTTTAAGTCTAAGAAGTGGAAAACCCTAGTGCTGGATGATAATCGGGAGTATGCATTTTACACATCGGTAATAGGGATTAAAACGGTAGGCTCACCAAACAACGGAATAATACCAGCCATAAATGGTACTGGGATATTTGTCAAGTTTGACGGCAAGGTTATTAAAGAATCGGATTATGCAACTGTAACTAGTCAATCTGACAGCCTCAATATAGGTTCATCGAGTAATAATGGCACGTACGATAATTTTCAAATAGGGGTGTCGGTTGCAGATAGCGGATGGGGAGACAGCTATATACCGACATCGGACGAAATTAAGGCGTATTTTAATGGTTGGAAGATGTATCTTGCGGGACAAGGGGATGTAAGCAAACCCTTTAATAACGAAGCAGCAGGCAAGGCGTGGTGCCCAATAGATTCAATTTATGTGGCTAACGGTACGCCATCTGCAACGTTTTTCGTTACAACATTACCAACAACAGATATAGCTTCCTTGGCATACACAAGGTATGGAAATTGGACAACGCAACAACTCACTTATCAGCTTGAGGCGCCTACTGTTGAACCTATCGTTAGCGAGGGACAGTTAACCTTTATGGAGGGTGAGAATCAGGTTGAAATCGGTACGGGAATTATACTACGTGAACGGTCAAAGGCTGTTTACACAAACGGGGCCTATTATATTAACGGTCGTACAGATGATCCGAGTATTTTAAAAAATAAAGTAAATAAAATCCTATCCGTCTATAAAGATGGTAAAAAAGATTTGTCATGGAGAACTGCTGCAGTTTCAGATCAATACCAATCCACCTATGGTAAAGAGCAAGTGTATACATTAGCTGCTAATTTCGATTTATCGTCGTCTTATAAAACTACCTACTTAATGTTTGATCGTTCACCCGTTGCCACCTTTATCGGAACTTACACAGCCAACGAAAAAACGCTTTTGCTTGACTTGGTGGATAGTGTTCAACAGAATAGTGCACTTTTATCGGTCGTTGAAAATGAGAGGAGAGAGCAAAAAAACACTTTAAAATGGATAGCACCTACGTTACTTAACGGATGGGTTAACTATGATAATACTCGTAGACCATTAGGCTACTGTAAGGATTCTCAGGGCTGGGTACATGTACAGGGATTTATTCGCGGAGGTGTCACTGCTTTTGGAACAAAGATATTTATGTTACCAGCCGGTTATGAGGCAGAAAGACCTATGGAGGTTGCGGCACTTTCTGCTGAAGGTAGTGTCCCTTATCCCTCAACTATATATGTAGGCGAGACCAGTATACAATGCGATAACGCAGTACACAATTCTTATTTGATACTTGATTTTAAATACCGTGCAAAATAAGGGGAGTGACCGAATTGAGAGCGGTTCCTAAAGTAAATCCAAACGGCCTCTATCTAGAGGATGAACTTGTGGACGATGCCTTTGTGGGAGTCGTCCCTTTTTATGCTTCATTAGAAACCATGAATCAGACTATGAAGGAAAAAAAACTTACTGGTTATATCGTAGGTATTCCAGTTCCACCGGGATTATACCAGCCCCATTTTGACATTCAATCCTGGCTAACCCATGAAGCGGAATATGATGAAAAATTGTTAGAAGCCCAGAAGATGAATGAGCAACTCAGCAAGGAATCTCAAGCTGCATTTCAGAAGCTACATGATGAATGGCAGAACATGCTGGAAAATGAACGTGGTGACGAGCCGGGATATCTTGCTCAGACATTTACAGCCCCAGAACGAAGAGATCCAACGACATTCTGGAGTGAAGGATTAAGTGGGGCAGCGATTAAAGAACTGACGCAAAAATCGGAACAACAGCTAAGTGAGACAGATCTATTGAAGCAGCGTATAGCAGATCTTGAATTAACTTTGACTCAGCTCATGCTTGGTAACACAGGAAATTAAACAAGTACTTACTCCTATTTAACTTCAAAAGACCTATTGAAAGAGGTGAAGTCATAACTATGACCGTTTTAACAGAGGCTCAGTTACGCATTTGTGCTCATGCCTGTATTACCCGCTATGATCGGGGAGAAGACCATGTAGCATCTATTATTGGAAGCTATGCTTTAAATGAACAACAACGTAAACAAGTGTTGGAAATGATTTTATCCCATCGTTCTGATCTGGAATTGGATAACGTAGAGAATTTACCATCTATGGAGGGTTCTAGTGCACAGCGAGAAACGGTTAAATGGTATAGCTCTATTTTCCGTAAGAAGACGGTATAGAGCACAGAGCAAAAATGCCTGTACTCAAAGGAGGAGTGAGTATGTATGAAAGAATGGATCTAATGTCCAGTTCGCGTGGACAAGAGCTATTCTCCTGTCTGCCAGCCTATTACGAAACCTCTCGCGTAATGTATGCAGATATGGATGCAAAGGGTAGCGAACTAGATGCTCTATATCTCGCGCTGGATGAAACATTGGCGCAATTTTTTGTTCGCACAGCCACTTGGGCGCTGGAAAGCTGGGAGATGGAGTTAGGTATCCCGGTCGATTTGGAAAAGCCGTTGGAACAGCGACGTTCTGTTGTGGAGTCGAAACTCCGTGGAAGCGGTAAATTTTCAGGAGACTTAGTACGGAAAATCATGAACTCTTTTGGTGTGGAAGGGAAAGTAGACTTTCATCCGATGGAATATAAGTTTGGTATAAGTTTTGAAAACCGTATTCCTGAAAATATGATTGATTTCAAAAAGATCATCGAGGATATTAAGCCTGCTCATCTTGCATTTTATATGAATAACAAAACTAGGCTTGCATTTCTTCATGAGAATGAAATGGTTTCTCGTATTCGATTACGTTCGAGAGCCCGCTTTTTTGGTGGGAAGCCATGGTACTTAGATGGTGTCGAGCTACTGGACGGGATAGCCTCTTTGTCCGGATGGACAGAGGAACCTATGCGATATTTCAACCGTACGAGACTAGTCATCAAGCATCGAATGGATCATCATCAGGAAGCCAACGTGAAAATTCGAAACCATTATTGGACATTAGATGGCAGCATGATGCTGGATGGGAGTCAGATGTTAAGCTCAACCGAGGAAGTCATTTCAATTTAAATATATAAAGAAATTATCTTAAAGATAGAAGGGATGATAAGTATGGCAGAACAAGTTCTGACAGTTACAACTGCTTACGCAAGGGAACAGATGGCACGTGCCCGCGCTGAAGGAGGAACACTGACAAAAGTGGTAAAAATGGCGTTTGGTAGTGGGGGTGTGGATCAAGCAGGGAAGCCACTGCCATTGGAGGGAACAGAACAGGTGTTGAGAAAGGAATTGGTTCAGAAGGATATTACCAATTCAGAATTCATTGCTCCTGCAACCATTCGGTATACCTGCTCACTGGCAGAAAATGAATTGGTGGGTGAGACTATTAATGAGCTTGCGTTGGTAGATTCGGCTGGTAAATTAACAGCTGTCCGTACGATGACTAATAAGGTCAAGGACAGTGATATGGAGTTTGTTTTCGAAATTGATGATATTTATTAAGGAGGATGAAGAAATATGAGCATACAACAACCACGCAGATTTGTTACTACCGACCAAGGACATGCGGACGTTCTGAATGTCCCCATTGATACTCTTTATGCAAACGATCAGGAATTGGCCGCGCAGGTTGAAAATATCAAAAAGGACCCGGCTGGAAACGGGATTGCTTCCAAGGAAGCGCTAGACAATCATGCCAGCAATACAGAGATCCATGTTACGGCAGCCAAACAAGCGGCCTGGAGCGCAGCAGAGGGAAATGCCAAGAAGTATACAGAGCAATATGCAGCTCCTAAGCAGCATAGTCACCCTGCATCAGATTTGCCTTCTGCGTCAACACAGGCGAGAGGGATTGTGCAGCTTAATACTTCCACAGGGAGTACAGCTACAGATCAGGCAGCTACGCCTAGTGCGGTAAAAGCTGCTAATGATCGAGCGAATGAAGCTTACAATCGGGCAGACCAAGCTTTTACACAAGCCAGTGATCTTAAATCAAAGATCGCTAACGCTATCACTGGCAAAGGCGGTAATGCCAACTCTGGTATGACCGGAGATCAGTTAGCGGCGGTAATAAGTGGATTATCCACCAAAAAATCTGCAAGTGGGAATTTTAATGGTCAGGTATCCGCAACATCTACTAATCCTTTGTTATCTTTAGCAATCTCAGGATTATCGTTTACACCTAGCATCGTATTGGTTAACATATCTATTTCCAGTAGTACTAGTGATTATAACGGTTATATCAGCAATCTTGCAGGTATTCGCACTTATAGAGGTGCAGATGCTTCTGTTTCTTATTCAGGAGTACCGGGTGGGTTTAATTTTAATATCAGTGCAACTGTTTATATATCTAACAATGTTAAAATACAAGCTTATCAATGGTATGCTTTCGAATAAGAACAGAGCTAAGTAACAACTAAATAATGCCACGCACCGCGTGTTTTAAATGCCCTTGGATTAACCGAGGGCATTCATTTTAAACCTAGATTCAAAAGGGGGAACAAACATGCATGAAAAGATCGATCAGATTTGGCTGGGGTTTTCCACGGGGACCTTGATCGGTTATTTTTTCGGGGGGTGGACTACAATGCTGACGTTGCTGTGGTGGATGGTCGTGATCGACTTTTTCACCGGATGGGCAGCGGCCTGGATTAATGGGGAGCTGAAAAGCCGCCAAGGATATTACGGTATTTTTCGCAAGGTTACCGTGTTTTTGCTCATTACGGTAGCCCATCTAATCGACGGTATTCTCGGGGATGCACACTATTTCCGGGATGCCGTCGTTTTCTTTTATTTAGCGAACGAGCTGTTGTCCATTATAGAAAATGTGGGCAGAATGGGAGTGCCGATGCCGGATATTTTGCGAAATGCGGTAGCCATTTTTGAGTCCAAGTCGAGTGGGGAAAAAATAAAGCCAACCGATCCTTCTGACAAGCAAAATAAAGCTTTATAAAGTGCTGACTGTCGCCATTACAAAAAAGGAAGACTACCTTTTCGCCCTTTTTCGGCGTAAAAATGGAAAAGCCCAGACCGTTTACTTGGTCCAAGCATATGGATAACAGAGACAGCGTGCTACAACATTATGAATGACAAGGAGGGAGCGCCTTATGCAAAATCGCATCCCTAATGCTGCCGAAGGCATTGACGTGTCCCGATATCAGGGAACGATTGATTGGAAACGCGTACGAGCCGATGGTAAATCGTTTGCATTTATTAAAGCAAGTCAAGGACAGCGTTACGTTGATCCAACATTTATCATGAATGCAAAAGGGATCAAGGCAGCCGGGCTTCTGCTGGGAGCTTACCATTTTGTAGATGCAACCAGTGTAAACGCAGCCAAAGGGGAAGCCAGACATTTCGCCGAGGTACTGGATCAGGTGGGAGGCGCGAAAGCGCTCGGCTTACCAGCGGTGATGGATTATGAAAACAATCCGGGAAAGCTTAGCTCGGCCGCGATTCATGAGATTGCGCTGGCATTTTTGACGGAATTTGAACGAGTAAGCGGCCGCAAGCCGATGGTATATACAGGCAATGCTTTTGCTGCCCATTTTAAAGACCCGCTGGGTAGTTATAATCTGTGGATTGCACGTTATAGTACACGACTCCCTAGTGATACCACAGCATGGAAGCGCTGGGATTTCTGGCAATACAGCGATAGTGGACGGGTTGATGGCATTCAAGGGCCTGTGGATCTGAATGTATATGCCGGAACAGAGGCCGAGCTACGCCAAGCATTTGCAGGAGAAGAGGGGGATGAGCCAATGACAGCAGAGGAAAAAGCGGCATTTAAGGCCCTGCAGCAGCAGATAGACGCCCTTGAAAACAGCAAAGATGTGCTCAAGCAAACTTTAAATGAACAGAGCGCGTATATTAAAAAGGTGGATCAGCGAGTAGCTGAACTGGAGGCGCGTCAGGCTATGCCTGTACCGGTCTGGGCCAAGGAAGCGGTAGCTGCCGCCGTTGCAGTTAATCCGGCAAGTCCGATTGTGGATGCGAAGCTGCCAAGCAGTTATGATTTTTATCGCTTACTGGTCGTGTTGAACCGTCTGGGTGTGTTTAAAAAAGCCAAATGATCTTCGAAAGAACTTATACACTGCCCATCCCACTTTTATATGAAATGAGTAAAGAAACTACGAGCGAAGCCTAAATAGACAGGCGGTTAAATGCAGCCGCCTGCCCTTATGGTTAAGTGATGTTTTTTATGACCTCTGAATAGGTTGAATCCCAAAAAAAGGTAAATGGAAAATGCATCTTTACTCGAAAAGTAATTCAATATCCTCCTGACTAATCTGAGCGGTTTCAAAGTCCGAAGGAGTGAAATGAACATTCTGCTGACGAACGGTAAAATCAATGATCCGAATAATTGCTTGGACATACATATGCATAAATTCAGTTATACTTTCCTCTTCAAACATTTCTGTGCTGTACATCATATCGATCACCAATTGGTCGTTAACAATCAGGCTATTGACCTCGATGGCGGCTGTTAGATGATTGGCGTTGTCTACATTTTGACGGTCTGAAGTATCCCTATATACATAGTCTGAACTTTGACTTTCGTGATCGAATTGTCCCAGATAATTGAAGCGTATAGGACGAATGTCTGTATGCTTTTCAATAGCCCCTAGCATATATTTTAAGATGCCATAACCTATACCCTGATGGGGGACACGTCTTCGCAGGTCCTTGACATGTGCAAGGATACTGCCTATTTCTGTGCCCGGCATTTGAATACGTAAGGGATATAACGCAGTAAACCAGCCAACCGTTCTGGATACATCTATGTGATCTAGACTCCTTCCGTGATGCTCAACCTCATAAGTGAAATCGTCCAATCCGGTCCATTCCTTTACACTTAACGCCAAGGCAGCCAGCAGTAAATCTACAGGTTCGGTATGGTAAGCCTGAGACATCTCATGGAGCAGTTTGTGCGTTTGGACAGGAGACAGATGTTCTTCAACCACAGCGCATGAAGCATAGTTTACGGTAGCGGTTGGTAGGCTTGTGATAGATGCTGGAAAATAGCGGACTCCACCCTCCATTTCGCGCCAAAACTCTAGCTCTTTCCGTAGATCCGCAGTCGTGGAATAGTGATGGAGTTCTTGAGCAAAGGCTTGAACTGAGGCTGTTTTTCTTGGGAAATTTACCTCCTCATCTTCTTTTATAGCATGGTATGCATTCAATAAATCCTCCAATATAATTCTCCAGGAAACTCCGTCTACAACCAGATGATGGGCAGTGATGAACAGTTCCCGAGTTTCCTGTCCGTGATCGAATAGAGCTGCGCGGATAGGAAGACGGTGGGACAGATCGAAACCGGATTGCAGGTTATGCACCAGGTTATTGAATTCATGTTGCCGGGCCTCGGCTGAAATATGCATCATATCGTAACAATCCAGCTTGAACGAGACGGTGGCCAGTTCTGGATTATAAAATAACTTGCCATCAGGCTCCATGCTCATCCTTAAAGCATCGTGATGCTCGATCACCTTCTGAAAGGCCTTTTCCAAAGCGGAACGATCCATTTCGTTTTTCAGCAGAAGCATGATCGATTGATTATAGTGATGAGGATTGTGAAATGTCTGCGCCATAAACCAACTGGAGATAGGAGTGGGCAGAATTTCTCCGCTGGCTGGAGCTGAATCGTATAGCTGACGCTTTGGACGTGTATAATGAGCAAGCTCCGCGATATTGGGATGCGCTAAAATATCCTGTACGCCTATCTCCAGATCATAGTTATTTAATTTGGATGTCATTTGGATCGCCTTAATAGAGTCTCCGCCCAGTGCGAAGAAATTATCATGGATACCTATGTTAGCCATCTGGAATAGCTCTCCCCAAACCTGTACGAGAATATTTTCAACCTCATTATGAGCTTCCTCATATATGCTCGTTAATCCAGAGGACAAGTCTGGTACAGGAAGTTTACGCTTGTCGACCTTACCATTTGACGTAAGTGGTACGGTCTCGAGCCGGATTATATGGCTAGGCACCATGTAATGGGGAAGACAAGCATGTAAATAATTTTTGAGAAGCTCGGGAGAGACAGCAGCATCTGATACATAGTAGGCATACAACATAGGCTGGCTATTGTCTTCGTCCGATTCCACTACATTCACAACAACGTGCTGAATACCTTGATATGAGGATAGCGCGCCTTCAATTTCCCCCAGTTCGATACGAAAGCCTTTGATTTTGACTTGGTGATCTTTCCGGCCAAGGTATTCAATCAGGCCATTTTCCAGCCGTATTCCCAAGTCTCCGGTTTTATACATTCGTTCTCCTGGAACAAAAGGATTATCGAGAAATCTTTCTTTTGTGAGTTCAGGTCTATTCAAATATCCTCTCGCCACTCCGGGACCGGAAATGTAAATTTCTCCTTTTACCTGCATAGGAACAGGCTTTAAGTACGCATCCAGCACATATATAGCCACGTTATCAGAAGGTACGCCGATAGGAACGGATCTTCGGATATCTCGGTTCGAATCATAAATATGGATCATGCAGCCTACAACGGTTTCTGTCGGTCCGTACTCATTGTACAGAGTAACATTGCCACCAAATATGTCATGAACGTTCCGGGCAAGACTGACTTTGAAATCTTCTCCACCTACAATGAATTTGCGGACGTTCGATGTACGAATATTCGACTCTTGAAGAAGGGACAAATGGGCGGGAGTAAGCTTCACAATGGTTGTACGCTGGTCTTTCAGAATGCGAAACAATACAAATTCGCTGTAATCGTCATCCCTGTAGAGGCTCATGGCATGACCGCTGATTAATGGGGTGAATATGGAAGTGACGGTCAAGTCAAAGGCTATTGACGAATAACAGGCAAAGACCTCACGTGCGGCGGTAAAGTAGGTTTTATTCGCCCAATATATGTAATTCACAAGTCCCTTGTGGTGGACTGCGACTCCTTTAGGTTTGCCTGTAGAACCAGAGGTATAAATGACATAAGCGAGCTGGTCCGATCCGATTTTCGGCTCCAGATTGGAGTCATCACCATCGTACAGGGATGCATCATCCATACGATAGACTTCTCTGGAAAAAGAGATATCATCATCCAATGGTGCGTCGGTGAGCAGCAAGGCAGCCCCGGAATCCTCCAGCATAAAGCTAACACGGTCAGCTGGATAGTGTGGATCTATCGGCAGGTAGGCCCCGCCTGATTTCAATACAGCTAAGATCGAAATGATAAGTTCAAACGAATGCCCCGCCATGATTCCGACGATACTCTCTTGGCCAATCCCCCTACTTTTTAAAAACCTCGCCAGTTGGTTAGCTCGTTCGTTTAACTCACGATAGGTTAACGTTTGCTCTTCAAAGTAACAGGCAATTTCATTAGCTTTTTCAACGACCTGCTGTTCAAATAACTGAGTAATGGTTAGGGACGAAGGATAGGGGGAGTGAGTTTGATTCAGCTCATAGATTAGCTCATTGTGTTCCTGCGTAGACAGCATTTCAATTTCCGCAATCGGAGTGTATGGCTGCTCGATCATCTCGCGAATCATATGCATGAGATGCTCAAACATTTTGGCAATCTGCAGCTCGCTGAAAGTCTTCACTCTATAGTCAAAATCCAGCGTAATTTTTCCGCTCCCCTCCCAATCACGTATAACTAGCTGCAGGGCATAAGGCTGATAACCACTGAATACCTCCTGAACTTCATAGGGGCATCCATCAAATTGGGGACTAAATTTCATATTGTAATAATTAACACACATATCAAACAGACCGTTATATCCTTTTTGGGCAAGCTCCAAACCACCAGCCAGAAGATCATACGGATATTTTTGATGAAAGTAAAAATTCATTAGCTCTGTTCCCACCTGCTTCATCCAGGAGTAGGCATCTAAAGCTTCATCCACTTGGATACGAAACGGCATTGTGCTGGTGAACATGCCAAACGTATTTTTTTGTTTTTTTCCTGATCTGTTCAGGACAGGTGTCCCGATGACTACATCGGTTTCTTGAGTCGTTCGGTAGATGTAAAGCAGAAGGGCGGATACGAATAACACATTTACAGAAAGCTTGGAGCTTTGGATAAAATTCTGGATGATGCGAGAGGTTTCGCTATCGATGGCAAAGGATGAGCGAACGGCCGAAATATCTTTACTTTTGTTGATGGGTATCATATCAGGTAAGGTTTGAAACTTTTCATTCCAGAACATTTTATTTTTGATAAAACGTTCAGATGCTAGATAGGCTTGTTCTTGATCAATGATAGGTATGTAGGAATATTCTTCATCAGCAGGGAGAGGACGGTGGTTGACTAGTAGAGTATAATACTGCGAAATTCGTTCCGACACGATATGTAAAGCCCAACCGTCTGCAATAATATGATGAAATTTACCCAAATAACCAACATCATCAGGTCCCAGCCGAAAGATAACAAAAGAATATAGTTTGGAGTTCAACAGAGGCATCGCTTGTCCGCTCACGACCTTCAGCCATTGTTCAAAATGCTGTAAAGGATCAGTCTCATGACTAAAATCAAGATATTCGATATTCTCCTTTTCATAGGGCTTAACGTATTGTACGGGTTCTCCATCTTGCTCTTCGATCCGGATACGGAGGCCTTCAGTTTTGGAAATGAAGAGCTGAATCGCATTCTCCAGTGCATCAAGCTCGAGTTCCTTTTGAATGCGTACTAGTCCGGTCAGATTATGCATGGCCGTCGTGCCATGTATTTTTTCGTTATACCAAATTCTTTTTTGAGCATGCGTTAATGCATAGAACATACATTAGCCTCCTTATACATGCAGATTTTGAAAAACGTAGAGTCTACATAAAAATGATGCTATCCGACCAAATAAAAACAATCAAGCAGAAAAAATGTATTTTTATGAGGAAAATAAAACGGATTTTCGACAATTGTATACCAATTTAAACATACGAGTTCCCTTTAAAAGGTTTTTGTAGGTTTACTAGGGAATTTCGAAAAAGTGTGAATTAACTCACTACATCCGAACGGGATGAAATGTTAAGGTGTTAATACAAATTCAATTAAATTGATAATTATTAGTTTATTACGTATTTCTGGCAATTGACTCTCCGAATTAAGATCAATACCTGGTAATCTCCCGATTTTTCGTCACATAAACCCATTCCTGTTTAATATATATTCATTATAAATTGCTTAAATATCCATAAAATAAATATAAAATTACGCATATTTATACGCCATATTGAATGCTTCGTTTTGAATACTATTTATCCTAGTGTTTTTATATAATTACTAGATAATTAGTCTTACATATATTGGTCAAGCATGCTTTGATTACATATTACAAAGAAAGCTGGAGCGATTATGGAATGTAAAAAGATGATCATGAGAAAAATGGCAGCGGTTATTCTGATTTTCGCTTTAGTGGCAGCATGTATTCTGCCCAATCACGCGGAAGCCGCAGCAGGTTTGGATCAAGCCACGACTCAACGTCTAGAAGCATTTATTCATGAGAAAATGCAGGAAGGTCATATCCCCGGAATGACAGTAGTGGTGGTTCGGGGAAAAGAAACGGCTTACCTCAAAAGTTTTGGGTATGCAAATGTGGACAAGCAAGCTCCTGTTACACCTGAGACAAGCTTTGAAATTGCCTCTTGTTCTAAAGGATTCACAGCACTTGCTGTACTGCAGCTACAGCAGCAGGGTTTGTTGAAGCTGGATGATCCTGTTTCGAAGTATTTTCCATGGTTCCAAGCCAAGTACAAACACCAAAATGTCGAGATTACACTGCGACAGTTGCTACACCACTCCAGCGGCATTCCATGGTATACGATTACCGACATTCCGATCTCCAACCGCGTCGATTCACTCGAACAGGTTGTGAGGAATGTGAATGGCTTAGAATTACATAACCGTCCTGGCGAACGCTTTGAATATGCCACCATTAACTATGCCATCGTGGGGGCTGTCATTCAAAAGGTCACGGGGCAGCCTTACGAAGATTATATGAAGGCCCATATTTTTCAGCCATTGGGTCTGCATAAGACCACTCTTTACCCCACAGAAGCCGCACCCACACTGGCAACAGGCTACAAGAACGGCTTTTTTCAAGCACGTGAATATCAATCCCCTGTCTTTAGGGGAAATCGTCCTGCTGGTTATATCATGATGGACGGTAATGACCTGGCTACCTGGCTCAAATATCAACTGGGCAGCCTGAAATCTCCCATGACTCCATTAATTATGGAAACGCATGCGCCTGACCGCACTGTGGCTCCCAGCAAGTTTGATATGTCGTCTTATGCTATGGGCTGGGCTGATTATCAAAGCGGAAATGGAGAGGTGTCGAAGGCTGGATTAAATCCGAATTTTTCTGCATATATGGTTTTTCGCCCTCAAGATCAGCTCGCTGTAGGGATTATGGCGAATAACGGTACCACTTTAACGTATATTACGGGTCACGGTCTGATGGATATTTTACGAGATCGTCAACCTGTGTCTCCGTATGAGCCGGATCAGAAAACAGATAATGCATGGTCCGTCATTACGATTATGCTGGCATGTTATGTGCTGGCTGTAGGAGTTCTGCTGATTACAGTTGTACGGGACATCATCCGCAAACAACGTGTTTATAAGTCTTTGAATCCAAAAAAGCTGCTTACATGGCTGGTGTTTTTACTTTGCAGTACACCGTTTTTGTATGGAGTTTATCTGGTTCCTACTGCGATGCAGGGGGTTTCCTGGACAACCGCGATTGTCTGGTCTCCGTTTAGCTTTCCGTTTGCGATTGGGGCCTTGGGCCTAGGATTGCTCTTGAGCTTTGTCTACTTGGTGCTGGGTACGCTTTTCCCTAACGCAGATGAAACTAGACGTTCGCTTCCTTTGTTGGTGATGATGAGCTTGCTGAGCGGTGCGGCGAATGCCTTTGTCATTTTTATCGTCAATTTCTCGATTGGCAGCGAGATTCCGCTCAAATACCTGCTGTATTATTTCGGGCTGGCGCTGGCAGTATATATTTTCGGCCGCAAGCTGATTGAAACCAAATTAGTGAAGATCACCTATAACATGATTTATCGAAAACGGATGGAACTCATTCAACGAGTGCTGCACAGCTCTTATGACAAATTAGAACGCATGGACAATGGCAAAATTTTAGCCACTTTAAATAATGATACGGAGATGGTCGGCTTCTCGGCTAATGTGGCGGTCGGGTTCGCAACCAGCTTGCTGACTGTCATCTGCTGCTTTGTTTATCTCGGTACGATTTCGTTTTGGGGAACAATTCTCTCGCTGGTCGTGATTGCGGTGATTGCCGCATTTTATAGCCTTGTCAGCGGTACGGCTAACCGTTATTGGGAAGAGGCGAGGGATACCCAAAACGTATATTTGGGGTTTATCGATCACATGCTCAAAGGCTTTAAAGAGCTTAGTATGCATGGTCGCAAAAAGGCGGAGTTCGGGAGCGATATTCAGGATAGCTGTGAACAGTATCGGCAAAAACGCTCGGTGTCCCGTATTAAATTTACCAATGCGCTGGTGCTGGGCGAAACGCTGCTGATTTTAATTTTAGGTGTAGTAACCTTTGTGTTCCCGACGATTTTCCCGAACATAAAGGATTACACATTAATTCAATTTGTTGTCGTGTTTCTTTATTTGATTGGACCGATCAACGGCTTGTTGCAGGCTGTGCCGGAGTTGTTCCAGATTCGGACTTCCTGGCGAAGAATTAAAACCTTTATTGCGGAAATGCCAACTAATGACAGTGGAGAATTGCATGATACTGCGAGTGTGGTGGATGAAGAGGTTGCTGTGGAACGCATTGGTTTTCACAATCTTAGCTTTGAGTACAGCAACGTGACTGGAGAGTCCAGCTTTGTGGTCGGACCTATTACGCTGGAGGCCGCTAAAGGACAGATCATTTTTATTACAGGCGGCAACGGCAGTGGTAAAACAACGCTTGCCAAGCTAATGACCGCTCTTTACCCGCCACAAACGGGATACATCACGATCAATAGAGAAGTCATTGACCCACGTACCTCGGGCGAGTATTTCTCCACCGTGTTCTCTGATTTCCATTTGTTTGAGCGTTTGTACGACATTGATTATAAGGAAAAGCAATCTGACATTGAGCGTTATCTGAAAAGGCTGGGATTGGAGGATAAAGTAACGGTTAAGGATGGATATTTCAGCACGCTCAAGCTTTCTGGCGGCCAGCGGAAGCGGCTTGCGCTATTGATCTGTTATCTGGAGGATCGACCTGTATATTTGTTTGACGAATGGGCTGCGGATCAAGATCCAGAGTTCCGAAAGTTCTTTTACCATACACTTCTGCCTGAAATGAAGGCGGCAGGCAAAATTGTTTTCGCCATCACGCATGATGACCATTATTTTCATACCGCAGACCGCCTGTTGAAGATGGAAATGGGACAGATGAAGGAACTGGAAGTACTGAGTGCTGAAGTCAGTGGCTCATAACCAATCCATTCAAATTTATAAAAAAGTGTGGGCTTAAACATGCAAAACTACATTGTTGTCAAAGGCGCTAGACAGCATAACCTGAAAAATATCTCTATGCGGATTCCGCGGGATCAATTGGTTGTTTTCACGGGAGTAAGCGGCTCAGGGAAATCGTCACTAGTGTTCAATACACTATATGCAGAAGGACGGCGACGCTTAATGGAGTCGCTGTCCGCATATGAGCGAATGGGCTTGCGAAAAACGGAAGAAGCGGATGTGGACTTGATCGAAGGACTGTCTCCGGCAATTGCGATGGAGCAAAAGACGTTGTCGCGGAATCCAAGGTCTACGGTGGGAACATTGACCGAGCTTTCTTCTTATGTGCGGCTATTGTTTTCACGAACAAGTCAGGCCGTTTGTCCCTATTGCCAGGAAGCATTGCCTGTTCAAAGCAGAAAGAAAATCACAGAGCAGGTGCTCCAATATCCATCTGATACATCTATTGATGTATATGCGCCAATTCTTTCCATGCCACATGGCGGGCCTGTAGCGTTGCTGAAGGAAATACGAAAAAAGGGCTATACCCAGTTAAATTGGAACCGAAAATTGCTGGATGTACAGCAAGCAGAAGTTTTGTTCTCCAGTATGTCTCCACAGGTAGTACACCTAGGAAAAGAGTACAACCGGCTGGAGGTACTGGTTGGTCGAGTGACGATTTCAAATTCCGTGGAGCAAGTCAAAGATATTCAAGTTCTGGTAGACAAGGCGCTGGATGTGGGAGACGGATGGATGCAAATTCGACCTATGGTCGATAAACGATCTGCATGTACTCCAAACTCCGGGTGTTGCCGTTGCGGAATGATGGTCAGTGAAATCTCGGCAGGAGCTTTTTCATCCAATAGTCCTCTGGGTGCTTGTCCGACATGTACAGGACTTGGCACACATTATGAAGTGAATCTCGAACGTGTGATTCCTGATCGATCCAAAAGTGTGGCCGAAGGAGCGATTCACCTGCTTGGCTGGCAATGCGAGAAAGAGAAATTTCATAAAAATCGAAAAATTCTAGAAGGACTGGCGAGCCGGTATCATTTTGATCTGAATACGGCGGTAAAGGATCTGTCGAATGAGGCGTTATACGCTGTGCTATACGGTACTCAAGGGGAAAAGATTGCCATTGAGAATCCTGCTACAGGTGGCAAGCCAATGCATGAAAAATTTGCAGGCATTGTAAATCTCATTTATGAGCGCTTCAACGCTAATGCCAAGGACGATATGAGCGCTATGAAGGCGGAAGATAAGGAAGTCATGAGAGAACAAGTGTGTCCGAGCTGCGGAGGAGCCCGTTTGAAGGCAGAACGTCTTCTGTATCGTGTAGGGGATCAAACGATCCGTGATTTTTCGAATATGCCGTTAGTTGAGCTGCATGCATACTGCGATGAACTACTGCGAACGGCCCCCCGATTTTTCCAGAGTCTTGCGGCTGTCGCACAGCCTATTTTACAGGAAATGAAGACTCGTCTGGCGTTGCTGCTCGACATGGGACTGGACTATTTAAGTCTGAACCGTCCGGTGACGATGCTCTCGGGTGGTGAATCGCAGCGCGTACGCTTAACGACTCAACTAAGCTCAGGACTGATGGGGATGATCTACATTTTGGATGAACCCAGTGTCGGATTGCACCCGAAGGATACCGGCAAAATGATAGCCATGCTTCACAGGCTACGGGATTTGGGAAACACCATCTTGGTCGTCGAACATGATGAAGAGATTATGGCCCAAGCGGATTATCTTGTGGATATTGGACCTGGTGCAGGAGCGCTTGGTGGTGAAATTGTTGCACAGGGTACAGTGGAACAAGTCATGAGCAATCCTAATTCTTTGACGGGACAATATTTGGCCGGCCGGCGAGGTATTCCATTGCCCTCAAGGCGGAGAAAGGCTCGTGACGGGAAGTATCTGGAGGTGCTGGGAGCGAGGGAAAATAATCTGCAGAACCTGAACATACGCATACCGCTTGGTTGCTTGGTTTGTGTCACAGGGGTATCCGGATCAGGAAAAACCACGCTGGTTCATAACGTTATATATGAAAAATTGCGTGCTCATCTGGATGGTAAGCCTGCATATCTGAAGCACGATGTAGAGATGAAAGGAGAAGCGTCGATTGATCAGGTGATTTGTATCGATCAGAAGCCAATTGGACGAACATCGCGATCCACTCCGGCTACCTATGTGGGGGTGTTTGACGCTATCCGTAAGTTGTTTGCCAGGACTGAAAGAGCCAGACAGCTGCAACGGAAGGATGCACATTTTAGCTTCAATTCACCAGGTGGACGCTGTGAAGTTTGTTCAGGACTCGGGGTGATCGTCACTGAAATGCAGTTTATGTCTGACGTTGAAATGATGTGCGAGACGTGCCGGGGCAGACGCTACAGCGAAGATATACTGGCCATTACATATCAAGAGAAGAATATTGCGGATGTATTGGAGATGAGTATTGAAGAAGCTGCAGTTTTCTTTGCTGACCAGCCTGTTATTTACAGCAAGCTAAAGCTTATGAACCAACTGGGTCTTGGTTATATGAAGCTGGGTCAGTCTGCAACGACATTATCTGGCGGGGAAGCCCAGCGTATTAAGCTGGTGGAGGAGCTAGGTCAGTTAAAAAAGGGGAGCAGCCAGTTATACATTCTGGATGAACCGACCACAGGCTTGCATCCTGACGACATCCAGCGTCTGCTAACCATCCTTCAACAGCTCGTAGATGAGGGTAATACCGTCCTCATCATTGAACATAATCTGCATTTGATCAAAACGGCAGATTATGTGTTAGATCTTGGTCCCGAGGGAGGGACCAGAGGTGGACAGCTGGTGGTGGCTGGAACCCCTGAGCAGGTTGCAGCCTGTGTGCATTCCCATACCGGCTCATTTTTACGTAATGTCGGAATGGATTTCAACGAGGACGAGGTGAGAGCATGAGTAACAGATTGGACCATTTACGAATTCTTCCGACAGGCCCCTTAAATTATTATTTGCAAAAGCGATACAACGATCTGCCATGGGTGCACAAGTTTGGCTTGGATCATATCAAGGTGAAAGGTGATTTTCTGCTCATTCATGCGTGGAAGCCTGGGTATGTGAAGCTAACACGGGAGCAGGCGAGTCACTTCAAAGCAGCCATTGAAAAAGGAGAGAATCCAGAGGACAAGCTTCCTAAGTTGCCGGAAGCCTGGTTAGTGGACGGGGAAGATGAGCCTGATGTAGAAGGACTCTTGGCTAAGGTTATCGTGCCCGAGTTGTTTGAACTTCTCTCCCCGGAAAATCTTAAAGAGGACGTAACCAGTCCGCAATCCATCCGGTTAAGAGCTATTTTGGAGCAGGTCGCTGAGCATGTACCTGTTTTTCCAGCCATTCAGAATCCCTATGAGCTGCGTCATTTTCTGGAGGTCGTGAAGCGCCAAAAGCCTAAAACAGTCGTTGAGATCGGGACAGCCAGCGGCGGCGTATTTTATTGCTTGAGCCAACTGGCCGATCCAGAAGCCCTGCTCGTCAGTATTGATTATCCGGGTGGACCGTATGGAGGTGGTCAGGATGACAATGAGGTGAAGCTTTACTCCAGTTTCGGCAGCGCGGAACAGCAGTTTTCTTTTATTCGCGATCGTTCATTTCACTGCTCGACCAAACAGGATTTAAAAAAGGTTCTGGGAAATCGCCAGATTGACCTTCTATTTATTGATGGAGATCATTCCTACGGTGGTGTGAGTTCGGATTTCCGCATGTATCAAGAGCTGGTGGCACCGGGCGGCATGATTGCTTTTCATGATATCAGCATGCGACCTGAGACGTGGGGAAGAGGTTACGATGTTGGCGTTTTTTGGGACGAAGTGAAACAAAGTTATCCGTCCTTTCAGGAATTTGTAGACCCAACAGGCTGTCGAGAACCGTTTATCCGTCACCCGCAAGAGGGACTATTCGCATATGGGATTGGCACTATCATTCAAATGTAAGGGGGAACAACCATGAGCCACCGTCCATTGAACAAAACACGTGTGGAGGATGTTATTGGTTTGACTCCCATGCAGGAAGGGATGCTCTACCACTATTTGCGGGACAAGGACACAGGAGCTTATTTTGAACAATACAGCTACACGCTACGTGGCCAGCTTGATCTGTCTGTCTGCTGTGAGGCGTGGAAATGGACGGTTCAACAGCATGAAGTGCTGAGAAGCGTATTCCGCTGGGAAAAGATCCAGAACCCGGTTCAGATTATCCTAAAAGGACGCGTACTATCTTTCGCTTTCCATGACCTCACAGAAATGGAGGAGATGGAGCAAGAGACGATAATACAGGAACTGCGCGCAGCGGACCGTGCTGTAGGATTTGACCTGTCCGAGGGTCCACTACTGCGGATTACAGTGTTTAGGCTGACGCACGACCGTCATATCATGATGGTCAGCAACCATCATATTGTGATGGATGGCTGGAGTAATGGCATTGTGCTGGGTGAGTTTATCCACGCATATCATACGCTGCGTGCAGGCCGAGAACCGGAACAGATAAGCAAGCCGTGTTTCCGAGAGTACGTGAAATGGCTTGGAAAGCAGGATAAGAGCGGAAGCAAGGCATTTTGGCAAGCTTATCTGGCTGGATATGAAGCTCAGCCCCTGTACCTGCTTGATACCACTTCTGCCCCAAAAATAAGCGATACGGCTTGCGAATCGTATATATTGCCGCCAGATCTGGTGAATGAGCTGGAAACTGTCGCGAAGGAAGAATCGGTAACGATAGGTACCCTTTTTACAGCGGCTTGGGGCGTTCTGCTACAAAGGGTTAGCGGTCGGCAAGACGTGCTTTTCGGCACAACAGTATCTGGCCGCTCCAGCAGCTTGCCTGGAATTGAACGAATGGTAGGTCTTCTGATGAACACGGTTCCTATGCGGTTGCAGTCTGGGAATAGCGATACGCTGCAACAAGCGCTGCTCGATGTTCAGCAAGCGAGTATAGCGAGGCAGCCTTACGAAACAACACCGCTTGTGGATATACAAACTTACGGAAATTTCAGAAGCACAGAGCCTCTATTTGATACATTGCTCGTGATTGAAAATTATCCGCTGGAGATCAATCGACAAAGTGAATTGACCTTGGAATCCTTTGCCGGGCATAGCGTAACGGATTATTCACTTCTAGTGAGTATTCATCAAATGGAGCAAACAGCCATCCAAATGTTGTATCAGCCTTCAACATATGAAACATCGACAATAGAACTCTTATGTGAACGTTATGTCGCTTTGCTCAGGCTGATGGTTACAGAAAGAGATTGTGCTATTCAGGATATTCACTCCTTGACGGAGATGGAAAAGGGACTGCAAGAGGTCTGGGCGATTGAATTTGATTATAGCCCGGATACTTTGAAAAGGGGTGTATGAAGATGAGAAAGCCGAAGGACTGGGAACAAATGGATTCCTACCAATGGATGACTACGAAGGAAACTGCCCACTATTACCGTCTCATTGCTAATTTAATGAAGGAAATTCACGCCAAAATTCCGGATGAACAGTATCATTTGGACAAAGTAGCGACAGAAACGGATATTCGTGAGGAAAACTTTCAAGGGAAAAACTACCAACGCGCAGTCATGTATTTAATGTCGAACGGATGCGAGTGGGCTCTGAAAAATGGAAACGGCTGCACCATGTGCGGTCATTTAGCCAAGCAAACGCGCAAAGACGGCCCTCTATCCGCCCATTATTATTTGGAGCAATTTCGGAAGGAGTTCAATCGGATTGATTTTACCAAATATCCTTTACTCAATCTGTATAATAACGGCTCCATTCTCAACGACAATGAAGTTCCAGCTGAAGCATTGTGGGAGATCATACGCATGGTTGGGGAAAAGCCCGAAATCAAAATGCTGGTTATTGAAACCAGACCCGAGTTTGTAACGAAGGAAAATATGGCGGAAATTAAGCGCCTTTTACCGGATAAGCATGTGGAAGTCGCCATGGGACTCGAAATGATTGATGATTTTTTGCGGTATGTATGCATAAACAAGGGCTTTTCATTAAAACAATTTGACAAGGCCGCCCGCTTGGTGACTCAGGAGCTAAATTTACGCAGCTATGTGTTGCTGAAGCCGCCTTTTATTACGGAACAAGAGGCTATCGAGCATGCCGTACAAACGATTGAACATGCTTTTGAGATCGGTACGACGACTGTTTCACTGGAAAGCTGTACCGTACAGGATTATACACTGGTGCAGTATTTAAGTGATCAAGAGGCCTATAAACCGGCATGGCTCTGGAGCATCGTTGAGGTGGTAAAACGGACGGCGCATTTGGGGAAGATCATCGTCGGATTGTTCCAATTTTATCCTTCTCCTGTCGGGGTGCCTTACAATTGCCCACAATGCAGTGATCGAGTGATGGAGGCGTTGAAGGAGTATAATCACACTCTTGATCCAAGCGTTCTGGAGCATCTGGATTGCAGCTGCAAGGCGGAATGGGAGAAAGAATTGAAGCACGTGCATCCTCCTTTTGAGGAGAGACTGAGTATTTTGAATAGTGAATTAATCAAGTAGTCCACCAATTAAAGATCATGTGGATTCGTCAGCTCATGAAGGCCGGGAACGGTTGACAGAGAGGGGAGTGTGTATGGACAAGAGTACGCATCTGAAAGACCGGATCATTGAAGAATATTGGATGAAAAAATGGTCTCAAGATCTGCCGCGGGAATTATTGCCTGTAAGCAAAAGCAAGTCTAACTATCAACCGGGAGCACGCAGAGAAACGCTAGAACGGGTTATTCCCAGGGAGACAATCCGCCAACTGGATCAAATGTCGAAAGGCTCGGAACTGGGACGTTTTATTTTGTTCTTGACGGCGCTGTCTGGGCTGCTTCATCGCTATTCGCAGTCAGAAGATATATGTATTGGCACGACGACGCTTGTACAGGCCCAATCCGAGCCAGGGAGTCTGCTTTTTCTCAAGCCTCGGGTTCAAGGAAGTCGAACGTGGCGTGAGCTAAACGAAGACATGAAGGCCGAGTTTTCCCGAACATTGAACCATCAGGCCAATTCTTTGTCCCTTCTCTATGACAAGTGGACATCTCTTCATGGGAGAGAGCTGCAAGAACTGTGGCAACTGGCATGTGTCGATGAGGGATTACAAACGGCGGTCGATGACCTGGATCGATTTGATCTGATAATCAAGCTTGTACCGAACGAAGAAGAAGGTCGGATACTGCAACTCGTTTATCGACCTGAGGTGTACTCGATGTCCTTGCTTGAATCCTTTGCTGCCAACTTGCTGTATGTTCTGGCTCAATGGCCTAAGAAATCAGCGGTTTCTCTGGAGGATGATGCGGCAAATATGCTGGCTCCACAGCAACGAGAGCTTCTAGTAAATGGCTTAAATCAGACGGCTGTAGAACTGACGGATGTGAATATGCTGCATCAGTTGTTCGAAGAACAGGTGGTACAAACGCCTGAGCAAGCTGCTGTAGTCGAAGCAGAATATTGCATTAGTTACAGAGAGCTAAATGCAAGAGCCAATCAACTTGCCCGTGCTTTACAACGTCATGGAGTGGGTCCAGATGATATTGTCGGCATCATGACTGAGCCGACGGTGGAAGTTATCGTGGTGATCCTGGCGGTACTAAAGGCAGGAGGGGCGTATTGTCCGATAGATCCGGCGTTTCCAGCAGAGCGGGTACAGCAACTTTTTACGGATAGTCGGATGGAGTTGCTGATCTCACCGCCACAGTATGTGGATGCCCATCCTTTTCAAGGAACAGTGCTTGATCTGTCCAATCCCGCCTTCTATACAGGCGAGACGTCCAATCTGCCAGTTCAAGGCAGACCTGATCATATGGCGTATGTCATATATACATCAGGCTCGACTGGAACGCCCAAAGGCGTGATGATAGAGCATCGACATATTGTTAATCAATTGGCTGGGCTGAAACACAGCTATGATTTCCATGAACAATTGAGACATATTTTGATGGCTCCATTCACATTCGATCCTTCTGTGCAGCAGATTTTTTTGCCTTTAGCTACCGGAGGGACACTGTATCTGGTTCCAAAAGAAGCCAAGACAGATCCAAGCGCCTTTTGGGGACTGGTACGGAAGGAACAGATTAATGTGTTAAATACCGTACCTTCACTAATGGAAGTGCTGTTGGAGCAGGTACCAGATATTGAGCATCCCTTTGCTTTTATCATCATGGCAGGTGAGGTTTGTAGCGGGCAGCTGGTACAGCATTTACGAGATAAGCTGAACATAGGCGAGCTGTTTAACATTTACGGTCCGACAGAAGCGGCTATTAATACGACTTTGTATGAATGCCAACCTGCAGAGCAACGGGCAACTCTACCCATAGGCAAGCCGCTATTAAATTATCAGGTGTATGTTCTAGATCCACAGCAACGCTTGCTGCCCTTTGGGGCGACTGGAGAGCTGTTCATCGCTGGAGCTGGATTGGCGCGAGGATACTTATACAATCCACGCTTGACGGACGAACGCTTTGTGCCGAACCCGTTTGGAACCCAAGCA
The DNA here is from genome assembly GCF_011800295.1 of Paenibacillus sp. EKM301P. Classification (NCBI taxonomy): domain Bacteria; kingdom Bacillati; phylum Bacillota; class Bacilli; order Caryophanales; family Paenibacillaceae; genus Paenibacillus; species Paenibacillus sp. EKM301P. The sequence continues at coordinate 455,388 of NZ_JAALFM010000002.1, read as the reverse complement.
GAGCGGATGTATAAAACAGGCGATCTGGTGAGATGGTTGCCAGACGGTAATCTGGAGTTTGTCGGCAGGTCGGATGACCAGGTTAAAATCCGAGGGATGCGTGTGGAACTGGGGGAGATTGAGACTATTCTCAGAAGTCATCCGTCCATCAAAGAGGCTGTGGTCATTCCGCATGGATCAGAGCACACCGAGGAGCTTGCAGCCTTTTATACATTGAAAAGGCTGAAGACCTCGAAAGCATCTCCGTTAGGAACCAATGACATCCAATTGTACCTGAAGCAATATGTACCGGACTATATGGTTCCGGCACATGTAGTTTGTCTGGAGTCCATGCCTGTCACGGCAAATGGCAAAGTGGATAAAAAGGCGCTGCCTTTGCATCGGATTGGAGTAGTCCATACTCGTGCATATGTGGCACCACGTAATGAGTTGGAGGAACAACTGGCGGATATCTGGAAGAAGTTGCTGTCCGTGCCTGCCGTTAGTGTGGAGGACAGTTTTTTTGAAGCAGGTGGCAACTCGTTGTCTATCGTGCGACTGCAAAGCAGAATCCACCATTTACTAAAGACTCAGCTGACCATTCCGCAGCTTTTTACACATCATACGATCGCGATGCAGGCCAAAATCATTCAGTCCGGCGGTGTGGAGAAACCTATCAAACCCCTTCGCGAAATGGATACAAGACGGCAACATATCCACAGGGCTGAGCTTGGGGCCAAGGGAAGACACGGTGATGTTGCTGTGATTGGCATGGCTTGCCGTTTTCCTATGGCGGACAGTTGCGATGCCTTCTGGGACAATCTGTGTCACGAGGTGGATGCTGTTCGCGACATTCCAACTCATCGGTTACAAGATATAATTCATGGTTCAGATAATGTAGCTGGACAGTTAGGCTCGTTGCCGCAAGGGGCATATCTGGAGCAAATTGATGGATTTGATGCATCGTTTTTCCATATAGTTCCTAATGAAGCACGAATGATGGACCCGCAGCAGCGCCTGCTGTTACAGGTTGTTTGGGAAGCAATGATGAATGCGGGATACTCGGAAAAAGAGGTGTACGGGTCGAAGACGGGAGTATTTGTAGGAACAGGTACACCGCAATATTTGGACCTGATGCCACAGATTGAGCCCTCTGCTATACCGGGGAATTTACAAGCTGTGATTGCCGGTAGGATTGCTTATGTCTTTAATTGGACAGGCCCGGCAGAGGTCATTAACACGGCCTGTTCCTCTTCACTCATGGCTGTGCATCATGCGGTACAGGAGATCACGTCTGGTGGCTGCGAAATGGCTGTGGCTGGCGGTGTCAATCTGTACCTGTCGATGGTAGATGAAAATCTCTTCAACATGGGAATCGCCGCGCCTGATGGCAAGACGAAAGCGTACGACGAATCGGCGGACGGTACAGGTGGTGGCGAAGGAGTAGGTGCTGTTGTACTCAAGTCACTGGAGCAGGCCGTGGCTGATGGTGATTATATTTACGCAGTGATCAAAGGAAGCGCAGCTAACTCGGATGGGCGATCCAACGGAATGACCGCTCCTAATGCCGCTGCGCAGGCTGATGTGATTGAGGAAGCCTGGAAGCGCGCGGGGATTGATCCAGAGACAATTTCATATATCGAGACACATGGAACAGGCACCAAGCTAGGCGATCCTATTGAAATGGAAGGCATTGCGCGGGCTTTTGGACGCTATACAAATCGTAAACAGTTCTGTGCGGTAGGATCGGTCAAGAGCAATATCGGGCATCTGGATTCAGCAGCAGGGATTGCCGGGTTTATGAAGGCAGTGCTGGCCATGACCAAACGTCAGATTCCAGCATCCCTTCATTTTAAAGTGCCTAACCCGCATATTGATTTTGTCAATTCTCCGGTTTATGTCGCTCCGTCACTTCAGGAATGGATGCCTGAATGCGGGATTCGTCGTGCAGGTGTAAGCTCATTTGGTCTGAGCGGAACGAACTGCCATGTTGTATTGGAGGAATATACGCTCCAAAGAGAAGCTCCGCCTCCGGGCGAAGAATATTTGTTCACTTTGTCTGCCCGGACCGAACAAGCGCTCTACGCTTATGCCGAGAGGTTTGCGGCTTATTTGGGAAATAACCACGAAGCTTTGGCAGATATTTGTTACTGCACCAATATCAGTCGTGGAAACGATGCTTATCGTTTGGCTACCGTCGTCAGCTCGCAGGAAGAATTACAGCGTAAACTCAAGCTGTTTGCAGAGCAGGGCGATCAAAATGCGGCTTCCATATTACTAGATCGCGAACGAATATACGTAAATACGATAGGCAAAACAGGGGGAAATCCAGCGCCGTACAGAGTCCAGCCTGCGGAATCACTGGAACGTTTGGTGGAGGCTTATATGCAGGGCAGTGAGCTGGAGTGGGATGACTATTATCGCGGACAGAACCGGGTGCGTGTCCCTCTTCCAGGCTACCCGTTTGAAGAGAAGCGCTACTGGGTTGAACCTAAAGTTCAGCAATCACCGGATGTACCAGCCAGTGCGGAATTGATCGCTGACACGCAGAAGGGAGCTCCTGATTTCTGGCAGGCTACCGAGATGGTTTTTCAATTCGGTGAACGGTTATTGGAGGAGAGCGGATTCGCGGTAGTCCAGGGATATAAAGAGGCGGTTGATGAATTTGCGGCCCAGCTTATCATCGAACTATTCAGGCAATGGGGGACGCTCACAGAACCTGGAAAAGTATACAAAGAGTCTGAAATGCTGCATACGATAGGGATCACCTCCACATATCAGCGTCTCTTCCGGTTCATGCTGCGTTTCGTAGAGAAGCAGGGCCACGTACGCTTGGACGGTGAAAATATAATGCTGACCGTTGATCAGTCAGTTCCCGATCTGTCGATGTTATGTACCCAATACATCGAGCAATATCCGGCATTTGCTGGAACCTTCAAGGTGTTGAAGTATTGTCTGGACGCCTATCCGGCTGTATTAACGGGGAAAAGATCGCCTTTGAGTGTACTGTTTCCCGATGGCACATCGCAATTTCTGGAGGGCTTTGCCAATCAGGGACGTACCCTGGGCGATCTGTGTGAGACGATGGCGCTGGACGCATTAAAGCAGCATATTTTAGCACAAGCGGGAAAACGGCTCCGCATTCTGGAAGTCGGGGCTGGCTCGGGAACGGTGGGTAAGGTGCTTTTTCCAGCCATAGCAGGTCTCCAAGTGGAGTATTACTATACCGATTTGGGACGGGGCATCATTTTGGAAGCACAAAAGCAGTTTGCAGCCTATCCGTTTGTTCAATATCAAACTTTTAATATTGAAGAAGATCCTTTGGCGCAAGGCTTTGTGCCGGAACAGTTTGATATCATTATTGGTCTGAATGTGATTCATGCCACGAGCCGTTTGCGAACCTCCTTGTCCCAGTTGAAAAAGGTACTTGCCCCTGGTGGAGCCCTGTTTATGATCGAAAAGGTGCAGAACGAGCCTGCGGAAAATCTCGTGTGGGGAATGACAGAGGGATGGTGGCTGTTCGAGGATCAGGATATACGAAAGGATTCTCCACTGGTTCCGACGGAAACATGGGAGCAGTTGTTGAAGGAAGAGCAATTCACGGAAGTACGGACCTTCCCTGTGCGTTTGCCAAACCGTACTAAGGCTGAGACCGCACTGATTATCGGTCGAATGAGTGAACAAACACAGGTGAGTACAATCGAAGATTTAATGTACCGTGTTCGCTGGACTCCAAAAGAACTGAAGAAGACAAGAGAAGGTGCACTAGCTCAGGGAAACTGGCTAATCTTTAAAGACAAGCTGGGGATTGGTGACGAGCTGGCGCTTCGCTTGACGCATTCTGACCATCAGGTGGTGACCGTAGAGACGGGGCAGATGTTTGAAAAACAGAGCCATCATCAATACACCATCCGGGCGGGTGTAGAAGCAGATTACCTTCAACTCATGAGTGAACTGAGACAACGGAATCAGCGCTTGAACGGTATCGTTCATTTCTGGACCTGCACAGATCCCCCTTCAACTCCAGTCAATATTGAAACTGTGGATGTTGCTTTGGAGTCAGGTGTTTATAGCCTTTATTTTCTGACAAAAGCATTACTGCATCAGGGCTTACATGAAACGCTCGATTTGCGAGTGGTTTCGAACTTTACACAGCGGATTTCGGATGAACAGTATATATCACCTGAAAAATCTGCGATTCACGGTTTAGTGAAGGTTATTTCTCAGGAGCATCCACAATTGCAATGTTTCGGACTGGATGTTGATACGATCCATCACACGAGGGAGCAAGTTGCGGATCTGATCATGACCGAGCTGCAAGAAAATAAAACAGACTCGTTCGTTGTCGTCCGTCAGGAACGATATATCCAAGGCATGGCCCGTCTGGAATCGGACTTGGTAAGCACCCCGGATACTCGGAATCATCCGAATATTCCAGATCGGCGTTCCGTCACCATTCGTCCGGGTGCGGTGTATATCGTGACTGGTGGTGCAGGAGGCTTGGGATTTGAGGTCTGCCGGTATTTGTCCCAGCAAGCCCCGATCCATCTGGTCATTCTGAATCGGACAGAGCTGCCGGAAAAAGAGCATTGGTCACAAATTATACATGATCCGGTGGAAAGACAAGCTGATGCTGCAACTTATCGTAAGTTGTCAGCCTTTGTAGATATGGAAAAATACGGATCGCAGGTCCATTACTACGCGGGGGATGTGTCTGATTTTAGGCAGATGAAGCTGGTTTTTGAAGATGTGCAAGCTCGTTTTGGCCCCGTTAAAGGAGTGGTTCATTGCGCAGCAGCTAGCGGCGATACCAGCCGTCCATTGGAAGTTCAGAATAGGGATGACTTTGGGAAGGTACTTTGCCCCAAAATTCATGGCACGTTAGTACTGGATAAGCTTCTTGCTGAGCAAGAGACAGATTTCTTCGTTCTCTTCTCTTCGGTAGCTTCGCTATGGGGCGGAGCTGGCGGTGGTGATTATGCGGCTGCCAACACTTTTATGGATGCCTTCAGCGCACAGCGGAACATGCGGGGGCAAACGACGTTGGCAATCAACTGGTACGCATGGGAGGGACTTACAGGACCAGGCTGTATGGATTATATGCCTGTACCGGATGCACTGGCTGCTTTCCACATGAGCTTGTCTTGTCCGCTGGATCAAGTGGCTATTGGCAAGTTTGATACACAGAAGCTCCGTGAATGGGCGCCGATGATGAAAATTCAGCTTGCACCGGATATGCTGACGGATCGACATCGAGCTGTACCGCAATCCACTAAGGAGGTAGGAGCTCCGTCATTCGTCAAGCCTAACCGTTTGGTGACAGATGTGAAGGTCAGTCTGAAAGGGAAACCGACAGAACCTTACACAGAATTGGAACAGCAGATTGCTCAAATTTGGGCCGAGGTGCTGGGATACGAGGAAATTGATGTGAGTCAACATTTTTTTGAAATTGGTGGGGATTCCCTGCTTATTTTAAAAGTGCTGAGTCTTCTGAATGAACGGGTTGATCCTGAAGTGGAGGCCGGAGACCTGTTCTCATACGGTACAGTTTCACAGCTGGCGCAATTTATAGAAGGCAGGCTTGCTGCCAGTACGAGAGAAGTGATAACCGAAGGCCCGCAATCATCGGTCAAAGCTTCTGACCTTGACCATGCGGATGAGGATTTGCGGAGTCTGATCAAGCGGGTAAAGGAGGACGCTATTTCAGTGGATGAGGCTATGAAAGGATATGAAAGCATATGAGGGATACGTTTGTTGAAGCCATTTTGCAGCTTGTAGCCAAACAGGAATTATCTGAAGAGCATGCGTATTCTCTGATCAAGCAATATCAAGTTCAGCTCAAAGCTGCGTCATCGTCTGCAGTCCACGAGGGGATAAACCGCAACAGGGATATAGCCATCATCGGCGTAGCTGGACGATTCCCGCAAGCAGATACCAAGGAGCAATATTGGAACAATCTGGTTCATGGTCTGAATGGGATACGAATGTTTCCAAGCTCACGTTTGGAGCAGATCCGACCTTTTTTGGATGAACACAATCAAGGGCCGTATATGCCAGCAGGTTATCTAGACGAAATAGATACGTTTGACGCTGCATTCTTTAATATCCTCCCAGGGGAAGCCAAATATATGGACCCGCAGCAGCGTATGTTTATGGAAACCGGTTATGAGGCCATTGAGGATGCAGGTTATGGCGGAGAACGTATCCGTGGCTCACGGGTGGGCGTATATGTCGGCTATAGTGAAGCGAGGTACAAGGAGCTGATCGAAAGTGATTCATCCACCGCTTTTGTCGGGAATTTTCCGCCCGTGATCGCAAGCCGTCTGGCTTATGCCTTGAATCTATCTGGGCCTGCACTCAGTGTAGCGACCGCCTGCTCTTCCTCTCTTGTCGCTTTGCATCTTGCATGTGAAGGATTGCTTGCTGGAGATTGCAGTATGGCTTTGGTGGGCGGAGTAGCCATTGGCGCTTTACCCACCAGATTGGAACCGGGTGGGCTTGGGATCACCTCGTCGCAAGGACAATCACGCAGCTTCGACGCTGATGCCGATGGTACGGGATGGGGTGAAGGTTGTGGCGTTGTTCTAATCAAGCCACTGGAACAAGCTGAGAAGGATCACGATTATATTTACTCGGTGATTAAAGCAAGTGCTATCAATCAGGATGGTGCTTCCAACGGATTGGCATCCCCGAATGCCCGAGCCCAGGAAGAAGTGATTGTAGAGGCTTGGAAGCGTGCAGGCATTGATCCGTCGACGATCTCTTACATTGAGGCTCATGGAACAGGGACCAAAATTGGAGATCCGATTGAAATCAAAGGGATTACAAATGCTTTTCGCAGGTATACGCAAAAAAGACAATTTTGTGGAATCGGCTCAGTCAAAAGCAATATCGGTCATCTGGATTCGGCCTCGGGCATGGCAGGGCTAATTAAAATGATTCTGGCTTTACAGCATAAAAAACTTCCGCCTACCCTGCATTTTGCGTATCCCAATCCGCTGATGAACTTGCATAGTTCTCCGGTCTATATTCATACAAAGCTAGCTGATTGGCGAAGTGAGGACGGGATTCCGCTGAGAGCGGGTATCAGTTCATGGGGATTAAGCGGTACAAATTGTCACGTGGTGCTGGAGGAGTATCAAGGCAGCAGGCCCTCACTATCATCGTCCTCCGATGTACCCTGCAGTGAGGAACGAGTATTTACGCTTTCGGCATATAGTGAGGATTCACTGCGAAGATTGACTGCTCGATATATTGATTTTTTGGAGAGTGACGATATTCCGTCTTTGGAAAATATCTGTTATGTCCTGAACACGGGCAGAGAGCATCATGCTTATCGATTGGCAATTCCAGTTTCGGATCGGATCAATCTTTGCTCAAAGCTGCGCCAGGCTTATAACGCATTGGTCTGTCAGGATGGAACAGGGCTGGAGCAACAGGGGATTTTTTGCACTATATATAGCGAGCCCCTGCCCCTGGCAGAAATGACGCTGGATACAGATGCACGAATGATTGCCCGGCGATATGTTAACGGAGAGAACAGACGCTGGTTGGAGGATTATTCGGCAGACGAGTGTGTCAAAGTTCCTTTGCCTACATACGCCTGGGACAAGCAGCGCTACTGGGTAGAGCCGCCGATCCAACGTCGAAGCCGTGGTCGTAACGAACAGTTGACAGCCTATAACGAAGTACGTGTTTCCTTTCGTGATGGGTATGTTCCGACGGAAACGGAAGACAGGCTGGCACGCATTTGGGGACGGATTTTGGGTGTTGACGAGCTCTCTATAGATGCTGATTTCTTCGAATTGGGTGGAGACTCACTGCTGGCTACGGATCTGATTACAGCCATCAGTCAGGTGTTCCACACGAGAATTACATTGGTTGATTTGTTTGGACACCCTTGTATTCGTGAGCTTGCCAAGCTTGTTTCAGGAGGAGAAACAACGGATTACCCGTCTATCGAACCAGTGTCTCCACAAGCATTTTACCCCGTATCCAACGCACAGCGGCGTCAGTTTATTCTGAAGCAGCTGGCAGAAGATAATTTGAGCTACAACATGCCTGGAGCGGCTATGATCACTGGGCGTTTGGACGTGGAGCGCTTAAAAGACGCATTTGCTGCGATCATTCATCGTCATGAATCCTTTCGGACAGTGTTTGATGTCGCAGAGGATGAAATTGTGCAAAGTGTTCTTCCGGAAGCTGAGCTTGCGATATCACTGGGAGTGGCTTCAGAAGAAGCCGATGTGCAAAAGCTGATGGAAGAATTTGTACAGCCGTTTTCCTTGGGAGAGGCGCCTTTACTTCGTGTATGCTTGCTGCGATTAACGGATCAGTGTGATGAAGAGGACAAGCATTTGCTAATGTTTGATATGCATCATATTGTTTCAGATGGTGTTTCCATGGAAATCCTCATTCGGGAATTTACCAGTCTTTATAGCGGGCAGAGCTTGCCACCGCTACGTATCCAGTATAAGGACTATGCAGTATGGCAAAATGCTTTTCTGCACAGCGAGCAGATGCTCCAACAGGAGAAATTTTGGCTGAAGACGTTAACGGAAGGGCGGGAGGCAGGACTACCGATTCTGAATCTGCCCAGTGATTATCCACGGCCGCTTGTGATGACTTTTGAAGGGGGCATGTATTCGTTCACGATTGACAAGGTGGCTGCTGACCGCTTGCGGGCCCTGGGACAAGAACATGGGGCTACACTATATATGACGCTTCTGGCTGTATACAATGTGCTGCTGTATCAATACACAGGGCAGGAGGATGTCATTGTAGGTTCTCTCATTGCTGGAAGACGTTATACGGGGGTAGAGCATACGATAGGTCTTTTTACGAACTATTTGCCTATTCGTAATACTCCGGCAGGAGAGCGCTGCTTTACAGACTTTTTAAAGGAGGTGGCTCATCGGACTATAGCTGCGTATGATCATCAGGATTATCCATTTGAAAAGATGGTGGAGCACCTGGATCAGAAACGTGATCTTTCGCGCAACCCTATTTTTGACACCATGCTTATTTTACATAATCAGGGGATGCAGAGGACCCAATTTACGATGGGAGATGTGACGCTGGACATGGTGGACTGGGCCAAACACAGCTCAACCATGGATTTGAAGCTCGACATTTTTCAAGGGATGCAGGGAGAGCTAAATTGCACCTTTGAGTATTATTCCCGGTTGTTTCACCAACAGACAATCACTACACTTGCAGGACACTTGCTCAGCCTGATCGACCAGATTCTGGACCAGCCTGAACAAGCTTTGGCGGAGTACCGGATTTTTTCACCTGAGGAAGCGGACAACATGAAGCGGAAACGACGAGCAAAGGACTCCACTTTTGCGATTCCTCCGATTTGCCCGGCACCAGAGATTGAGTGGCATCCTTTATCTTTTTACCAAAAGCAGTTATGGCGACATCGGGGATCAACTCCTCATATGATCGTTCGTGCAGCGTGGACAGGCAAGGTGGATCAGACGTTATTTGTCAGGGTGTTGGAAGAACTGCAAGCCGAACACAGTACGCTCAGAATAATCTTCAGGGAAGAGACCTCCGAGCCGACTCAGCAGGTGAAGACACATCTTCCGTTGGATTACACATTCACGGATGTCATAGAGGAGGATGCAGCTTCTTGGGCGGATTCTAGTGTGGCTGCCGAGTATCGTAACCCGTTTGAGCCACGACAAGGGCCGCTGTATCGGGTGCGCTTGGGGTGTGACAACAACGAACGGTGCCAATTGATCGTGGCTGTTCATCCATTACTAATGGAATGTCTGGACATGAAAGGTTGGCTGGAACGACTGTTTATCCGCTACTCCGCCGCTGTTACGGATTCGGTAGTGGATGCAGTCCACACATTTCAGTCAATCCCGCAGATTGACTTTACCTATTGGCAGCATCAGTTGTTGCAGGAAGGATATTTGGAGCCGCAAAAAGCGTACTGGACCGAAGCTTTACGAAATCCGCTTCCTCAAATCGGATTGCCGTTCAAACGAGGAGAAGATGCTTCTGCAACGTCTGAATGGGATTCCATTGAAGTGACTCTTGCCACAGAGGAGACTGAAGCTTTACACAGTTTTGCCTCCAGTCATGATAGTAGTGTTACGGACATTTTATTCGCATGTTATTTCTTGCTGCTGCGGCAATTGACGCAGGCGGAGGAGCTTTTGGTCCATGTCGTTCATCCCGAGGGACATCCGGTGCAGGGGAGTGGAATACCTTTACGTATCCAGCATCCTGTGCCAGTCAGAGTTTCAATGGAGGGGCTTTCGTCGTTTAACCCTTTGCTAGAAAAAGTGAAGGACAGGTATCAAGCCGCACTTCAAGCCGTTTTATATCCGTTTCATTTGCTGCTGGACCCTAATGTGTTGAAGAGCGGGGCGGAGTATTCAACCCGTTTTAACGTCATCTTTTGCGAAGAAGACTGCACGAGCTCTTTACCTGTGGTAGGGGAAGTGGGATTACGTGTATATCCCTCAGAACCAGCAGCACTGCAACTGTCTGTTGTGAGATTAACAACCGGACTGACCTGTTCCCTGAGGTGGAATACCGCTTTGCTGGAATCTTCTTATGTTCACTCTATGTTGGAGAGGTATCACAAAATAATCAAGACCATTGCTGGTAGTGTGTCTAGCCTGTCCAAAGTATCCCATTAACGTGCGTTTCATTCAAAGGAGGCAATTACAAATGGAATTGAGATCATCTATTGAATTTTACGACAATCGGTTTTTAATGTTCGTTCTGGATCAAATGGCTTATGAATTTGAGAAAAACGGCTCCAAGGAGGTCATTCGGATGACCTTGGGAAAATCCGAGCTACCTTTGCACGAGGATATTATTCAGTCGATGAAGGATGCATTAGATACCTTTGAAAAAAGCTCGCTTGTATTCCCACCGGGCTTGCCGGAATTAAAGGAAGCTTTGGCGGAGGAATACAAGAAAACCTACGATCTGGACATTAACCCTAACAATATCTTGATTAATGTGGGCACCAGTGCCTTGTTCCGGAATTTGTTTTATTTATTAGCGAAAGAAGGGGATGAGGTACTGCTGCCGCGTCCGTATTATTCCCTGTATCATTTCTGCGCTCAATTGGTGGGGGCGAACGTTCGCTACTATGATATTAATCTGGATACGTTGGCACTCGATCTGGATTCCTTCAGGGAAAACTTCACGGATAAAACCAAAATTGTGGTAATTAATTCGCCTGGCAATCCGTTAGGCAATATTTTAACGAAAGAAGAACTGTACGCCATTGATGAAATCATCGACGGACAGGCTGTAGTCATTAATGATGAGATTTATGCCAATGTTTGCTTTGATGAACGAAGCACCTCGGTACTGGAGCTGACGGATACCAAATCAGCTTTTATTACGACGAATGCTTTCTCCAAAGGATACCGGATGTACAGTCGGCGCGTTGGCTACTGTATCGTTCCTGACGAGCTGGTCACACCGCTTACGGTCATACAGCATCATACCTTGTTGACAGCTGACCCTGTCGTGCAGTTTGGCGCGCTCGAAGCATTGGCGCATCCCGAAGAGATTGAGCAACTGGTCAGCCTGTACAGAGCAAGACGGGATTATACGGTGGAGCGGTTCAATGAGGTTCCACTCGTACGTGCCATTCCTGCTCAAGGTAGCTTTTACTTCACACTTGATTGTGAGAAATACATGGACGAGCATGGTATTGAGACAAGTTTGGAGCTGGCGGAACAAATAATGAGAGCCAAACAAGTGGCGACAGTGCCGGGTTCTGATTTTGGATTACCGAAAATGCTGCGCCTGTCCTACTCTACAACGCGATACAACGAAGGCATAGACCGATTAGTGGACTTTTTCACAAATAGCTTGGTAGGTCAATCGGCTGGATCTGCTGCAATTCCGGTTCAGGAGTAGCTCCTATGGATCTTGATTTTGATGCATTTGAAATTCTATCGGCAGATGAGGAACGCGTCATTGCGGAGATGAATCAGACCAGCAAGGCTTATGAGGAACAGCTGACGATTCCTGATTTGTTTGTCCGTCAGGTCGCGAAAACCCCTCAGCATACTGCTATTGAAGAATATGGTTCTTCCATCACCTATGCCGAACTGGAGGAACAAGCGAACCGAATGGCCCGCCTACTGTACGCAGTAGGTGTACGGCCTAACCAGCGGGTAGCGGTGGTAGCGGAACGGGGAATTGAGCTTTTGGTGGCTGTTTTCGGTGTATTAAAAGCAGGGGCGGCCTATGTACCTATTGATCCGGATTATCCGAAAAAACGGATTCAATACATGCTGCGCGACAGTGCCTGCAGTGTGCTGATCACCGAGTCTGCCAAACTGCAGACGATGCTGGAAGATTTGCCGGAGAGTATGACGACCGCTGTCTGCCTCGACGAAACAAAGGTGCAAACAGATAAGCTGACTGTGTATCAACGATCGGATTGGGAGCACCAGGGAAAGGCTTCATGGCACTGTCCTGCCTGTGAAAATGATCTGGCATATCTGATTTACACCTCAGGCTCCACGGGAGATCCCAAAGGAGTCATGATGACGCATAAGGCTGTGCTGAACACGCTTTTTTGGTTGCAGGATACTTTCTGTCTGGCCGCAGCAGATGTGATTGCGCAGAAGACTTCCGCCAGCTTCACCGACTCGGTATGGGAGTTCTTCTGGCCCTTGATTTATGGAGCCAAGCTGTCCATTTTCAGTTCGGATACGGTCAAAGATCCACAAAGGCTCTATGAACAGCTGCGAGATGACAAGGTTACTATTACCCAGTTTGTTCCAGCTCAGATGAGTCTCTTTTTGGATGCGATTCCGACCGATGAGACAGACCATCCGCTGCCGGAACTAAAGTGGGTATTCAATGGAGGCGAAGCCTTGCTCGTCAATGGGGTGCGAGACTGGTACAGCACGTTCCGGGAAGCCAAGATTGCCAACATTTACGGCATGACCGAGTCGGCTATTTATGCAACCTGTTACCTGATTGACGCATCTCCGGCAAAAGGAGAGTTGAGTATTCCATTGGGCAGGCCGCTTGCGAATACGCATGTCTATATTTTGGACAAGGAGGGGCAGTTGTGCCCCTTTGAGGTCAAAGGCGAAATCTGTATCGGCGGCATTGGTCTGACGGCGGGGTACTGGAATAAGCCGGAAGCCACTGACAAGGCTTTTACCCAGCATCCCAAAACCGGCGAAAGATTATATCGTACGGGAGATCTGGGCTTGTTACGACCAGATGGCATCCTGGAGTACAGCGGACGTAAGGATGATCAGGTTCAGGTGCGAGGATATCGCGTAGAGCTGAAAGAAGTGGAACGGGCTGTATCTGTCTTTCCAGGGATTAAGGAAACGGCTGTAGTTGCCCAAACTGATGAGTTTGGTGTAACCAATCTTTTATGTTATTTTACATCGCTGGAAAAAGGGCTTGAAGTGGATGATCTGACAACTCACCTGCGTGAATTATTGCCTGAGTATATGATTCCAGGATTTTTTATGGAACTGCTGGAGATGCCGCTTACTCCTAACGGAAAGATTGATCGCAAAAATCTGCCACAGCCGGAGCGGCGAGTTCATCGTTCAACCGCATATGTGGCGCCCCGTAACGAGAGAGAACATATGCTGGCCAAAATCTGGGCCGGAATTTTAAATATAAGTCCGGAGGACGTCGGCATCCATGACAGCTTTTTTGAAATCGGCGGCAACTCCATCTCGATTGTTCGACTGCATCGTAAGATGCAACACGCGCTGGGCAGCAAGGCGACGGTCGCTGAGCTGTTCTCCTATCCTACGATTGCAGCGTATATGAATCATTTTGAAAATCAATCCAAGGATGACGAACAGCTGGATCAGGATCTCATGAGCCTGCTGGATCAAATTGAAGATGGCTCACTGGATGTAAGCCAGTCTATACGGGCGCTGGACCATCTGAAGGAGGGATAACATATGAAACGGGTTCAGAATTACTTGCTAGCTCAGGTGGCTGCAAAACATCTCTCCAAAACAGAAGCTCTGCCGATGCTAAAAGAGCTATTCGAAAATGAGGCCAAAACAGTAAAAGTCGATGATATTGCTGTTGTGGGGATGGCTTGCCGTTTTCCGGGGGCGAATGGAACGGATGAATTTTGGGATAATCTCGTAAACGGCATGGATGCCGTAAGAGAATTTCCGGAAAGTCGCAAGTCGGATGTAGATCGGCCTATTCGAGATTATTTTAAAGGCAAACGATATGCGCCTGAGATTAAGTATCGCAGAGGAGCGTATTTGGACCATATTGACCGTTTTGATGCAGAATATTTTAATATCACGCCAGCGGAAGCCCGTTGTATGGACCCTTTGCAGCGCATTTTCCTCGAAGTTACCTGGGAAGCACTGGAGGATGCTGGATACGCCGAAAAGGAATTGTATGGCTCACGTACCGGAGTGTACGTAGGGGATACGGATGCCGACTACTTGCAGCTGATTCAGAACATGGAGCCTTATGCTTTGCCCGGCAATACCATTTCAGTCGTAGCCAGTCGGGTGGCCTACCTGCTGAATCTCGCCAGCGGCAGTCATCTGATTGATACTGCTTGCTCGGCATCTTTGGCCGCTGTACATCATGCGGTTAAAGGGCTGATTACAGGAGACTGCGACATGGCTGTAGCTGGAGGACTAAACCTAACCCTGTTTCCTGTAGACGAGGGGCTGGTGGATATCGGCATTGCTTCTCCTGATTCTGTCGCTCGTACCTTCGATGCTGCAGCGAATGGAACTGTCTGGGGCGAGGGATTTGGAGTCATTGTACTGAAGACGCTGGAAAAGGCCAAGAAGGATCGGGATCATATCTACGCCGTTATTAAAGGGAGTTCCATGAATTCAGATGGAAAGTCCAACGGTATTACCGCCCCAAGTGCCTTGGCTCAGACGGAGCTGATGAAGGAAGCTTGGCGCAATGCGGGCATACCCCCTGAAACAGTAACCTACATCGAGGCTCACGGTACAGGAACTCGTCTAGGTGATCCGATTGAGATCGAAGGCATTACCAATGCCTTCCGTAGCTACACGGACAAGCGGCATTTTTGTGCTCTGGGTGCGGTAAAAACAAACATCGGTCATTTGGACACCGCAGCTGGTATTGCGGGTCTAATCAAAACGGTGCTGTTGTTGCAACAGAAGGAGATTCCGGCAACCCTACATTTTAACGAGCCGAATCCGCACATTAATTTCATCGAATCGCCTGTATATGTGAATACAGAGCTGGTTCCATGGGAGACGGAGGCAGGAGTACCACGGCGGGCGGGGGTCAGTGCTTTTGGTCTGGCAGGGACCAACTGCCATGTCATATTAGAAGAATATGAGCAGGATGAGCGGAGCCTGTCCGCCAGTGTAGAAGACGTGCCGTACGTATTTACGTTGTCTGCCAAGAGCAAAGCTTCCTTCAATGCTTTGGTTGACCGTTACCGTACATTTTTGGACCGTACAACTCATACACTGCCAGATATTTGTTTCACAAGCAATCAGGGACGCGGGCACTATGCTTATCGGCTTGCAATTGTAGCTACAAGCCTTGATGAGCTTAGGGAAGGGATAGAGCGTTTTGCAAACGCAGATGAAGCTGTGCGTCCAGCTTTGGCGGGAGAGAGAATTTATTATACCCGTCTGACAACCCGTGAAGAGAAAAGCTTTAAGGTGCAGCCCGACACCAGTCTGGAGAAGGTTGTAGATGAATATATGCAAGGTAGCGAGATCAATTGGGCTGCCCTGCATGATTTGGAGCAAAGGCGCCGTGTTCCTTTGCCTGTATATCCATTCTCAGGCAAGCGGCATTGGGTGGAGTATATTCCCGAGCATGCGCTAGAGCACGAAGTGACTTCTCCAGCCATGAAATCTGAACCGGAGAAACAGGTGGATCATTGGTTTTATGAACTGAATTGGATAGCCAGTCCTCTCCCGGCTGCTGCCCTCCCAGAACGCCCTAGTACTGGAGAGTTATGGCTTATTCTAGCGGATGAAGAAGGGATAGCTGATTCACTTGGCGAGTTCATGAAGGCCCAGGGAGAAACGCCGATCTTTGTAGAGGCTGCATCTGATTTTGCAGTCGTAGACCCGGAACATTACCGGATTCGTCCCGGCTTTGCGGAGGATTATACCAAGCTGCTTGCAGCCGTGGCAGAGTCCAAAACGCAAGGTGGAGCAGAGCTTACCGGAATCGTGCATCTGTGGACATGTACCGAAATTCGCAGTCGCATGCGGAAACTTGATGATTTGAATGAAAGTCAGGAGCAAGGAGCTTTAAGTCTTTTTTATTTAATGAAGGCAGTGCAAGCAAGTTCGATTCATCGCTCGTTGGAAATCAAAGTCGTCTCAAACTACGCACAGTTGGTCGTAGCGGAGGATACATATGTGTTCCCGGAAAAAGCGCCTCTGTGGGGATTGATGAAGGTCATTTCACAGGAATATAGCCAGCACCGTTGTAGCTGTATGGATGTAGAAACAATCGGACGGGAGAATTCCGACATCGCTCGGGAAATCATGTTGGAATTGAATCGGGATGAAGCAGATCAAGGTTCAGCATGGCGTGGCGGTCAGCGGTATACACAACAGCTGGAACGGATGCGGCTTGCAGCCCTTCCACGTCGCAAAATTACGCTGCGCGAGGGCGGTGTCTATTTGATAGCCGGGGGAGCCGGCTCGGTAGGACTGGAGACTTGCCGCTATTTTGCCCGCCAGGCCAATGTAAAGCTAGTGCTGGTCAATCGGACAGAGCTTCCAGACCGGGGAACTTGGCAGGAACGAGCTGTGGGACCGGACACTTCTGCGATTGCGAAGAAAATCCGCCGACTGTTGGAGATTGAAAGCCTTGGCTCCGAAGTTAGCTACTACGCAGCAGATATCACGAACCTGGCTTCCATGAAGAAGGTCGTTGAGGATATACATGCACGTTACGGTCCAATTCATGGGGTTATTAATGCCGCGATGCATTTGGAGGAAATTCGTCTGGAGCAGATGGATACCGCCGCATTTCAGCGAACCATGGAAGCCAAGGTGACCGGAACATGGGTGTTGAACGAGGTGACCAAGGAGCAGACGCTGGACTTTTACATTCTGTTCTCGTCAGTGGCTTCGCAACTGGGAGGCGCAGGTTTGGGCAGCTATGCTGCTGCGAATGCATTTCTGGATCAGTATGCCCACTATCAGAGCCGTCGCGGCATGGAAGTGATGGCGATCAACTGGTCGGATCTGGAGATGGGGGATACACCGAACGAACTGATGGATCAACGGATGTTATCTCAGCCGATTTCGTCCGAGGACTATGGAAAGCTGCTTGATCGGCTTTTGCAATATAAGCTGACCCAAGCGGTCATCGCCAACATTCACAGCCAGAAGCTGGCTCAAGTGCTGACGCTGCTCAAGGTTCACTTTTCCCCAGACTTAACAAAGGAAATTACAGAGCAAGCACAGGGACATAACGAGCAAGAGTCAGAAGTCTACAGCCATCTGCTGGAGTCCTATCAGGAGCTGAAGCAGTTTATTACTTCAAATGAGGCTCTGAACGATATGATTCAGCGAAATGTGAAGCTGGGTGCTAAATTTGTCTCCTTTGAGGAAGAGCTATTTCATACACTACAGCCGAACTCAAAGCTTGCCAACACTGGAGTGCATATGCGGCCTCACATCCAAGTGACCTTGATCGGTCGTGACGGAGAGGTCTATTCGGAAACGGAACGGCAGCTCGGTCAGATTTGGGGCGAGGTGCTAGGACATGAGGAAATTAGCATACACCAGGACTTTTTTGAAAATGGAGATTCCCTGATGCTGATGAGTGTCATTGCTAAAATCAAAGACCAGCTGGCCATAGATGTGCCGATTCAGGTCTTTTTTCAGGAGCCGACAGTGGCCGGGCTGGGAACTTGGATCGATGAATCCAATCGCAGCGGTTCTGAAGAGGAAGATATCATTCCGGTATTACCACGTCATTTTGCTGAGGCTGAACAATAAAACGGGTTTGTGTTGGGCTAACAGGTGAGGAGTGAAAGGAACATGTTATTCTGCGGACTGAAATTAACGCATGATGGTAGTGTAGCCTTGATTGAGGATAACAAGCTTATTTTCAGCTATGAAGTTGAAAAATTCAATAACAACAAACGCTACAGCGAAATTCCTGATTTAGATTTTGTTGAAGAAGCACTTAACCTGCATGGCTATACCTCGGCAGATGTGGATCGGTTTGTTATTGACGGCTGGGCCGGATTGAAGGAAAGCAGGGTGGATACGCGTTCTCATGGGCAGGAGTTGTCCCTTTCGGTTGCGCCTTACCGCGAAGTATCGCTTTCAGCGGACGCACTCCAAGCCTATTCGGGCAGTGGACTTGTTATTGGAGAGAAATCCTTCGATTATACCAGCTATATGCATTCAACCACACATATCGCCAGCACCTATTGTGCGAGCCCTTATGCGGTAAACAAGGAGCCGTCTTACGCGCTTGTATACGATGGAGGTATGTACCCGCGTTTTTATTACTTTGATCCAGCGAACGAAAGATTAGAAAACCTGGGCCCTCTCTTCATGTACATCGGCAACATTTATTCACTGTTTTCGCTGCACTTTGAGCCTTTCCTTCGCGGAGGACAAGGACCACGTGTGGATGATCTTTCGGTAGCGGGCAAGGTTATGGCCTATATAGCCAAGGGGCGGGTACGTTCAGAGCTGCTCGAACAGTTTGAGTTGACGTATGCGCGGCATTTTTCACCCTCCATGGAGTTTAACTGGACCTTTTCCCAGGAAATCAAGCGATATGTAGATGAGCATCATATTCCGCATGCAGACGCTTTGGCGTCTTTCCATCAGTATTTGGAGCAGCTTCTTGTAACCTCGCTGGAGGCGAGTGTGACCAAGCATGGGCGCAAAACAAAGAACTTTTGCTTTATAGGAGGCTGCTCTCTGAATATTAAATGGAACAGTGCGATTCGAGAAAGCGGGTTATTTGATGATGTGTTTGTTTCTCCATTTACGAATGACACAGGCTCGGCCATTGGAGCTGCTTGTTGTGAGATGATTCATCAGACAGGTCATCCCCATTTGAATTGGTCTGTATACAGCGGGCCGATGGTCATTCAAAATGATCCGGCAGAAGGCTGGGAATCACGTGCTTGTACGGTGGCACAGCTCGCGGAGCTGCTGCATGCGACAGATGAGCCAGTTGTCGTGCTGAATGATCGGGCGGAACTGGGACCACGTGCGCTGGGGAATCGCAGTATACTGGCAGCTGCCGTTCGACCGGATATGAAAGACCGCCTGAATGCCATTAAGCAACGGGAGGACTATCGTCCGGTCTCACCGATCTGCATAGAGGAGCATGCGCCTGCTATTTTTTCGCCAGGAACCCGCGATCCGTATATGCTGTTTGACCATATGCTGCGTGACGAATGGGTGGAACGCATTCCGGCAATCCGTCATCTGGATGGCACAGCACGCTTGCAAACAGTAAGTCGGCAGGACAATCCGCTAATTTATGATTTGCTGCATGCGTACGAGAAATTAAGCGGTATTCCAGTCCTGTGCAATACCAGTGCCAATCTGCTTGGCAGCGGCTTTTTCCCGGATGTGCGTTCTGCAACCGAGTGGAACGGAACCCGATATGTCTGGTGCAATGAAACGTTATACGAAAAGCAGTAGCCTATCCTCGAATAATGTACAAGATGGAGGTTTAGACATGGGAGAGAAGCAGACCTATGATCTGTCTCATGGGCAGAAGCGGTTCTGGGTTCAGTCTCAACTGGACGCTCAGAGCAGCGCCTTTAACCAATCGGTAGCCGTTCGGATCAGACAAGCCGTGAATACCGCGTATTTACAGCAGGCCCTCCATATCATCGTTGAAAGGCATTTTATCCTTCGTACAGTGATTACAGTGGTCGAGGGTGTGCCGAAGCAAGTGGTGCTGGAGCAAATGACCTTAAACGTGCCTGTCTCGGATGTGTCGGACAGAGGGGAAGAAACAGCGTGGGCAGAGGTGCAAAAAGAAATACAGACCATGATGGATCAGCCTTTTGATCTGGAGCAAAGTCCGTTATGGCGGGCACAGATCTATAAACTGGCGGAAGATGACTATATTTTTCATATTTGTATGCATCACATGATTGAAGACGGTTGGTCTATGGATCTGTTTTTCCAGGAACTATTCCATATTTATCAGGCGTTGGAGCAAGGAACAAGCCTCCGTTTGCCAGATTTGCCAATTCAGTATATTGATTATGCACACTGGCAAAATCAGCAGGTGCTTACCGGAAAATTAAACTCACAGGAGCAATACTGGAAATCCCGATTGAATGGCGAATTACCAAGTCTTCAATTACCACTGGATTTCCCGCGTCCAACCGTCCGGAATGCTCCGGCAGCAGTAGAAAAGGTCACTCTGGATGCGGAATTATGCGCGGGCTTGGAGCAGTTGAATCGTAGGTACGGAACCACCATGTTTATGTCGATCGTGGCCAGTCTGAATGTGTTATTGGCTCGACTAACTCAGCAGGAGGACATTATTATCGGTACTCCTGTGGCGGGGCGGAATCAAAAGCAGGTGCGCAATCTGATCGGTTTTTTTGTAAACACGCTTGTGCTTCGGAATCGACTTTCACGTGACATTTCTTTTTCCCAATTGTTACAGCAAGTCAAAGATGAATGCGCAGGAGCATATGCCCATCAGGACTATCCTTTTGATCAGCTATTGCAGGTATTGAACCGTCCGCGGCGCTTGAATCGTGCTCCGCTGTTTGACGTTCTGATTAATTTTGCAGCTGGGTCTAAAAGTGAAGAGAACTTCGGGGGAATCCCGATGGAGCGAATCAAGCTAGGGAATGGTGCGGAAGCGAATGAATTTGACTGGACTGTGATTGTCGAGTCGGTGAACGACGAAATGGTCATCTCACTCAGCTATGGAACGGATCTATTTACACCTTCAACGATGCGCAGGATTGGAGCATACTTCCGTAATATTATTGCAGGTGCCATTCAGGAGCCGGAGCAGCCCGTTTGGAAAATGGACTATATCGGGGTAGAGGAACGGACCGAAATGAACCGCATTAATGATACACAGAAGACGTATCCGGCTGGAGTCACGATTACATCCTGTATCCAGGAGCAGGTTGCTCGTGCCCCTCATGCAGTTGGTGTCGTGGACGGTAGCAAAGCGGTGACCTATGAGGAAGTGAACCTTCGTTCCAACCAATTGGGCCAATTGTTTAGCCGTTATGGAGTTCGTCCCAACTCGCTGGTTGCCATAATGGGAGATCGGGATGTACCATTGCTCACCGCTATTTTGGGGATTATGAAGGCAGGCGGGGCCTATGTGCCCATTGATCCCGATTATCCCCAATCACGAATAGAGTATATGCTCAACGACAGCTCGTGCCGCGTGCTTGTTACGGATACACGCTATTTCGGGCGGATGTTAAACCATTTGCCTGCCAGCATTGAAACCGTCATTTGTCTGGATGAAACGGTATGGGGAGAATCGGAGTGGATCGTTAGGCTGCGTGAGGTGCGAGGACATGAAGCTTCATTTATTCCTGTTAAGGTGCAAGACATCCCCGTTCATGATCTAGGTTTGGAAAACATTCCAGGCGAGGATGATCTCGCTTATATCATGTACACATCCGGCTCGACGGGACAGCCCAAAGGGGTGATGATGACCCATAAGGCTGTGCTGAATACATTATTTTGGCTGCAGGATACCTTTGCTCTGGGGGCAGACGATGTCATTGCGCAGAAGACGTCTACCAGCTTCACAGACTCGGTGTGGGAATGGTTCTGGCCGCTGATGGTGGGAGCCAAATTAACCATTGTACCCACCGATATCGTCAAGGACCCTGCACAGCTATATCCATTTATGAAGCGGGAAAAGGTAACAGTCACTCAATTTGTTCCTGCGCTTATGAGTGTTTTCTTAAGTGCTGTACGCAGTGCGGGAGAAGCTCATCCATTGCCCAATTTAAAGTGGATTTTTAACGGGGGCGAAGCGCTTCCGGTGAACGTCGTGCAGGAATGGTATTCCCTTTTTTGTACAGCTAAAATCGCCAATCTGTACGGCATGACGGAATCGGCTATCTATGCGACCCAGCATATCATTCAGCGCAAGCCAGATGAAGGTACATTACGTATTCCGCTGGGATTCCCGATTGCGAATACTCGTGTGTATGTGCTGGATCAGGACGGACAGCTTGCTGGGTACCATGTTCAGGGCGAGATTTGTATTGGCGGGACAGGACTCGCGAGCGGATATTGGGGCAAGCCGGATTTGACAGCCAGGGCTTTCACTACGCATCCGTTGACTGGAGAACGGCTCTATCGGACAGGAGACTTGGGCTGTCAGACGCCGGACGGACAATTCCAGTATTTTGGGCGTAAGGACGACCAGGTTCAGGTACGTGGATTTCGCGTCGAAATGAAAGAGGTTGAGCAGGCGCTGGTCAGTCTTCCATGTATTCGTGAGGCAGCAGTGATTGCGCATATTGAGGAAACCGGAACCGGATTGATTGGATACTACACATTGCAGTCGTCCGAAATAACGGCAGAAGAGGTGCGCGAATATCTAAAGGAACGGCTTCCAGACTATATGGTTCCCGGTTTGTTGGTCCCGCTCGAAGCTATGCCTTTGACCCCTCACGGTAAAATCGACCGTAAGCATATGCCGGAGCCTGAGGGAAGAAGTCTCGCTGGAACAGAATATGTACCCCCAAGAGACGATATGGAGCAAGAATTGTCCGCCATTTGGGGAGAAATTTTGGATATGGCGCAAGTGGGTGTGCAGGACCCCTTTTTTGCATTGGGTGGACATTCGCTCAAGATGGCAAAAATGATTTACCGGATTCAGGAGCGCTTGCAAGTGAATGTGACGTTCAAAGAACTTTTTGACCATCAAACGATTCGTGAGCTGGCAGATTTACTTCGTCAGAAGACCTCTGTTCATGCGGCTTCTATCGAACCGTTGCCTGAGCAGGAATATTACCCCGTTTCTGCCGCTCAAAGACGATTATATGTACTGCATCAGCTGGAAGGAGAAAGCTTGAGTAATCACGTGTTCACTGGCTGGCAATTGGAGGGTGTGATCCAACGAGAGCAGCTTGAGCGTATTTTTCATACATTATTACTCCGCCATGAGGTGTTTCGGACGGAGTTTACCTTGCTGGAGGGTGAGGTAGTACAACGGGTTCACTCAGACGTGGCTTGGAAAATGGAATATACCGAAGGATCGGCGGCTGATATGCCGCGAATTCAGCAATCGTTTTTGCGTCCGTTTGATTTGCAACAGCCCCCGCTTTTACGAGTAATGCTCGTTCGACTAGCGGAGCAGAGCCACGTGCTGCTGCTGGATGTACATCATATTATTTTTGATGGTATATCTGCGACAGTGCTTATTGATGAGTTCATCTCCCTAATGGAAGGAAGCCATCTGGAGGTACCGCGCATTCAGTATAAAGATTTTACTGCATGGCAGCATACACAGCTCAGCGGGGAACATCTGAAAGAACAGGAAGCATACTGGGTGGGATTGTTCGATGAGCAGCACACTGGACAGGAAGTCCCGCTTCTGAATCTGCCAGGAGATTATCCAAGACCAAAACAGCGGAGCTTTGCTGGAGGCTCGTTAGAATTTAGCCTTCCTTCAGCAAGTGCAACAAGCTTGCGAGAGCTGGCCATGGAGAGTGGCGCCACGTTATTTATGGTTTTGCTTGCAGCATACAATGTATTTTTGTCCCGCTACAGTGGACAGAAGGACATCGTGGTGGGTACGCCAGTAGCCGGGAGATCACATGTTCAGCTGGAACGGATGCTCGGTATGTTTGTGAATACACTTGCGTTACGAAATGCTCCCGTACAGGAGAAGACCTTCCGGCAGTTTTTGAACGAGGTTAAAGACAATGCATTGAATGCGTTTGAACATCAGGACTATCCCTTTGATATGCTTGTCAATCGCTTGCATCTTCAGCGGGATTTAAGCAGAAATCCGCTGTTTGACACCATGTTTCGGCTGCAAAACTTTATGGATGTCAGCAGGGAGATACCAGGGCTACAAGTAAAGCCTTATCCGCTGGAAAGCTCTTTTGCTTCATTTGATTTGATGCTGACCGTCGTGGAGCCAATCGCCCAGAATGAAGGCAATGATGGACAGGCTGGTCTACATTGTACCTTTGAATACAGCTCGGAACTGTTCAGCGAGCAGACTGTTCGCCAGATGGCGCAGCATTTCATTGAATTGGCGGCTCAACTGGCTTCACAGCCAGACCGTCCTCTATATGCTGCCAGCCTGCTGACTTCTGCGGAGCAATCGCATATTCTTGTCGCTCGCAATGCGACTGAGTTTGCGCTTCCGGCTGACAAGCTGATGCATCATCTGTTTGAAGAGCAGGCTGCACGGATACCGGATGCCATAGCGGTAGAATGTGGGGACCGCCGTATAACCTATGGTGAGCTCGATATGCTGTCCAATCAGATGGCGAGAACCTTGCGTAGCAAAGGAGCGGGCGTGAATACGGTGGTTGCCTTGCTGCTAGAACGATCAGTAGATTTGCTGATAGGGATGCTCGGGATCTTAAAGGCAGGAGCTGCCTATTTGCCGATCGACCCCGATTATCCTGCGGCCCGCATTGCCTACATGCTGGAAGAGAGCGGAGCGAAATGGCTTATAAGTCGGGACACGTTACTGAAAGGACTTGATTTTAGAGGCGAAGTCATTTCATTGAATGATGAGAATATATATCGACAGGATGGAAAAAGGCTGGAGATTACACAACCGGGACCCAATGACTTGGCGTATATGATTTTCACCTCAGGCTCGACTGGAAACCCGAAAGGCGTGATGATCCGTCAGGAAGCTATCGTTAACTTGATCTATGGGATTACCGAGCGTATTCCGTTTGCTGAAGGACAGACCTTCTTTTCGGTAACGACAGCCGCGTTTGATATTTTTGTATTGGAAACGTTGCTGCCTTTGGCGAAGGGGCTACGGGTGGTGTTATCTACGGGAGAAGAGCAGGCTAATGCTGAACTGCTCCTGGAAGCTATTCGCCGAACAGGCCCGCATTTGCTGCAAATGACACCTTCGCGGCTCCAGCTTTTGCTTATGCACCCGGCAGCCCAAGAGGGTCTGCACACATTGCAGATCATGATGGTGGGAGGCGAGGCTTTACCACAGTCGCTGCTACGTCAGGCACAGGATATGACGACTGCACGCATATTTAACATGTACGGCCCAACTGAAACTACAGTCTGGTCAACTGTGCAGGAGCTTACCCAGCAGGAGCGAGTGACCGTGGGTACGCCGATAACGAACACACAAGTATATATCCTGGATGGTCAGCTTCAGCCTGTACCTGATCTTGTAGCGGGTGATCTCTGGATTGGAGGCAAAGGGCTGTCAGCCGGTTATGACAAGCGTCCTGAACTGACAGCGGAGAAGTTCAAAGCTAATCCGTTCCGATTCGGTGAGCGAATGTTTAAGACTGGAGATCTGGCGCGATGGCTGCATCACGGCGAGCTTGAAGTATTGGGCCGGATGGATGATCAGGTCAAAGTCCGCGGCTACCGGGTAGAGCTAGGGGAAATTGAACAAGCGCTGCTGGCTCATCCCAGCGTTCGGGAAGCTGCAGTCATTCAGGACAAATCGGATGAACAGGGGAGCAGCCCTCTTTGTGCCTATTGGATAGGCGAACAGACTTTATCGGTGAGTGAGCTGCGTAATCATTTGCTTGCCCGACTGCCGGAATATATGATTCCGTCGCATTTTATTATGTTGTCGGAGATGCCTTTAACGCCGAATGGAAAAATAAACCGTCGAATGCTGCCTAAGCCGGATCATAACCGCCCTCTTCTCGAAGTGGAATATGCGTCACCTGCTACAGAGGTGGAATTGCAGGTCAGCCGGATTTGGGAAGAAGTATTGCACAGAAGCGAACTTGGCATCCACGATAATTTCTTTGAGCTGGGGGGCAATTCGGTTTTGCTCATTCAAATGAATGTTCGTCTCCAGCAAATCTATCCAGGGAAAATCAATGTGGCGGACTGCTTCGCCTATCCGACGATTGCGAGACTTTCCGATTTTCTGGAACAACAGCAAAAAGAACAAGTATGGACAGATGCAGAACAAGAACGCTATGAGCGTCAGGAGCGCTACTGGCGTCGTTATTTGGTCGAACCGTTACCTTCTATTCCGTGGAATGAAGCGATGCGAGCAGCTGGAGGGGCAGATGGTCAGGCTACGTTCACTTTTACCTTACCTACTGACCTGCTGACCGTGTTGCAGAAAGCCGTTTGGAGTCAGGATTTTGCCCTATCAGACTTGCTACTGGCTGTTTATACGTATGTATTGTCACAAATGACAGGTCAGCCTGAGCTTATAGTGCTTATCGGGGAAGGACACCTATATCCCAATAAACCATCAATGCAACGTGAACCTTCTGTTTATCCGGCTGTACAGCATACCGGGGAGAGCTTGTATCCACTGCGTGTACGATTGATGGAAAATGATGATTTTAGCGTCCTGTGCAAAGAGGTTGCGAGTCATCGCCAAAAAGCGAAAGAGACAGATCTTTACCCAATCCCCGTCATGTTGCCGAATGGGGGAGGAAACGCCGATCCATCTGCTTTTCACACTTGTGTGTTTTTGAATCACACGCCATCGGGACATGAAGTGACCCGACAATTGGACTGGGTGATTTATATGGATGTGCGTGCAGAGCAGGTACGGTTCCTGTGCGAATATCAAGCTGGAAAACTAAACAAGACTTGGGCAGAACAATTGATGAAAGCCTATGTCCACGTCCTGCACAAGATTGCTGACCTACTATAAGGAGGATGGAACGATGAAAAAATTAGGTTTTTTATTCCCGGGACAAGGCTCCCAATATGTAGGCATGGGTCAAAGCTTATACGATGAATATTCAGTAGCGAGAGAGACCTTTGAAGAGGCCGAAGATGCATTAGGCTTTGATCTGAAGTCCCTATGTTTCACAGGTTCCATGGATGAGTTGACTCAGACCGCTAATGCGCAGCCCGCCATTTTGACTGTGAGCATTGCTGCTTATCGTGTACTGATGCAGGAATTGAAGCTTGCGCCATCCCTGGTAGCGGGTCACAGTCTGGGAGAATTTTCGGCATTGGTCAGTACAGGGGCGCTTGCTTTTTCGGATGCGGTGAAAATAGTACGTCAGCGAGGTATTCTGATGCAGGAAGCCGTCGCTCCCGGCGCAGGAGCGATGCTGGCGGTAGTCGGGAGTCATGAGCGTGAGGTGGAGGAGGTGTGCCAGCAAGCCTCTTCAGGTGGTGTGTCGGTCGGCATTGCAAATTATAATTCCTCCGAGCAGCTTGTAATTTCAGGCCATACTCCCGCGCTGGAAAAGGCCGAAGAGGAATTAAACCGTAGAGGAATCAAAACGGTTCGTCTTAAGGTGGGCTTTCCGTTCCATACGAATTTAATGCGGAGCGCTGCGGGCAAGTTTCGGGATGAGCTGGAGAGATATGATTATGGCCGTTTTCAATGGCCTGTTCTCTCTAATGTTACAGCGACACCCTATACGGATCGTCGTTATATCATATCTAACCTAACGTCGCAGATGGCCCAGCCTGTGCAATGGTATAAAAGCGTTCAATACATGTTGAATCAGGGCGTGAATCATTTTATAGAAATCGGTCCCAAAACTGTGCTGAGAAATTTAATGACAGGTATCACTTCCACAGCTCAATCCTTTGCCTTTGAGCATCCCTCCGGTCTGGAATTACTACGGAATGCTGATATGGAGTGCAAGCCGGATGGGTTGGGGCTGGTGACCTCCTGCATCGCGATTGCTGTTTCAACCCAAAATCGGAACTGGAACAATGATGAATATGAGCAGGGTGTAGTTGTTCCATATAAAGAATTGCAAAACATGCGCGAACAATTGATCGCGACCGGGACCGAGCCGACGATTGAACAAATGCAGCAAGCTCTGGACAAGCTAAAGTCCATTTTTGAAACTAAATTAACGCCTGCGGAACAACGGGCTGAGCGGTTTGAGCAAATTTTCAGCAATACGCATACACGCGAATTATTTCCCGCGTTTCAGGTCAGCTAATTGCAGCGAACATGAGGAACGGAAGGGGGTACGATGATGACCAAAACAGGATTCAATCTGGCGGCTCTTCAATTTAGTGAACAAGATTTTCTGGATGCAGGTCCGATCGCGGTCAATGAGCTGCGAGATTCGGATATTGCAGTCATCGGAATGAGCTGCAAAATTGCCGAAAGTGAAAATGTAGCTCAGTTTTGGGAGCTTCTACGGGCGGGGCAGGACGCTATACGTCCTTTTCCTGCCAGTCGCAAAAAGGAGCTGGAGAGTCTCTTCCAAGTCGGACTGTTGAATGAACAAACGGCACTAAATGAAGGTGGGTTTTTGGAGGAGATCGACAAGTTTGATTATCCCTTTTTTCAACTTTCTCCAGCAGAAGCACGGTTAATGGACCCGAACCAGCGGTTATTTTTGGAGTCTGCTTGGACTGCGATCGAAGATGCGGGATACGGGGGCAACAAGCTCTCTGGTAGCCGGACGGGAGTCTATGTGGGCTACAGTAGTGATTTTGGCGAGGAGTACAAGCGTTTTGTAGCAGAAATGGCGCCTTCCTTAGCTTCCTCAGCGATTCCAGGCAATATCCATTCTATGATTGCCAGTCGAATTGCCTATCTATTGGACTTAAAAGGACCCAGTCTGTTGGTGGATACAGCATGTTCTTCTTCTCTGGTAGCTATTCACCTAGCCTGTCGGGATTTGCGGCACGGGGATTGCGATACGGCGATTGCTGGGGGAGTAAAAGTTACACTCGTGCCTGTAAAAGAGGGAAAAGGCGGGGGGCTGGGGGTAGGCTCCTCGGATGACCGGACGAGAACATTCGATAGCATTTCGGATGGCACAGGCGGGGGAGAAGGTGTAGCTGCTGTTCTGCTCAAGCCCTTGAAGCGGGCCATTCAGGATCACGATCATATTTATGCTGTCATTAAAGGAAGTGCTGTGAACAATGACGGGACTTCCGCCGGGATTACGGCGCCCAATTCGCTGGCCGGAGAGGATGTCATTGTACGGGCCTGGAAGGATGCTGGGATTGACCCGGATACCATTACATATATCGAAGCTCACGGAACAGGCACCAAGCTGGGTGATCCAGTAGAGATTGATGGTATACGGAGAGCCTTTCGGCAGTATACCGACCGGAAGCAATTTTGTGCTATAGGCTCAGTCAAAACTAATGTGGGTCACTTGGATAACAGTGCGGGAATCACGGGCTTTTTAAAGGCAGTGCTTGCTTTGAAGCATGCAGAAATCCCGGCGAGCCTACATTTCACCTGTCCGAACCCGGACATCAGCTTTATTGATTCACCTGTATATGTGAACGATAAGCTGCAATCTTGGCCTAAGGAGAATTTTCCGCGACGCTGCGGAGTAAGCTCGTTCGGTCTGAGTGGTACGAACTGTCATGTCGTTCTGGAGGAAGCCCCGGCTTGGGCTGATATGCAGGACGGTGGTCAGTTGGGACAGGGAACCGCAGAGACGATTCAGCTTTTTACGTTGTCCGCCAAAAATGAAACAGTGCTTGCAGCCTATGTGAAGCAATATCAGCAATATGTCACAGAACCCCAAGCCTATCCGTTACGCGATCTTTGTTACACCGCCAATACGGGACGGGGGCACCATAGCTATCGTTTGGCGATTTTGTGCCAAGACTGGGCTGATCTGGGGGCAAAACTGGCCCAGATTCAGACCTCTGCCTTCGGCTTCAGCGGACAAGCACAACAAGGAGAGCTTATACCGGGCGTATATTTTGGACGTCATAAGGTGGTATCTGCCCAAAAGGAAAAAGAAGCGGGTGAGCTTACGCTGGAGGAAGCCAGAAATCTGACAGCTTCAGCCCAAGAGAAACTGACCCAGTCTCCAATCGAATTTCACACCCTGAATTCTCTGTGCCGTATGTATGTTGAGGGGGCAGATGTGGAATGGGAGAGGTTATATGAAGGCAAAGCTTGCCACAGACGAAGCATTCCCACCTATCCTTTTGAACCTAAGCGATGCTGGGTGGAAGTAGAGGAAAAGGCTATAGCCTCGCAAGCTTCCCAAGTTCGTAAATTCACAGAGTTGGAAAAAATGCACCCGCTTTTGGATCGTTGTTTGGCAGAAACCGAGGGACAGGATATTTATCTGACACGCTTCTCTGTGGGGAGTCATTGGGTACTAAGCGAGCACAAGATAATGGAAAGCTGTATTGTACCGGGAACCACTTATCTGGAAATGGTTAGAGCAGGGCTGGAAAAATACAAGCGTCCAGGCAAGGTGCTGGAACTGTATGACGTTCAGTTTATTTCTCCGCTCATTTTGGAAGTAGAGGAAGAAAGAGAAGTACACACCATTTTGCAGCAGGAAGGTGAGACGTTTTCGTTTAAGGTGATAAGCCGAACGGGACTCTCAACTCAGCCGTGGGAACAGAATTGGGTAAGACTTGCACAGGGGCGGGCGATGTTTGTACAGGCTAGCCACCCTGTTATGAGTCTGGACGATATTCGAACTGAATGTAACGACCAGGAAGTAGTAGTGGGCGAAAATCACGCTGAAGCAGCCGCCGCCTTTTCATTCGGTCCGCGATGGGAGACATTGCGGACGATTGCAATTGGAACGGACCAAGTGCTGGCTGGACTGGAGCTGCCCGCAGCCTATCATATGGACTTGAGCCATTACGTGCTTCATCCGGCTTTGTTGGATGTGGCAGTCGGGGTAGCAAGCCAGAGCTTGGGAAATGGTCTGTTCTTGCCATTTTCATATCAAAAGCTGCGTATTTACGACTCACTCCCACAGCACTTTTACAGCTATCTGCGTAAAAAAAGCAAGGTTAGAGAAAGTGGAGAAATTTTAACGGTAGATGTGCTCATACTGGATGCTGAAGGTCAGGTACTGGTGGAAATTGAAGACTATGCTGTCAAACGTGTGCACGAGGCGGATTTCAAACGAAATCGGTACACAGAACATCATAAATACCATCAGCTTGTATGGAAAAAGGAGGAGCAAGCATATGCCGAGCATGAAGCAGACACAGCAACCCGGACCACAAATAATTCGGTATTCTCCGCACTGCTGGAAACGATTTTATTATTCACAGATAACCGTCCGATCGGTGTAACGCTGCGTGGACAGTTGGCCCAAGAAGGGTATGATGTGGTCGAAGTAAAGCGGGGAGCCAGCTTTGCTAAACTGTCAGACCATGCTTACTTTTCTAATGGTACCGAGGAAGATCATATACACCTGTTGACAGAGGTGCGATGCCGGAACGCTAAGAAACTGATATACCTGTGGAGCGGGCAGTCTATGGTTCAGCTATTTCATCTGGCCAAGGCAATCACACAGACCAAGCCTGCTGTTCAGGAACTGACAGTGATCGCTGAGCAGGCTTATCAAGTGAACGGATTGGAAAATGAATTAAAGCCAGAACATGCGGGCTTGTTTGGACTGGCCCGGGTCATCGGTCAGGAATATCCCGATTTGACTTGCCGTTGTCTTGATATAGATACGAACACCCGGATTTCCGACATCATTCACTCCTTATGGCACGGAAATGATGATACATTTCTGACCGCTTGGCGTAACGGAGAACGTTATATAGAGCAAGTTGAGCCCGTGGATTTGATGGAAAGTAAGGCTGACCCGATTACGATCAGACCGCAGGGAGTCTATGTTATTACTGGTGGTACTGGCGGGCTGGGGTTGGCAGTCGGCCAATGGCTTGCTACGAAAGGGAAGGTCACGCTGGGATTACTGGGTCGCACACCATTGCCACCCAAAGAGCAATGGGAAACCATTGCATACGCAGATTCGAACATCAGTCCAAACTTTAGGCAGAGTTCAAAGCCAAATATGAATACAAGAATGCTGAATACGATTACCGCCTTGCTGGAATTGGAGCGGCAGGGAGCTCAGGTAGAATATTATGCTGTCGATGTAGCTGACGAGGCGGCTATGAAGCAAGCCATGAATGAATTTCGCCACAAGTATGGGGCTATTCACGGCATCATCCATGCTGCGGGTGTGGCAGGAGACGGTTATATGGCGCTCAAGAGTCAGGACCGCTTCAACGAGGTATTGGCTCCCAAGATAACAGGCACACATGTGCTTGACCGAATTACAGCTTCGGATACACTGGACTTTTTTATTCTTTTTTCATCCGTCACTTCGCTGACGGGTGGACCAGGACAAAGCGACTATACGGCGGCCAATGCTTATCTGGATGCCTTTGCCGAGTGGCGGAATCAATCCGGCCATCGCACACTTTCCATCAACTGGGCTCCTTGGCAGGAAACCGGGATGGCTTTTGAGCACAAGGTTGATTTCCAGGAGAGCTTATTCCATGCTCTGTCCACACAAGAAGGACTGGCCGCTTTTGAACAATTATTGCTTCATCCCGTTTCGCGTGTCATTGTGGGCGGATTGCACTACGCTCAGGTGGCCGCGCTCGATTCTACTGCCATTCCTTTCGGCTTATCTCATGAAATGCGCGCTATTTTGGAACGTCATCGTCGGCTTCTACATAATCATGCGGTCATGTCATCCGATGCTGTGCGTCGTCCTGTACAGCTGCATGGTCGAGGGACAGGAGAATACAGCTCATCGGAAAAGGTGATCGCGAGCATATGGGCGGATGTGCTGGGGCTTGATGAGCTGAACATCTATGACAGCTTTTATGAGCTGGGAGGAGACTCCCTGATTGCCAGTAAAATGGTGGGACAGATGAATCAGAGCTTGTCTACAAAAGTGGATATCAGCGATATTTTCAATTATATGACGGTCCACGAATTAGCCCTGTATACGGATGGAGAAGCGAAGCAGCCCCTTCTGGCAGAAACGGAGCTGCCTTCACCCCGATCAGCCGGCTCAAATCTGATTATTCGTCCGCCGCAACAACGCGAGGTGTATCCTGCTTCATCGACACAGCGTCGATTTTATATGATGCGTCAGATGGCAGGGCACAGTACTTTGAACAACCTATGCAGTGCGATGACCATCACGGGTGATCTGGATCATCATCGGTTGGAGGAAGCCATATATGCGGTGATTCAGCGTCACAGTTCTCTGCGCACCGCTTATGAACTGCGGGATAACGAACTGGTACAGATCGTGTATCCAGAGGTAGATTTTTCGCTGGAATATAGTGAAGGGGATGGGCGCGAGTTGGAGGCGTATGTGGACGAATTTATCCGTCCCTTTGATCTGAATTGCGCGCCGCTTTTAAAGGCAAAGCTGGTCCAGCTGGAGGAGAATGTTCACCTCTTTCTGTGTGATGTTGACCATATTGCAGCCGATGGAGCCTCAATTGGTATTTTATTAAGTGAAATGATACAGGGCTATTCGGGATATGATCTATCGCAACTGCCTATGCAATATACCGATTTTATACTTTGGCAAAATCAGCGTCTGGACAGTGCCGAGATGAAAAAGCAGGAGGAATACTGGCTGGACGTATTTAAGGGAACGCTGCCTGTACTTGATTTGCCTACAGATGAGCCGCGGGCCGCGCAAATGAGCAATGCCGGGGATGTTTATACATTTGAGCTAAGCGAGGAACTAACAGCTTTGGCAAAAGAAACAGCGGTACAGCACGGGGTTACGCTTTTTATGCTTCTGTACGCTGTTTATAGTACATTATTGGCAAAATATGCGAATCAGGAAGATATCATCATTGGCACGCCAAGCGCAGGCCGTCAATCCGAAGAGACTCAGCACATGATTGGGCTGTTCATCAATACACTGGCCCTGCGGACTGTACCATCCGAAGATAAGCCGTTCTCGACCTATTTGCAGGAGGTTAAGAAACACGCGCTTGAAGCATATAAGCATGAGGATTATCCCTTTGAAATGCTGCTGAATCAGCTTGACGTGCCGCGAGACCGGAGCCGAAATCCGTTATTTGATGTTCAGTTTATTTCCCAGAACTTTAAGGGGGAACCGATGAGCATCGACGGGCTTTGCTTTACTCCGTTGGAAGCTAAAATGGAGGCTGTACAAGTTGATCTAACGGTCATATGGCTTGAAAATGAAGGCAGGCTGCGTTTTCACTTTGAATATGCGACCCAATTGTTCAAGGAAGAGACCATACGTCGACTTGCCACTTATTACGAAAATCTTTTACAAGAAGTCGTTGCGGATGCTACACGCCCGATTGGCCTCATTTCCATGAATCATGCGGAAGAAAAGCAGCGATCCCTGTACGAGTGGAATCAAACCCAGGTGGATTATCCGCAGGAAAAGCTGGTTCACCAGTGGTTTGAAGAACAGGCTGAACAGCACCCTGATCGGATTGCTGCCGTTTATGGGCAGCATTCACTGACATACAGACAATTGAATACTAGAGCGAATCAGCTAGCGCGGCACTTGCTTGCCTATCAGTTGGCACCAGACCAAGCTGTTGGTATTTTGGTCCCCCGTTCGCTGGATATGCTGACCAGCATGCTTGCTGTACTTAAAGCAGGAGCAGCCTATGTCCCTATGGACCCGGAACATCCGACGGAGCGGGTGGCCTACATGATGGAGGACAGTGGCGCAACTGTGCTCCTAACTTCTGTGGAAAGTGTCAGCATAACCTCACTTTGTTTTACAGGGGCTGTCGTTGATGTAAGTGATCCGGCCTTGTACAGCGGAGATGCGGATAATATAGCTTTGGCGGGCAAGGAGCTTCGGGCCTCTCACCATCTGGCGTATATTTTGTACACGTCGGGATCATCCGGTAAGCCCAAAGGTGTGATGGTAGAGCACAGAAATGTAACGAATTATATCACGGCTTTTCAGCATGAGTTCCACTTAACGGCTGAAGACGTGGTGCTCCAGCAGGCAGCCATTACCTTTGATGCATCCGTGGAGGAAATATACCCTACATTGGCAGCAGGTGGAACGCTGGCTATGGTTTCTCGGGATGAACTGAAGGACATCCAATTGCTCAATCAATTCATTCGCCGGCAGCAAGTGACAGTGGTCAGTGCCTCGCCATTTATTTTGAATGAGCTGAATCAACTGCCCCCTTTCCCGCATATTCGTGTTTATATTAGCGGTGGGGATGTGCTGAAAAGTGAATATGTTACCCAGTTGTTGCGCTCCGCAAAGGTCTACAATACGTACGGACCGACAGAAGCGACCGTCTGTGCGACCTATTATCGTGTGCCGGATACTCCAGATGTTCATCCGCTGCCTATCGGACGACCTGTTGCCAATGCTGCGGTATACATCATGAATCGCAGGGGGACGGATGTTATGCCTATCGGGGTACCCGGTGAAATCTGTATTTCAGGTCGAGGGGTTGCACGCGGCTACATGAACCGCCCCGAACTGACGGAACAGCAGTTTGTAGCAAACCCATGGATACCAGGCGAGCGTATGTACAAAACGGGTGATCTGGGCAGATACCTCGAAGATGGGCAAATTCAATTTTTAGGAAGAAAAGATCAACAGGTTAAAGTGCGGGGCTACCGTATCGAACCGGGCGAGATTGAAAAATTGTTGCTCCAGCACCCGCATATACAGGATGGGGTTGTGCTGGTGCAGGAAGTTCTACCAAGTATGCAAGAGCTATGCGCCTACATCGTGACGGATCAGGAGTTATCGGTGGCAGAGCTGAAGACCCATCTGTCGGCAATCTTGCCTGATTATATGATTCCGTCTTACTTTGTTCGAGTCGATGCAATCCCGTTAACACATCATGGAAAAATCAATCGTCATGCTTTACCGCAGGTAAATGAAAGCATCAAGGTCGGCACGACCTATGTACAGCCAGCTACACTTTTAGAAGAGCGCCTGGTTGAGCTTTGGTCGGAAATCCTGCACCGGGAGCAGATTGGTACACAGGATGATTTTTTCCTGCTGGGTGGACAATCCTTGCTGGCAACCAAGCTGGTCTATCTTATTAATCAAGAATGGAATGTAAATCTGTCGCTGCGTGATTTCTTCCGGGCAGGCACGGTTCAAGGATTAGCGAAACGGATAGAAGAAATTCAATCAGGCCGTGAACATGGAGTATTAGTGGAACAAGACGGATTAATTAAGCCCTTTGATCTCCGGCAAAAGCCGTTGTTCCGCATTCAGGTTATTCATCAGCCCGCAAACCGTCATTTGCTGTTCATTGATATGCATCATATTATTACGGACGGTCTTTCTCAGGAGATTATCGTCGAGGAATTCGCCCGTTTATACGGTGGCATGAACTTGCCGGAATTGATGATCCAGTATAAAGACTACGCTGTGTGGCAACGTGAGTTTATGAACAGTACCGAATTCCGGCAGCAGGAGCAGTTTTGGCTAGAGCTTTTTCAAGGGGAAATTACAGAACTGCAATTGCCTACGGATTATTCACGCCCCGATGTGAGAAGAGGTGAAGGACGAGCCGTTCATTTTGAGCTGGATCAGGAATGGACGTGGAGATTAAAACGCTTTGCCCTGCAACAAAATGCCACAGTATTTATGGTTTTATTGGCGGTCTACAACCTATTGCTGACCAAAGCCAGCGGGCAGGAAGATATTATCGTCGGTATTCCGGTATCCGGCAGAACCCATGCGAGTCTGAGTCCCCTGGTGGGTATGTTCGTCAATACGTTAGCCCTTCGCAACACGCCGAAGAAGGACATGACGGTGCAGGATTTTTTAGTGCAAGTCAAGGAACATTCTCTTCAGGCTTTTGAGCATCAGGACTATCCATTTGAGCAACTGGTTGAGAAGCTGAATTTGGCTGGTCGAACAAGCCGTAATCCGCTGTTCGATACCATGTTTGCAATATTGAACGAGTCTTCCCGTACCATCGTGGAATTACCTGGCCTGAAATTGACCCCATGTGATGAGGTGGAATATACAGGAGCACAATTTGATTTAACATTTACCGCAGCCATGACCGACCAGCATATCGAATGTATCCTTCAATACGATGTAGATCTCTTTACTGAGGAGACGGTTGAACGCTTGAGCCGGGAATATCTTCAAATTTTACGTTCGATCCTTATCAATCCACAGCAAAAGATTGGAGAGCTTCGAATAGAAGAGGTGGCTGTTAACCCGAATGAGCATTACCAAGAGAAAGAGCTTGAGCCCGCAGATATCCATAAGGAAGAGGGCTGGACGAATGAGCTTGCGGTTGCACTTTCGGATTCGGTGAGTGAGGCAGAATGGAAGACGCTCGTCCACGATTTCAACCAGACAGAGATGGATATGGGATCTATAAAGCTATTGCATCAATACTTTGAGGATCAAGCAAGTCGTAACCCTGAACAGATCGCTCTTATTTCCGGTCAACAGCAGATCAGCTACCAGGAAATGAATCGGCGGGCGAATCTGGTCGCACATACTTTACTAGACTCCGGCACCCAGCCAGAGCAAGTAGTAGCTATAGTTATGGAGCGCTCACCGGAAATGATTGTTGCTTTGTTAGGCGTGTTAAAAGCAGGGGCGGCATATCTTCCCATCCATCCAGCCGATCCGAAGGAACGGATTCGCTATATCCTGGCAGACGCTGGTGCCGAGTGGATTCTGACCCATCAGCGCTGCCATGACAACTGGATGGATGAAGAAATTCAGCGGGTCATCGACGTTGATTTATTGTGTCAGGATCAGCAAGAACGCGGTAATCCAGAGCTTGCCATTCAGCCTGATCATCTGGCCTATGTCATCTTTACCTCCGGCTCAACCGGGCAGCCCAAAGGGGTAATGGTGGAACACCACGCCTTTAGTTCACGAGTGGTATGGCTAGTACAACAGCTTGAATTAAGTGAGCAGGACACAGTGCTGCAAAAAGCATCCTATACCTTTGATGGTTCCATCGTCGAACTGTTCAGCTGGTTTATGGGCGCAGGACGATTGGTATTACTGGAGGCTGGTGCAGAAACGGATACCCGTCAAATGCTGGATACCATTCACCTGCATCAGGTTACGGTGGCTTTCTTCATTCCTACTGTGCTGCAGATGTTTTTGTCAGAGCTTTCAGTCGAGGATACGCTTCAGGCAGCCACTTTGCGTTGGGTCATGTCAGGGGGCGAACCGTTAGGCCAGGAGCAAGTGCGAAACTTTAATCTAAAGTTCCCGGAGGCAAAATTACTAAATCTGTATGGACCTACGGAAGCCAGTGTGTTTGCAACAGCCTATACGTGTACATCCGTATCCCCGGAAGGTCCGATTTCCATCGGACGACCCGTGGGCAATACTCGGGCCTATATCCTAAACCAGAAGCTGGCATTGGTAGGTTTGGGACAGGTAGGAGAGCTTTGTCTGGGTGGTTGCCATCTGGCACGCGGGTATGTACATCTGGATGAACTTACGGCAGAGCGTTTTATCCCCAATCCTTTTGTACCTGGTGAGCGAATCTATCGTACAGGCGATCTTGCCCGTATGCTGCCTAGCGGCGAGATTGTTTACTTGGGACGGTCGGATCAAATGGTGAAAATCGGGGGCTACCGAATTGAGACGGGCGAGATTGAAACAGCTCTTTTGCAAAATCCGGCGATTCAACAGGCAGCCGTGCTGGATTGGATAGATGAGCAGAGCAACAAGTATTTGTGCGCTTATCTGGTTGTGCAAAGCGACTGTACCGTTCGAGATTTAAGGGCATTTTTGCTGGAACGATTGCCGGAATATATGATCCCTTTACGTTTTATGAGGGTCGAGAACATGCCCCTTGGTTCAAGCGGAAAGCTGGACCGTAAGGCGTTAGATGCCTTGGGGATAGAGCTGCCTTCCGGCAAAGAGCTTACACCGCCACGTAACGAAATGGAACGGAAGCTGGTCCTGTTGTGGGCGGACATTTTCAAAACAGGTGCAGTAGGTATAGATGATCATTTCTTTGAGTTCGGTGGAGACTCGTTGCTGGCTCACCAGTTTATTTTGCGTGTGCGTCAAACGTTGGCCATTGAGATGACTTTAAAAGATCTTTTTGCAGCTCCGACCATTCGACAACTTTCGGATCTCATAAGCTCCAGAAGAATTGAATACCATCACGAGGTTGAAGAGACGGTCTGTTCCTTGATTCCTGCCGCCGCTCCGAGTGCCTATTATCCAGCCTCATCTGCTCAAATGCGTCTTTTTATGATGCACGAGCTGAATCCAGAGGATCTGAGTTACAACCTACCAGGCGCTATTATGCTGGAAGGAGAGCTGGACATCGCCAAACTTCAAGAAGCCTTCCAAGCGCTTATTCAGCGTCATGAAGCTTTTAGGACAACATTTGATGTGATCAACGGTGAAATTATCCAGCAGATTCATGAATCTGTTCCATTAAATATTGAATTTTTTAAAACAGAGGAAACGGAGATTAGCAACATACTTCGGGGCGCTGGAAAGCTAATAAAGGAAGTCGTCCCTGTACAGCAGCATGCACTGTCATCGGTAAAAGTAGAGAAAAAAGAACGCCGACGGAGGGAGATTTAGCATCATGCATTATGAAGGATATGAAACATCTTCGGCGCAAAAGCGGCTATATCTGATAGATGATCTTCTCGGACCTAACATCATCTATAACATGCCCAGCATTCGAATGATTAAAGGCCCGCTGAAGCAGGAGCGATTGTACAGGGCATGGTGTAGGCTGACAGAACGTCATGAGGGCTTGCGAACATCGTTCCTACAAAAGGACGGTGAGGTTTTGCAACTCGTCCATGAATCCATTGACGTATCCATCCCTTATAGAGAACATTCGGGTCAGAGTACGGATAAGCTTGTTAACGAGTTTATCCGTCCATTCAGCCTGCATGAAGTCCCTCTATGGCGGGCTGAGCTAGTACCCTTGGCTGATGAGGAGCTCCTGTTCCTGTTTGATATCCACCATATCATTGCAGACGCGGTAACCATCAACATTATATTTGAAGAGCTGATGGCTCTGTATCACGGGCAGGAGCTTGCTCCATTGGAGTTTCAGTATGTTGATTATACGATCTGGCAAAACGATCAATTAAGCGACATTCATATTCAGAAGCAGGGTGAATTTTGGTTGAACCAATTTACAGAAGATGTCCCGCTGCTGTCGTTGCCTACGGATGGAAAAGGGCTAAGATCCGATTACAGCGGCGGGGTTGTACCGTTTTCTATTAAAGCTGATACAGCTCACTCCTTGCGGGCATTATGCTTGCAGCACAATGTTACGTTGTATATGGTTCTACTCGCCGCATACAGCATCCTTCTATCCAAATATGCCGGGCAGGAGGATTTGGTCATCGGAACACCTGTCGCTGGAAGAACTCATTCAGAGTTTGAAGGGATTGTGGGCATGTTCGTGAACACGCTCGCCTTGCGCCAGAAGCCGCTGGGAAGCAAGCAGTTCTCTGCTTTTCTGGAAGAAGTGGCAGACCGAACCTTCGCTGCTTTTGATCATCAGGACTATCCCTTTGATATGCTGGTGGAGCAGGTCAATCCTGAACGAATCAGCGGCCGCAATCCCTTATTTGATGCATGCTTTGTATTGGAAAATGTACCGCAGCCTGTCGTGCCTGCAACAGAGGTCACGTTTTCTCCTTATAGCTTTGAGCATAAAATCTCAAAATTTGATATCACCTTGTATGCATACGAAATGCAGGAGGGTATAGGGCTGGAATTGGAATATCGCAAAGCGTTGTTTAAGGAGGAAAGCGCCAGCCGCATGCTGCGGCATTTTGCCAGAATTGTCGAGATCATTGGCGAACAACCCGATATTCGGATTGAAGATATTGATATGGTTACAGAAGAGGAACGCACTGTTCTCCTTCATACTTTTAATCAGACCAGCAGCAAAAATGCATATGAAAAAAAATTGCATGGAGTACCCATCCATCGTCTATTCGAACAGCAAGTGATACGGACGCCTGACCATCCAGCTGTGAACTGGAAAGAAAAGCAACTGACGTATGAGGAATTAAATGAACGTGCTAATCAATTAGCTCGGGTTTTACGGCAAAAGGGGGTTCAGGCTGAGGATGTAGTTGGAATTTTAGCTACGCCTGCGCTGGAAATGATTGTCGGTATATTGGCTATTTTGAAGGCGGGGGCTGCTTATTTGCCGATTGATCCGCTCTACCCGGATGAACGAATTCAATACCTTTTACAGGATAGCCAGGCGAAAATATGCCTTCTACCAACTGCCAGCACCAGACGTTTTCCTCAGGCGGAAACGCTGCTGCTCACAGACCCGAGTCTATATACGGGAGAGTCCTGTAATCTGGAGGACAACAATCAGGCGCGCAATGTGATGTACATTATTTATACTTCAGGGTCAACAGGACAACCGAAAGGCGTAATGATTGAACATCAATCCTTTGCCCGCCTGGTACTGGAGCCGGGACCGCTGAAGATTACGCCAGAGGATCGAATATTGCAGACGTGTTCCCTGGCCTTTGATGTGTCGGTTTATGAATTGTGGGGAACGCTGCTGAGTGGAGCAACCTTGTATCTCATTGAAAAAGAAGAGCTTTTATCTGCCGACATACTCGGAATGAGGATGGCACAGTATCAAATCACCATGGCATGGTTTACAGCCCCGCTTCTAAATCAGCTGATTGATGATAAACCATCCATCTTCACCGGACTTCGTCTGATCATGACTGGAGGAGATGCCTTGTCTCCCCAGCATATGAAGCTCCTTCGTGCCGCACAGCCGGATTTAACGATTGTGAATGCGTACGGCCCTTCGGAGAATACAATTTTTACGTCGTTTCATACGATTCAAGAAGACTATGACCATAACGTGCCGATTGGCAAGCCTGTCGCCAACACGCAGGTCTATATCTTGAACGCGTCCAATCAACTACAGCCCATTGGTGTGCCGGGTGAGCTGTGTATTGGCGGTGAAGGACTAGCACGTGGCTATTTGGCTCGTGAGGAATTAACGGCATCCAAATTTGTTACTCATCCCTGGTTGCCGGAAGAGCGAATGTACCGTTCCGGAGATTGCGCCCGCTGGCTGGCTGACGGAACGCTTGAATTTTTGGGTCGCATGGACCACCAGGTCAAAAT
The DNA here is from genome assembly GCF_011800295.1 of Paenibacillus sp. EKM301P. Lineage (NCBI taxonomy): Bacteria > Bacillati > Bacillota > Bacilli > Caryophanales > Paenibacillaceae > Paenibacillus > Paenibacillus sp. EKM301P. The sequence goes on along the minus strand of NZ_JAALFM010000002.1, from coordinate 413,432 downwards.
TCGGGGCTTCCGTATTGAAACTGGCGAGATTGAGGCTCGGCTTGCGCACATCGAGGGGATTCAGGAAGCAGTCGTTCTTGTTCGCCAACACAACGATGGGATCAAATACCTCTGTGCTTACTTTGTCTCTGATGTAGAAATGTCACAGGCGGAAGTTCGACTGGAGCTCGCTACGTATTTGCCGGATTACATGATTCCTGCCTGTTTGATTCGGCTTTCTCGTTTGCCACTGAATGTGAATGGCAAAGTGGATCGGAATGCTCTGCCGGAGCCTGATCTTGAAGCACTGCGGGAAAATGAATATGTCCCTCCTTGCAACGAACTGGAACAGGAGCTGGTTCGCATCTGGTCGATGGTTCTGCCCTCGAACCTACCCATGGATCGCATCGGGGTAATGGACAATTTCTTCACCCTGGGAGGGAGCTCGCTCAAGGCTACCAAGCTGGTTTCATTGGTTTTGCGTGAGCTGGGAATCGACCTGCCGCTTACCAAATTATTTACTTACCCTACCATCCGCCAACTGGCAGATGTATTGAATGGAAGGGCGAAAAGTGAGTTTCCGGCCAGAGCAGACACACTAGTCCTTTTAAAGCCAGGTACATCGCAGGATAAGCACCTTTTTTTCATTCATGATGGGAGCTTGGATGTCAGTTGCTACATGGAATTGGTAAACGAACTTACGGCTACATGGAATTATTGGGGCATAAAAATGGATGCTTCGATTCTTGCTGGAAATAAAACAGCTGGAATGAAGGAAGCCGCACATCGGTATGTAGATCAAATCAAAAGTATTCAAGAGAAAGGTCCCTATTATGTTGCCGGGTGGAGTATGGGGGGGACGATTGCTTTTGAAATGACCCGCCAATTGGAAGAGCAGGAAGAACGTGTTGAGCTCTTGGCAATTCTAGACACACTGCCGCCTTTGAAGTACGGCAAGGAAGATCACTGGGACCGTCATATCCAAGAGCTGGAAAGAATGGAAGAGACTTTGGATTTATCGCTGTGGAAGCGAGCATTTCCAGCCAGTGTACTGCCCTTGCTGCCTGAATTCCATGAGTTGGGACGGAATGAATTACTAGAACGCTTTAAAAGCGTAAATCATTGGGTAAAAATGCAGCATGTTTACCGGCCAGATCGAGTTGTAACAGCCCCTGTATGTTTGTTTATTTCAGAACATACCTGGGAATTAGGATATAAAGGATGGGAAATGTATTGTAGGGGGAAAATGTATACCCATAAAGTGCCTGGCGATCATTTTTCCATCGTAAAAGGCGCTCAAGCCGTATCTGTAGGTTTGGTACTGAATACATTTTTGAGGTAAAAACATGCTCCTGCCTGAAGGTTGAAGACCACAAGCAGGAGCTTTTGTTTAATATGAACATGTGAGTTGATTTGTAATATTAATTAACATGGTGTATAAAAACATATGGCAATGTATGAAAAACCCCCTTGTCTGCTTCCAAAATTTATAGTAAAGTATCCAATAATCAACTTTGTATGAAACTAATATTTACTATCTGTGAGTATTTATCACACATTCTCCATGACCTAACACAATCCTCTTCCCTTTTATGACATTACATCTATTCCATTACCCTACTGCATCTCTAACACCACTAGATTATGAATGCTTTCTGTGCCTGTATTCTTCAAAAAAAGCCTGTCCAGAACCTCCATACCTTCCCTACTACACACCTATTTGATGAACTCGGAACTTGGGACTACAGCTTGAGGACAAGCTTGTCATGCCAATCCAAAGGAATTGGTATTCATCCGGTATCAACGAATTAACAATATATAAGGTGTGAAAGGGGTTCGCTGCATGAGCAAAAAGTACGTAAAACACAAGATCTGGACCGTACTGCTGGTACTTGCGCTAGGAACGGTTTTGGTGCTTTCCGGTTGTGGGGGATCAGGTGAAGGAGCAAAACCAGAAGCAGGACAACCGCCAGGTGGAGCGGGAGAAGGCGCGCAAGACACGTTGATCTATGGGCGTGGCGGAGATTCCGTGGCATTAGATCCTGCCATTGTGACTGAAAGCGAGTCGTTAAAAATCGGAATACAGGTGTTCGATACACTACTGGAATACAAGGAAAGTACCACGGAGATTCAGCCGGGGCTCGCAGAGAGCTGGGAAGTATCACCGGACGGACTTGTCTATACGTTCAAGCTGCGTCAGGGCGTAAAATTCCATGACGGAAGTGACTTTAACGCAGAAGCAGTTGTATTTAACTTTGACCGCTGGGTTGATCCAAAAAGTCCATACAAATTTGAGGGTGACTCGTTTGACTATTATGATTCTATGTTTGGGCCTGATGGAAGCAGAGTGATTAAGGAGGTTAAAGCGGTGGATGCGAATACCGTCCAGTTTACACTGAACAAGCCGCAGGCTCCTTTTTTACAAAATATCGCTATGCCATCCTTTAGTATTGCAAGTCCCAAGGCTATTAAGGAGAAAAAGGCTGATTTTAAAAATAATCCGGTCGGCACAGGGCCGTTTGTATTTAAGGAATGGAAACGTAACGATACGATCACCTTGGAAAAGAATCCTACTTATTGGAAAGAAGGACAGCCAAAGTTGGCTAAGGTCATCGTTCGTTCCATTCCAGACAACACTGCGCGATTTAATGCTTTGCAAAACGGGGAAATTGACCTGATGGAAGATTTGAATCCGGATGATGCGAAGCAGTTAGAAGGTAACAGCGAGCTGGTAAAAATCGAACGTCCCTCCTTTAATGTGGCATACATTGGATTTAATTTAAAGAAAAAGACATTTAGTAATCCCAAGGTACGGCAAGCACTGAATCACGCAGTGAACAAACAGGCCATTATTGATGCATTGTTTGCGGGCGAGGCCAAGCCTGCAGTCAATCCGATGCCGCCTACGTTATGGGGATATGACGAAAGCATTCAGGACTACACTTATGATCTAAATAAGGCTAAATCTTTGCTAGCGGAAGCGGGTTTCCCTAACGGACTTCCAGAGCCGCTAACCTTCTATGCAATGCCTGTATCTCGTCCATACATGCCTGACGGCAAAAAGGTAGCAGAGGCCATTCAAGCTGATTTTGAAAAAATAGGAGTCAAAGTCAATATCCAATCTCCAGAATGGGCTACGTATCTGGATGATCTTAAAGCTGGAGAGAAGGATGATCTGTATATGTTGGGATGGAACGGGGACAATGGCGACCCGGATAATTTCCTTTACACATTGCTGGACAAGGACACGATCCCAGGCAATAACCGCAGTTTTTATGTGAATGAGGAACTTCACAAAATACTGGTAAAGGCGCAGGTTGAGGTTGATCAAGATAAGCGTGCGGAATTGTATAAACAAGCACAAGTCATTATTAAACAAGATGCACCTTGGATTCCCTTGGTTCACAGCACGCCGTTAATGGCAGGCAAAGCCAATCTTAAGGGTTTTGTACCTTGTCCGGCAGGTATTGAAGCGTACGGTAATATTTATTTTGAATAGCCCAAACGCAAGCAGGCGGTGAATAGCATATGAACTCATATATTGTAAAAAGGCTGGCCATATTGATTCCCGTATTGCTGGGCATGACGCTTATCGTGTTTTCGATTATTCATGCTATTCCCGGTGATCCGGCGGAAACAATACTGGGGGACAAGGCCACGGAGCAGTCCAAACAGGCGCTGCGTGAGCAATTAGGGCTGAATAAGCCGTGGTTACAGCAATATGGGACCTATCTAAGTGAGCTGGCACGAGGGGACTTGGGCGATTCGATTCGCACCCGGCAGCCGATTGCCCGGGAAATGGTCCCTTATCTGGCGGCTACGCTAGAGTTGACGGTAGCAAGCATGTTTTTTGCCGTTGTCGTGGGTATGAATGCAGGCATCGTAAGTGCCTGGAAGCGTAACTCTTGGTTTGACTATGTCAGCATGGTCATTGCCCTGGTCGGAGTATCGATGCCGATTTTTTGGCTGGGCTTGATGGAGCAGTGGATCTTTGCTAATAAGCTGCATTGGCTCCCTTCCATTGGACGTATGAATTCTCGTGATCCGGTGGAAGCTGTGACACATTTAGCCGTGATTGATGCGGTCATAGGTGGACGTATGGATCAGGTATGGACCGTCATCAAGCATTTGATCCTGCCCAGTATCGCACTGGGAACGATTCCAATGGCGGTCATAGCGCGTATTACCCGTTCCAGCATGCTGGAGGTGATGGATGCGGACTATATCCGCACGGCTCGGGCGAAGGGGCTGGCATCTTTTCAAGTCGTGTACAAACATGCGCTTAAAAATGCTGCGATCCCTGTGCTTACTGTCATCGGTCTTCAGACCGGATCGTTACTGGGAGGCGCCGTAATGACAGAGACCATATTTGCCTGGCCCGGCATCGGACGGTACATTTTTGAAGCGATCAGCTCGCGTGACTATCCGGTTATCCAAAGCGGAATTCTAATCATTGCGTTCCTGTTCGTCATCATTAATCTGATTGTCGATTTGCTGTACGCTGTTCTCGACCGGCGTATTCGTTATCAGTAATCAAGTCGTCAATTGGTCAAGGGGGAGCATGTCCGATGTCACAATTTTCAATCGAACCCAATAACATACCGACAACACGCAATACATTGGCGCATTTGCCTGTGGTGTCGGGCCCTTGGAGAGACGCGTGGAGAGCTTTCCGTCACAATAAAATGGCGTTCGTCGGTCTCAGCATTATTATCTTCTTTGTCATCATTGCTTTGATCGCGCCCTGGATTGCTCCTTTTGACTATAAAGAGCAAAATTTGGTGAGCCGCTTGCAGCCTCCTTCCGCAGAGCATTGGTTCGGTACCGATGATCTTGGCCGAGATTTGCTGACTCGTACGCTGTATGGCGCCAGAATCTCGTTATGGGTCGGTTTCTTGTCCGTTATTGGTTCCATGATTGTAGGAACTGCCTTAGGATTAATTGCTGGATTTTATGGAAAATGGGCTGATATGATCATCTCACGCCTATTCGACATTTTACTGGCATTTCCGGGGATTTTGCTGGCAATTGCTATTGTGGCCATTCTGGGGCCTTCGTTGGAAAATGCGTTATACGCCATTGCCATTGTCAATGTGCCAACGTATGGACGATTGGTTCGCTCCAAGGTGCTGAGTGTCAAAACGGAGGAGTATATTACGTCTGCCAGAGCGCTTGGAGCTAATAATCGGCGAATCATACTCCGTTATATTTTGCCTAATAGCCTGACGCCGATCATCGTACAAGGAACATTGGGGATCGGAACGGCCATTATTGAAGCAGCAGCGCTCGGATTTCTGGGCTTGGGTGCACAACCTCCTGAGCCCGAGTGGGGCAAAATGTTGTCCGATTCGCGGCAATATATCCAAAATGCGCCGTGGACAGTTATTTTTCCGGGGATATCTATCATGCTGACCGTATTGGGCTTTAATCTGATGGGTGATGGCCTGCGGGATGTTTTGGACCCAAGAGCGAAGCGTTAGGGTAAAAATAGCGAGGTATATAAACAGCATCATTCCGTCTACACCGTTTTCCATGCACATTTTTTAGTTTTACTTATATACTTCTATTTAAATTGAAGAAAAGAGGTGTTCCCTGAATCTGGTAGCTGGGGAACACCTTTTTATATGACTTTGTTTACGTTTAGTGTACTTCGATTCATCCCGCTATGGTTTGCAATCTTCTCCGTAAGTCATGTGAACTTTCCTGAGGCGTGAAAAAAATGTATAATCACTCCAATTGAGTACGTAGGGAGTGGGCTTTATGACATGGCAAAATAAGAGAGAGCATCGACAATTTGCGGAGCAGACACGGAGCGACGCTTCACGGGCAGCATATGAACGAGATTATTCTCGATTGATCCATTCACCGACCTTCCGCCGGTTGCAGGGTAAATCACAAGTATTTGGCGCAGGCACAGGAGATTATTATCGCACACGGCTAACGCATTCTTTGGAGGTAGCGCAAATTGCGCGTGAGGCAGCACGAAGCTTGCTGCGCCGTCATCCAGGGGTAGAGTTGGAACAGGCGGATAACGCAGGACTGATCATTGACCCTGAGGTGGTGGAGTGTGCGTCGATCGCACATGACTTTGGGCATCCACCGTTCGGACACAAGGGAGAAGAGGTGCTGGACGGGATTTTGGATCAACTGATTGAGACGAAGGTAGAAAAGATATCCGCTGCTGGTGGCTTTACGCCAGAGTCCAAGCGTGGGCTTGAGGCCTATGCACGCGAGCGACGAATTTATGAGCATTTTGAAGGGAATGCGCACAATTTTCGGCTGATTATGTTTTTGGAGAAGCGGGAGAATGTAGATGGTTTGAATTTGTCGGACGCTGTGTTGCTCGGAATCAACAAATACCCGTATCCAGGGATTCTGAACAAAAAAGGGTTGTACCTGCATGAGTGGGAATATATACGTTCGATCCGCGAGGATTGGGGCATCCCTGACGGTAAAAAAACGCTGGAGGCCCAGCTCATGGATCTGTGCGACGATATTGCTTATTCCGCGCATGATTTGGAGGATGGGATTAAGGCAGGGAAAATTGAGGTGCACGAGCATTTCTTATATGACCCATATTTAATTCGTCTGATCACGGAAAAAATCACTACGTTGGAGGATAGCTTCTGGCAAGGCTGGCAACTGGCTGAGATTGAGCAGAAGGTCGCAGCGGTACTAAGCGAATTTTTGAAGGTGTGGAATGGGAAGATGCCGATATGTGAACACGATTATTCTCGCACCCGCCGGGAGGTCAAAGCATACTGGGTCAGCCTGTTTGTCAGCAGCTTAGGTGTAATTGATGATGGAAACTGGAAAAAGGTAACCTTCGTACGGGATGGAAGCGAGGATTTGGATATGCTGCGCACGGTGAGTGTATTAAAAAGCTTTGCTTGGGTCACCATGATCCGCGATCTGCGCGTACAGCGTCTGCAAAAACGCAGTGAATGGATGCTTAGACGGTTATGGTTGGCTTTTCTGGACCCCGAAACATCCAAGTCCATTATTCCGACCGATTGGCTCCAGCGCTACGAACGAGACCAGGCCAAGGCCAAACCAATCTGGACATGGGAGCATATGGTCATTGACTATATTGCAGGCATGACTGATGCTTTTGCTGAAAAAATTTATAATGAGTTATATGGCCTGAAGGTAGGTTCCATTTATGACCTGGACTAACGTTTTTATTTAACCCTATATAGTAGAAGAAACTTGTTTAGAACGGATAGAAGGGAGAGGAGAAGGCGTATATGCAACCTCAGTCTTTAGCTACTAACTCGTTGAATCTCGGTGTGCTTGATATGGTACCGCTGCTGCCCGGCAATCGTCCGGAGCAAGCAGTTCAATGGGCGGCAAAGCTAGCGAAACAGGCGGAAGCATGGGGATATACACGCTACTGGACCTCCGAGCATCACGATATGGAGGGGCTGGCTTCCTCCAGTCCGGAAGTGCTGTTGTCTCATATCGGGGCGGTGACGACGACTATCCAACTGGGGGCGGGGGCTATATTGCTCCCGCATTATAGTCCAGTCAAGGTCGCCGAATGGTTTCATCTGCTGGCTGCTCTATATCCAGGCAGAGTCGAATTGGGTCTGGGGAGGGCCCCTGGCGGGGGGCCTCATGCTTCGATGGCACTAAGCGGCAATTTTCTTCAACATGTGACTGAGCTGCCACAGAAGATGGAAGCTCTATTGGCTTTGTTGGAAGGCACATATGAATATGAACAGACCCCCGTGTGTGCCCGTCCAATGCCAGAACAGCCGCCAGCGCTGTGGATGCTGGGTACCAACCGAAAAAGTGCCGAATATGCTGCGCAGTATTCAACGGGCTATGTATTCGGCCAATTTATGAGTGAACAGCAAACGGAAGAAATGCTAAGCATTTACCGCTCTAGCTTTCAACCGTCCACACGGATGGACAAGCCCCGTACTATGGTTGCTGTAGGAGCAGTATGTGCGTCGACAGATGAGTTGGCGCAGCAATGGGCTGCTCAGATTTCATTAGGCGATCCAGCGATCCGAGCCAGTTGGCTGGTGGGAACACCATCGGTTATTGCCGAACGGTTGCGTAGCTTGCAGATCAAATATAATAATGATGAGTTTCTGTTGGTCACGCCCATTCCCGATTATGAGCAGCGGCTTCATTCCTACCGACTAATAGCGGAGGCTGTGAATGGTAGTCTTGATTCCAAATGAAAAGATGAAAAGAGAACTGACATGAATAAATATAAAATCGATACAGATAAAATGAAACCTCGCTACATATATACCTATGCGTGTCATGAGACCGAGCGTGAATTGTGTCTTTTGGAACTAAAGTGCTTGTTCGGTCAACAGCCTGTGCATAGTTCCATGCTGTCGTCCCATATTCGGCTGGAGCCGGGGATCAGCCCGTTTATCCATCTTCGTCTGGATATCATCATAGAGGCGGACACGCTGGAGGAGCTATGCGAGGCAGCTTCCATGTTACAGCTTGAGGAAGGAAAGACCTTTAAGGTGCTGTGCCTTAAAGAAGGGGACAATGAGGCTGATTATGACGAGCGGCGCGGGATAGAACGCCGGATTGGTGCACGTATTCAGGGGCAGGCGCAAATGAAGACACCGGATGTCACCCTAGGGGTCATACGGGTAGGAGAACGGTGGCTGATGGGCATGTGCGAGTATAGCGACAGATCGTGGCAGGAGCGTCGTCAGAAGCCGCAAAACTATTCTACTGGACTACCCGTTCTGGTAGCTAGAGCACTTGTGAATTTAGCAGCAACGGATATAACTGCATCTAAGGGAAAGTCAGACTCCTTGAAACTGCTGGACCCGTGTTGTGGTATGGGCAATGTAATGATTGAGGCATTGAGTATGGGCAAGGATATTCGCGGCTGTGATATCAACCCGTTGACGGTGCGTGGGGCACGAGTGAATTTACGCCATTTTGGATATGAAGAAGATCTGGTGAAACTGGGGGATATGAACATGCTCACAGGTAATTATGATGCAGCTATATTGGATATGCCTTATAACCTGTGCTCCGTGCTCCCTGCTGACGAACAAAAAAAGATGCTGTGCAGTCTGAGACGCCTGGCCGCGCGGGCAGTGATTGTGAGCACGGAGCCGATGGCAACATTGCTATCCGAGTCAGGCTGGACCGTTATGGAGCAATGCCGTATCTATAAGACAGGTATGAGTCGGGAAATCTGGATCTGTAAGTAGCTTGTTAATACTGAGTTTTGTAGTTAACCAAATTCAGCGGCAGCTTCTGACCAGTAGCATAGGCTTTCAAATTAGTGAGAAAAATATCTACCGCTCGTTCAGCATATCGGTCTGTATCCCCTGCAATATGCGGCGTAATCAGGACATGCTCTAGGCCCCATATTGGATGTGACGCAGGTAGAGGTTCTTCCTCGAATACATCCAGTCCGGCAAAGGCAATATGTTTTTGTTCCAGCGAGCGTACCAGCGCATCTGTATGAACAGTCTTGCCGCGACCGACATTAATGAAGAAGGCGCCTTTACGCATCGCTGCAAATGCTTTTTCGTCAAAGAAGTGATGGGTCTCTTCAGTGAATGGCAAAATATTAACCACAATATCCGCAACGCCCAATGCTTCATGTAGTTGTTCGTTTGTGTACATGTGTTCTACATGGGGAGCTTCCTTGCCGGAACGGCGAACCCCGATCACTCGCATGCCAAAGGCTTCTGCAATCCGAGCTGTTTCACGGCCAATTTCGCCAACGCCTGTAATCAACAGCGTTTTGCCACGTAATTCCGTCAGTTGACCTTCCGGTGGCTGCCATGTTTTCTGACGCTGCAAGAGAGCCGCTTGCTGTAAATAACGGGTATGCGATAGCAGCATTCCAAAGATCTGCTCTGTAATTGGAATCGCATGTACACCACTCGTATTCGTGAGTGCAATGTTGCGCTTTTCCAGTTCGGTAAGCGGGAGCTTATCAATCCCAGCCGACCAGGTTTGTATCCACTTTAGCTTGCTGTCTGGATGTAATGCTTCCTCGGCAATATGCTTGGACCAGCCTAGAATAACCTCGGCCTCACGGATCTGTTCAGTCTCCAATTCCTGGGCTTTGCCAATAAGCAACTCGTAGCCTGGAGCCGCTGCACGAACCTGTTTTTTTTGATCATCCGTCAGTTGATGTAAACTTAAAATGCTTCCCATGATTCATAGCCTCCTCGATGTTTGATTCCTTGGAGTTTCCAATATATTCTGGCGAACCATCCCTTCAAGGATAACAGATTGTCGGAAAATTTGCATAAGATGGGTAGAAACAAGCCCGCGGTGTCATCATATATAACAACAAGTGGCTTTACCCTGATTGGGGACCAACCAAACAGCTACTTTTTGGGATATCCACGGGATATTCATTAAGAAAGGAGAAGAGGTAGATGAAAAATGAATCGCAAAGACTCTTTACAGCGATAGCTCTCCCGGACCAGCACAAGAAGAAGTTACGTCATTGGGTAGAGCAGGATTTGAGTAATTTGTCTTTCCGCAAATGGAGTGACTTCAGAGATTACCACGTGACACTTCAGTTTCTGGGTGATGTGGCGAATTCGGTTATTCCAAAACTTGAGCAGGCTCTAGTTCATGCTGCAGCTGAGCATCGCCCGTTCACGCTTGACATGGGTCAAGCAGGCTTTTTTGGACGCGAAGATTTTCCGCGTGTACTATGGAGGGGAGTGACCGGGCAGCGAGAGTCACTGGATCAGCTGTACCAGTCCATACTTCGAGCTACCGAACCGCTGGGTTTTAAACCCGAGGAACGACCTTATCGACCTCATATCACTGTAGCACGTTCATATACAGGAGGGGAGCCTGTTTCAGCGTCTGTGTGGCAGTCAGATGACCGAAGCGGCGAGCCTTGGGAAGTGGGGGAATTTGTATTATATGCAACCCGAATGGGACAAAAACCAATGTACCAAATAATTCAAACATTCCCATTAATGAGGTGAAACCCTTGATCTATCAGCGAATTTAGTGATATAGTGTTTCAGCGTTATTCAAAAAGCGCATTTTGGGTTACATATCTGAGGAATGTGCTTAAAGTTAACGGGAGGAACATTATGGAAATCGTTAAAGAACATCGTTGGTTTGCACCTCTTTTGAGTGTGCTGCTTGTTTGTATATTGGGGATAGGCCTCTACGCTGAGGTTCAGCAAACACAGAATAATCATAAAAATGCACCTATGCAATCTCTGAGCTGGTCAGGGAACACTTCGGTTCCTACATATGGCGACAGGATGGGGACCCATAACGGGTCAAACAGGACAAGCCCCATCTTTGTCGCTGCTCATGGGCAGCCAAGCTGGAAAGAAATCATGCCGACTCCGTTACCCGCTTCCCAGATGAAGCAGGTGGAACAAGCTCGGAATAACGCTGTTACAGGCAAGAAAAAGCCTGAGGTCCAGCATAGCAAGTCCGCAATCCTAACCCCTCCTACAACCATCTACTTTACGAAGACAAAAATGCTCACTCAGGATGACAAGGCGTTGTCTACCTGGAGCTATCCTGTCTCCGCTAAAGAACTGCTCCTGCTGCAAAAAATAGTGATGGCAGAAGCAGAAGGCGAACCGTACGAAGGCAAAGTGGCAGTTGCCAACGTTGTCTTAAACCGGCTGCGGTCAGCCTCATTTCCCGATACGATTCAGGCAGTGATTTATCAAAAAGCGCAATTTAGTCCGGTTGCGAACGGGCGTCTTCGTCGTGTTCAGCCTAACCAGGACTGCATACGTGCAGTTACGGCCGCTTTGAATGGCCATAAAGCCGTGCCTGATAACACCTGTTTTTTCCTTTCGCTTACGTTGGCCCAGGACCTTACGGTTCATCATTCGCGTACCAAGGTGAAAACAATCGGTCATCATACCTTTTATAAATGAGCATTTAGTATAAATCCCATGAGCGACAAATAACAGCCCTTTCTAAACAACAGGGTTCAGCTTTGTGAGCGTATTTTGTGTGCGCAGGTGAAGCAGGTATGCAAAAGAGGTATAATTAGGTAAAGGAAAGTAACCTAAATAATAAAAGTGACAAAGGAGGCGTAAATGTTATGAAAATCACATATTATGGACATTCAGTTGTGTTGGTGGAGGCAGAGGGGAAGCGGATTATTATCGATCCTTTTTTGACGGGGAATCCTAAAGCAACCGTACAGGCTAAAGATATTCAGGTGGATGCAGTGCTGTTGACACACGGTCACGCCGATCATTTTGGTGATGCAGTTGAAATTGCCAAGCGCAATGATTGCCCTGTAATCGCGGTGGCGGAATTGGCTGAATATTGTGCATCCTTGGGAACCAAAGCTCACGGTATGAATCTGGGTGGTGGTCACCAATTTGACGGTTTTCATGTGAAATTTACGCTGGCGTTCCACAGTTCCTCTTTGACAGTGAACGGACAAACCATCTACATGGGAGAGCCTGCGGGGATTTTATTGATTATGGGAGGCAAAACATTTTTCCATGCAGGGGATACCGGCTTGTTTGGCGATATGCGTCTCATTGGAGAAACCAACTCCATCGATGCCGCAGTATTGCCGATCGGAGATGGTTATACAATGGGACCGGAGGATGCTTTGCTGGCAGCGAAATGGCTACGGGCAAGCCGCGTGATACCGGTGCATTACAATACTTTTCCCGGCATAGAGCAGGACGGAGACGGCTTCTGTGACCGTCTTCATAAAGAAGGTATTGAAGGGAAAGCATTGAAGCCAGGCGAAAGTCTCGAATTTTAATACGGTTTATCGATTTGCGGGAATGTACATGATGGTCCGTATGTATATTAAACTCCTTTGTCAGCCTTTTCTGTTCCTTGGGAATAGAAAAGGCTGACTTTTTTAATGAATATTTATACATAAAAATGATATATTTTTGCATTGGTACGTTGAAGCTGTAATGTAAAAGATTTATTATCACAACCATAAAAACTTTGAATTGCTAACACAATAGGTCAATGATAAAATGATAGAACTAATTAGATTCATCAGTGGAATCGACGTGTTTTTCAAGTCAAGCCATTGCATAATTATTGAAAAACATGCGCATTCGGCGGACCGTACCGCCTTGAATACGTCTTATGTTTTTTGTCCCCCATTCCTCGTAGTTGTTCTTTGATTTACCTCTTGTTGCCACTGTCTTCTATTCGGCCGCCTGTATTTCAGGCCAGCATGACTTTATAACAGAAAGGTTGCGTTCCATGAGACAGACAGGTTTACCACCCAAACAGGGACTATATGATCCCCAATTCGAAAAAGACGCCTGCGGCATGGGCTTTGTTGCCCACATCAAGGGAAAACCATCGCACGATATTGTAAGTCAGGCTTTGACCATGCTCGTAAACATGGAGCATCGGGGCGGTCAGGGAAGTGAACCAAACTCCGGTGACGGAGCAGGGATCATGATTCAGGTTCCGCATCTGTTTTTTCAAGAGGAAGCGGAGCGATTGGGCTTCAAATTGCCAAAGGCTGGACAATATGGCGTGGGTATGCTTTTTGTATCCAATGATCCAAAAGTTCGTGAGCTGCATGAGCAAAAGCTTAGAGAAATCATTGTGGACGAGGGCCAGAACTGTCTGGGCTTTCGCGATGTTCCAACGTATGACGAAATGCTGGGTAAATCGGCAAAAGCAGCTAAACCTGGCGTACGTCAGGTGTTCATCGGCCGCAGTAGCGATTTGAAGGAAGAACTGGATTTTGAACGGAAACTGTATGTCATTCGTAAACGTGCAGAGCTTGCCATTCGCTATAACCAAGAGGATATGAATGGTGAGTCGTTCTATATTCCAAGTTTGTCATGTCGCAAGGTTGTATACAAAGGAATGCTGACAACCGAGCAGGTAGGTAAATTTTATCTGGATTTGCAGGATGAGCGGGTGACATCGGCGATCGCGCTGGTCCATTCCCGTTTTAGTACGAATACGTTCCCGAGCTGGGACCGTGCGCATCCTTATCGTTTTATGATTCACAACGGTGAAATTAATACCATGCGCGGCAACGTAAACTGGATGCATGCGCGTCAGGCACAGTTTGAAAGTGAAGCGTTTGGCAACGATATCAAGAAGGTTAAACCTGTCATCAACCCAGATGGCTCGGATACAGCTATGTTTGATAATACGCTGGAATTTCTGTATCTGAGTGGACGTTCGCTTCCTCATGTAGCCATGATGATGGTACCTGAGCCTTGGAACAAGCATGAGACCATGGACCCGAAGAAGCGGGCATTTTATGAATATCATAGCACCATGATGGAGCCGTGGGATGGACCTGCTGCGATGGCGTTTACAGACGGTATCCAAATCGGGGCGATTCTTGACCGCAACGGCCTGCGTCCTGCACGTTACTATGTGACCAAGGACGATCTGATTGCACTGTCATCTGAGGCGGGCGTTTTGGATATTGCTCCTGAAAATGTGCTTTATAAGGATCGTCTCCGTCCAGGGCGTATGCTCCTGGTGGATACCCAAGAAGGTCGCATCGTTTCTGATGAAGAGTTAAAGGAGCGCATTGCATCCGAAGAACCTTATCAGCAGTGGCTGGATGAGCATTTGATTGATCTGGATGATCTGCCTGAAGCACTGGAGCAGCCAGAACCGAAACATGAAAATGTAAATCAGCTTCAGCTCGCTTTTGGATATACGTTTGAAGAACTACGCAAACTTCTGGAGCCGATGGCACTTACAGGTGCGGAACCGATTGGCTCAATGGGGTATGATGCTCCATTGGCGGTATTGTCTGACCGTCCGCAACGTTTGTACAATTACTTTAAACAAATGTTTGCTCAGGTTACCAACCCGCCGATTGACGCCATTCGTGAAGAAATAGTGACGTCAACTGCAACGACGATTGGACCAGAGCGCAATTTACTGCACCCAGAACCGGAAAGCTGTCGCCAGATTCGGTTGGATTCGCCGGTGCTGTCGAATGAAGAGTTTGCCAAAATTCGTCACGTACACCGTCCAGGCTTCAAATCCATGACCATTCCGATCTTCTTTGAAGCAAAAGAAGGTGCTGAGGGCCTGTACAAGGCGCTGGAAGGACTGTTTGAGGCGGCTGACCGTGTCATTGACAAAGGTCATAACATTCTGATTCTGTCTGACCGTGGAGTGGACGCAGAAAATGCAGCCATTCCGGCGTTGCTAGCTGTTTCCAGCCTGCATCACCATCTGATTAAGCAGGGTACACGCACACGTGTGAGCATTTTGCTGGAATCCGGGGAGCCAAGAGATATTCACCATTATGCGGTGCTTTTGGGCTACGGTGTGAGCGCGGTTAATCCGTATCTGGCGTTTGAAACGCTGGATGTCATGATTCAACAGGGCTTGCTGCGCGGCATCTCGCACGAAAAAGCAGTTAAAAATTATATTAAAGCGGCAACCAAGGGTGTCGTTAAAATATTGTCCAAAATGGGTATTTCCACGATTCAGTCGTACCGTGGAGCGCAAATTTTCGAGGCCGTAGGTCTGAAGCAGGATTTCGTTGACCGTTATTTCACATGGACGCCTTCCCGCATTGGCGGTATTGGTCTGGAGGAAGTGACGATGGAAGCGCTGGCCCACCATAACCGTGCTTTCACTGATAAGGACGGCAATGACAAGGTGCTCGATTCGGGCGGCGAATACCAATGGCGCAACGATGGAGAAGAGCACTTGTTTAACCCGCAAACAGTGCATTTACTCCAGCAGTCGGTTCGCTCGGGAGACTACGAGCTTTACAAGAAGTATACCAAGCTGGTACAGGGTGAATCTGAACAACATTTGACGATTCGCTCCATGCTTCAATTGAAGCCTGCTGGTGAGCCTGTGCCGCTGGATGAAGTGGAATCTGCTGCATCGATTATGCGTCGCTTTAAAACAGGGGCTATGTCTTTTGGCTCCATTAGCCAGGAAGCGCATGAAGATTTGGCGATTGCGATGAATCGGATCGGTGGCAAGAGCAACACGGGTGAGGGCGGGGAAAACCCTGCGCGTTTCATCCCGGATGCTAATGGTGATTCACGTCGCAGTTCGATCAAGCAGGTGGCATCTGGCCGATTTGGTGTCACGTCGAACTACTTGGTGAATGCCGACGAAATTCAGATTAAAATGGCGCAAGGCGCGAAGCCGGGCGAAGGTGGGCAATTACCAGGACGCAAGGTGTATCCTTGGGTCGCCGAGGTACGCGGTTCAACGCCAGGAGTAGGCCTGATTTCGCCACCACCGCATCACGATATTTATTCTATCGAGGATTTGGCAGAGCTCATCTATGATCTCAAAAACGCCAATCCACGTGCTGATATTAACGTAAAGCTGGTATCAGAGGTAGGTGTAGGCACGATTGCTACAGGGGTAGCCAAAGGCCGTGCTGACATTATTCTGGTCAGCGGTTATGACGGTGGTACAGGCGCTTCCCCGCAAGGCTCCATCCGCCATGCGGGTATGCCTTGGGAGCTGGGGCTGGCTGAGACGCATCAGACGCTCATGCTGAACAACCTGCGCGACCGCGTGGTACTGGAGACAGACGGTAAGATGCTGTCTGGACGTGATTTGGTTGTAGCTGCCCTGTTGGGTGCGGAAGAATACGGCTTCTCCACAGCGCCGCTCGTAGCGTTGGGCTGTATTATGATGCGGGTATGCCAAATGGATACCTGTCCGGTGGGTGTGGCTACGCAGAATCCAGAGTTGCGCAAAAATTATATGGGTGATCCAGCCCATGTGGTGAATTTTATGCGTTTCATCGCAGAAGATGTCCGTGAAATTATGGCGGAGCTGGGATTCCGCACGATTCAGGAAATGATTGGCCGTACGGATTGTCTGGATACCGTGAACGCCGATTCGCACTGGAAGAAGAAGGGCGTAGACCTGAGCTTGCTGCTGCATGTTCCTGAGTTGGAAGATGGAAGTGTACGTTACCGTGTACAGCGCCAAAACCACGGTCTGGAAGAAACACTTGATATGCAGAAGCTCGTACCGATGGCTGCGGAAGCACTGGAGAGCGGAACGCCTGTGGAGGGTACCTTGCCTATTACTAACGTGAATCGGGCGGTAGGTACGATTCTGGGCAGCGAGGTTACACGTAAGTATGGGGCGGCAGGTCTGCCTGAGGATACGATTCGCTTTAACTTCATTGGATCGGCAGGTCAGAGCTTCGGAGCCTTTATTCCGAAAGGTATCACGTTGAGCGTCGAAGGCGATAGCAATGACTATGTCGGTAAAGGGCTATCTGGCGGTAAAGTTATTGTAAAGAAATCTCACAAAGCGACCTTTAAGGCTGAAGAGAACATTATTATCGGGAATACAGCCTTGTATGGAGCGACCAGTGGTGAAGCTTATATTAACGGAATCGCAGGCGAGCGCTTTGCCGTTCGGAATTCCGGCGCACGTATTGTTGTTGAGGGCGTTGGTGATCATGGCTGCGAATACATGACGGGCGGACGTGTAGCTGTATTGGGTGGAACCGGACGGAACTTTGGAGCCGGGATGTCCGGAGGTATTGCATACGTCTATGATCCTGAAGGAACGTTCCTGAGCCGTTGTAATCTGGAGATGGTGTTGCTGGAAGATGTGGAGGACCCTGCAGAAGCAGCGGATTTGCGCGGCTTAATTCAGCGCCATGTCACTTACACGGGTAGTGAAGCAGGACAACGTATTTTGGATGAATGGCAGACTGCGATTCAGCAATTTGTACGGGTGATTCCAAAGGATTACAAGCGTATGGTTGAACAGATCCAAAAAGAAGAGGCGACCGGTTTGAGCGGGGATGAAGCTCTACTGGCAGCATTTGAAGCCAATATGCGTGAGTTGGCGCGTACCGGGGGCTAAAAAGCAGACCGCCAAATTCACTAAAAAGGACTTGCTGAATACCGCTGTTATAGTCACGGCGGTGCCAGCAAGTCCTTTTTTTAGGCTGATAAAAATGTGATTTATTACCTTGACAAACGTCATAAATTCTGACATTACCCCCAAAATGTTTTCCTGAAACGGTAAATATGTTATAAAAAGTACCAAATTTTTTGGAATGTAACCGTTTACGTAAGAGTTTATGTCTTGTTATTTATTTTTGGATTGGTTATGATTTTTTTAGAGTACGCAAACAAACCTAATATGCCCATCGTCCCTTCAAAACACAGAATAGGGTGACAGGATGAAGTTGAAGAAGTCAGCAGAAGACAAAATGATTTTTTTATACCGTTATGTATCATTATCTTTAACATCACTTGTTTTTCTGTTCGAAACATCTAGATTAATGGTATGGCAAAAGCTATTACTGATTGTTTTTCTATTTTTATCCGTTACAGCATTTACTTGGATTTACCGTAAATACAGACTTCATGATATGGTATTGAAATGCAGTATTGCACTAGAAACCGCAGGGATCATTTTGCTGTTATTCCCGACCGGAGGGATCAATAGCCCGTTCAAATGGTATGTGATTACTCCCATGCTGGTAGCTTGTGCTCATCTATCTATGAGGTACAGCTGGACGCTCCTACTTTCTTATATCGGTTTGGTGCTCACATTTTGTTATATCTTTTTTACACCAGGTCAATATTTTTTGTGGGATCTTATATTGCAGAACATTAATCTGTTTCTGGTATTGATCGTAACCACTATGGCAATGCAGGTTATTCGCGTCATGAAGGACGAACTGAAGGTGGCTAAAGAACAAGCCAATGAGACGATGGATCATATCAAGTCGATTTACCACATCATGGAGACGACCAGCCATAATGAGGCATTAAATCTAGGTCAGGTCATCTCGGATTACACTGTCAAGTTAACCAAGCAGAGCCGTGCATTTTTCTGGCTGGATAGTCAGGAGGAAGATGCGCCGGCAAGCAGCCAGACAGGCTGGACGGTAGAGGAAGAGGAACAGCTATTCGAGGAACTGGAGAATTACCGGGAGGAGTTCAGGGAAGAGCGCGAACCATTTTTCAGACATCTGCCGGAATGGGGCGACTTTCTCATGATCACCGTACCGATGACGACCCGCTTTGTAGCGACGATTGGCCTCAAGCTGGGACCGGATCAAAGTTTGACAGGAAGACGCTGGCTTGTGCAACAACTGATATTCTTAGCTGAGCTGAGTGCTGTGTTTTTGGAACGCTATGAGCTGGAGCGTATTGAGAATCAGTTGATTGTGACGAATGAGCAGAACCGGATTGCAAATGAAATGCATGACAATGTTTCACAAAGTCTTTTTGGTATTGTGTATGCAACGCATTCTCTCCGGCAGACTTGGTGCCATCAGCCTAAGGAGCAGGTGGAGGAACAAATTGATTTAATTCAGCAATCGGCCAATCAAGCGGTTAGAGAGCTGAAGGGGGCAATTCATAGTCTAAGCTCGAAAAAAAGCGGAGGATCAACTTGGTTGGGGACGGTGAAAAGTCATCTGCATACACTCTCTAAGCTGAACCATGTACAAATTGATTTTGACATCCATGGTGATCATTATTCACTTCCGTATTTGTACCAAAAGGCTTTGTTCCGCATCATTTCCGAAGCGGCGGGGAACGCAATCCGTCATGGATTGGCCAAGCGAATTGATGTGAAGTTAAAATTGACGCCCCAAGTGATTAGACTGTCTATTCATGACGACGGAGTAGGGTTTGAGACGGCGAGAATGGTAGCAGGAGGTGAGGCGGTCAGTGCAGGCGGGGGCCTGGGCATGATGAATATGGAATATTTAGCTCAATCGATGGGAGGCGAATTTGATATTTCAAGTCGAATCGGAGAGGGAACACAGATCCGATTGTCCATTCCGGTAAATGCTTATGAATGAGGATTTTACAAAATCCTTGAATACATTGCGTGAACATTCTGCAATACAAAATCTGCGGTAACAATCGGATACATAGGGATTATGCAAATCCTGAACTGTAGACAGGAGGCCGAATCATGAAAATTGTCATTGTCGATGATCATCCTTTAGTACGGAAAGGACTCGCTGCGGTTATATCCATGCAGCCCAATGTTCAGTTCGCGGGAGAGGCCCAGAATCAACAGGAAGCACTTGCGGTGATCGAGGAAACGGATCCGGATTTGGTGCTGCTGGATTTGAAATTAGCTGATGAATCAGGTCTGGATATTATCAAGATAGCGCGCGGACGCGGGTTCAGAAGCAAATTTATTTTGCTGACCTCTTCTGCAACACGTGAAGATTTTCTGAAAGCGGAGGAAGCCTCTGTGGACGGTTACGTGCTTAAGGAGGCTTTGCCTGAGGAACTAATTTACGCGATTCATCTTGTCAACAAAGGACGCAAATATTATGATCCGGCTATTCTCGAAAATAAACTGCGTGAAGATGCGGGCAATCTCACGGACGACCTGACACCCAAGGAAAAGGAAGTGCTGGTCGAGCTGGGACAAGGGGCTTGCAATCGTGAAATAGCATCCCGGTTATTTATCAGTGAGTTCACCGTCAAAAAGCATGTCAGTCAGATCTTGGCCAAGCTGCGACTGGCAGATCGTACGCAGGCAGCATTATATGCCAATGCGATTGGTCTAGCGAAGTACGAGCCAACCAATATGATGATGCGCTAACCCCATAAGCTACGCAGTAGTTTCAATATGCGAGTGGTATAGAGAAATCCTCAAAATCACCAACTTTGGTGGTTTTGAGGATTTTTTCTTGCGTATTTACCATAATCGACAAAGTATGGTACAAAAGTATACCATGCCGTGTCCAAAAGTATACATCCCCCTTCCTCTGTAGTGAGGGAGAAAGTGCCGTTCGGTTCCATGTCGTTAATACAACGGATTGTTACAATTAGATCATACTTAAAATAAGAAGAGAAATTGTATGGGAGGGAGGATTTTTGTGGAGAAAACCATTTTGGATTATCTAGTCCTGATCAAAAAAAGATTGTGGCTGATTGCGATTTTTGTCATTCTCTCATGTGTAACGACTTACATTGTGAGCGACAATGTCGTAAAGCCAGTCTACTCCGCTTCAAGCCAACTGCTGGTTAATCATATTTCCGCCAAGCAGGGGAGTAACAATCTGAATGACGTCAACACAAGTCTTAATTTGGTGGAAAGCTACAAGCAAATTCTCACTTCACCTAAAATTATGGACGCTGTGGTAGCGACTCATCCTGAGTTCAATTTGACGTCGCAAAAGTTGGCAGAGAAGCTGCAAATTAAATCCTCGGATAAAAGTCAGGTAATCGGCTTGACGTTTGAGGCAGGGAATTATCCCCAGGCCGCAGCGGTTGTAAACGCAGTAACCCAGAAATTCGTGCAGACGGTTCCGGGATTGATGGAATTAAATAATGTGAAAATTTTAAATGAAGCGGACCCGCAAGCCAATCCTGACCCGATTAATGGGAATCCGCTCATGAATATTGCGATTAGTTTTCTCGTATCGCTGATGATTGCGCTGGGCACGATTGTGTTCCTGGAAAGCATTAACGGCACGCTGCGCACGGAAAAAGAAGCGGATGCAGACATCGGCATTCCGGTAATTGCATCGATTCCCGTCATTCGCAAGAAGGACATCGATGGAGTGGCCGGAAATTCCAAAGAACGGGTAGGGGAGCGTAAATATGCTGCGATTGAATGACATGTTGATTACAGAAAGTAATCCATCATCGTATATCTCGGAATCATTTCGATCCCTCCGTACATACATCCGGCAGCAGGTGGTCGGGCAAAAGGACTGTGGGACGGTTCTTTTGTTAACCTCGCCGGAAAGCGGAGCGGGGAAAACAACAATGATCGCCAACATCGGAGTTTCCTTTGCTCAAGAAGGCAAGAAGGTGGCTCTGGTGGATTGCAATCTGCATAAACCAGCGCTGCACGAGATATTCGGAATGGAGAATACCGGAGGTCTATCGGCTTATTTGCGCGGTGGGGCTTCTTCCAAATCTATCGTTAGGCATGGTGGACTGGAACTATCGGTTGTTCCTGGTGGGGACAGTCTGTATAACGCAGCAGATCTGCTCGGTAGCGAACGTATGGCAGAGCTGTTGGAAGAGCTCAAACGTGAATATGACATCATATTACTCGATTCGGCGCCAGCGCTGAATTATACGGATGCTCGCCTGATTGCAGGCTTGACGGATGGTGTGATTCTCGTTGCCAAACATGGCCGGACCAAACGGGAAGATCTACGCAAAACGAAGCAACTCATGGAGCAGGCTAGCGCGACGCTGGTTGGAATTGTGATGAATCAGGTGAAGTAAGCAACACCAAAATTCGATGAAGCAAGGAGAATGAGTGCGATGATGAAAAAAGTGAAAAAGGCCATTATTCCAGCAGCAGGATTGGGAACGCGCTTCCTCCCTGCCACCAAAGCAATGCCTAAGGAAATGCTCCCGATTATCAATAAGCCTACGATTCAATATATCGTGGAAGAAGCGATTGCTTCTGGTATCGAGGACATCATTATCGTTACGGGTAAAGGTAAACGTGCCATTGAGGACCACTTTGACAACGCATTTGAGCTGGAATCCAAACTGCTCGAGGACGGTAAGCTGAAGCTTCTGGAGGAAGTACAGCGTTCTTCAGGCGTGGAAATTCATTACATTCGCCAGAAAGAACCCAAAGGTCTTGGACATGCGGTATGGTGCGCAAGACGCTTTATCGGGGACGAGCCATTTGGTGTGCTGCTGGGCGACGATATCGTAACAGGTCAAAAACCTTGCCTGCGCCAGCTGATGGATCAATATGAGGAAACACAAAACTCTGTGATCGGTGTGCAGCGGGTACCACAGGAATTCACGAACCGGTATGGCATCATTGAACCGGACCAACAGGACGGACGATTGTACCGAGTGAATAATTTTATTGAAAAACCGGCTCCAGGCACAGCCCCATCCGATTTGGCTATTATGGGTCGCTATGTGTTCTCGCCGAAAATTTTCAAATATCTTGATCTTCAGGAAAAAGGAGCTGGAGGCGAAATTCAGTTGACGGATGCGATCCAAAAGCTGAATCAGAGTGAACGTGTGTACGCCTATGACTTTGAAGGCACGCGTTATGACGTAGGTGAACGTCTTGGATATATTTTAACCACTCTTGAATTTGCACTTGCCAGCGATGATTTGAAGTATCCGGTTATGGAGGCCATGAATGAATGGCTGAAAAAAACCGAGAAAGCAACCACAGCGGGTTGAGAGGAGGTACGTCAGCATGAGCATGGAAAATTTACCGGAGGATGGCGAGGCTGTCATGTCAGGTAAAGCGTTTTACATGCCATACGGAAATACACAAATTCAGGATAAAACGTCCTACCTGGTCACAAAACGCCTCCTTGATATGCTGCTGTCTTTCGTGGGTTTAATCGTATTGCTTCCATTGTTTGCAGTGGTGGCCATTCTGATTAAGCTCGAAGACCCAAAGGGAAGTGTGTTTTTCAAGCAAACTCGGGTGGGCAAGAATGAGAAGTTATTCGATATGTATAAATTCCGTTCAATGGTGTCCAATGCCGAGGAACTGAAAAAGGACCTGATGGAGCTGAATGAAGTGAGCGGCGCCATGTTCAAAATTAAAAACGATCCTCGGATCACGAAAATTGGCAGTTTTCTGCGCAAGACGAGTATTGATGAGATTCCGCAGCTGTGGAATGTGTTGGTTGGAGACATGACTTTAGTCGGTCCGCGTCCGCCGTTGCCCAGCGAGGTTGAGCAATACTCCGATTATGACAAGCAGCGCCTGATTGTAACACCGGGATGTACGGGTTACTGGCAGGTGAGCGCACGTAACAGTGTAGGCTTCGAAGAAATGGTGCAAATGGATTTGAAGTATATTCATGTTCGCAATACGTGGCTCGATCTGAAAATCATCATGAAAACAGGCGTTAAAATGCTGTTCTCCAAGGATGCTTACTGATGGATGCATTTAAGCGATGTCCCGCAGTGTCCGTCGTTATTTGCACCTATAACCGGGCGGACCTGCTGGAGAAAACGTTAATGTCTCTACTGAAGCTGGAAGACCTTGCACTGGCTGAGATCATTGTGGTCGATAACCGATCCACCGATCATACAGCAGCGACGATCAAAAGATTCACCGTTGCGCATGGTCAGCATATTCATCTTCGGTATCATTATGAGCGCGAACAAGGACTGTCTGCCGCTCGTAATGCCGGCATTACGTTATCAAAAGCAGACGTCATTGCTTTTCTGGATGATGATGCAATTCCGTGTGTTACATGGCTGCAAACGATTATGTCGGCCTTTGGGAACAATCCCGAGCTGACGGCTATGGGTGGGAAGATTGATCCTAAGTTTGAGACGGAACGCCCGAACTGGTTGACAGGGCCGCTTGAACTGCCTTACACGATTATTGATCTGGGGAAATCCGTTCGGGAATATCCGGCGGGCCTGAATCCATTTGGAGCGAATATGGCTATGCGCAAAACGGCTTTCGCCGCCGTCATGTTCCCGCTTCACTTGGGCAGAAAGGGAGATATCCTACTATCTGGTGAAGAATCGTGGGTATTCGAGCAAATCCGTAAAAATGGTGGAACGATTATGTATCATCCGCACATGGCTGTAGAACATTTTGTTCCGGCTTCACGCTTAACGAGAGAATGGATTTTGAATCGCTACTATTGTCAGGGCATGTCTAATGCTGCTCAAGCTACAGGTCTGCGCGGCAACGCGGTGCTGATGGCAAAAGTGGCAGCCAAAGTGTTATACATCACGGTGGATTCCCTGCTGGCACGTACTGAGGGCAGGAAGCTGTTGAACCGGTGCAGGCTTGAAAATATCCGCGGAACGCTGGATACACTGCGCAACCGGAAAAGCGAGTCAGCTGCGGGGTGAAAGATTGAACATGAGTAACTATCCTTGGACTTCCAGAATAAACACGATACAGCATGTTTTTATTTTTCTACTAGGCGCTCTTGCTGTAGGAATTGCAGCTACCTATCAACCTGTGGTCAGTATTGCGGCGGTATGCTTACTGCTTTTGTTGGCTGTCTCTATCCATCATCCTGAGCGCATTAGCTATGCGGTTTTACTAAGCACAGCGGTCTCGGTCGATTCTCTGTATCAGGGTGGCGTGTTCGGCATTGAGATATTGTCATTGTACAAATTGGGCATTTTGGCTCTGCTAGTGCCCTGCATGCTCGTGTATGGCATTCGTCTCAAGTTCAGCTATCCAGTTTGGGCATTGGTGATCATGCTGGGGATTACATTTGGATTTTCAGCATGGCTGCCTTTGTTAACGACCTCGATTGCCGTCAAGGCGTTCGTGGGACTATCACTGCCCTTCTTTTTTTTACTGATCCAGTGGAAAAAGGATGTGGCGGAAAAGCATATTCGACTGATTAGCCTGTTGCCGATTATTAGTGTGGTCATTGGATTAGGCTTACAGGTTTTAGGATTGCACTCATTTACGGATGTGGAATTTACGGGCGCAGTCAGAGTACAAGGAGCGAACATACCGCCGCATTTGGCAATGCTCTCCTTTCTCGGAATTGCTGTCTCTCTGATTGAGGTAAAGCGCAAACCTAGGCAAGCTGCCTTTTATTACACGGTGTTGGCCCTGAACTTTCTAATCCTGATCGCCACCGGTACACGTGGGCCGATTCTGGCATTGCTATTAATGTTTGCTGTGTATCTGTTTGATATTGCCCGTCAGTACCTCAAGGGAAAAGTCAATTATTTGCTACCGCTGGCCGGATCGTTTTTGGTTGCTCTGGGGGCGGTGGCCCTACAATGGAACAATTTAAAAAAACGCTCCTTCGAACGGGAGACCGACACAGGCATTGACCTATCGGGACGCTCGGAGGCATGGGAATATTTTTTGAACAGAGTACATGATTACCCTTGGTCAGGCAGAGGCCTTGGCGCGGTAACGGTTGCGAACGACGGGACGTTATTCAATGGTTTTGTTGTACCGCATAACGAGTATATACGATTTTATTTTGATACCGGATATATCGGTTGCGGGCTATTAATGCTTTCATTACTGATCGTGTTCGCTCTCATTTACCGGTCACTTGCCAAGTCTATCAAACCTTATTTTGCAACTTTAATTGCAGGTTTTTTGATCTACTCGTTTTCAGATAATACGTTGTCGACGGTTCAGATGATTATTCCGTTTTGCTGGTATTTGAACGCATTATACCAGACATCTACTCAAACCGATTTTCGCAAAGAGAAGTGATACGATGAGCAGAGTGAACATGTTCGATGTCAACTTTGATAATTACGATTTTAATGATCTACTCGAATTTATAGATACTTCTATTGAGCATCAGCGTCATTCCTACATTTTGACCTGTAATGTCGATCATGTGATCAAGCTTCGTAAGGATGATGAATTCCGCAAGGTGTATTCGGATGCCGGAGCTGTAGTGGCCGATGGAATGCCTATCATTTGGGCGTCTAAGTTGCTGAAAAAGCCCCTCAAACAAAAAGTGTCAGGGTCCGATTTGTTCACCCGGCTGGGAGAGGCTTTTGAGGATCGGGGCTATCGCTTGTTTTTTCTGGGTGCAGCTGACGGTATTCCTGAGAAGGCTATGCTTAATCTCCAGGAATCCTATCCAAACATGAATGTGGTGGGCTGCTATTCTCCTTCTTATGGCTTTGAGAAAAACGAAGAGGAGAACAGATACATTATCCAGTTGCTTCAAGAGGCTCGCCCAGACATCGTTTTTGTAGGTGTAGGAGCACCGAAGCAGGAAAAATGGATTTACAGATATTATGAGACTTACCGCGCTCCAGTTTCGATTGGGGTGGGAGCGACCTTTGATTTCCTGTCGGGAAATGTAAAGAGAGCACCGGAGCTGATGCAGAAGACAGGATTTGAATGGTTTTGGAGGTTGTCTCAGGAGCCTAAACGATTGTGGAAAAGATATTTGATTGAGGATTCCCAGTTCCTCGTTCTGCTGTTTAAAGAGATGTTCAAGCGGAAGCGGATGAAGGGAGGCCAGGGGTGAGAAACATGAGTCGGTTGGCAGATCAGCAGATTTCCTTCTGGCTAGGAAGTCGGCGTGGAATCGGCATGATCGGCATGGGGGTGCTGGCTTGTATGCTACCACTCGCCATCGGATTTGTCAGCGCCAAGATGAATCCCACCACGAGCCAGCAGGGAGCCATATTGCTGGCGATCGTTTTTCCAGCCTTCCTGCTGGCGATCTTGCAATCACGGCTATTGATTTCTTACACATTGGTGGTGTGGGCAGTAGGTCCGGAAATCCGCCGCATTGCAGATTGGTTGGAGGGAACGTATCACTCGGTTTCCTTATTGAGCGTGGCGCCGCTGCTGGTAAGCAGCATGCTGATCATTCCTGTGCTGCGGGGTATTCATCTGGCGGAAAAGCCATTAACCCGGATTGCTGTATTTTTCGGCATAGAGTTGGCCTACGGAAGTGTGGTCGGGTTATTCAAAAATGGTATTGTTTTTGCTTATGATTTGGCCAATTATGTGGTTCCATTGCTTCTATTGCCTTATCTTGCGATTAAGCCTATGAAAGCCAAGGAGCTGGACCGACTGCTGTATTCATACGCCAACATTGCTGTTCTAGTAGCGATATACGGCATTATTCAGTACTTGACGGTGCCTCCTTGGGATGCATTTTGGATGAATCGTGTGGAAATGAATTCCATTGGCGTGCCAGAACCGCTTCAAATTAGAGTGTTTTCTTCCATGAACTCGCCTGGCCCATGCGCTATTTTCCTGGCAATGGCACTTGTACCAATGCTGATGGAGAAACGGTGGCGAGGCACTTTGGGATGGATTGGAGTCCTGCTAACAGTCGTTTGTCTCTTGGTCACGCTCGTACGTTCAGCATGGCTGATTGCATTCGTCATGTTGCTGGCTTACATTCTCAGCTCATCCTCCAAAGGAAAGTGGAAGACCCTGTTTCAACTTGCTATCGTCGGCCTTCTTCTCTATATCATCGTTCCAAAACTTCCGGGGGCAGAAGGTTTGGTGGCTCGCATGCAGACGTTGACAGATATTCAACAGGATCATTCGTACAATGAACGTTTGGATCTACTGCATACAATGCTTCCGGCGATTACTAGCAATCCGGTCGGGCAGGGGATCGGGAGTGTAGGTATCGGAACCAAGCTTGATAACGGCGGCGATCTCGGTGAACTTGGGATTATGGATAATGGTTATATTGCCATTTTCCTCACCTTCGGTATTTGCGGAGCATTCTTTTTCTTCGGTGGTCTGTTCGTTATCATCAAGCGCCTTCTCGTCCGTATTGCCGAACGGAATTCCAGTCAGCCTTATATCAGACTGGCGTTGGCTACATGGGCCGGAGCTGTAGCCAGTCTCATATCGGATAATGGTTTCCCCGGTATGCGCGGCTATTTGATCTGGATGATGATCGGAATAGGACTATGGGCAAAAGATGTCATCGCGGAAAGAAGGTAAAGGCTGTGCAAAACTTACAAGCATTATCCGCACCTGTCCGGACACTATGGTCCACGGTGATTCGGTTTGCCAAAAGCAAGGATAACAGCTCTGCAGCAGTAAAAACGATGATATTTAGTATGCTGATTCTCGTCGTGAATATGCTGACTGGTGTGCTGACGGCACGATTCTTGGGTCCTACTGGACGCGGGGAACAGACAGCGATGGTGAACTGGTCCCAATTTCTTGCCTTCTGCATGAGCTTCGGTGTTCCATCTGCATTGATTTACAATGCCAAAAGGAAACCTGAGGAAACGGGTAAGCTGTATGGTCTGGCCTTGCTGCTGGCTACGGTATTTGGGGGAATGGCGACACTCGTCGGAGTATTTCTAATTCCTTATTGGCTGCGCTCTTTTTCTTCATCGGTCATACTTTTCGCGCAGTGTTCTATGATGATGTGTCCGCTCATAGCGATTTCACAGATCAATAATGCATTGCTTCAAGTTCGCTCGGAATATAAACAATACAATTTATTCCGGTACCTGGTACCACTAAGTACACTGCTGGGTCTGGCGATTCTGATCCTGACGGGGACGATGAATCCGTACACCTCAGCATTGGCTTACTTACTGCCAGGCTTGCCGATCTATATCGGTGTCACGATACGAATGATTCGGCTGTACAAACCAAAGGTGAAGAACAGCTGGACGCAATTTAAAAATCTCTTTACCTACGGTATGGGTTCATACGGGAATGATCTCATGGGGCAGGTTTCCACTTACATTGACCAGATTTTGATTGCAGGTCTGCTCAGACCTGCTGATCTCGGTTTATATGCGGTAGCGGTCAGCCTGGCCCGGATGGTGAATGTATTTTCAACCTCGATCATTGTCGTGTTGTTTCCCAAAGCCTCTGGTCTGGATAAGGAAGAGGCAGTGGCCATAACATTCCGGGCATTTAGAGTGACTTCAACGGCAACCTTTTTGGCTGCGGTGATGTTAATGCTGGTTGCTCCGTTCGTATTTACATTGTTATATGGTCAAGAGTTTAAACAAGCGCTTACGGTATTCCGGTTTCTGGTGCTTGAGGTTGCTATCAGTGGAGGTACCATGGTGCTGGCACAACAATTTATGGCGCTGGGTAAGCCCAAACTGGTTACCATTCTACAGGGTGTCGGATTGGCGCTCGTCATTCCATTGCTGTCCATACTCGTGCCGAGATATGGATTGACGGGTGCAGGGATAGCAATGCTGTCTTCGGGGATTTTACGGTTCGTTTTCATTTTATGTAATGTTAAGTTCGTTCTAAAAATGAAAATTCCAAGACTGCTTATTTCCAAACAAGATTTTCAATGGCTCCGATCAACGATGTCACACTACATCCGGAAAAAGCCAGTTAACGGTTAGATAAAGAAGGAGGCACCCGCTAATGAACCACATGTCTAGCGTTCCCGCGGACAACCGGATATCCGTAGTTATTATCGCTCAGGATGATGGCACTCGAATTACAGCCGCCATTAAATCCTGTCAGCCCTTTGCGGACGATATCGTCGTCATTGACGGAGGGAGCAAAGACAATACGATTCAGGTAGCTGAATCATTGGGCTGTCGGGTGTTTTCCAACCCATGGCCTGGTTATGCCAAACAGCGCATGTTTGGTGTTGATAAAGCGGAATTTGATTGGATTTTCCTGATTGATACAGACGAAGTAGTGGATGCAGAGTTGCTTGGTGACTTGTTGAAAGTAAAGGAAACGCTCCACGATCCGGCCAAAGCCTATTCTGTATTTCGCATTGGCGATTTTCTCGGCAAATGGATGAACAAAGGCGAGTATTTGGTTCGTTTGTACAATCGGCGAATTTATGGCATTACGAATAGTCTTGTTCATGAAATGCCGGATGTAGCCTCTTCCCAGATCATCAATCTGGAGGGCGTGTTATGGCACTATGGCTTCCGCAGCATCAGCGATCATATGACCCGTTTTAACAAATATACGGATCTGGAAGCAGAGACGGCATTTAACAAAGGAAGATCCTTTCGGATTACCAGACTGTTGTGGAGACCGCCTGCCCGCTTTGTACAGAAGTATTTTGTTCAAGGCTTATACCGCAAGGGGTTGG
Source organism: Paenibacillus sp. EKM301P (assembly GCF_011800295.1). Lineage (NCBI taxonomy): Bacteria > Bacillati > Bacillota > Bacilli > Caryophanales > Paenibacillaceae > Paenibacillus > Paenibacillus sp. EKM301P. Next base: position 383,044 of record NZ_JAALFM010000002.1, on the reverse strand, counting down.
CGGGTTTTGCCGTAGCCGTTTTCTGGGTGATGTATGAGTTTCTCGTCTGCTTCAAGCATTATGAGTTAACCAAGCGGCGAAAAAAGATTGAAGTTGTGGATGGCGGACAAACCGAGCAGAAAGGAGAAACCAGCTATGTCGTACAATAACGGATTTCGTATTGCGGCAACCGGGCTGAGCTGGCCGTCCTTGCAGCCAGGAGGTCTCAACACATATTTCAAATCCATCTGTGAGCAGCTTACGCTAGAGCGCAATACGCTGGATGCTTTAATCTGTAGTGATGAGCAGCCTCAGGCGCCTGAACGCATTCGTATTCATTCAATTGGTAGCAAGCAGCAATCCATCTGGAAGCGTCGAGAGCTGATGCAAAAATATGCAGCAGAACTGTTCGACAAGCAACCGATAGATGTGCTGTATTCCCACTTTGCTCCCTATAGTGTCGGACCGGCACTGGAGGCGAAAAAAAGAGGAATCCCGGTCGTTACTACCTTCCACGGACCGTGGACGGAGGAAATGAAGATTGAAGGACAGGGAATTAAGCATTTTCTTAAAACGACGTTGGCCAAATCCATTGAAATGAAAGCTTATGGTTTGGCGGATAAATTTATAGTGCTAAGCGAGACTTTTCGGGATATTTTACACGAGCACTATAAAGTTCCACTTAGTAAAATTCATATTATTCCTGGTGCGGCGAATGTAGAAAGGTTCCATCCGGCAGAGGATCAGGAGGCCGTACGGAAGCGGCTGAATTTGCCGCAAAATGCGACGATTGTGCTAACCGTTCGTCGTCTTGTTAATCGCATGGGACTGCTACAGCTGCTCGAAGCATGGCGGCGAGTAACCGAGCGACACCCTGATCATCTGCTGCTGATTGGTGGGAAGGGCCCCTTGATGGAGGAATTGGCTTCCAAGGTGGCGGAATACAATCTTCATAATCACGTAAGATTGCTTGGTTATGTGTCGGATGAGGAGCTGCCCCTGTACCATCAAGCCTCGAACTTGTTCGTTGTGCCAACACAGGCACTAGAGGGTTTCGGTCTGATTACAGTCGAGGCGATGGCCTCGGGACTACCGGTGCTGGCCACTCCTGTAGGCGGCAACAAGGAAATCTTAAGTGGATTCCGTCCTGAGCTTTTGTTCCAGGGGACGGACAGTGAAGCCATTGCTGCTGGGCTGCTGCGTGTGCTGGATCATCGTGAACTTCTACCGAATGCACGGGAATGCCGGGACCATGTCCTGAGCAGATACACATGGGGACATGTAGCGGAGCAGGTAGAAGAGGTGTTCCGACAGGTCCTTGACAGAAAGGCGGCGGCGAAATGATGAGAGTAGCTTATATTGACCATACGGCAAGATGGAGCGGCGGCGAAGTCGCTTTGTATAACATCCTGACGAATATTGGGGAACATATCGACCCGCTCGTTATTTTGGCGGAGGAGGGCGATTTGGCGGATCGGCTTCGGCAGCGTGATATTGATGTGCGCATCGTTCCACTAGATGATTCGATTCGCAATCGAGGACGAAATGCTGTTAATCTGGGTGCGCCTGCAGCAGCCTTTCGATTGCTGGCTTACGGCAGAAAACTCGCGCCATTGCTGCGTGAGGAAAAAGTCGTGTGTGTGCACACAAACTCACTCAAGTCTGCACTGTATGGTGCAGTAGCCGCCAAATCGGCGAAGCTGCCGTTGATCTGGCATATCCGTGACCACATCGGTCCGCCGTATCTGAAGCCGATTGTAGCCAAAGGGATTCGGCTCATGTCCCGCTTTTTGCCTAACGGTGTGATTGCCAATTCCAAATCCACGCTGAGTGCATTGGAATTACCCCCGGACAAAAAGACGCTCGTCGTCTACTCCGCTTTTGCCAAAGCAATTACGGCTCGTGATTCGGCTGCGCATTTGCGTGGCGATGACTCGTTTAACGTCGTATTGGTCGGCAGATTGGCGGAATGGAAGGGACAACATATTTTATTGGAAGCGGCACGTTCTTTTTTACCAGATCAGCGTGTGAAATTCTGGCTGGCTGGAGATGCGTTGTTCGGAGAAGAGGAATACAAACAACGATTGGAATCCACGATGCGCGAATATGGGTTGACCAACGTCAATCTGATGGGACACGTCGATGACATTCAGGGACTGATGCAGCGCTGTGACCTGCTAATTCATACTTCCATTACACCGGAGCCATTCGGTCAAGTCATTATTGAGGGCATGGCTGCAGGTTTGCCAGTGATCGCTTCAAACGAAGGTGGTCCCAAGGAAACGGTGGTACCTAATGAAACCGGGCTGCTCATTGAACCGGGAGACCCGGCCAAGCTGGAAGAAGCCATCCGCTGGATGCTGGAGCATCCACAGGAACGTCAGCAGATGGGTGAGAGAGGGATGGAACGGGTCAAGAAGCATTTTGTCATCGAGAACACTGTTAAGGATATAGTTCATTACTATAAGGGTTTGTTGGCAGGAGTCTGACCGACATTCGCGTTAAAGGATGATTCAGATGAAAATAGCGATAGCACATGATTACTTAATCCAAATGGGCGGAGCGGAAAGGGTAGTAGAGGTATTCCATGATATGTATCCGGAGGCTCCCATCTTCACAACGGTGTTCAGCGACGAGCGCCTGTCGCGCAACTTGAAGGATGCGGACATTAGAGCCACTTGGCTACAAAACGTCCCAGGAGTGAAGACCAATTTCAAAGGAGTGCTGCCGCTGTATCCCATCGCTATCCGTGATTTTGATTTTAGGGATTTCGACATTGTTTTAAGCTCCAGCAGCGCATTTATGAAAAGCATCCAGGTACCCAAACATACGTTTCACATTTGTTACTGTCACACACCGATGCGGTTTGCCTGGGATTACGATACATATATGGCCCGGCAGTCCAAATCCAACCTGCTCAAAAATATGCTAAAGCTGTACATGAACAGGCTGAAAACATGGGATGCCAAAACTTCTCGCAACGTAGACCAGTTTATCGCCAATTCTTCCGTCGTCAAACGGAGAATTCTGCACTATTACCAACGGGAGGCAGATGTTATTTTCCCTCCTATCAATACATCCCGTTTTAAACGTGCTACAAGCATCGGTGACTATTATCTGATCGTATCCCGATTGGTGTCTTACAAGCGTATTGATCTCGCGATCGAGGCATTCAAACGTAACGGTCTCAAGCTGCGCATCGTTGGCGAAGGACCAGATCGTAAACGACTCGAAGCCATGGCTGGCCCGAACATTGAGTTCCTCGGCAGGCTTGAGGACGAAGAGGTTAACAAGCTGATGGCCGAATGCCGGGCGCTTGTTTTTCCGGGGGAAGAGGACTTCGGTATTACGCCTTTGGAGGCGAATGCGGCTGGACGGCCAGTTATCGCTTTTCAGGGCGGGGGAGCGCTGGATACGATTGTTCCTCATGTGAACGGCGTATTTTTCCGCAAGCATCAAGTAGACGATGTGCTGGAGGCCGTCGCAAAGGTCGAGCAACATGCATGGAATGTGGACGATATCATTACCCATGCCCGCAAATTTGATGAAGATAACTTCAAGGATCAATTGAAAAAGTATGTAGAACAAGCCTATGTGAACTTTCTAAAAGGAGGATGAACGGAATGAAGCTGGCTGTAATCGGTACTGGATACGTTGGACTCGTCTCGGGTGTGTGTTTTGCGCAAAAAGGTAATGAGGTGATTTGTGTCGATCTGGAGCAGTACAAAATCGACATGTTGAACCGGGCAGAATCTCCGATCTATGAACCGGGTATTGAGGAATTGATCGCGTTGAATCTGGAAGCTGGCCGTTTGGAGTTTACCTCCGATTTGGCCGATGCGGTACGTCGCTCGGATATCGTTATTTTAGCGGTAGGTACGCCTTCACTGGCTAACGGCGAGGCGAATTTGTCTTACATTGAACAGGCGGCTGCCGATGTCGGCAAAGCCATGAACGGGTACAAGATTATTATGACCAAGAGTACCGTACCTGTCGGAACGAACGAAAAGATTAAGGACGTAGTGGCTCGACATACGAGTTTGTCTTTTGATATTGTATCCGCGCCGGAGTTCCTGAGAGAAGGCTCAGCCATCAATGATACGCTTCATCCAGATCGCATCATTATTGGTTTGGACAATACAGGTTTGCGTGAAACAATGGTCACTCTGCATCAGGTATTCACGGATAAAATCTATGTGACCGATATCCGCAGTGCTGAAATGATCAAATATGCCTCCAATGCGTTCTTGGCAACTAAAATTTCGTTTATTAACGAGATTGCTAATATTTGCGAAAAGGTTGGCGCGGACGTTACCTGTGTGGCTGAAGGTATGGGCATGGACAAACGGATCGGTTCCTCTTTCCTGCAAGCAGGGATCGGATACGGGGGCTCTTGCTTTCCGAAAGATACGAATGCGCTCATCCAAATTGCGGGTAATGTAGACTATGAATTTAAGTTGTTAAAATCGGTGGTCGAGGTGAACACTGACCAGCGCTTTATGATTGTATCCAAGTTGCGTGAATCGCTGGGTCAGCTAAACGGCGTATCGATTGGCATTTGGGGCCTCGCCTTCAAGCCTAATACAGATGACATCCGCGAAGCTCCAGCACTGGAAATCGTAGAAACGCTCATTCAGGCAGGTGCTATTGTCAAGCTGTATGATCCCATTGCGATGGATAAATTCAAGGAGCGCGTGGATCACCCGAATATTATATGGTGCTCCTCCCCGCAGCAAGCCGCCGAAAGAAGCGACGCTGTGTGCCTGCTGACGGATTGGGAAGAGTTCAAAGAAGTTGATCTCGTGCAACTGGGCTCTATTCTACACAAGCCAGTTCTGATTGACGGTCGTAACGTATTCACCGAGGAACAGATTCAAGGCTCTGGACTGGAATACTACTCCGTGGGTCGTCCGCGGATGAGTGGATGGAACAGAGATAAAGTGGAAGTTTAAAAAGTGACTGTGGGCGGTGGGGGAGACGCTATGCGTTCTATTTGATCTTCCGATCGCTGTTGCAGTGGGATTCTCTGGATTATATAAAACATTCCAAGGTAAGAATCCCACTGCAAAGGCGAACGCCAGCGCTTCTCCAGATTCAAATGGGCCGCTCCGCTGCTTTTGCCGCATAGAGTCACGATTTTTAATCTCCCATCTTAGGGGATGGGAGTAGTAAGGGCGTATCGGAAGGAGCGGCACAGTTGAAGCCGCTCCTTCCGATTAAGGCGCCATGCGCTGTACCGCGGCGCCCCTGTGGAGCAAGCCTACCATGCGGATACGCTATGTTGCTCCTGCGGAGCAAAGCTGCCATTGCGGTAGTCGAAGGCAATCTTGGTAAGGCGTTACGAAGCGTCGATTACTAGAAGCTTGCAAGCAAGGCAGGCAAACGCCGAGCTCCCGAACGTTTTTTACAGGCTGACCGGACTTAATAATGTCCGGTCGTGCCTTTTGCACCACAAGGTATGATCGATATGATGCATTTTTGAGTAGCGTAGGAATGGATTTGAATCCCGGTCCAACAGCGATCGTAAGATCAAATCCAGCCCGTAGCGGGCTACTCAACCTTGCCTCATCCGATCGCCCACACATTATAGAGAGGAAGTGGAGAATTATGAAGCTCGTACTTTTGTCTGGTGGTTCCGGTAAAAGATTATGGCCGTTATCCAACGATTCCCGTTCCAAACAATTTTTGAAGGTACTGGAGAGCCCGGAAGGGATTTCGGAATCCATGGTGCAGCGGGTATGGAGACAATTGGGAGACAACGGATTATCCGAATCCTCGTTTATTGCGACAGGGAGAGCGCAGGTTGAAATGATCCAGAGTCAGGTCGGACCGAATACGCGCATCATAGTTGAGCCGGAACGCAGAGATACCTTTCCTGCGATTGCGCTGACAGCGACTTATCTATATTCCATTGCGGGTGTTTCGCCTGATGAAATTATAGCTATATTGCCTGTAGATCCTTATGTAGAGGATGCTTTCTTTGCTTCCGTTGCCCAACTGGAACACACACTTCAGGAGAGTGAAGGCAAGCTTGCATTAATTGGGGTTGTCCCTTCCTATCCTTCAGAGAAATACGGTTATATTATTCCGAAAAACGATGCCACTCAAGGTAGCACAGGCTACCGTGAAGTGAGCCATTTTCAAGAGAAACCCGACCGGGAGCAGGCGGAGCGTCTGATTGAACGCAATGCTCTATGGAACTGCGGGGTTTTTGCATTCAAATTAAGCTATTTGCTGGATATCCTGGCATCCAAGGGCCTGCCGCTGAATTATGAAGAAATGCAAAAGCAATATGCGTCTCTGGAAAAAATCAGCTTTGACTACGAAGTCGTTGAGAAGGAGAAGGACATTGTTGTTCTTCCTTATGATGGTTTTTGGAAGGATTTGGGCACCTGGAATACGCTCACAGAAGAAATGTCTAATCAGCAAGTGGGCAGAGGTGTAGTAACGGAGGATTGTGTCAATACAAGCCTTATTAATGAGTTGGACATTCCGGTAGCGATCATTGGAACGAATGATCTGATTGTAGCCGCTAGCCCAGATGGTATTCTTGTGACCAATAAGGCAGAAAGCCCACGCATCAAGGAAGTGCTCAAGGCTCATGATCAGCGTCCAATGTATGAAGAACGTCGTTGGGGGCAGTATCGAGTTGTAGACTATGTAAAGTATGACGAGGGTAATGAGGTACTGACCAAACGAATCCGCGTACACAAAGGTAAAAATATCAGCTACCAGCTTCACTTCAAACGAAGCGAAATCTGGACCATTATTAGCGGCGAAGCGGAAATTATTTTGAATGAGAAGCTGCACAAAGTGAAGGCCGGTGACGTAGTCCGTATCCCTGAAGGAACCAAGCATAGTATTTTGGCTGTAACCGATGTGGATTTTATAGAGGTGCAGACTGGCACTGAGTTGGTTGAAGAGGATATTGTACGCTTTTGCATGGATTGGAATGAAATTGCCCGTCATCAATTTATCTCATAATCGTTTTCGTAAAAACGAAATAAAGAAGATTTGATGAAAATTTATAGCCCAAACTGTCGAAATTGGGCGAAAACCTGTAAATTCATGAACATGACCTATTAAATTTTGGTAAAAAAAAGTCGATACTTAGGTTAAGAAGGAATCCAAACTCCTTCCAACGATAAACGCAGCCCTGTCGAAAGGCAGGTACGCAAAGCTAAAGGGCCTTCCCGTAAGGATGGCAGCCTGGCTACCGAAAGGAAGAGCAAAAGTGAGATTCAATTTTATTCCTCTGTATCGACTGATACGTCATGTACTCCCCGTAGTTATAATTTTTTCTTTGTTTCCCGTCGGATTTGGTGATTCTCTGTCTGTGGTGAATGCCGCTTCATTACAACCTGTTAATTCGGACGCTTGTACTCAGGCCCGTGAACTATACAATTATTTACTCAGCATCTCTGGAAAGAAAACAGTCACTGGTCAGCATGATTATTTGGAAAGTCCAGATGAATTAAGCAACAAGGTCCAAAAAATCAGCCAGGCGTATGTGGGTCTGCACGGCTATGAGATGGGAGCCATCTCTGGTCAATCTGACGCTACAGAAGCAGCACAACGTAAAAATGTCATCGATAGCGCTATTCGTTGGAGCAGAGCAGGTGGCATTGTGACGATGACTTTTCATGAAGCGCTGCCGGGTAGACCGCTGACTTGGGCCAATGTGCAGGCCAAAGTAAGTCAGGCGGAGTTCAATAAATACGTCACGCCAGGCACTACGCAGTATAACCTCCTCATTGCCGATCTGGATAAGGTCGCTGTATCGTTAAAGCAGCTTCGTGATGCAGGGGTTCCGGTATTGTGGAGACCTTACCACGAAATGAATGGTGACTGGTTCTGGTGGGGAAACAAAAACAATTTCAATCAGCTATGGAATATCATGTACGATCGTTTTGTTAACACGCATCAATTGAACAATCTGTTGTGGGTGTGGAGTCCCAATGCTCCCAATTCTTACACTGTCCCGTATACCCCAAAATATCCGGGGGATGACAAAGTGGATATTTTGGCAGTAGACATCTACAACAATGATTTTAAGCAAAGTCATTATGAAGGACTGCTCGAGTTGGCACGGAATAAGCCGATTGCCATTGGCGAGCACGGTGAGATACCTAGTTCTGAGGTGTTGCAGGCTCAGCCAAAATGGGTGTATTCCATGACTTGGGGCAAGATGCTGACCGAGAATAACACAACCACTCAAATACAGGATTATATGAACGATGCGAAGAGTTTGACACGGGATGATGTGAAAAATGGGCTGGAGGCCATCCAACAACCTGGAACAGATGTACCGACCTTACCGGATGAGGGACAAAGTGAGCCTCTCCCAGCTCCACCAGTAGTGATTGCTCCTCCAGCTCCGACTCCTCCTTCCGTTCCTGATGAAGTATATGTGAACGGGCTGCGGGGCGAATATTTCAACAATATGAATTTGAGCGGCAGTCCTGTTTTGATCCGTACAGACAGTAAGCTGGACTACAACTGGCGCGCCATTGCTGCTGATCCAAAGGTAAATGCCGACCAGTTCTCGGTTCGCTGGACGGGTAAAATCAAGCCACAATACTGCGAGACCTATACGTTCACAACCATATCCGATGATGGTATTCGTGTATGGGTAGACGGCAAGTTAGTGATCGATAGTTGGTTCAAACAAAGCTGGACAGAGCGAAAAGGCAGTATTGCTTTGGAAGCAGGTAAAATGGTAGATCTAAAAGTGGAATACTATGATGAAAAAGGCGATGCGATGGCACGTCTGATGTGGGAAAGTCAGCATGAAGCGAAAGCGGTGGTTCCCGGAAACGCTTTGTTTCTTCCTTGATAGATACTCTTTCCCGGTCAAAAATTTTGAGGAGAGAGGGTGTATCATATGATGAAAAAATGGTTGACCCATAGGTATACGATCGTATTATCCGGATTACTAGGGGTCGCAGCTCTAGCCATGATCGCTTGGTTTATATACACGGCTTCAAAAAGTGTAGAATTGCAGACAGATAAGGTAGCGGCGGCCAGTCCAGTATGGAAGCTGGGTCAGAGGGATGACTCCTCAGCGGAATTTAAAGGAGTGGTCGGTAGGGATAATATCGATATTTCTGCAGCATCAGCTTCTTCCGAATCATCTGCTAAAGCAGCATTTTCGGCGTTGTCGGAAGCAGAGAGTACAACAGTTCCGGTATTGCTCAGCAGTGGAGATATTCCTCCTGGTTTGAATGCATCCACGAATCCAGAACTAACACTTCAATATAAGCTGAATCAGGTTCCTCCCAATGGTATGATATTCCGTGTTCGGATTTTGGATGCGGGCAAAGCTGTGCCGCAGATGGCTGTCTTCTCAAATCATCAGCTGTCTGGAATCATTCAGATTGCCGGGGTATCCGGTACTGGGAGTACCTATAATTTCAAAAACAACTACGAGCTGTATATCCCCAAAGAACAATTGCAAAGCGGTGTTAACGTACTCAAGCTAAAGACAGCGCGCTGCCTATACTGCTCCTCTGCGGAAGATAAAAATGTGTGGTGGACTTGGGATGACTTGAGCTTGGAGACGTTAGCTTCCCCTGCGGCCGAACCGGTACATGGGAAATATATACTGACTGGTACGAATGTGAATAATAAAGAATTTTATTATGATCAGGGTGCAGTTAAGCATCTACCATACGTTCTCAAATGGCTGGGAATTGCCTATAGTGGCAACGTCATGAGGGTTACCTGTGCCAGTAATGTAGGTAAGGCATGCACAGACGTGGATGATTACTATCAAACGTTAAAGCAGTATAATATGCAATCGTCTGCATTGTATCTATACACAGGTGATATTAAGCTGCAAAAAGATGGTACTCTGCCAGAGACGGCCAAGCAAAAGTTGCGTGATTATGTAAAAAAATACGGTTCATACCTTCAATATTATGAAGTAGATAACGAACCTGGTTTGTTTAATCGTTCCAAGGCAGTAGATCTGGCTGTGGCTAAATGGTTGAATACGGAAGGCAAGCAATTGGCACCGCACCTCAAAACCGTAGCGCCGGGTTGGGCCTACTGGCCGACATACTCTACCAAGGCGTGCAAAAATCAAACCGGAGGCACGCAAAAATGCGGTGATCCGGATGGATGGGAACGGGACCCAGCGCAGCGTAAACAGCTAGAGGAAGTCACCGACCTGACCAACGGACACGCCTACGGTGAATCGTATAATGAAGAGGGCGGGGGCAGCTTCGTTCAGAATTTGAAAACCTTCGGTGGTTCGAGCAACGGACTGGCGAAAAAGATGCTAAACACGGAGTTCGGTACTAACGATACGCATCGAGACAATCCTGATTACGGGGCTAGTCAGCCACAAGCAGCTGCATTCGATCGGATTATGCGATCGCAAATCGGGTTTGCCGATATGTTTATCCAGCACGCTGCTTTTTATAAGGATTACACACTATTTAAAACGGGTTTTGATCTGCAAAGTCACAACCCGGCTAACACGGAAATTTATCCGTTTGGGCAAGGACAGGACACTCGCGTTAAGATTATGAGACGCTTGAGTCTAGCCTATGCCACGCATGGTAAACCACTGACTTATACAATGTTGAATCCAGAGGAGACCAAGGACAAGATGGTCTATGTTCGCGCGGTGGATACGTCCAAGCTTAAACCGCTGGCAGGTAGCGGCGCTACCTCGAACAAATTGCTGGTGAACCTAGTGAATTTCGAATCCACTACGCAGACCGTTCGTGTACGGGTGACGATGCCGAAAGCTGGCTTGTACACGGGGGAACGTTTTGGGGCGGGTCCCACCTACAGTCAGGCGCAGCGTTCCATATCAGGGCTGAAGGCTTCTCCTGCCCTTGATTTTGAAGAAAAGCTGGGCCCTGGCGAATCGGTACAATATATTTTGGAATTAAAAAGTACAGATCAAACCACGGCCTCCGCCCCAACAGAGGTGAAAGCAGCCTCTATTCAGGATGGGGGGGTAAAGATTAATTGGCTTCAAGCAGAAGGCATATCTTCCTATGATGTGCTGCGTGCTGACCGGACAGACGGTGCCTATCAGGTGATTGCCTCGCAAGTAGAAGGGAGCACGTATACGGACCGCACTGTAAAAGCTGGAAGTCATTACGTCTACAAAGTCCGAGCGACCGGAGGTACTCAGGTTTCTCAGGCAGCCGAGGTCGCTTAGTTACACCGGAATGCATGTAGGACCTTACCTAATGAATATCTAACACCATTCCGAAAGAAAGCAAAAAAGAACCTATCAGGAGAAAATAGGACCTGACAGGTTCTTTTTTATTTGTAAATCGTTCTGAATTGCCAATACTTTACGTATAATGGAGAAAAAAATAAGAAAATCCTTTAATATTCTCGTCATAAGACGACAACATTGCAGGTATGTATTCATATATAATAGTTTTGTTCATGACTATACATACATGGTTTGTAGGGAATCTCTTTCTTTCCGGCGACCAAGACTAATAAAGTGAGGTTAGTGCTGAATGAACAAGGAAACAGAATTAGGGGGGAATGGCCCTCTTCTTCGAGACAACGCACGGAAAGCAGTCAAAGCAGCCATCCACTTGGACATCCGGAACATTTTGCTCCAATGTGGTATCACGACACCAGAATGGCTGGAGGGCGACGCTGATAGAACTAAGTGCCAGAAGGACAAGCGCGTGTAATTTTCAGTTGCTGGTCCTACTTAAGCCAAACATCAAGCAGCGGCGCTTTCTTTATTCCATCATTCGTTCCATTCGAACAAACGCGATAAAACGTTTGGCTTCTTCCTCAGACAAGGTGCGTCCGTCAATCGTCAGGTTAAAACGTTGCAGGATATCCTCGTCTGACAGTTCAAGCTGATCCACAAATTCCCTCACATCTGAATCCAATATGGCTGTCGGGTGGCTCGTACGTCCCACCAAATAATCGATGGTTACCTCGAAAATATCAGCGAGCTTGGTCAAGGTCTCAAAGTCTGGCTTGCGTCTATTTTTTTCATAGTGAGAAAGAGCCGCCCGCGTAATTCCGAGGGATTGCGCTAATTCCTCTTGTTTTAATCCCTTATGTTCTCGTAATTCAGCGATGCGGGTTCCATAATTCATCTGTTTTTCCTCCTGAAGGCAAGGTTAAGAAAGGTAAGAAAAGCAATTTTGCGCTTGACAAGATACAATTTGTATCATAAATTAATTATGTAGGTTACATAACGTATCCTTATTTCATAGTTTTCACTTATATCTTCATTTATATACCCTTAAGAGGCCAACGATGATTGAGCATTGTGTGCTTATTCGCTGGCTAGACCTTCTATGCGCTATTATACAACATTTTACTATAGATTAGAGGGTCATGCATCGTTCTTTTCCCCGTCATGCAGAGGATCAGTACAAGCGTTATTCATCGAAAACAAGTCAAGCAGGGAGGACTGGTCTTGTGCAGTTGAAAGAGTACATCCGTTTGATCCGCAAAAGAATGTGGTTGATTGGTAGCATTGTACTGCTGGTGTGTACTGTAGTAGGCATAAAAAATGTATATTTTACCCCGCAGGTTTATGAAGCTACCGCCAAGCTCATTATTAATCAGACGCCACGACCGGACCGTGCAGGTGTCGTCGATTACAGTGTGGTGCAAACCAATATAGCTCTAACGAACTCCTATAAGCAAATTATGATCTCCTCGGCGATTATGGATCAGGTGGTCGCCAGCTTCCCCGATCTTAAGGTTACTCCGTCAGTTTTGGCGCAAAAATTAAGAGTAAACACCGCAGGTGATTCACAGGTCATGGATGTTACAGTCCGCGATTTATCGTATACGAAGGCTGTGAAAACCGTCAATGCGGTAGCCAAAGTATTCAAACGGCAAATCCCCTCTATCATGAAAATGGACAATGTCACCATCCTAAGCGAAGCCAGTCTGAATGACCCAGCAGTTCCCGTGAACAATAATCCCGCTATACAAATTTTTATTGCTTTTACCATTTCTTTATTACTGGGCATAGGCTTGGCGTTTTTGCTGGAGGTATTGGATGATACATTTAAAAATGAGGAGGATATTGAAAAAGAACTCGGTCTGCCTACCCTATCCCTGATTACAAAAATGAAAAAAGAAGATAGACGCTCTGACAGCTCTACTACAACTCCTAAACAGGTAGGTGAGGGACAATATGCCGCGATTAATCAATAATCAGCTCGTTACATCCTTGCATGCTCAGTCTTCCGTGTCGGAGGAGTACCGCATGCTTCGCACTAACATCCAGTTTTCCTCTATAGACGAGCCGATTGAGGTGATGATGGTGGCGTCCGCTCAGGCGGGTGAAGGCAGAACAGTCACGATTAGCAATTTGGCTGTAACCTATGCGCAAGAGGGAAAAAAGGTGCTGGTTATGGATATGGATCTGCGTCGGTCCTCCTTGCATCATATGTTTGGTTTGCGCAATCATACAGGGCTGACACGGGTACTTGCCAATCAACAGACATGGCAGGATGTGGTTCAGGAAACCGGGATTGATCATCTGCATGCAATCACAGCTGGACCGAATCCACCCAATCCGTCCGAGATGCTCAGTTCCCGTAGAATGAAGGCTCTACTAGTTGAGCTAAAAGAACATTATGACGTGATTCTGATGGATACGCCACCCCTGCTGCCTTTTCCGGATGGCCTCATTGTAAGTGCCATGTGTGATGGTGTCATTTTGGTAGTACAGGCAGGGAAAGTCAAAAAGGATGTCGTTAAGAAGGCGAAGGCAAATTTAGAAAGAGTTAAGGCGCGCATTCTGGGTGTAGTGCTCAATAACGTGAAGCGCCGCGCCGAGCGTGGTATGGAGGAACGCAATCTGACATGAAAAATCGGGGAAAATAAAAGTATATAAAATTCTTTTAACAATGAATAAATAATATTTATCAATAAGGAGTGAGGTGATGAGACGTGTCTTCTTCCCGCTCGAACGAGGCCAAAGTGCTGGGCGCGTCAGTAGATGTATATTCGGTCGCTCATGGGCTTGAACGACGACAAGGATGGAGCGTATATCCGTTCGTGAAGCGAAGTATGGACATTATACTGTCTTTTATTGGAATCATCGTACTGTGCCCGGTATTTCTGCTCGTCATTTTGTTGATCAAGCTGGAGGACCCCAAAGGAAGTGCATTATTTTATCAAATACGTATTGGTAAACATGAGCGACCGTTTCGCATGATCAAATTTCGTTCCATGGTGTCTGATGCCGAAGCCAGATTGTCTGCATTGCTGGTGGAAAATGAAATTGAGGGTGCGATGTTCAAAATGCGGGACGATCCCCGAATTACCCGTGTGGGTCGCTTTCTTCGCAGAACGAGCATCGACGAACTACCGCAACTCTTCAATGTACTACGTGGGCATATGAGCCTTGTAGGACCCAGACCCCCATTGCCAAGAGAAGTCCATGATTACACCATGAGGGATAAGCTGCGTCTGACGGTTACACCGGGCTGCACCGGATTATGGCAGATCAGCGGTCGCAATCATCTAAGCTTTGACCAGATGGTAGAACTGGATTTGGAGTACATATCTAGACGGAGTTTCCGCACGGATATGATCATCATGCTGAAAACATTTCGTGTGCTGCTGGGCTCCAAGGATGCTTATTAAAGTCAATTTTAATAAAGAGGGGTAGGAGAGAAGGATGGAGCTTCATTCCAACATTTATGTGGCAGGGCACAATGGACTGGTGGGTTCCGCTATTGTCCGAGCGCTTCAGAAAGCGGGATATCGTCATATTATTACTCGCACAAGCCGTGAGCTGGATCTGCGCAATAAAGAGGCCGTAGATCATTTTTTTGATACAGAACCTGTGGATTATGTATTTCTGGCAGCAGCCAAGGTGGGCGGGATTTTGGCCAATAACGAATATCCGGCCGATTTTATCCGTGACAATCTGCTTATACAAACAAATGTGATTGATGCGGCATACCGGAAGAATGTAAGCAAGCTGTTATTTCTAGGCTCTACCTGCATCTATCCCAAATTTGCTCCACAGCCGTTGCGAGAAGAATATCTGCTTACAGGTGAGCTTGAGCCTACCAATGAGGCCTATGCGGTTGCTAAAATTGCCGGGATTACAATGTGTCAGTCCTACAACCGTCAGTATGGAACCCGTTTTATTTCGGTGATGCCTACGAATTTATATGGTCCGGGCGACAATTTTGATCTCCAAACCTCTCATGTGCTGCCTGCGCTGATCCGCAAGTTTCATGAGGCAAAGCTGAATCAATCTCCGACTGTAGAAGTATGGGGCTCCGGTACGCCTCGGCGAGAATTTCTTCATTCGGATGATTTGGCTGATGCTTGTCTATTTCTGATGAATAACTATGAGGGAAATGAGATTGTAAATATCGGTGTGGGTGAGGATATTTCCATCCGTGAGCTGGCTGAACGAGTCAAGAATGTAGTCGGCTATGAGGGCGAAATTACTTTTAATACATCCGTTCCTGACGGAACGCCGCGTAAGTTGGTAGATGTATCCCGGATTTCCGGGCTGGGCTGGTCGGCGCGTATTTCACTAGAAGAAGGATTAAGGTCTGTATACCAGGCGTTTCAAGGTCTGGATCTGGTTGAACAATAAATAACGGTGGGGGAATTGGAATGAAAAAAGCGCTGATCACTGGGATTACCGGACAAGACGGGTCTTATCTGGCTGAGTTGCTGCTGTCCAAGGATTATGAGGTGTACGGGGTGCGCAGACGAACCAGCACGCCGAACTTTGAAAATGTAGCGCATATCCAGAATGACATTCACTGGCTTTCCGGTGATATGACCGATCTGGCTTCGCTGATCGAAGCCGTCCGTCAGTCCGACCCGGATGAGGTCTATAACTTGGCTGCTCAATCCTTTGTAGCGGCCTCATGGCCGCAGCCCTTGGCTACAGGGCAAATCACAGCATTATCTGTTACCAATATGCTGGAGGCGGTTCGAATTGCTAAGCCGGATGCACGCTTTTATCAGGCTTCAAGCAGCGAGATGTTCGGTAAGGTACTGGAGACGCCGCAGACAGAAACGACCCCATTTTACCCACGTAGTCCTTATGGTGTAGCCAAGGTGTACGGCCATTGGATTACAGTCAACTACCGCGAAAGCTTTGATATGTTTGCTTGCTCCGGTATTTTGTTCAATCACGAATCACCTCGCCGAGGGCTGGAGTTTGTAACACGCAAAGTGTCGGATGCAGTAGCTCGTATCAAGCTGGGATTGCAGCAGGAGCTGCGCATGGGGAATTTGGATTCACTGCGAGACTGGGGTTTTGCAGGGGATTATGTAAAGGCGATGTGGCTGATGCTTCAGCAGGATCGACCAGATGATTACGTGATTTCTACAGGAGAAATGCATTCTGTGCGTGAACTGCTGCAAATTGCTTTTTCTCATGTAGGTTTAAATTACGAGGATTATGTGGTGATTGATCCGCAATTTGTTCGACCGGCAGAGGTAGATCTATTGCTTGGCGATTGTGCCAAGGCGAAAGAAAAGCTGGGCTGGCGATTGGAAGTCGGCTTCGACCAGCTCGTTCGTATGATGGTGGATGCAGACTTGGAGCGTGTAAAAAGACAGGCTGCAGTTGAAGCTTCTGTCGTCGTGTAAGAGGTGGAGAGGCCGCCCGCCTGGCCGGGGGGTCTCTTCGTTGTACATGATTTCAGCTGTATGACAGATCATAAAGCAATGTTTGAGGTCATTTTTCAAGATGGAGTAGAACCTATGACATTAGTCAAGAAACGTGCCAAACCGCGCAGAAGCTTGCTGGTGAATACCTCCTGGCTGTTCGGTGACAAAATGATTCGCATGGTGTTCGGGCTGGCAGTCAGTATCATCATGGCGAGAGTGTTGGGACCAGAGGAACTGGGAAAATGGAATTATGCGGAATCCTTTTTCGGGATGTTCCTGATTTTCACGACCCTTGGCTTTGATTCTATATTAGTACGCGATCTTGTCAAACATCCCAAGGATGAGCACGAGCTATTGGGTACGGCAGTTCTGTTGAAGTTGTTAGGTACTCTGGTAGCGATTGTACTGTCTTATTCCTTTATTTCACTGCTCAGACCGGAAGACAGTTCAGTACGGCTAATCAATCTGATCCTGGCTACGGCCTCGGTATTTCAGTTGTTTGATATTATCGACTACTGGTTCCGTGCGCAGATGTTGTCCAAATATACGGTTGTTGCCAAGAATACCGCCTTTGTCCTCGGTTCCACCGTCAAAATCATTCTATTATTGTCCGGTATTCCAGTTTGGGCAGTGGCGTTGTGTGCTCATGGAGAGTTTCTGCTGGGAAGCCTGCTACTGCTGTATTTCTTCCATAAGGAAGGGCGGCGTGTGAACAAGTGGACGTTCCGCATCGCAACTGCTCGGCGAATCATGGATCACAGCTGGCCGCTTATTTTGTCCTCCTCTGCTGTATATGTACAGGCACGAATTGATCAGGTCATTATCGGAGAATTGTTGGGAAACGAGGCTGTCGGGCAATACTCCGTTGCACTCCGACTCATCGAGGTGTTGGGCTTTATCCCGGTCGTGCTAACGACAGCTTATGCCCCGGTGGTGACGCGTTCCAAGCAGAAAGGAAGCGACGAATACAGACGGACGTTGTCTAACGTGTATCGGCTGATGTTTATATGCTTTCTTGTGACCTCAGTCCCCTTATTTTTTCTATCCCAATGGGTAGTCGTTGTGCTGTATGGGAGAGAGTTTGCTGAAGCAGGCTCGCTGTTGTCACTGTTTGCGATTCGTCTATTTTTCACCAACTTTAGTGTCGCCAAAAGCTTGTTTATCACCAATGAAAATTTGTTCAAATACACGCTGCTGACCTCGATAATAGGTGCGGTTACGAATATAGCTTTCAATTACGCGCTGATCCCATGGCTTGGTGTCCGAGGGTCCTTAGTGGCGACGATTTTGTCCTTTACGATATCTGTATTTCTATTGGATTTGTTGTTTAAGGAAGTCAAAGCCAATTTGGGTTGGATGATGAAGTCAATCCTGACCTTCTGGCATGTTCATATTACAGTACCGAAAGTTGGAGAGAACAATCATGATACCGATTAAACCATTTGTTCGGCATGAGGAACAGTGCCCGCATTGTGGAGACACGTTACGTGCTGGAGAGGTGCTGTGGCAGGGAATCCACGTATGTGTCAGTACTAAGTGTGAGGGTTGCGGACGTGAATATCTCGAGGACATGAGGGTTGGTCATGCGACGTATTCACCTTATCGTGTAGAAATGCCTGACTATATCCTGACCGGTAATGCGAAGTCAAGAAAATGGCTCGGAGAGCCTCTGCGGCAATCGTTGATGAATCCATCCTATGATTTGGCAGTTGGTATGACCGTGCATAAAATGAAAGCTTCTTCGCGGGTGATCATCATCAACACTATAGATTATTTATATGGTCATGCGTTGCTCAAGCTGCTGAATGTTCAGCGCGAATACGAGCAATCACCGGAAATGGGGATCATCGTTATTGTGCAAAAATCGCTGGAGTGGATGGTGCCGGCATATGTGTCTGAAATTTGGACGGTCGATGTCCCGTTCAACAAGGCGCGAAACTTTTATCCTCTGCTACATCATCGGATGATTGAGGAATTGATACGTTTTGATGAGGTGTATGTCAGCCCGGCATATTCACATCCCAGCCAGTTTGAAATTGAGCAATTTACAGGTGTCACTCGTTATGACGAGGAACGTGAGTCGGACCCACGCATTACCTTTGTATGGAGGGAAGACCGCTTGTGGAGCGGCAGCCATCATATTGCCAGAGCAGTGCAAAAATTTCCACAACTCAAACGTGGCCTAAAACCGCTAATTTATCATCAACGCAGCAAAATCATTGGACTGTTCCGCAGACTGAGAGAAAGCTTCCCTGATCATTGCTTTACAGTTGCGGGACTTGGGCGCACGGGAAGCTTCCCAGCATGGATTGCTGACGAGCGCGTCTCACGCTTCGATCGGGATAGTGAAAAGCGGGTATGCGAGGTATACGCAGCCAGCCGATTAGTCATTGGTATTCATGGCTCCAATATGCTGCTGCCTTCTGCACATGCAGGTATGACGATTGATTTGATGCCTAAGGACCGATGGGGCAATTATGCCCAGGACATTTTATTTCACGAAACGGATCATCGGCTTACAGCCTACAAATATCGCTTTGTACCGATGGAATCGAGCGTGAGCTTGGTGGCGGATATGGCAGCGGCCCAGCTTAAAGGGGCAGACCATTTTAATATGCAGATGATGGAGGAAAGACAACGGCAGGGGGAACATTCAAGTTGGAGGGGAAAGGCCGCTACGGGAAGGATTTGATCTTCCGATCGCTGTTGACGAGGGATTCCTTAGGTTGAATAAAGCCCTATAGAGAGCGGAATCCCACGGGGAATATGCTTTCGAAGCGAGCTTTCCTTCGGAAAGCTTTGAGGCGAACGCTGACGATTCTCCAGATTCAAATCCTTACCCTCCGCTACCCACCGTCGCCAAAAAAGATTTTCCCCCAGCCTATAAGGTGGGGGAGGGTAAGAGCCGCCTGGCAATAGCTTCGCCCTATCGCCGCGAACTTCACGCCGGGCATGTGTGCCGGTGTATTAATGCTCTTTATAGTCCTCTCTCAAGGTGAGAGAGCTTGATGAATAGTACTCACAGCAAGCAACAATCAAGTCTAGTTAGGGCATCTTGGTCAGCCTAGCAGTAGTATAGCCATGCTTGCTTGTGAGCGTGCCATAACGTGCCAAGCTTACAAGCTGTTTGACGAAGTCAACGCCCTGCATGCATTCGCACACGTTTATCCGCAGCGATGGCACTTCATGCCCAGCATTCCCTTTTTTAAGATGGGGTGACTTTATGGAAACGGCGGTCAGCAGCGGAGTGGATGGAATCGTTCTGAAGAAGCGATAGCGTTCGCCTTTATCCCCGGATTTTACCCTTTAAAGGGTTTATATAAATCAGATGAAATCCGGGGATAACAGCGATCGGAAGAATGATCCATCCGCGTAGCGGACTCTAACCCCCGCGTGCCATAACTCACCCAATATGAAATGGCAGGAGTACTGATGATGATTCCAAAAATATTGTATCTTCGCAACTTTGCCAGCAAGGTGAATGGAGCCTCATACAATTTGCAGGAAGTCGGCTTGGGCAAAGCGCTCGTCCGTAAAGGCTACGATTGCGATATTGTTTACTACAACGATCGTAAGGAGACCCATCTGGAACAAGTCTATCGTCACGCAGGCTGCACCTTGCGCATTATCTGGCTGCACGGTTTCAAGTTTTTAAGCAACAGCATCTACAGAGATGTTCTCAAAGATTCTTTTCTGGCAGCTTATGATCTGGTTATTACTACAGAATACAACCAGATCATGACCTACCTGCTTTCCCGCAAATGTCCCGATAAGCTGGCGCTGTATCACGGTCCATACCGGGATAATACGCATGCGCTGATCCGCAAACTGTACGATGTTATGCTGCTGCCTAAGGTGACAAAGTCTCTACGCCGAACCTATGTCAAATCCGATCTTGCCAAGCGCTATCTGGAGAATAAAGGCTTTGACAACGTGATAACGATTGGGGTCGGACTGGACCGCAGCAATGTAGAGAAAGGATTCAACAGTGACGACCAAAGCGGAGAGCGTGAGGAAAACCGTGAGGTTGCGAATGAACTGCGTCGGATCGGTAATCGCCCGGTGTTGCTGTATGTCGGTGTGCTGGAGGAACGGAGAAATATACGTTTTATGCTGAATACGTTCAAAAGAGTACTCCAAAAGCATCCCGGCTGCCTTTTGTTAATGGTTGGGGATGGACGAAAGATAGATACGGATCGTTATTGGGCTTATGCTGAGCAACTGGGGTTGACGGATAGTATTATACATTTTCCAAGAGTGGAGCAACGTCATCTGTGGCAGATTTACGGAGCAGCGGATGTGATGCTGTTTCCGACCCAATACGATATTTTTGGCATGGTGCTGCTGGAAAGCATGCTGTTCCGTGTCCCGATTATTTCTTCGGTGAACGGTGGCTCGGTTACCTTGATTGAGGACGGAGTGAGCGGAGTGATGCTGAGAAGCTTTTCGGAGGAGGAATGGGCTGGTCGTATAGGCACATTGCTGGATGATGCTGGGCTTAGACGAAGTCTGGCCGAGCAAGCGTTTCTTACGCTCGAGCGTATGTCGTGGGATCGGATTGCGGATGAAATCATAAGCCAGCAGCGGATCAAACCCATAAGCTCCAATCACGCTATGCAATCAACACAGGAAAGTGGGGCGGCCACGTGAGTCAACAGGTTAGCAGACGAATGACCCCGCCTGTAAGCAAAGTACTGATCATCCATAACTATTATCAGCAAAGTGGGGGAGAAGACAAGGTTGTCGAGCAGGAATCGGCTATGCTGCGTTCCAGAGGAATAGAGACGGAGCATTACTATGTGCATAACGACAGCATTCAAAGCAAAGGATTGGCCAACATGGCAAAGCTGGCGGTAGAGGCAGCCTGGTCCTTCCCAGAATTCAAAAGGATCAAAGAGCTGCTTTTGCGGGTGAAACCGGATGTGGTACATGTGCATAATTTTTTCCCGGTCATATCCCCATCGGTCTATCATGCCTGTGAACGGCTGGGGGTTCCGGTTGTCCAGACACTGCATAATTACAGGCTGATTTGTCCGGCGGCAACCTTTATGCGAGGGAATGAAGTTTGTGAAAAATGCCTGCACGGCACGCTGCTGCACTCCATCCGTCATGGATGTTACCGAGGCTCACAGCTGCAGACGATTCCGGTGGCGGCGATGATTAAGTTCAACGAGCTGATCGGCACATGGCTGCACAAGGTAAGTCGCTATATTGCGCTGACGGAGTTTGCACGGGACAAATTTGCCGAAAGTGGCATTCCGCTGGATCGCATCGCAGTAAAACCGAATTTTATCCATCATCAAACAGTCAAAGCCAAGTATGACCCCAATGATCGTTATTTGTTGTTCGTGGGCCGGATTTCAGCTGAAAAAGGGGTTCGCAATCTGTTGCAAGCCTGGTCACAGCTGGAAGATCGAGGTGGATTGAGACTGGTCATCATTGGCGATGGTCCGCAAAAGGCTGAACTGGCTGCTGCTTATTCGCAGGAAGACATTCGGTTTCTCGGCAAGCAGGATGGAGACACGGTGCTGGATTGTATGAGCCGAGCCATGTATGTGATGGTGCCTTCCATTTGGTATGAAGGTTTTCCGATGACGATTGTAGAGTCCTATTCCGTGGGAACGCCGGTATTGTGCAGCCGAATCGGCGCATTGGAGGAAATCGTGGAGGACGGAGTGACGGGCTTCCATTTTCAACATGATGATCTGGAAAATATAAAGACCGTGATTCGCCGTGCAGTAGCCTATGAGAACTATGCAGCTATGAGACAGAAGGTGGCGGAAAACTATGCAGCACACTATACGGAAGAAGTGAATGTGAAGCAACTGCTGGCGATATATAGCGAGGCCATGGAGGAATGTGATGATGAAGCAGCTGCCCCAGTATAGAGTCGGAAGGATTGCGAGCACAGATGTTGCAGCACTGACGTTTCAGGAGACGGTACATACGCTGGAACAATGGGCAGTCGGACGAAAGGACAGCTATGTATGTATTTGCAACACCCACTCCATTGTCACGGCCGGGAATCATCCCGAGTTCCACGAAGCGCTCACTCAGGCTGATTTGTGTACTCCAGACGGTATGCCACTGGTATGGGCACTCAAGCTGTACGGGTTCGAGCGTCAGGATCGAGTAGATGGTCCCAGTTTGATGCTCAAGTTGTGCGAACGTGCGCCACAAACGGAGGTGAGCGTATATTTTTACGGCAGTACGCCGGATACGCTGGATAGCTTAAAAGACAGGGTAGGACAGGATTACCCTGGAATTCGTATCGCGGGCAGCTTTTCACCGCCATTTCGTGAACTTCAGCCAGAGGAGGAGAAGCGGATCATTGAGGAAATCAATGCTTCAGGTGCGCATCTCATATTCGTCAGTCTGGGCTGTCCGAAGCAGGAAATCTGGATGCATCGCAACAAGGATCGTATCCGTGGCGTGATGGTTGGAGTAGGGGCTGCCTTTGACTATATTACAGGCAAGGTTCGCAGACCGCCGCTAATGATACAAAGGTTGGGACTGGAGTGGCTGTACCGTCTGCTCTGTGAGCCAAAGCGTTTATGGAAGAGGTATGCCTATAACAATCCAATGTATATCTATCGTTTTCTCAAATCCTATCGGCATAATAAAAGGCTCACGCTCTATCATAATCGGCATACAGGGAGAGGCGTAGAGAAGTGAAGCAGGGCAAAAGTACAGTGAAATGAGACAGCATGTAAAAGGGGGAATTGGTTTGAAACTATGTGTTATAGGTGCCGGGTATGTCGGACTGGTGTCAGGGGTCTGTTTTGCCGCGCTTGGCAATAACGTCGTCTGTATCGATCAGAATGAAGACAAAATTCGTCAGCTGCGTGCAGGCGGAGTACCGATTTATGAACCAGGCTTAAAGGCTCTAATTAAAGATAATGTCGAGCAGGGCCGGCTAAGCTTCACAACAGATACCGCAGCTTCAGTGCAGGCAGCTGAAATTGTTATTTTGGCGGTGGGTACGCCTTCATTGCCGAGCGGCGAAGCCAACTTGTCTTATATTGAAGAAGCAGCGTGCGAGGTGGCAGCTGCCATGAATGGCTACAAGATCATAGTTACCAAAAGCACGGTGCCTGTCGGAACGAACGAGCGTATTCAAAATTGGATCGCTAGCCGCACGAACTATCCTTTTGGTGTCGCTTCGGTTCCTGAATTTTTACGAGAAGGCTCGGCGGTCATGGACACCCTACAGCCTGATCGAATCGTCATTGGAGCTTCCGATCCGCATGTATCCGCAGTGCTAACTACTCTGCATGAGCCGCTGACAACGAATATTTTAACCACGGATATCCATTCGACCGAGATGATTAAGTATGCGTCGAATGCTTTTTTGGCGACCAAAATTTCGTTCATTAATGAGATTGCGAATATTTGTGAAAAGGTGGGTGCAGACGTTACACGCGTGGCACACGGTATGGGACTGGATCAGCGGATCGGTTCCTCCTTTTTGTCTGCTGGTATCGGCTATGGTGGTTCGTGTTTTCCCAAAGATACGCAGGCTTTAATTCAAATTGCAGGCAACGTGGATTATGAATTTAAGCTGCTGAAATCCGTGGTAGAGGTGAATCAGGGACAACGTTTTAACGTGATTCGCAAGCTGAAAGAGGCACTGGGTGAGCTGGAAGGGGCTACGATTGGCATATGGGGGCTGGCCTTTAAACCAAATACAGATGACGTAAGAGATGCCCCGGCGCTGGATATCATACAGTCGCTGCTGGAGGCAGGGGCACACATTCGTGCATATGACCCGATCGCTACCGCTAACTTCCGCCGATTACTGGACAGCTCGGAAATAAAGTGGGCCGATAGCGCACGAGAAGCAGCAGAAGGATGCGATGCATTATGTCTCTTGACGGAATGGGAGGAGTTTGGTGAGGTCGGACTGGGTGAGCTGAACGAGCTGATGAAGTATCCCATTATGATTGACGGGCGCAATGTGTACAGCGAAGAACAAATCAGACAATCTGCCTTTGCATACTATTCTGTCGGCAGGCCACAGATGAACAATCTGGATATAGATCGTCATCAGTCTGTAGTGAATCCGTAAAGGGAGGCTGCGTATGAAACGATGGCTGAAGGTGACATTGGGGGCTGTGGCGTTATTGGTTGTAGGAGGTGCCGCCTATACCGTCTATGTGTATCATTCCTTTAAAACAGCGGCAAATGCGATGTATCATCCGCGCAGCATCGTGCAGCCCGGAGCGGTCTCTACCCTTGCAACGGGCGGAGCAGGGCGCTCCGTAGGTACAGACACTGGATCAAGTACACCCAATCCGGCAGCCATCTCTCAGTTCAAGCCGTTCACCGTGCTGGTGCTGGGTGTTGATCGGCGACCGCACGATCCAGGACGATCGGATACGATGATCGTTCTATCTGTGAATCCCGCCAATGGTTCGATGTTGATGTTCAACATTCCGCGTGATACGCGAACAGAGTTGGTCGGTAGAGGGCGTGAGGACAAAATCAATCACGCGTTTGCTTTTGGGGGCGTGGATATGTCGATCCGTACGGTAGAGCATTTTTTGAATCACCCGATAGATTACTATGTACAAATGAATATGGAAGGGTTTGCGAAAATGGTGGACCTTGTGGGAGGAGTGGAGGTCTACAATCCACTTGATTTTCAGTATGAGGGGCATCATTTTGCGCAGGGGAATTTGAACTTGAACGGAACTGAAGCATTGGCCTATGCCCGTATGCGATTTGATGATCCGCGTGGGGATCTCGGAAGAAACGCCCGCCAGCGAGAGCTGCTCAAGCAAATTCTTGCCCAGTCCATCAGCAAGGAAGGGCTATTGCGAGTAAAACCGATACTAGAGGCAGCGGGGGAGCAGATTCGCACAGACATTAGCTTTGACGATATGAAGACCTTCCTGACCCGGATCGGCCCGTCTCTTAAGCAGACGGATACCGTTGAGATAAAGGGACATGGGAGCAAAATTAACGGTGTGTATTATTACATCGTAGATGAGCAGGAACGCCAACGTATCCATGGAGTGCTGGAGAAGCATTTGCTCACCACTCCCGCATCACCTTAGGCATCCCTTATATAGGCGAATGTCCTTTAGGGAGACCCTGTTATTCTCTTCTAAACTTCTCTTGTCCCACATACATCTGTAGAGTATTCGGTACAGTCCGACAGAGGGAGGGACAGGTGTGCTGCTTAGAAGGAGAGCGGCTTCGGCGTTCGTCCGTAAGCTACTGTATTTTGCAATCATATGTGGATTGCTATGGCTACTGTGGATGGGTCTGCGTGGGGTGATGTCTACAGGGGAAGGGGATCAAGCCGTAGAAGCGCTGAACGAGTTCTACACGATGGAGCAATCGGGGAATTTTGGCGGCTCATGGGAGCTTTTTCATTCACAAATGAAGAAGAAATTCGAGAAGTCCACGTATGTGCAGCAGCGTGCGCACGTTTTTATGCAGGATATGGGGACGGATACGTTTACGTTTGAACTGGGGGAGCCGCAGGCTGAATATGACATTCGTACCGATTCGAATGGGGAAGATTTAGGGAAGGTCTACCGTATTACGGTCACTCAGCACTACAAGACCCGATTCGGTACTTTTGATATCGTACAGCCTTGTTATGTGACGCAGGAAGATGAGGAGTGGAGAGTGCTTTGGATATACAAGGAGAAGGAACAGACGTGATAAGGTGCTCCCAAAGGTGTTTCTGACAGGATAAATATGGTACAATACTTCCAAAACCGGAAATGTACAGTAAAATGGATGACAGCTTCACTCCGGGTGGAAGGAGTTTCATAGCATGCAGCAAGCGACAGGGCAGGTTCCCGTCATACGGATGGAGGGTGTGAGTAAAATCATTTCCTCAAAAGCGATCGTGGACAATCTGACACTGGAGGTTCCGGCAGGACAGGTATTTGGTTTCCTCGGACCGAACGGTGCAGGAAAAACGACCACCATTCGTATGATGGTTGGCCTGATTTCGATCAGCAAGGGTGATATTCATATTTGCGGAGACAGCATTAATACCGATTTCGAAAAGGCTGTTTCCCATGTCGGTGCGATTGTTGAGAACCCGGAGATGTACAAGTTTTTGACAGGCTATCAAAATTTGCAGCATTTTGCGCGAATGTCTCCCGGGGTGAGCCAAGAGCGTATAGACGAAGCGATTCGTCTGGTGGGACTCGGAAACCGAATTCATGATAAAGTCAAAACCTACTCGCTCGGGATGCGGCAGCGACTCGGGGTAGCTCAGGCGATTTTACATCGACCGAAGCTGCTTGTGCTGGATGAGCCGACCAATGGCTTGGACCCGCAGGGTATTCGTGAACTGCGGGATTATTTGCGTCAATTGACCCGTACCGAAGGAATTACCGTGTTTGTATCAAGCCATTTGTTGTCCGAAATGGAGCTGATGTGCGACCGCGTGGCCATTATTCAGAGCGGACGATTGGTTGATATTAAGCAGTTGAAGAATACAGAGGGAGAAGTGCAGACGGCGGAAATTGCTTTTGAAGTCAATGATGCTGAGCAAGCCTATACGCTTGCTGGAGCCGGGCGCGTCGAAGGCAATCAACTACTGCTTCATCTGGAGCGGGAACAGATTGCAGAGATGAACAGTCTGCTGGCTGCAAATGGAGTCAAGGTGTATGCGATTCGCCCGGTTGCCCGTACGTTGGAAGATCAATTTTTGGAAGTGACGGGAGGCGGGGCCATTGGCTGATTTCTTCAAGCTGGTACATAATGAAAATCTTAAAATCTACTTGCGTGTGCGCACATGGATCATGCTGGGGCTGCTGGCGGTCATCACCGCTGTGATTCCGATGCTGATTTCTCTAGTTTCTGATCAGGTTAGTGTGTGGGATGGCATCGCATTGACAACGTTGTTTACATTTTTCCTCAATACGACGTTTACGGTCATTGTAGCTGCTGATTCGGTGGCTGGCGAATTTACATGGGGAACGATTAAGTTGCTGCTCATCCGCCCTTGGACTCGCAGCAAAATTTTGTTGTCCAAGTATATATCGGTGATTTTGTTCAGCTTGCTTGGAACAATCGTTTTGGTCTTGATGGTTACGCTATCCTCCTGGCTGATGTTATCGAAAGACGCACCAGCGGGCTCTGTTCCGCTGTTCAGTGATCCGATATCTTACGTAACGCTGAACTTCTTGTATAGCTATATCGCCTTATTCGTGACCATGGCTTTTGCATTTATGTTATCCGCGGTGTTTCGTTCGAGCGCTTTGGCGATTGGTTTGTCCTTGTTTATGATGTTCACCAAAACGGTGTATAACTCTATTGGCTTGTTCAGCACAGATCGTTTTGAATGGACCAAATACGTACTCTTTACGCATATGGATCTGAAAAAATATCTAGATATGCCGCCGGGTACAGTAAGTTCCAATCTAACCTTTTCGCTCGCCGTGCTGGCCGCTTATTATGTGGTTTTTATCGCGATTGCCTGGGTGGTTTTCGTAAAACGCGATGTCTCCACCTAAACACGTATCTCTTAGCATGTGTGATTGAATGACACGAGGATTTTGGCAAAATGCTGAGATCACAAAAAGGAAGTCCAATGCCTAGCCATTTGGACTTCCTTTTTTGCTATGTTGGCACTGTTTTATTCAGTATCTATGTCATTTTTGCTACATATTCTGTAAGTGTGGGTATATTGTAATCTATTTTCAGCAAGAATCAATCAATAGGGTCGGTTTGCGTTTAAAGAAGTAGAGAGAAACAGAACAGGGGGGCGTATGATATGCTGCAAAATAATCGTTTTTTTCGTCTGACTTCAGGAATCGTCATGATATTGCTTATCATTTACTTGGGCACCAAAGTAAGCTTTATATTCAGTCCTCTTGTATCCTTGGTCAGCTTGCTGGTTGTACCGTTGATGCTATCTTTTTTCCTCTATTATTTATTGAGACCGATTGTAGATGTCATGGAACGGAGAAAAATCAAACGATCGATTTCCATATTGCTGATTTATTTGGTTATTGGCGTGTTACTGTTCCTCTTCTCATGGGGAGTGTGGCCTACGCTCCGTGATCAGGTAACCAATTTATTTGAGAACGCGCCGAAGCTTATTAAAAGTCTGGTTGATCAATTGAGCCAATGGCGGCATAATCAATCCTTGAGACAAGTACTGCCTCCGGGTGAAGACCCGCTGTCACAACTGTCAGATACGTTAAACGAAGCTTTTTCAACGCTATCAGATTATTCGGTAAAGTTGGTATCGTTCGTATCCTACTTTTTTATCGTATTGGCTACCTTTCCCATATTGCTCTATTACATGTTGAAGGAAGGGAGCAAGTTTGGTCCCAAAATGCTTAACTTCTTTCCTAAAAAGTATCATAAGGACGCGCTGGAAGTTATGGAGGATATTGATAGTGCGCTCAGCAGCTTTATCGTCAGTCGAGTGCTGATCAATGTCGCGTTGGGCTTGATGATGTTCCTTGGATTTTTGATTATTGGTTTGCCTTATGCCTTGCTGCTTGCCGTTATTTCGATTTTCCTTAATTTTATTCCCTATGTGGGGGCAGTAGCTGCTTCTATACCTGTGGTTATCATTGGATTTCTCGAATCGCCTTCCATGGCGCTCTGGTCGCTGGTGGTGGTGATCGTTGCACAGCAAATTCAGGATAATTGGCTGTCGCCGATTGTCTTTGGCAAGCAGCTGGACATTCATCCGTTGACTGTCGTCATTTTATTGCTAGTTGGTGGCGACCTGCTCGGGATCTTGGGTATCATTTTGGTTATTCCATTATATATGTGCGGCAAAATCGTCATACGCAAGGTGTACCATTTATTTTTGGAACGCAGAGTGGAGGATATTATGGAGTGATTGGAGGATGTACTGTATATATAGGAGTATAAGCCGGCCCTATCCCGCTTCAGGTTGTAGGGAGGCTTGGCTGTCCTCTATGTCTTGGCTGAAACTGGATTGATTTTCATCCTCTGATTTCTCTATAGCAGCTGGCGACTCTGCATCCATAGTTTGGTTCATTTGACTTGTGCCGTTCAGTACGCCGCCTTCAGAAATGACCAATGTAGGGGTCGCCGTATTTCCGTACAGTTCGCCTGTCGATGTAATGGTCAGCCGTCCTTCTGTGGTGATGCTGCCGAATACCTTGCCGGCAAGAATGACGTCCCGTGCAATAATGTCCGAACGTACAACTGCTGATTCTCCAATGACGACAGTGCGAGTGCTGTAGATATCGCCCTGAAAATGACCGTCAATGCGAATGTTGGCCTCTGCCTCAATCGTACCTTCAAAGCTGGTGCCGTTCGCGAGCAGTGTATCCGTCGCCGGGGTGGAGAGCTTTTTTTTGGATTCCTTGAACATGATCGTTTTCCTCCAATCCTTTATTGTCGGTATTTTGCAAAAAACTTATTGTACATACAGCAATGGATCGACAGGTTGGTTATGCTTGACGATCTGAAAATGAAGATGAGGTCCTGTGCTTCTCCCGGTACTTCCCAGCAGGCCAATGGTCTGTCCTTTGTGAACACGGTCCCCCGGAGCCACCTGCATACCGCTTAGGTGCATATACCAGCTTTGGAGTCCGTCAGGATGCTGAATGATGATGCACTTGCCGCGAGCTCCGCTGGAAGCGGCCTCCAGCACAGTGCCTGCCCCTGCTGCATAGACAGGATCACCGGATTGACCGGCAATGTCCACGCCTGAGTGAAAAGCGGATTTCCCTGTAAATGGGTCGCTGCGATAGCCGAAACTGGAGGTCATGCGCCGCGAACCAACAGGCCAAATGGAGGGCCTGCCTTGTTCAGCAAGTGCCAGTCTTCGGGTCTGGAGCAGCTGCGCGGCTTGTTGGCGCTCCAGGTTCTGCTGTACGGCGTTTGCCTGTTGAATAGAGCGCGGAACCGTGCGCTCCACTGTGTCCAGCAGAGCTTCGATTTCCTGAAAATCATCCATGGCCTGGCGGGCTAGAAGAGCTGTATTTTCATGCACTGCGATCAATTCACCCCCGGTATGGCCGGAAGCATCCCAGGAGAGGGGGGTGATGGTTGATTTATTACTGCTGGCGCTGGAGGAATTTCCGTGTTTACGAATGAATTGCTGCATTTGTTGTTCCAGCTCAGTTACACGCTGGAGACGTTCGCGAATACTGGTGGCTTGATTCGTCAGCTCCATGACTTCCTGCCGCAGTCGCCCAATGGCTGCGTCTTTGTCTGCTACCGTGACCTCCATCTGCAAACTCTGGACAGCAAGATTGGTTTCCATTTGGGAAATAATATGGGAAGAACGGATTTGCAGCCCGATCACGAGCGTAGAGATTGATGCGATCACAAGGGTCGGGACGAGAATGACAGCGGCTGCGGAGCATTGTAGCTGCTTGGGCGGTTGCTGTGCATCCCGAATGACAAGCAGGGTCATCCGGCGATTTAGGCTTCCTTTTTTCATAATCGCTCCTTTCCGGACATCGCTCCTATAGTGCTTGGTTACTATCTATTCAGCTTAAGAGGCAAACATGTCAAAAAAATTGGAGCTTTGTATAAAACGTAGATATATAAGGAGGCTTAGACATGCTGTGGTTGCTGTTGGTTTTAATTATTTTTATTTTTCAGACCGGGACGATTCTGCTCTTTGAATTTCGCAAGCCGTCCAAAGCGGTAGCCTGGCTCTTTATTTTGTTTTGCTTCCCGCTTATTGGTTTTGTGGTGTACTATTTTGTTGCTCAGGATTACCAGAAGCGTAAAGTGGTTCGTAAAGCAGGATCGCAGCTATTTCGTGAATTCCGTGAACATCTGTGGGCGCAAACCAAGGTGATTGAAAATGTAGAGCAAATGCACAATCCCCATTTCAAGCATCAGGAGCGTCTGTTTAACCAGTTGATTCGTATGTCGGAAAACCCGTTGACTGGCTGCAACCGTACACGTGTGCTGACGAACGGGGAAGAGACTTTCGACGCCATGCTGAAAGCGATGGAACAGGCACAACATCATATCCATGTGGAGTTTTACATATTTCGGGCAGACGAAATCGGGAAAAAATTTCAGGAGGTCATGATCCGTAAGGCACGCGAGGGAGTTAAGGTACGATTCATTGTGGACGGCGTAGGGAGCTACCATTTACCCTATTCATTTATTCGCACCTGTAATGAGGCTGGGGTCGAATTTCATTATTTTCTACCGCCGTTTTTCGCCACGCTGGACCGCCGGATTAACTATCGCAATCACCGGAAAATCGTGGTGGTGGATGGCACGATCGGATTTGTGGGGGGAATCAATGTAGGCGACGATTATCTCGGAAAGTACCCCAAAGTGGGATTTTGGAGGGATACGCATTTGCAGATTGAAGGAGATGGCGTTTATTTTCTGCAAAATGTGTTTCTTAGCGATTGGAAGCTGGCTTCGGGGGAGAGGCTAATGGACGTGAATTTATTTCCTCCACATACCTGCACAGGGGATGAGGAAGTACAGATTTTGAGCAGTGGGCCCGATCAGGTATGGGATACGATTCAGGAATTGTGCTTTGGAGCGCTTACGGTTGCCAAAAAGCGGATTTGGATAACGACGCCGTATTTTATTCCCGATCCGGGGATTTATGAGGCACTGAAGCTGGCGGCCGTCAGCGGCATAGATGTGAAAATTATTATTCCCTACCAATCAGATTCGAAACTGGTCCACCTGGCGTCACTGTCCTATGTGCAAGAACTGCTGGAGGCAGGAGTGGAGTTCTACCAATATCGAAAAGGATTTATTCACGCTAAAGTGGTGATTGTGGACGATTTGCTCGGCTCGGTTGGGACCGCCAATATGGACATGCGTAGCTTTTTCTATAATTTTGAGTTGACCGCTGTACTTTTTGCAACTTCGGCGTTGGAACGGCTATCGGCAGATTTTGTAGAGGACATTTCCAACTCTTCCAAAATAGATTTGAACGTGTTCCGCAGACGCCCTCGATCTCAAAAAATAGCTGAAATTCTAACTCGCATGCTCTCTCCCCTCCTTTAGAGGCGGTTTTCGCCGTTTTTATCAATATAATCCCGCTTTATTGTGATTTATGTGCTCTTTGCTAACTTTTTTGCGCAAAATCACAGTTTTATGATATACTAATCACATAACTAAGCGCCGTAAAGGAGAGGGGACTGCGGAGAGCAGCCCCTTTTTCGGTCCAATATACCATACTGTAACGGGGGGATTTATATATGAGTGTAGTGAGCAAGGAAGTCCAAAATCTGTCTGAGATCACAGATGTAACCGGAGAGTTGACCAAGATCAGCAAAATTCCAGCTAATCCAAAGAACAAAGTAAAACGCTTATTGCAGCGTGCAGCCATGATCGTGGTTGGTGCAGCGCTGATGGCCGTGGGATTGGAAATATTCCTGGTTCCTAACGGCGTTATTGACGGCGGCGTTACAGGTATTTCCATTATGGCCTCCAAGATTACTGGTTATCCGCTCGGTATTTTCCTGACCCTGTTGAACCTTCCATTTTTACTTATCGGCTACAAACAAATCGGTAAAACCTTCGCTTTATCCACATTATTCGGCATCGTCGTTATGTCCATCGGAACTGCGTTACTTCACAATGTAAGTGCATTGACGCCTGGGGAACCGCTGCTTGGCGCTATCTTCGGGGGTGTCATTCTCGGCGTGGGAGTGGGTCTTGTGATTCGGTCCGGCGGCTCGCTGGATGGGACAGAGATCGTGGCTATTCTCGTCAGCGAAAAAACTCCTTTTTCGGTCGGTGAGATCGTATTGTTCGTTAATATTTTCATTCTGGGAAGTGCGGGTTTTGTATTCGGTTGGCCGAATGCCCTGTATTCCATGATTGCTTATTATATTGCTATGAAAATGATTGATATTACAATTGAGGGTCTGGATCAGTCCAAATCGGTCTGGATTATTAGTGATAAATACCGTGATATCGGAGATGCCCTGACGGACCGTCTTGGACGGGGGGTAACTTACCTGGAAGGTGAAGGCGGCTTTACAGGCGAGAGCAAAAAAGTGATTTTCGTCGTCATTACCCGACTGGAGGAAGCGAAGCTCAAGAGCATCGTTGAGGATTGGGACCCGCACGCCTTCATTGCAATTGGTAATATTCACGATGTGAAGGGCGGACGTTTTAAGAAAAAAGGAATACACTAGCGCAAGGGGACAATTTCTCAGCCTATGGCTGCGGGGTTCGTCCCCTTTTTTGTGCTTCAAAGCATGGATCAGGTTGGGTGTGTTTTGGAGCGCATATGTTTGAGGAGGTCCTCTACGGGCTGGGGAGGCACCTTGTCGATCAAGTCGCCTACCTGGTTTAACCGTTCCTCAATATTTAGTAAATGGTAATCAAGTGGTGACACATCTTGCCGTACCTCTTCCCAGGTTAGCGGAGTCGAGACCGTAGCACCGGGACGTGCCCGAGGAGTATAAGGAGCGGCTAGGGTTTTTCCCTGATAATGCTGCAAGTAATCAAAATAGATGGCTGTTCCACGATCCTTCTTTAACCGTTCCAGTGTGAACAGATTCGGGTGCTTTTCCGTCACAAATTGTCCAACCAACAGTCCGATGCTGCGTAGCTCGTCAAAGGTGATGCCTGTACGGATCGGGACGATAATTTGTACACCTGTGGCCCCGGAGGTTTTGGGGACAGAGTCCAACCCCAGCGAAGCCAATACTTCGCCTACAATGGAGGCGGCCTCCATAATACGTGGCTCGACTTCTCTGGATGGATCCAGATCAATCATCCATTCACAGGGCAGTTGGCTTCCTGTTCTGTGCAGAGAGGGATGAAATTCCAACGCAGCTTGATTACCGAGCCAGAGTAGTTGGGGCAGCTTGCCAAGCACGATATACTCAATGCCATCATGCAGAGCGGTTTCAATATAGTCTGGCCGAGGATGTGGGGCATTTTTCTGATAAAAAAAATCTCCATGGATACCATGTGGCCAACGGATGACAGTCAATAGACGCTGATGACAATATTTGAGCAGGTAGGGGGCCAATACCGCAAGCTTGCGAAGATATAGCGCCTTAGTTACACCTGCTTCGGGCCACAGCGGTTTATCCGGGTTTGTGATTGCAATTTCATGACCTTCAATCGTAATCGTACCTTTAACAGCTCGTCCCATAGTGCTATGCTCCTTTGGTTAACATGCAGCAAGATCATTATTTACAGACAACTGGCAGCATTTCTACATCTACATAAGGTTTAACATGAGCGTGCAGCACAGAATTTATCCATCAAAGGGATTGACAAGATACATTATGTATCATAAATTATAATAAAAATACGATATGTATCTATTAAAACGTCTTGAGCAGAGGTAGAGGAGGAGTGTGCTTGATTGAAAAGCAGGGCGGAAAGCTAGTATTTCTGTTGAGTGTCCCTCGAAGTGGAAGCTCGCTGCTAACCGCCATTTTGCAAAACCATTCCCGTCTGTTTGCCACGCAGGAAATGTGGTTTCTGCTCAGTTTATATGATCTTCCTCAGTCACATGCACGGCCATATGGAGGAACAGGAATACTCCGGCAATTTTTTAAAGGTATGGTCCCTCCACATGTATTGGAGCAGGCCGCTCGTTCGTATGCACTTGAAATATATAATGGCCTGCTTCAGGGGACGACCGCTGATATGCTTATCGACAAATCACCGCGTTACTATACAGTGCTTGAATTTGTAGACCGTT
This sequence comes from Paenibacillus sp. EKM301P, assembly GCF_011800295.1. Taxonomy (NCBI): domain Bacteria; kingdom Bacillati; phylum Bacillota; class Bacilli; order Caryophanales; family Paenibacillaceae; genus Paenibacillus; species Paenibacillus sp. EKM301P. The sequence goes on along the minus strand of NZ_JAALFM010000002.1, from coordinate 347,817 downwards.
TGTTCCCGGCTGCCCGTCGAGTGTGGCTTATCCGCAATCCTTTGTCCATCGTGGCCTCGTTTAAAAAGGTCAATCAGCTCCGAAATGGGAACTTTCACCTGCTGAAGGAACTGGGAAGTCCGCATTTTAATATGAAAATGACAGATATTACGGTTGGTTTGTTCCGGTACGCTCATTATTTTGCCACACCTCATCCACTTGCATACCCGCTGATGTATGAACAGCTCGTAGCCAATCCAAGGATGGAGATTGAGAAGCTGTGTCATTTTCTGGAGATCCATTATGAGCCGGGGATGGAAAGGTACGGGAACTTTGCGGATACGCCCCAATCCAATCTTTTTTATAGCATGGGAGCGGGTGATCCGTTTGTCATGGAGCATGAACAGGCGCATCAGAATTCGGTACATAGTTGGCAATATCTATTGAGTACAATGGAAATTGAACTGTATTGCAGAAGTATTGGAGCTCGCTTGTTTAGGCAGCTTGGTTACGGAGAAGCGCTGGAACAGGCTGAGCAGTTGACGGGAGTCCGCTTTGAGGATGACCCGGATGTAGAGCTGTTGAGTCGACGTACACACCAGTTCCTCCAACAAAGTGGCTTTGAATGGAAGGCAGCTTATCGGATGCTGGAAGAACAGGATGCAGATAACAAAGTATTCATGACAAATGCAACCTGTCATGCTGCACCTCACAACCCGGCAAGGATGGATATGGCACAGATCGTGAGTGATCGACGAATTCAATCACTGGAAAACAGACTGGCACATAGCTTTGAGGAACGGAACCGGCTGATCGCGCAGCTCCAAAGCTATCAGCGCCCAAGCCAAGGATTCCGGTCCCATTTATTGGCCCGTAAGTTCGGGCGCTGGGCGTCTGAAGTATTATCAAGTATCGGAAAAGAAAAGGGGGGAGAACGTGAGTGCAATTGCCGGAATCTATAGATTTGGGCATGAGTCTGTATATGCTGAAGAAGGCGAAAAAATGATGCAAACTCTGCAAAAATATCCCGCTGACCGCGTGTGCGCTTGGTGTGAAGGTTCGATTTTTTTGGGATGTCATGCCCAGCATGTGACCCCAGAATCTGTTCATGAGCGTCTTCCCTTTTATGATGAGCTAAGAGATTTGGCTATAACGGCCGATGCGATCATTGACAACCGTTCTGAGCTGTTTGAACGACTAGCAGTTGAGCAGGGGCGGCGGATAGATATCACGGACAGCGAGCTGATTTTACTGGCATACGACAAATGGGGTGTTGATGCAGCAGGTTATCTGATAGGTGATTTTGCCTTTGTCATTTGGGATGCTAAGAAACATCGGTTATATGGTGCTAGAGATATGACAGGCAATCGTACGCTGTACACCTACCAACATGACGGAGGATTTGCGTTTAGCACGGTAGTCGCTCCGCTATTGGTTCTGTCCTCTCTGCGAAAAGAACTGCATGAACCATGGCTGGCCGAATTCTTATCTATCCGTGCAATGCAGGAATCCGTCGATATCGGGACAACCGCCTACAAGCATATCAACCAACTGCCTCCTGCACATTGGTTCACTATGGAAGAGGGAAAGCAATCGCTCTGTAAATATGCATGTCTGGATGAGGTAGAGCCGTTGCGGCTCAAAACAGGCGGCGAATACATAGAAGCTTTCCGTGAGGTATTCTCCCAGGCGGTAACTGCCCGATTACGGACGCATCGCGCTGTAGGGGCTGCCCTGAGTGGGGGATTGGATTCCGGAGCGGTTGCCAGCTTTGCCGCGCCATCGCTGCACTTACAACACAAGCCGCTACATGCCTACAGCTATGTACCTGTTCAAGATTTTACAGATTGGACACCGCCTACATTGCTGGCAAATGAACGCAGCTATATTCAGTCCACCGCTCGCTATGTGGGCAACATTCGTGAAAATTATATGGATTTTGAGGGGAAAAGTCCGTTTTCTGAAATTGATATGTGGCTGGAGTTGATGGAGGCTCCCTACAAATATTTTGAAAACTCCTTCTGGATTAGAGGTTTTTATGAGAAAGCACAGGAACATAATGTCGGAGTTCTGTTGACTGGGGCACGGGGCAATTTTACCGTATCGTGGGGGCCTGCACTGGACTATTATGCCCGTCAGTTTCGCCGTTTGCATTGGCTGCAATCTTGGCAGGGAGTGAGGCGGTATAGCAAGCTTACAGGCAGTCGTATGTCTCATTTACTGCCCGTGATGTTGAAAAAAGCCACCTCACTTGACGCTCGCACATGGTGGGGACGTGGCAAGCAAAGTCCGATTCCTTCACTGATTCACCCGGAGTTTGCCAAGCGGATGAATGTAGAAGATATTCCCGTATTGAGTGGAACTGGCTGGAGAAAAAATGCCGATCAGACAAGAAAAGAGAAGTTTTCAAATTTGGCGATTGCCAACAAAAATGGTGTCATGGCGACCAAACTTTCACTCCGTTATGGCCTGTGGGAACGTGATCCGACCGGGGACAGCCGTGTCATTCGCTTTTGCTTATCGGTACCTTTTGAACAATATGTACAAAATGGCCGGGACCGTGCCCTCATTCGTAAAGCTATGCGTGATCATCTCCCCGATGATGTTCGGTTGAACCAGCGAGTACGCGGCGTACAGCCTGCGGATTGGCTACATCGTATGCTTCCTTGCTGGGACACGTTTATGGGAGAGCTGCAAGTGATGTGTCATGATTTACGAGCTGCCGAATATCTCAATATGGACTACATTAAGACGGCTATGGCGAAATACCGACATCCCCGTCCGGACCAGGCATCCGATCCGAATATACGACTATTCATGCACAGCCTGATCGTGTACCGTTTTCTCTGTGGTTTGAACTGATTTGGATCTAACCGATCAGACGGCGTGCCATTCGTGGGAGGGGAGGTGATGAGATGAGTAAAAAAGAATGGCAGGAACCGACGATTGAGGTGCTGGATATTAACCAGACTATGGCGGGTAAAGGCTGGAAACAGATTGATTGGGTGTCAGACCATGATGCCGATCTGTATAATCCGAGCTAACGGAAGATAATTATACATGAGCCGATGTTGGGCTGAGATCCAAATAGCTTACTGATCATGAGCCGTCTTTATTTCATTCGGGTTAGGTTGGACCGGAAGAAATAAAGACGGAATTTTAAGAACAGGGAGTGAGTCCTATCGCGCATGACAGGAGTGCCCATAACAGTTGGGTGAAATATACAGCCTTTGGACTCAGGATTGCCAGTGAGCTGACTCTGCCTGAGCTGATCCCAGCAGAACCGGGATTGGTAGAGGATGTGGTCATCCGGCAGGTTGATTTGTCAGCATGGAGGGACCAACTGGAGCAGGCCAATTTTGTAATGCAGGGTGAACGCTTTATGTTCCTAATACCGGACACGGCCATTTATGCCATCAGGGGAGGCAAGGAAATCGAGGTAAGTATGTTGCCTGGGGCTGATCCTGACACCGTGCGGTTGTTTGTACTGGGCACATGCATGGGTGTTCTACTGTTGCAAAAACGGGTTTTACCTATTCACGGAAGTGCGGTCGTCATCGGAGGTCGGGTCTATGCATTTGTAGGTGAATCCGGCACGGGAAAATCGACGCTGGCTGCTGCCTTTAGACAGGCTGGCTATCAGATGATCAGTGATGATGTGATTGCTATAAACGTGACAGCTTCCGCAGCCATCGTATATCCGGCATATCCGCAGCAGAAGCTGGGACTGGAAAGCTTGCTTCAATTGGAGGCATTACGGGAGAACAAGCATGTACGGCAAAGAAAGCATGTTCTTTCCCTAACTGACGGTAATCCTGTAAGGGCACAATACCAAGATTTGCGTAGGATTGCAGGTGAGCTCAATAAATATGCCGTGCCTGCTGTGGACGAATTTTATAACGATCCGCTTCCCCTGAGCGGTGTATTCGAGCTTGTGAGCGATTCTCCCAACCGTGAGTCGATGCGTGAAGGGGAGCCAGTGGTGGTTACGGAACAGCCCTTGAACAAACTGGAGTGCTTGCATACATTACTACAGCATACATATCGTAGGGCGATCATTTCGCGAATGGGTTTGGGTGAATGGTATTTTGATACAGCGGCCCGGATGGCTCGGAAAGTGGAAGGCTGGCGGCTGCTGAGGGATAGCTCCTTTTTTACGGCGTCCGAGGTTGTACAACGCGTACTTGAACTCATTCATAAGGAGGAAAAGAGTTATGGCAGCCATTAATCCAGCTAAGGATCATTATCGCATCACGTATGGTGAAGAGGTCTATGTAAGTGATATGGACGGAGAAAAAGTGATGATGAGTATTCATACGGGAAAGTATTATAATTTGGGCTTCACAGGAGGACGGATTTGGGAATTGGCAGAATTCAGCCCTTCAATTGAAGATATTGTAACTGTCCTGACGAATGAATATGAAGTGGACGAGGAACAGTGCAGACAGCAGGTGCATACCTTTGTAGCTGAATTGGAGCGGGAAGGATTGCTGAGGCTCCTACGGGAGTTGGACTAACATGCGGATACAACGGCTTCTTCTCTTGTCTCCAGAGGTCAGGAGATTGTTGCCGGAAGCCTGGCTGGAGCTGGGATGCGCGAGATTTCGCCAGCGTCGTTCTTTTGGAGATTACTCAGGGGCTTGGGGGACATGTATGGAAGAAACTTCTTGGCAGTGCGAGGTCGGGCAGGAGAAGTCTATCCGTCACATTTCACAAGCTGTGGATGTAGCCAGCCGTTATACTCCTTGGCGCAGTAGCTGTCTTGTACAAGCCGCTGCCGCTATGACGTTGCTGGTACGCAGAAAACTGGACTGTACACTGTATCTGGGCACAGCCAAAAATGCTGCGGGACAATTGGCAGCACATGCATGGGTACGGAGTGGGCCGATCTATGTTACGGGAGAACGGGAGATGGGAGCGTTTACCGTGGTGGGAATATTCGGGAGACGTGCTGGGACAGCTACAAATACGAGGACAGCGGATAAAGGCAGTTCTCTGTTTTAGTTTTAGTGCGATATAAAAGGAACAAAGAACGTTCAAAGAATCGAAGGAGAAGAATCCATGACCACCAAGTCTATTTTGGAACTTGCGAATTGGAATGAGGATCAAGAATTAACGTTGTTACTCTCTCTACTTCGTAAAGACGTCAATCTATGGCAGAATACGATGACTGCTTTCCAGTTGCAGGAGATCGATTGGTCCCGCTTGCTGCGTCTGACAGAACACCATCGTGTGATACCTACGGTGTATCTCCAGCTGAAAACGTTGAATCACCCGTTCATTCCCGCAGAATTGCTGCGAAACCTTCAGGCGCAATATCATCGAAACACGCTGCGCATGCTCCATCTTCAAGCAGAAGCCGAGCGTCTGACCAGGCTGCTCACAGCTCATGGAATTCGTGTGCTGATGTTGAAGGGTCCTGCTCTGGCGCAGCAATTGTACGGGGATGTTTCCCTGCGTACCTCTAAAGACATTGATTTACTTATTGCCCCGGATGACATGGATGAAGCGGAGCACTGGATGAAGGAAGCTGGGTATGCGTCCAAAAGCGGAGAAGTGCGCGTCCTTGGCAGCTGGAAGTGGAAGGATCATCATGCCTCCTTCTTACATCCGCAAAAGAGGGTCGAAGTCGAGCTGCACTGGCGGCTTCACCCGGATGGGGGGCGGGAGCCCTCCTTTGATGAGCTTTGGGACTGCCGGCAAATGGGTAAAGCCCCAGCAGTTCGAGCCAGTCAGATGGCACCAGCGACTTCTGCCGACAGCAGGAATGTGACGACATCCTGCATGTATACGCTTGGCAGCGAGCATCAATTTCTGTACCTCAGCGCACACGGAGCGCGTCACGGCTGGTTCAGGCTGCGCTGGTTGGTTGACATCGACAGGCTTGCGGTACGTGCTGTCGATTGGAGGGCGCTACTGCCGCAAATGCGCCGTTACGGAGGCCTGCCCGCGGGCGGGCAGGCTTGGGCACTGGCCGCTGCGCTGTTCGGTACGCCGATCCCGGAGCCGATGCGTCCGATATCGGCTACCCGGCAGGCGCACAGGCTTGCGCTGAGCGCGCTGGCTTTTATGCAGGCCAGCGTCCCTGCGCCGTACCCGGTTGCCAATGGGGCGGGTACAGGCAGACTCGCTCGGTCAGAGCTATTGCCCAGCGTAGCTTTGACCGAGTCAATGAATACCGCCCCTTCGGATGGCGGTATTTCAGCTAACGGAACCTCGGGCGAAGCTGTTCTGTACGCCGTCAGTAGTGCTGCTGGCATATCGAAAGATGCCAGCAGCATCCTTGGTGACCCGGTGAATATAGTGAACACTGCTGTAAGTAGCCTTGCCAAGCCTGTAGGTGCTGCTACAGTCGCCTCCAGTCCAGCCATTGCTGGAGCTACAACAACAGCGTTTACTCCTCTGCCGGTTAGCCGCGCTTACTTGCTTTCCTTAAAGGAGCCAAGACACAGACTATGGTATCTCATCAGCCGTTTGTTTCCTTCTACGAGGGATTCAGTCATTTGCCCACTGCCTCGCCAGCTGCATTTTTTGTATATTCCTTTACGTCCATTTCTTTGGCTAAAACGTCGATTTTCAAAGCACTAACCCGATAAGGAGTGTACATGATGACTCACCTGCGATTATATATGACCAAGCTGTATAGCGTGAACGGCGGGGCGTTATTTCTTAATATTGGATGTATGATGATCGTCAGCCTACTGGAGGGTGTCGGCATTTATATGCTTGTTCCTATGCTGGCGGCCATCGGCGTATTTGGCGGTCATTCAGAGATGCCATTTCTGTCGGATGGATTTGATTATTTTTTGCCGTACATTCCTAAAAGCTGGCTGTTGCCGGGGATGCTAATGTTTTTCGTCATGCTGCTTACCGGGCAGGCTTGGCTTCAGCGTTACCAGTCCATTCTTAACTCACGGATTCAGCAGCGTTTTATGCGCTCCCTTCGAATAGACGTATACACTTCCTTTATGAAGGCGCAGTGGGCTTTTTATTTGCGTCAGCGTAAATCTGATTTTAGCCACGTGATGACGACCGAGCTGGCGCGTGTCAGTCAGGGAACGAATTTGCTTCTTCAACTGACCACGGCCGTCATGTTTACGCTAATCCAGATTGCGCTGGCTTTTTGGCTATCCCCTTCTTTAACCGGGCTGGTGTTTCTGAGTGGCTTGGCGCTGTTTGTCGTGTTCCGTCGCTCCATCCGAAATGCCAAACAATTAGGTGACCGTACCACTGAGCTGTCACAGATTTATTTTGCCGGAATTACGGATCATATGAACGGGATGAAAGATATTAAAAGCAATCTGCTGGAAGCAGCGAATATTCATTGGTTTCGCTCCCTGACGCAGCGCATGGAGGATAATACGACTCAGTTTGTTCGGCAAAATGCGACCACACAGTTTTTTCATCGCATAGCGGCAGCTGTTTTTGTCGTTAGTGTCCTATTTGTGTCGCTCCAGTGGCTGCATGTTACACCTGAAAAACTGATCGTGCTCATCCTTATATTTTCCCGCTTATGGCCCAGGTTTGCCCTTATTCAAGCGAGCCTGGAGTATATCATGTCTATGATCTCTGCTTTTGAGAGTGTAACTAAAGTGCAACGGGAATGCGAGGCTTTCTCAGATCCTTCTATAATTGGGTTTACATCCTCTGAGAATCATGTCCCATTCGATTCATCCGTATATCATTTGTCATCTACATCTGCACGGCAACCCCTATCCTTTCGTAATGGAATAGAATGCTGCCATTTGGATTATTGCTACGAGGGTGCGGCAGAGCCTGCCCTACGGCATATTAATTTGTTGATACCTGCCCGGGGAATGACTGCCATTGTAGGGAAATCAGGAGCAGGCAAAAGCACAATGGTCGATGTTCTAATGGGTTTTTTACGCCCAACGGGGGGACAGATTAAAATCGATGGTCATGTGCTGGATGACGAATTGCTGCCGCGGTGGCGGCAGTCGTTTGGTTACGTGTCACAGGACCCATTTCTGTTCCATGCGACCGTCCGCGAAAATTTGAAGCTGGCTGATAAGGATGCCAGTGAACAGCAGCTATGGGAGGCGCTACATTTTGCAGCCGCAGACAACTTTGTATCCAGACTGCCTGAAGGGCTGGACACGGTCATTGGTGATCGCGGGATCCGTCTTTCCGGGGGAGAGCGTCAACGGCTGGTATTAGCGCGGGCTATTTTGCATCATCCTCCTGTACTCATCCTGGATGAAGCGACAAGTGCACTGGATGGTGAGCACGAGGCTGCAATTCAGGCAGCATTGGAACGGATGAAAGGTCAAATGACGTTGATCGTGATCGCTCACCGTCTGTCAACGATCAGACATGCAGATCAAATTGTTGTTCTGGATCAAGGCGAGGTCATACAGCAGGGGAACTACCACCAACTGGTAGAAGAGGAGCGAGGGGCGTTCAGTCAGCTACTTTCGTATCAAAGCACTGTCAGCGCCGCCCCTTAGTCATAAGAGAGTCACCCTCCATAAATATACTAAAAATTTTGCAACAAAAAGGCGCTAATATTTTTTATTCTGATCCTTATGTTCCAGAATATAAAGTAATACAAAGCTTCAGTTTGAAGAGTACTGAAATTAACGAGGTCAAATCTTTATCCATTTTGGCATACCCATGTCTAATCCGTAAGCCTCACGGGGATCTTTTCACACAAGAAATGAAGACGACTTATAAAGACTTGATAAATGATTTTGAAATACGGAAATGACAAAAAGCTAAATAACAACCCCCCTTTTTAACAAATGGCGTGCATCGATATTAATATCGATGCACGCCTTTATTGATGGTACTGCTCCATACTAACCGCACAGCTGTCATCTTTGTCATCAACATGTCATCATTTTCTTTGTGACATGTTGGCGCTGATCATTACGTTAGCGAGCATTGCATGTCACATGAAATAGTGAAGATTTGTAACTAGCTTAAATGATAGCGAGTGAGTGACAATTGGATTACTGAAGACGACCCAATATGCTTGTATGCAGAAAGAGTCGTACTTCAAAAAAATCCATGAGGTGAATGCCGAATTTTAAATTGATGGTTAAAGGGGATTTTTAGAGAATTTAGAAAAATAATAAGTAAGTATTTCAGGAGGTTTTTATGAAAAAGAAAATGATTATTGCACTTGGTGCTTCTGCTATAATGCTGGCTAATTTTGTAGGAAGTACTTATGCAGATTCGAAAACAGTAGTTTCTGTTACAGCTCCCTACAATACAAATCAAATAGCAGAATGGTTAGAAGCGCATGCAAAGCCTTTAAAAACAACGAATCCAACTGCACCTCTTAATGATTTAAAACCACTTAAGAATATGGTAGGTTCAGCTTCAATTGTAGGTTTAGGTGAAGCTACACATGGGGCTCATGAAGTTTATACAATGAAACACCGCATTGTTAATTATTTAGTATCTGAAAAGGGCTTTACCAACTTAGTTTTAGAAGAGGGATGGGACAGAGCTTTGGAACTTGATCGATATGTTCTTACTGGTAAGGGAAACCCAAACCAACATCTATCACCTGCATTTAAGACGAAAGAAATGTTACATCTACTTAGTTGGATTCGGCAATATAATGCTAATCCAAAACATAAATCTAAAGTGCGTGTCATTGGGATGGATATTCAATCAGTAAACGAGAATGTTTATAATAATATAGTAGAATATATAAAAAGAAACAATTCAGATCTTGTGCCTAGAGTCGAAAAGAAGATAAGAGGGCTTATTCCTGTAACAAAGGATATGGATACCTTTGGCAGCCTTACGCAAAAGGAAAAAGAAAAGTATATTTCAGATGCTAAACAAATCAGTGCTTTATTAGAACAAAATAAAAGCTATCTAAATGGAAAATCCAGAGAGTTCGCATGGATAAAACAAAATGCCCGTATTATTGAACAATTTACTACAATGTTAGCGTCACCACCTGATAAACCATCCGACCTTTTTTTGAAACATGATATTGCAATGTATGAAAATGCGAAGTGGACTGAAGAACATTTAGGAAAAACCATTGTTTGGGGACATAACGGACACGTTTCGAAAACAAATATGATTCCTTTTATATACCCTAAAGTAGCTGGGCAGCATTTAGCGGAATATTATGGAAAATGGTATGTATCTATTGGAACATCAGTTTACGAAGGGCAATATAATGTCTACAATAATGACGGTGAATTTGGCCCATATGGAACATTAAAATCAGATGATCCTAACAGCTATAACTACATCTTTGGACATGTCAAAAAAGATCAATTTATTATAGATTTACGTAAGACGAACGGAGTGACAAAAACTTGGTTAAACCAACAACATCCAATTTTCGCTGGAATAACTACGGAAGGCCCTAATATACCAAAAACTGTTGATATATCATTAGGTAAATCGTTTGATATACTTGTTCAAATTCAAAAAGTGAGTCCATCTCAACTACATCAATAAATTTGTAATAATGTGGCTCAACGAAGTGTAGTATTGATGGTAGTGTTAAGTGTCAATAGAGTTGATTAAAAATGTCAGTCATGTTATTCCATTAAAGGGTCATTAGATGGAATAAGTGTTTTCAAATTAAAGGGGATGTGGGGTAGAAACACATCCCATCCCCCTAAATGAAAATTTTCTGTCTCTACATTTAGTTATTTCCTTTCCTGTAAAGCTCACGTTTCTTTACGTTTAGCAGGGCTCCTTTTCTTTTTGACTGGAGTCGGAGTGAGGGCGTCGCCTGCCACAGCCTGCTGTGCTGTCACGGCTGCTGGTTTACGCGAAGGACGTTTTTTCGCAGCAGGACCAGGATCGGTAACGACAGGCTTCACTGCCTCAATACTGGCTTGGAGGGCAGCCATTAAATCAACCACATTAGTCTGAGGCTGTGTTGGGGCAATTCGCACCTCTTCGCCAGCTACTTTATGCTGGATAAGATCCAGCAGACGCTCGCGGTACTGATCCGTATACTTTGCTGCATCAAAAGGGGTAGATAGCTGCTCAATCAGCATTTTTGCCATGGTCAGCTCTTTCTCTTTAACCTCCTCCTGTCCAGGTAAGTTGGGAACTTGAGCAATGGGACGGATTTCGTCTGGATAAAACATGGTCTCCACCGCCAAGCATTCATCCAGCACGCGAATGGCTGCCAGACTACTTTTTGAGCGGATGGAGATTTGGGCAATTCCGATTTTCCCGGTATCCTTCATTGCATTCATGAGTAGCTTATACGCATTCGAGCCAGCCTGATCCGGGGACAAATAATACGTTTTTTGAAAGTAGATCGGATCAATTTCCTGTAAATCCACAAAGTCCAAAATTACGATATTTTTATCGGCTTGTCCGCTAACTTGCTCCAGTTCTTCCTTGTCGAACATGACAAATTTGCCTTTTTCATATTCGTACCCTTTTCCAATTTCCTCCCATTCAACCTCCTTATCACAAACAGGGCATTTCCGTACGTAGCTTAATGGGCTCCCACACTCCTTGTGAATATAACGCATGGAAATGTCCTTGTCCTCAGTTGCTGAGAACATTTTAACTGGCACATGAACCAGCCCGAAGCTGATCGCGCCTTTCCAGACCGTATGCATACCGCCAGTCCTCCTTTTTTTAATCCGCATATTTCATATTTCGATTCCGGGCACCCGGGCTGTGAGCATTTCATTTTTCACTTAGTATGCTTCGTACAAAAGATTGTATGAGATGCAAATGAAGGCTGCGAATTGCTTTCACTTGCGCATGGTTTCGGTTTTTTTGGTGAATGTTAAGCCATATCCGATTCAAAGGAGGTATACAACTGATGCCTAGAAAACCCTATCCTCAGCAGATCAGTCATCGTGTGGGACAAAGTCACATTGCCTTTCGAGGGCCTGCTGGAGGCGAACAGGATGCATTGCCGCCCGAGTTTGCTCTTTCACATGGAACGCCGCCGCCTTTTCCCGTAGCTGTTGCTCATGTGGATATGGAGGCTGTAGTTTCAACATCGCCTTCTCATAGCTTTCCTTCATTGGATGTGGAACGGATTATAGACGAAGACTAGGTGACCTATATTTTGAATTTTGCACAAAAAAAAGAGGAGGAGAACAGCATGAACGTGGAACGAGCAAAAGCCATTTATGATTCATCCGAAACGATTGCCGTCCAATTGGATGGCAAACCGATTTGGATTGAGCATGTAGATGAAGCGAATGGTATGGCAACGGTACAGATCGGCAGCAGACCTGGTGATACACAAACCGTTCGTGTAGATCGACTGGAAGAACAATAGAAGAGAGGCTCCAACCTAAAAAGGCTCGCAATTGCTCAATGAGCAATTAGCGAACCTTATTTTATATAATGAATGCGATTGTGAAGACAAGTTAAACGCCAGACAAGTTAATTTGAAGGTGGAACTGATTTTTTACACTGCAATGGTCTTCAAATGTGGAGAAACCATCAACTCAGCCTCTGTCGCCATTTGAACATCTTCCACCGACAAACCTGGAGCAATTTCCTTGAGCATCAGCCCTTTACCCGGAATAACATCAATGACACCTTTTTCGGTTACAATGGTCTTTACCACATTTACAGCGGTTAGGGGCAGCTTGCATTGTTTCAGTATTTTCGGCGCCCCATTTTTGTTCACATGCTCCATGGCTACAATCACTCTCTTGGCTCCAACCACCAAATCCATGGCCCCACCCATGCCCGGCACCTTTTTCCCGGGGATCATCCAGTTTGCAAGGTTGCCTTTTTCATCGACCTCCAGGGCACCCAAAACGGTGACGTCCACATGCCCTCCACGTATGATGGAAAATGAAAGCGCACTGTCAATAAAGCAGGCTCCTTTCACGGTTGTAACGTAGTTTCCGCCTGAATCGATACAATCGAGTCTTTCTTTTCCCGGAGCTGCTTTGGGGCCAACGCCGACGATTCCGTTCTCCGCCTGCAGCATAATATTAACGTTTTCGGGGATGTAGTCCACCGCCATGGTAGGCAATCCAATACCAAGATTAACCACTTCACCATCTTTGAATTCTTGGGCTATTCTTCTAATAATCAATTCTCTATTATTCATTGTCTCCACCCACCTTTACAATCGCGTCGACAAATATTCCGGGAACGTTGATATGATTGGGGTCGATTTCCCCCGCTTTCACGTATTCGTCTGTCTGAGCAACTACATACTCGGCTGCGGTAGCCATCACCAAATTGAAGTTGCGTGAAGAGCCGTTGATGACAAGGTTCCCTGCTTCATCAGCTTTATGGGCTCTGATAAGCGCCACATCGGCTTTGAGCGGTAGTTCGAGCAGATATTCTCTTTCGTCAATTTTGATTTTCTTTTTTCCTTCCTCTACAATGGTGCCTACACCTACGGGGGTTAAAATACCACCCAAACCAGCTCCGCCTGCGCGTATTTTTTCAGCGAGCGTCCCTTGCGGGAAGAGTTGAACATCCGCTTCTTTCGTCATCAGGAGTCTTCCCGTTTCCGGATTGGAGCCGATATAGGATGCAAAAATCCGTTTGACTCTGCCACTTTTCACAAGTCTATAAATAGATAATTCCGGTGTGCCTGTGTCATTGGAAATGATCGTAAGATTATCAGCGGAATTTGAGTCGACAAGCGCACGCACCAGCTCCTCCGGAATGCCTCCTTGCATAAAACCTCCAACCATCACCGTGTCTCCGTCTTTAATTTTCTTAACTGCTTCTTCAGCGGAGTTTACTTTTTTATTCATGGTTCCGTCTCCTTATCTATTTTTAGGAAAGCAAACTTTATTGGAGATAATCGTATAGGACTCTTCCATATGGAAGCGTTAAATCGGCAATAAAATGTTTTCCGCCAACATAAGTTTTAACCGGCAAATCTGCCACAGGAGCATTGACATGGGGGATCAAGCTTAATCTGGCAGGCCCTGACCAGGCTCCTTTTACAGTAATATCTTCGAGATTATACGCCACTAACTGAGCAATTTTAGGGGTGCCGTCCACATCAGGAATTAATTTTAAATTAACTTGCGTTTTTGCGATGGCTTTAGCCGTTTCGTTTTCATCAAGCACGTTATATTTGAAAGGGGTGGTTCCCATAGCTACCAGGACGTTATTGTAATGCAATGTACCCGTCAGCGTCTCTGTATCCTCAACGACCAGGCGAGGCTTCGCCCATTTTTTCGGAAATCCCCAGATTTCACGTCCCCCCAGAATAGCAGGTGCATTATCCAAATACATTTGGGCAACAAAATTACACGGTTCTCCCTGAAAAGTACACGGAATGACAATACCGCTTTCCTCATAGCTTCCCAAACCGGATGAATCGGGCATTTTGATCCATTCATAGGAGACCGTATTACTTCCATCTGGCTGAAGTGGTTCCGGGACCGCCTGTCTTATCGCAGCGGGATCGGATTCATAGGTAATAATGAAGAATTCCCGGTTGATGAAGCGGCATGGCGGGCGTCCATAACTGCCGCTGGCCGCAGGCATGGATTGAAGTGAAAGTACATCTTTTTGATTCATAGCGATCTCCCTTCCTTTTTAAGAGGTATTTCAACAATCATTGAACACGAACTTTAAATGAGTGCATTTTCAACCAGCATTGCTATTCCCATTCCCGTTCCGATGCATAATGAGACTACGCCGTAACGTGAAGATCTGCGCACCATTTCATGAACTAACGTAACCAATACCCTAGCACCGCTTGCACCAACAGGATGACCGATTGCGATCGCGCCGCCATTGACATTGACCTTTTCCGGACTGACTCCCAGCTCTTTTTGCACCGCTAGTGCTTGTGCAGCGAACGCTTCATTAATTTCAAAGAGATCAATGTCATCAATCGACATTCCCTGTTTCTTCAGCAGTGACGAAATGGCTTTTACCGGTCCCATTCCCATATATGCAGGGTCAACACCAACAAGCGAATAACCCTTGATATATGCCAACGGCTTTAACGCATGTTCCTTACATTTGTCTTCCGACACGACTAGCATAGCCGCCGCACCATCATTGATGCCCGAAGCGTTTCCCGCAGTAACCGTTCCGTTCTCTTTAAACGCAGGTTTTAACTGAGAAAGTTTTTCTTTCGTCGTATTTCCTCTTATGTGTTCGTCCTCTGTGAAATAAGTAGTTTCTTTTTTGTTTTTGATCATGACCGGAACAATTTGCTCTTCAAAAACCTTGTTGTTTTTTGCTTCGACAGCCTTTATCTGGCTTTCATAAGCAAATGCATCTTGCTCAAGTCTTGAAATTCCATATTTTTCGGCAACATTTTCGGCGGTAATTCCCATATGGTAATGGTTGATCGGGCATGTTAGGCCATCGGCCACCAAGGAGTCTACCAATTCACCGTTACCGAGCTTGTAGCCGTTTCTAGCATTTTTTAGCAGATAAGGGGCGTTCGACATGCTCTCCATGCCACCGGCCAAGACGATGTTTCCTTGTTCTGCCAATATGGAATCGTAAGCTAACGCGACGGCATGGAGTCCTGAACCGCAAACCGTGTTTATCGTTGATTCGGGTACATCAATGGGGATACCGGCTTTTAGTGCCGCCTGTCTGGCAGGATTTTGACCATTGCCCGCTTGAAGAACATTTCCCATAAAAATTTGATCAATCAAAGAAGGCTCTAATTTACTTTGCTGAAGGCATGCTGTCATCACGGTTGCTCCCAGTTCAGGAGCGCTCAGGGGGGCAAGAGCTTTATTAAATGAACCGACCGCTGTTCTCAACGGGCTTACTATAGCTACTTTTTTCATAAAAACTCACATTCCTTTCGCTGTGTTCAAGGACACAATACATCCATGACTGCACTTCCATTCGTAATTCCGGTCCTAACCTACGAAACGTAAAAACTGCAAGATACATTTACATGCGGGCATATCATGGTGCCTAAGACAGTGAGTATGACGGTCCGATCGCCTTCTTTCCTTTCTGGAAATTAAAACCAGAATTATCATAGTTCTAATACAGATTTTGCTCAATGTTCAAATCTTTACATAGATCCAAATACAGATGTTTATAGAGCCATATCGTCCACAATAAGTAGGTCATTCTAATGTTTTCTGTTAATTTCTTGATTTTTCTGAAAATTGTGATCAAAAATTGAATTTTATGTTAAATAAGAAAGTGCAAATCAATCTGTGAAAAAAATTTCTTGGTAAATTTCATTTAGCTCATCGCAGGGGGGAAACTCCCTCTATATGTAAATTTGCAACCGACTTATAGCATCTAAAAAAGCAAAGTAGGTTGCCAATCCAAATGAATACACTTGGAATTCGGATAAATATCAATTCGTATATGTCTGGGCCACCTATAGCAATGACGTTATGACGTCAGTGTTTTTTTATTTGCTCGTGTGAACAAAAAAGAAGCCGACTGCTTGAAAGCAATTGGCTTGGAACGTAAAAATTTTACTTCAACAGCTCACGAAAAATGTACGTCTGCCGTCGTGAGCAAACGCGCAAAACGATTACCTAGCACTGCATTGTGATGAGCTACGATTTGTTCGCCGCTTAGTACCTTGCTATCAAATGTACTATGCGCATCCGATACGAGCACGTTGTTCTGGTATCCCAGACTATAGGCACTTCGGCAAGTCGTGTCGAGACAAAATTCAGTCTGCATTCCGGCAATAATCAGCTGGCTTGCCCCCAATCCCTGAAGCACATCACGCAATTCAGTTTGGTAGAAGCTGTCCCAGGATGATTTTCGGACAATTCGTTCCTGAGGAAGAGGACGCACCACGTCTGCGATGGCCCAGCCTAGACTGTTTTCCCGGAAATCCTCATCCGCTTCATCGGTATGCTGCACGAAAATGACCGGTGTACCAGAAGCTCTGGCTTCGGTTAAAAGCTGCTGCAAATGCGCTACAACTTCCTGTTCACGATACAGCTTCTCATCATACATGAACATAGCCTGCTGAACATCAATCAAGAGTAAAACGGTTTGTCCCATCAGTTCGATTCCCTCCCTATGTGTAACACTTAACTTACAATAGCATGTCTTCATGCCTTGCGGCGACATAAGGTGAACTATATAATAAAGAACAAGTTGGAACGGTCCGATTCGGACGAAAGGTGATTAAAAGAGATGACAATTTCGCAGGAACAGTTTGTATTCCGTTCTGTCTCAGAGGCACAGACCGGGACATTAGCAGGCTTTTTGGCAGCCCAAGCGGTTCCCGGAACCGTGATTGTGCTGGATGGAGATCTGGGAGCGGGCAAGACTGCTTTTTCCAAGGCTTTTGCCAGCCATTTAGGGGTGCCGGGTATCGTAAATAGTCCAACCTTCACCCTCATTAAGGAGTACGAGGGCCGATTGCCTTTGTATCATATGGATGTATACCGTATCTCTCAGGACGAGGCGGAGGATCTGGGGCTGGACGAATACTTTTACGGGACAGGAGTATGTCTGGTGGAATGGGGTAGTATTATACCGGATATGTTGCCGAATCAGCGGCTTCACATGTATATAGAAACAACGGATGTAGGGGAGCGCTTGATTCACCTGACCGGGTACGGCGAGCCTTATGAACAATGGTGCCGCAGCTTGCGGGAGAATGGAGTTTGAACCATGCAAAGAGAGCATACAGATGTAAATGAAAAGCCGCGTGAGCGGTTTTTGACGTTAGATACAGCGACGACTGTAATGGCGGCCGCCCTGATGAACGGAAAAGAGCTGCTGGGAGAAAGTAATGTTTATGGCGAACGCAATCACTCGGTGCATGTCATTACTGAGCTGGAACGGCTTTTGAGCGAAGCAGGACTGACACGCGATGATGTGGACGGTCTTGCAGTAGGTGTTGGACCGGGATCTTACACTGGCATCCGAATCGCGGTGACCGCAGCCAAGACACTAGCTTGGGCCTGGGGGGTTCCGGTGACATCCATTTCCACTTTGCAGGCTTTGGCTTGGGGTGGATGGAATCATGGTATCGAAATGAAGGGGCAAGAAGGTAAACATGAGTCTGCGAATAACGACTCGTCTGGGGCGCAGGCAGCAGATTGGATTGTGCCTGTGCTGGATGCCCGCCGTGGTCAGGTGTACACGGGGCTGTTCACTGCGAATTCAGTTAACGACAGCGGTAGCCCGCAGCGGTTAGAGGCGGATGCTATCCGGTTGATGACTGCGTGGACCGATGATTTGCTGCAACGTTTGGAGGTTTTGCCTGCCGAGGAGCGTCCTGCGGTTATTTGGCTCGTTGGTGAAACGGCGGTTCACGCCGAAACAGCGGAGCGCTTGCGTGCATGGAGCGAGCTTCGTGTCGTGCCTTATGAGCTGGAAGGAAAATGGGTTGGCCGCCTTGGGGCGGATAAGCTGCTTCGTCAGGAATATGACGAGCTACATACGCTGGTTCCGAATTATACCCAGCTGGCGGAGGCGGAAGCCAATCTGCTTCGTCAGCGCTGAAGAGGCGGTGAGCAACATGGCAAAGAACATACAGCGGGAAGAGAAACTTGAGTTTCGCTTAATGCAACTGGATGACATCCCCGATGTGCTGGAGATTGAGCATGAAGCGTTCACGCTGCCGTGGACGGAGGAAGCCTTCCGCAATGAACTGACGATGAATCATTTTGCTAAATATATGATTATGGAGCTTAATGGACGAGCCATTGGTTACGCAGGCATGTGGACGATTATGGATGAGGCTCATATTACGAATATTGCGGTTCGTGAGGCTTATCGTGGACGCAAGCTTGGAGACAAGCTGTTGGATGAGCTGATGCAGACCGCATCTTATTTAGGGATGGAGCGTATGACCCTAGAGGTACGGGTAACGAACCGGATCGCTCAGGGCTTGTATGAGAAAAAGGGCTTTAAGCCCGCAGGTGTGCGCAAGGGCTATTATTCGGATAATAACGAGGATGCCGTGATTATGTGGGCGGATATTCCCGCACACGGGGCATCCGGTGAACAGGAAGGAAGCGTGCAGGAGCAATGACGCAAGCGGAAAAAGCAGGTACAGGCTCTGTCTCTAGCGAGCCTTGCTATATACTGGCAGTGGAAACGAGTTGTGATGAAACAGCTGTTTCCGTCGTGAAAAATGGCACAGAGGTGCTTTCGAATCTGATCTCCAGTCAGATTGAAACACACAAAGCCTTTGGCGGTGTTGTGCCAGAGGTAGCGTCGCGCAAACATGTAGAAAGCATTACCTATATGCTGGACGAGGCTATGCAAACATCGGGAATCAGCCCCCGTGAGATTTCAGCGGTTGCCGTGACGCAAGGACCAGGACTGGTTGGCGCATTGCTCGTTGGTATAGTCGCCGCCAAGAGCGCTGCTATGGCGTTCGGCAAACCGTTAATCGGAACGCATCACATTGCGGGACATATTTATGCAAATCAGTTGGAGCATGATATTGTATATCCATGCATTGCTCTCGTGGTGTCAGGAGGGCATACCGAGCTGGTGCTGATGGAATGCGAAGGCCATTTTCAACTTATTGGTCGTACAAGGGATGATGCGGTTGGAGAAGCCTACGACAAAGTAGCGCGAGCCATCGGATTTCCATATCCGGGCGGTCCGCATGTGGATCGTGTAGCCCATGAATCGGAGGAAGTGGTTACTTTGCCGCGTGCATGGCTGGAGCCGGATTCTTATGATTTTAGCTTTAGCGGCTTGAAATCGGCGGTGCTAAATGTAATTAACCAGACGAAAATGCGCGGAGAAACCGTTCATGCGGGAGCGATTGCAAGAGGCTTTCAAGAGTCGGTCGTAGAGGTGCTGGTGGAAAAAGCGATTCGTGCTATGCGTGAATACGGTGCGAAGCAGCTGCTGCTTTGCGGCGGTGTTGCTGCTAATCGTGGACTACGTACAGCATTGCGGGAACGCTGTGAGCGTGAAGGCATCGAACTGCTTGTACCCTCCATGAAATACTGTACAGATAACGCAGCGATGATCGGTGCCGCGGCATACGCCAAGTGGAAGCGCGGAGAATTCACCTCATTGGACATGAAAGCTGATCCAGGGCTGTCTCTGGAAGAGTGGTCTGTTCAAACTTAATTGAGCGAATAGGAAGGACACGACACATTCAGGGTCGTGTCTTTTTTTATTCCGCGCTATACATATATATAAATAGAATTTCAAGAGGATAAAATACAGGAGTTTGAGCGAATGATTGCCAGCATCTTATTTCCTCGCATGATTCGTCACAATTGTTCACGAATTTTCATGTTCCACCAAAAAAACATGAAAATTTTATACTGCCCGAATAATGATGGGATTTGTCAAGTTGTGAACAAAGTTATCCACATATACCGTTCAAAATGTGGATAAACAGGCTCGAAGCAAGCAGGCTAAGACTTTTAGGTGATAGTAGGATGGGGGATATTTCATAGCTATATTGATTGTGAAATCTGTGGATAATGTGGATAAAAGAGTGGATAAATTTGGTTTTCATTTGAAGGTGGCGTTTTATCAATAAAAAAATGGCCTAAAAGGCCATTTTTCAATATCGTCCATACATAAAAGTTGTGGATATTCTTGTGTACAAAAAATAGAAGAGGGAAATGTGAAATTTTTATGGCTAAGATTTTATGCAGCAGCTTTATGCCTCAAGCAGTTCCTCCCAGGATGCATAGGTTTCAGTCAATTCCTGTTTATGGGTGTCGAGTTGTGCCTGAATATCCTGAAGTGCCGTGTAATCCTGATAAATTTCAGGCATGGTCATTTGTTCCTCCAAGCCTACAATTTGTTCTTCCAGCGTTTTAATCTTGTTTTCCAATGCCTCCAGCTTGCGTTGACGACTACGTTCCTCGCTTTTGGCTTGTTTGTCTGCCGCGTAGGTGGCCGCGCGTGATTTTGGAGTGGCCTCGTCTGCTACGGACGCAGAGGCAGATGGGGCCTTGCCACGATTGCTCTGATTTGCCTCGAGCGCTTCCTGTGCGATTTCCTCCAACTCTTGTTTCTTGGCTACATAGTCATCATAATTCCCCAGGAAATGTTCTATTCCTTCAGGATGAAGCTCAATGACACGTTCAGCCATTTTGTTAAGGAAATAACGGTCATGGGAGATGAACAAGAGCGTACCGTCATAGTCCATCAAAGCCGCTTCCAGCACTTCCTTGCTAAATAGATCCAGATGGTTGGTAGGCTCATCGAGAATTAATACGTTGGCTTCGCGCAGCATTAGCTTGGCCAGGGATACGCGGGCTTTTTCTCCTCCGCTTAATGAAGCTACCTTTTTCAGTACATCGTCACCGCTAAATAGGAAATTACCCAGCACTGTCCGAATCCGTGCTTCTTCCATATGAGGGTATTCGCTCCACAACTCCTCCAGTACGGTATTGGCGGGGTTCAGGTTTGTCTGCTCCTGGTCATACAGACCGATTTTGATTTTCGTACCCCAGTGGATGGACCCAGCAGCAGGTTTAAGTGAGCCAGTCAGACATTTGAGCAAAGTCGATTTTCCGATCCCGTTCGGACCAATCAGTGCCACCGTATCTCCACGTTTTAAGTCAAAGGATGCATGCTGAAATAAAGGCTTTTTCCCCTCATACGCTACGGAAAGGTCACGCACCTCTAATACTTCCTTACCCGACATATAGGCAGTTTCAAAAGAAAAGTGGGCTTTTTTTAAATCGCCCATAGGTCGATCCATGCGCTCCATTTTGTCCAGCTGCTTGCGGCGGCTCTGGGCACGTTTGGTTGTAGAGGCTCGCACGATATTGCGTTGTATAAATGCCTCCATCCGTGCGATTTCCTCTTGTTGCTTTTCGTAATGCTTGATGTTTGTTTCATACTCGGCAGCCTTTAGTTCCATATAGCGGCTGTAGTTGCCTGTATAGCGGGTGGAGCGATGGCGCTCAATTTCAATAATCGTCGTCACTAGTCGATCCAGAAAATATCGGTCATGTGATACGACCAGCAGCGAGCCGGAGTAGCCGCGCAAATAGTCTTCCAGCCACGTCAGTGTTTGAATATCCAGATAGTTGGTAGGCTCATCGAGCATAAGGACATCTGGAGCGAGCAGTAGGATGCGCGCTAGCGCAAGTCTGGTTTTTTGACCTCCGCTTAGGGTGGCTACAGGCGTTTCGGGTGCAAATGAACCAAAGCCCATGCCGTGCAGCACGCTGCGAATACGGGTCTCCATTTCATAACCACCGTGATCCTTGAACCAATCTGAGCGTCGTGCATAGCGTTCGAGCAGATCGGCATAACGCTTTTCGTTCTGCGCATTGGCCGGATCGGCGATTTCCTGCTCCATTTGCCGGAGTTCTCGTTCTGCTTCAATCAGCGGTGTGAACACCAGCATCATTTCATCCCAGATCGAACGGTCAGAATTTAAGCCACTGTTTTGCGCCAAATAACCGATGCTGGTTTCCTTCGCTTTAAAGATTTGTCCACTGTCATAGGATATTTCACCAGCAATGATTTTGAGCAGGGTCGATTTGCCTGCACCGTTCACACCTACCAGCCCAATACGTTCACGTTCCAATATTTGAAGGTTAATCCCGTCCAGAACGGGCTCAATTCCATAGGATTTAGTAATTCCGGTTACTTGCAATAGCATAGCGTATCGTTCCTCCATTACATTTTGCACAGTTCTTCCTGCCTTTTTCGCAGGTACCTTCCTTCCAGTTTACATGAAATTACCCACTATTGCACTGCTTTCACCCCCGAAACCCTTGAGCCTCGTATAGTCAATTTGTATAAACAATGATAAACTTAAACGAGAAGTGAAAAAGAATGAAAAAAACTTGCAACGTACAGCACTTACTGACAAATGGGACAATTGTAACGTTTTGATGATTATCGACGATTGTGCGGGAGGGCGGATGTGTGGATGTCTGTAATGTGAAGAACGCGCTGCGTGTACAGCAACGGCAAGCGCGTGACTCCATGGACCCGCTGACAAGGCAGAAGGCATCGGCTGTGGCCTGTCGGCATGCAATCGAGGCATGGGAGCAGCTTAGAATAGACAGAAACGGGGATAAGCTAACATTATTTAGTTATCTCTCTTTTGGCAGCGAGATTTCTACGACTCCCCTCATTGAGCATTGCTGGTCACAGGGAGATCGTGTCTTGGCCCCGAGAGTGGATTCGGTAACCCGAACCATGGAGCTGAGGGAGATGGATCAGTATGAAAATATGGTGCCCGGCGTATGGAACATCCCTGAGCCTGCATTGACATGTAAGGAATGGTTGCCTGAAATGTGGACGGGAATCGACTGGGTTGTTGTGCCCGGCTTGGCCTTTGATCGTCGTGGAGGCAGAATCGGCTATGGCGGAGGCTACTATGATCGCTTTACCGCACAGGTAGAGGCAGAGAAGCGTAATAACGGCTCTGTAGGTCCGCTTTATGTCTCGCTGCTGCTGCCGGGACAATTGTTGGCACAAGTACCCATGGAGCCAGGAGATTTGCGAGTGGACGTGCTGTTTACACCTGAAGGACGCTTAGATTGTAACCATGCAAAATCGACAAATGATGAATGAAGTAAAGTTGGGTATGTGAAAGGAGCTGTGAGGGAGTCGTGGATTCCTTTACTCATTTTAACGAACAGGGACGAGCTCGTATGGTAGATATTTCGGGCAAAACGTCTACGGTTCGTACAGCAGTCGCCGTGACTCAGATTACGATGAACCCGGCTACATTGACGGCTGTAAAAGAAGGCAGAATCGGCAAAGGTGATGTTCTTGCTGTGGCCCAGGTCGCGGGGATTCAAGGCGCGAAAAAAACGTCAGACTGGATACCGATGTGTCATCCGCTGGCTCTGACAGGCGTGAACATTACTTTTTCCGATAATGGACATGATGTACTTCATATTGAAGTTGAAGTGAAGACCGAGGGTAAGACGGGTGTAGAAATGGAAGCTTTGACAGCGGCTTCAGCCGCAGCGTTAACCGTGTATGATATGTGCAAGGCGCTGCAAAAAGATATGATCATCGGCCCTACCATGCTGCAATCCAAAACGGGTGGCAAGCATGGGGATTTTCAAAGGGAGGACCACCGGAAACCTTGACATAGACAACATTGTCGCCGAGAGGGTACTGTGATGTGATGGAGGATGCAGCGTGGCTGTTTCTGATTTTCAGAAGAGAAAGTATTCTTTCATGATAGGAGAAGGGTGATCTTATGGTGTGGAAAACGGCGATCCTAACAGCCAGTGATAAAGGGGCAAGGGGAGAGCGTGAGGATACAAGCGCACAGGTCATCCGGGAACTCGTCGAAGAAGAACTGGGCGGAGAGATTGTGGAATACCGGATCGTTCCCGATGAACCGGATGAGATTATTGCGGCTTTAATCGAAATGACCGATTATTTTCATGCAGACTTGGTGCTAACTACGGGCGGAACCGAACTGGCGATCCGTGATGTGACACCTGAGGCGACCAGACGGGTCGTGGAGCGGGAAGTGCCAGGTATGGCGGAAGCCATGAGAATGATCGTGATGCAGAAAAATCCGGCGGCCATGCTTTTTCGTGGAATCGTGGGGATACGCGGACGTACATTGATTGTTAATTTGCCAGGAACGCCCAAAGGCGTGCATGAAAACTTGGCAGCAATTATGGATCAGCTCCCGGAAGCGCTGCTCATGGTGACAGGCCAGTTCCGGTAGAAGGTAGCCCGTGTGTGTGGTATGATACCTATAAGAATTTATATGGCCGTATATGGACAGAGGTTCTCATTTTGTCCGTCAACATAAGGAGGATTACTACACATGCCCAATATTGGAGCACCGGGTTATATTTTGTTAATTATTCTGGCGCTGCTGCTATTTGGTCCGAACAAGCTGCCTGAGCTGGGCCGAGCTGTGGGGCGTACATTCCGTGAATTTAAAAACGGGGCACGCGATATTTTATCTGAAGATGAACGGACTGGGCGTAAAGAAAGCAAAGATAGTGTGGTCCAAGCATCACAGACGACGTCAGAAGTTCAACCTCAGCCTGAGGATAAACGCTTGTCATAGATTTAGTTATTCATTTTTGCTGCTTGTATAACAAACATGAGCCTCTTCTTCAGTGAAGGGCTTTATTTTTTAGGAGGCGCTGCTGCGTTCCGTTCAGAAAGGAGGAATAGGCTTGACCCCATCAGAGCATGAAATGCCGCTAATGGAACATCTGGGTGAGCTTCGTCGACGAATAATTTATGTGCTGATTGTATTTGTATTGGCGCTGGTTGGTGGATTGTTCGCGGCGGGTTCTGTCTATAACTGGCTTATTCGCTCCGGTTCGGCGCAAGCTTTTCAGTTAAATGCATTTTCCTTTTGGGACGGAATCGGTATCTACATGAAGATCGCCATGATCATTGGGATTGCAGTGGCGTTACCATTTGCATGCTACCAATTGTGGAAGTTTGTCAGCCCGGGATTAAGGCCGCAAGAACGGAGTGCAACCTTGCGATATGTGCCTTATGTGCTGCTTTTGTTCATTATTGGCGCAGCTTTTGCTTATTTCATTATTTTCCCGATGGCGATTCAGTTTACATCGTCCGTCACCAAAAGTATGGGATTGCAGGAAACGTACGGTATTGCGCAATATTTCACCTTTATGTTTAATATTGTGTTGCCTGTAGCGTTGCTGTTTGAACTCCCCCTGCTGATCATGTTTCTGACAGGGATTCGTGTATTAACCCCGATGAGGCTTCGCAAATGGCGGAAGATTTCTTATTTCCTGCTTGTTTTTGTCGCTGTTGTTATCACTCCGCCGGATTTTATATCCGATTTTTTGGTGGCGATTCCGTTGCTGGTGCTGTATGAAGCGAGTGTATACTTGTCATCAGTCGTGTACCGCAAGCAACTGCGTGCACAGGAGGAACGGGAGGCCCAATTGCGTGTAGCTGCGGAATAATAAGCAGGGCCTGAACGGCTCAATAACTAATTTCTCTAAAATTGATCAACATAGCTGTCTTAAAAATAACCATTAGCCTTGAGTTAACGGTTATTTTTAGGATAGGTGGATATAATCGTGAATGGCTGCCCATAAAAATTCCCATAAAAAATACATTAGGGACTTGAAATTCAATCTCAAGTTGAGTATCATAAAGTTGGTTGTTAGCACTGACGACTGTTGAGTGCTAATACATACAACATAACAACCAAATTACAGGATAAACACTTAATAAGGAGGCTATTTTTCATGATCAAACCTTTGGGTGAACGCGTATTGGTGGAAGCAATTGAGCAAGAAACAACGACTTCCTTCGGAATCGTACTTCCTGACTCTGCCAAGGAAAAGCCGCAAGAAGGCAAAATTATCGCGGTTGGCGCAGGCGCATTGAAAGACGGTGCCCGTATTCCTCTGGAAGTAAAAGAAGGCGACCGTGTCATTTTCTCCAAATACGCTGGAACGGAAATCAAATATGAAGGTAAAGAATATTTGATTATGAAAGAAAGCGATATTCACGCGATCATCGGTTAACCGGGACCCGGACAAGACCTAAATATAGGAATTGAAACAAATCATTCATAATCCATAGGGAGGTTTATCACAAATGGCTAAAGACATTAAATTCAGTGAAGACGCTCGTCGCTCCATGCTGCGCGGGGTAGATGCATTGGCTAACGCTGTTAAAGTAACACTCGGACCGAAAGGCCGTAACGTTGTACTGGAGAAAAAATTCGGTAGCCCGCTCATCACTAATGACGGTGTAACGATTGCAAAAGAAATCGAGCTGGAAGACGCGTTCGAAAACATGGGCGCTCAACTGGTTAAAGAAGTAGCAACCAAAACAAACGATGTAGCTGGTGACGGTACGACTACGGCTACTGTTTTGGCTCAAGCCCTCATCACTGAAGGTTTGAAAAACGTAACTGCTGGCGCAAGCCCAATCGGTATCCGTAAAGGGATCGACAAAGCGGTTAAAGCAGCAGTTGCTGAACTGCAAGCTATCTCCAAACCAATCGAAAGCAAACAATCCATTGCTCAAGTAGCTGGTATTTCCGCTGCTGATGATGAAGTAGGCGAACTGATCGCTGAAGCTATGGAAAAAGTGGGCAAAGACGGTGTCATCACTGTTGAAGAATCCCGCGGTTTTGCAACAGAACTGGAAGTAGTTGAAGGTATGCAGTTTGACCGTGGCTACATTTCTCCGTACATGATTACAGATACGGACAAAATGGAAGCTGTACTGGACAATCCATATATCTTGATTACTGACAAGAAAATCACAAACACACAAGAAATCCTGCCATTGCTTGAAAAAATCGTACAACAAGGCAAGCCACTCGTTCTGATCGCTGAAGACATCGAAGGCGAAGCGCTGGCTATGCTGGTTGTCAACAAGCTGCGTGGTACATTCAATGCTGTAGCTGTTAAAGCTCCTGGCTTTGGCGACCGTCGTAAAGCAATGCTGCAAGATATCGCTGCCCTGACAGGCGGCCAAGTAATCACAGAAGAACTCGGTCTGGACCTGAAAACAGCTTCTGTGGACCAATTGGGTACAGCACGTCAAGTGCGTATTACAAAGGAAAACACGATTGTGGTTGACGGTGCTGGAAACAAAGCCGACATCGACGCTCGTGTTAGCCAAATCCGTACGCAATTGGAAGAAACTACTTCCGAGTTCGACAAAGAGAAACTGCAAGAGCGTCTGGCTAAATTGTCCGGCGGCGTAGCAGTAATCAAAGTCGGTGCGGCTACTGAAACAGAATTGAAAGAACGCAAACTGCGCATCGAAGATGCTCTGAACGCAACCCGTGCTGCGGTTGAAGAAGGTATCGTATCCGGTGGTGGTGTAGCGCTCCTGAACGTATACAATGCAGTTGCTGCTGTTGAGCTGCAAGGCGACGAGCAAACAGGCGTCAACATCGTGTTGCGCGCTCTGGAAGCTCCAATCCGTACAATTGCTGCTAATG
This sequence comes from Paenibacillus sp. EKM301P, assembly GCF_011800295.1. Lineage (NCBI taxonomy): Bacteria > Bacillati > Bacillota > Bacilli > Caryophanales > Paenibacillaceae > Paenibacillus > Paenibacillus sp. EKM301P. The sequence goes on along the minus strand of NZ_JAALFM010000002.1, from coordinate 320,075 downwards.
CAGGCGAAGAAGGCTCTGTTATCGTTGAGCGTCTGAAACGCGAAGAAGTAGGCGTTGGTTTCAACGCAGCTACTGGCGAGTGGGTAAACATGATTGACGCAGGTATCGTTGACCCTGCGAAAGTAACTCGTTATGCATTGCAAAACGCTGCTTCCGTAGCGGCTATGTTCCTGACTACTGAAGCAGTGATCGCTGACAAGCCAGAACCAGAAAAGGCTGCAATGCCTGACATGGGCGGCATGGGCGGAATGGGCGGCATGATGTAATAAGGGCCTCAAAACCCTGTAATCCCGCTATTTAAAGGGCTCCCGAGAGGGAGCCCTTTTCTATACCATTGCTACACCATGAGTGCTCATGTAGCTTACAGCAGAGTTTATGTAATTCAGCAGTTTACATTACATTCAATCATTTGCTCTAATAGCTTCTATACATATTGTGGTGTAGTATATATGCAAATTATCCAAAGGGGGAAGTTGTGTGGAGCTTCAAACTATATTAGCTTTTCTGGGAGCAGCAATTGTTCTCACCATTATGCCGGGTCCCGACAACGTGTTCACTCTGACACAGAGCATAGCAAAAGGTAGGAATGCAGGGATATTTACTACTTTAGGCCTTTGCACGGGATTGTTGGTTCATATTTTCGCAGCAACCTTCGGCCTCGCGGCAATAATTTATCAATCTTCCTTGGCATTTGCAGTAATCAAATACGCTGGAGCAGCTTATCTATTATTTTTGGCGTATAAGTCATTTAGAGCAAAAGATATGAGTTTTGAACTCAAGAGTGGTGATATCTTGAATTACAAATCATTGTATAAAAAAGGTGTCATCATGAATGTGTTGAATCCAAAGATATCACTCTTTTTCTTGGCTTTTCTTCCTCAGTTCGTAAACCAGGAAAGCGGTAATGTTTCTATTCAAATGCTAGTTCTTGGAGTGGTATTTTTAATACAAACTTTAGTGCTTTTTATTTTGATAAGTATTTTTGCTGGAAAAGTAGGCTCCTTTCTACGGAGAAATCCATCCTTTTCTAAAAAAATCAATTATATTCAAGGCTCGTTATTTACACTCATCGGCTTAAAAATCGCATTTACCCAAAAATAATAGAAGGTAGCACTTTTTAAACTAACCATTAAGGACTAGCTGTTGAGCTAGTCCTTTTTTTGTTGGAAAAGCATACAACACACGCCGAGAACAGGTGGGCGGTCACAGAGGTTTAAGATCATGACCAACGAGTTGGAGCATACGGACAGGCCTATGCCTATCTTTTCCTAGATGAAGTCAACAGCCCAATCTTTTTGGTTAATTGCACAATAAGCTAATTTGACTAGACTTTGGAGGTGACCATTAATTATGTTTAGACATTATTGTTGGCAAAAGAAAATGCATCGTAGAAAATTTAGAAGATGTTCAGTTAAAAAATTCAAAGTTTTGCCGAAGGTCATTGTTAAAGGAATTCAAGGGCCTCAAGGACCTCAAGGACCTCAAGGATCTCAAGGACCGCAGGGACCCCAGGGACTGCCAGGTCCACAGGGAGTTCCAGGTGCTCAAGGTCAGCAAGGGCTACAAGGTTTCCAAGGAATTCCTGGCCCTGCAGGGCCAGTAGGAGCAACGGGACCGGCAGGAGCAGTAGGACCAGCAGGACCGGCAGGAGCAATAGGGCCAGCAGGACCAGCAGGAGCAACGGGGCCAGCAGGGCCTGCAGGCGTCGGGATATCAGACTTCTTAAGTGTTTTCAGAGCAGATCCTGGTACGGGGACTGACACAGTTCCGGGTAACTCACCCATTACCTTTACTGGGGTTTTAGCGAATGTTGGTGGTGCATTTACTTTTACTCCTCCATCTCCAACGATAACGATTAACGAGACGGGGAGCTACTTCATCTCATTTTCTATCCACAACCAAGGTGATGCGGACTTCAATCTCACTGTTAACGGAACTCCTATAACACCCTTACCTTTTTCAGGCAATGGTGGGGGACCTACCGCAGCTGAAGTTATTATAACCGTTACAACAGTTCCAACTACAATACAACTGGTAAATGCCAATGCAACTCCTGCTCAGTTGCACAATAATATTAATACAACTATGACAATATTAAAGTTGACGCCTTAATATTGTTGCTTAGTAGTAGCTTATTCAGTAAAAGGTTTAAGGTTTATGTCTTTTATCCGGTCAGTTTGTCTAATTATTCAGAGACCTGAGATATGGAAATGCCTAGAGAGAGAATCCCTGAACGGGACAAAGCCAGACAGATGTGGTTGGAGAGCAGCGGGGCGATGCGACTTAAGGACATCGCCGCTGCTCTTTCTGTTCCTGAAAAGTCTGGTTCGCAAAGGGAAGTCTATGAACCGCTGGTAGGATACTTTGATTATTTTCTGTTTTTAAAAAAACATTATTTACAAAAAAACATTATTTACAAAAAAGTCTTATTTTCAGAAGATTCTTAAAATCGTACGAGTGGCGCATTAGCTTCAAAAGGATGAATGTTAGGTATTGAAATATAGCTGATAACGCGTTAGTATTGTGTATCTAAAATTTCATCTGGAGGCACATTATGAATGATATATTGGCATTTACGATACTGCTCATCTTTATTGTCATGTCACCAGGGATTGATTTTGCATTAATAACGAAAAGAACTCTCACTGATGGCAAGAAAGATGGTTTCAAAATTGCACTAGGTTTAACTAGCGGAGCTCTCGTTCATACATTGGCAGCCGCATTGGGGCTTTCTTTCATATTAATGAAGTCGGCTGTAGCATTTGAGGTAGTCAAATATGCAGGGGCAGTTTACTTGATATATATGGGACTGTCTTCCTTTATAAAAAAAGGAAAGAGTAACTTGGTTCAAGAGAAGCAAGAGAATTCTAGAAAATCAGCGTTTACCCAAGGATTGGTTTCCAATGCACTCAATCCGAAGGTTGCTATTTTTTTTCTCACGTTCTTACCGCAATTTGTTCTACCAGGCTATAATCCCAGTTTGCAGTTTTTACTGATGGGCTCTCTTTATGCTCTACTTTCGATTATATGGTTTACTACAATCGTATTATTGTTAAGTTACATAAGAAGATGGTTAATGTCACCCAAAGTTCAAAATATGATCGATAAGGTCACGGGACTCGTGCTGATTGGTTTTGGTTTAAATATGATCTTCAAAGTTCAAAAAACAGGATCATAAATAAAGGAACGGGCTATGGAAGCTCGTTCTTTTTTGTTAGGGGAGACGACCAGAAAGAGATACCGAGCGGCATAAGGCAAAACAGATGTGGCTGGAGAGCTACGGGCATATGAAGCTAAAGGACATCGCCGCTAGTTGAGGGTTAAACGCCTTAAGTGAAAGCGTTGACATAAATTTCAACCCTCTATATACTTAGCTTAGTTAATTGAAAATGAATAGCACTGGGATTGTTACTGTTACGCAGGCAAAACCTAAGGAACCAAATGCTAAGATCCAAGGATCTTATGTATTTTGTTATCTTAGGTTTTTTTGTTTATAGAGACAGGAAGGTTAAATATGGCGGTTTAGACAACCTGTCGAAGCCGTTTCTTCTATTATGATGTTCACATCTGAGAGGAGCGACAAACTTGGAATACAAATATGAGCTAGTTCAGGCAGACAATCATTTTCCATTAAAAATTATAGCTCATTCCTCCAATGAACCAGCATACATACCTAGGCATTGGCACGACAGCATCGAAATATCCTATGTACTCTTAGGAAAAATCGACAATATCTATATAGATGGCATGAATTATAGCTCCAGAGAAGGAGATATTGTGCTCATTAATTCGAATGCTATTCATTCCTTTTCTGTGGCTAAGGGCCAAGGTAGACAGGCTATAACCGTTCTGATTCCTTCAGGATTTATTCGAGAAAATATAAAGGATAGTAATCCCATTTTATTTGATTGTATATCCATTTTCGAAACCAACGAGCAGAGATTACAGCATTTTGAAGAGCTGCGTGATCTGTTAAACACATTATTTGTGGCTTACCTCAACCAGCACAATGACCCTTTAGTACATATTCACTTAACGTCCCTATCTTATAGATTGGTGTACCTTTTATTAATGCATTTTAAAATTGACGACGAATCGCTCCCTGGCTTTAGCACAAATAAATATTTGGAGCGGCTGACATTGATAACTGATTATATCAAAGAAAATTACGATCAGAGCCTATCCCTGGATTCCATCGCTCAGGTTTTTGGATTGTCTCCCGAATATTTGTCCCGTTTTTTTGTAAAGCATGTAGGGTTGACGCTCTTTCAATATATCAACGCCATCCGTCTGGAGAAATCTTTCCGTGTTCTTATGAGTACAGATCATTCTATTATACAAATTGCGCTGGAACACGGATTTCCGAACGAGAAGTCTTTTGCCAGGGTATTTAAAAAGGTTTATCACGTGACGCCTCATCAATATCGTAAAAAGCACAAGAGGCTTTCTGAAGCAAGGAGTCAGTAATTGACCTGAATTAGGCTAATAAAAGGCAGGATGCAAATAAAAAAATCGTTAAAATTAATAATGTAAGCGTTTTATTAATGGATCTAGGAGGTAAGACATCATGTTTAAACAGTTTAAAAAGGTTGCTAAAACATCTATGTTATTCACTTTAGCTGTCAGTACGACCTTTGCTTTCAGTTCCGGTGCATGGGCCAAGGATGCCAAGATACAGCCCACCTCATACCGGACGGTTGCGGAGGTGAAGGATTGGGGAGCAGCCATTACGAAGATCATTGTTAACCTGGGTAAGCCGGTACCCAAAGATGCGATAACAAACGATACATTTAAGGTACATGTGGAAAGAAGCGACAATAGGTTGGTAAATTCCTTTATTGAAAAAGGTAACAGGAAGGTCACCAAGGCCTATGTATCGGACAAAAGCGGCAACCCTGTAAAGAAAACCGGAAGCTACGTTGTGCTGGAAATGGAAATCGGTCCGTCCTTAACATTGGGTTCCGCTATTCATTATGATGCAGGTTCCGGGTTTAACGGATGGAATGATAACAAATATACGATCACGCAGCAAAAGGCTATTAAAACCCAATCAGGAACAATTTCCGGATTGAAGATTGATACTTCCTCAGGTGAAATCCGGAAGCTTGTTGATCAGTTTACAACTGGCAAAGCTACATTTGATGGGGTTACTTTAACTTACGCGAACTACGTACCAGCAAAAGACAAAGTGAAGAACCCTTTGGTGATCTGGCTGCATGGTATGGGAGAGGGAGGTACAGATCCGACGATTCCAATTTCGGGAAATAAGACAGCGAATTTTGCTTCTAAGGATATTCAATCTTATTTTGGCGGGGCTTATGTGCTGGCACCTCAGACCCCAACCTACTGGATGGATGGTTTTACAGGCTTTGGAGACGGAACCTCGAAGTACGAGCAAGCATTGATGTCCTTAATTAAGGAATACGTGGCCCAAAACAAAGACATTGATACAGATCGAATCTACATTGGCGGAGACTCCAACGGCGGATACATGACTATGCTGCTGATCCGTGATTATAAAGACTATTTTGCAGCAGCTGTGGTGGCGTGTGAAGCCTTGAAGGATAGCCTTATCACCGATGAACAAATTAATGACATGAAGGACCTGCCGATCTGGTTTGTCGCCGCCAAAACCGACACCGTAGTTCCACCCAACGATTACATGATTCCGACCTATAACCGTTTGGTGAATGCGGGAGCAAAGGATGTCCATATGTCGTTGTTTGATAATGTAGTGGATACTTCTGGTTTGTACAAGAAGAGCGACAAAACACTGTATGAATATAATGGCCACTGGTCCTGGATTTACGTATATAACAATGAAGTATCAAAGCTGATTAACGGAAAGAAAACAACAATGATGCAATGGCTGGCCTCCAAAACATTGAACTGAGAGGGCAGGTACAGCTTTGGAAAGCTGTTGAGGATAAGAACATGAGATTCTTGTATACCTCATATACAAGAATCTCATCCCCAGGCTACACAGTGGATAACCCTGTTATTCGAAGCTGTATTTAATTCCCCATTGCTCTCGTATCTGACTCATGATATCCATTACGTCGAGGGAGAGCGGTAGGGTATTCCGGTTACTTTTTCCGGAAATATGGCTCTCTATCTCTTCAATCTCATACTGCAGGGCTTTAGCACTATCTCCTATTTCAATCAGTTCTACAGTTCCGTCCAAATATTGAACAGTAGCGCTGGAGGCCCGAGGGAAATTATCCACGGTGATATATCCTAATTCCCCAGCCACTATGCCCCGCTTGGGCATTTTAGATCTCATCGCCAGAGAGATGACGGCCATTTCCTCTACATTGTTGTTCAGAATGATTCCAGATTGTTCATCGACACCTGTCTCAAAGCGTTTGACAGTCGATAGAATTTCTTGCGGCTGCTCCGAAAGAAAATAACGGGCAAATGATAGGGCATATGTTCCAATATCCAGCAGCGCCCCTCCCGCCAGATCCTTACTGAAAAAGCGGTTATTCACATCGTACTCTTTATGACTGCCGAAAGAGACTTGAATCATTTTCAAACGGCCGATGGCCCCGTCGTCCAGAAGCTGCCGTAGCTTTTTATAAAGTGGCATGTGGTAGATTGTCATCGCTTCAGCCACTACTAATTGTTTTTCTTCGGCAAGACGAGCAATCTCGCGTAACTGTGCGCTGTTTATCGTGATGGACTTTTCGCAGAGGACATGCTTTCCCATCGAAAGGCTGTCTATCACGTATTGGTAATGGTGGCTGTGCGGTGTGGCGATGTAGACCGCATCCAGCTCAGGGTCCTGCAGCATTTCGCTGTGTCCGCCGTAAGCCTTCAAGGCACCGTGTCGGCTGGCAAATTCCTCAGCTTTCTCTAGTGTGCGTGAGGATACTGCATACAGTGTTCCGCCAAGCTCATTTAGGGCGACTGCGAATTCTGCAGCGATCGATCCTGGTCCGATAATACCCCACTTCAAATGATCCATGGTTAAGCCCCCGTTCTTATTTTGGTGTGTCTATTTTTTGGGACATAAATCGGACTCCATGCTCGCTCCCAACGAGCACTCCTGTCACTTCCTCCGTGAACAATGATGTCTCGATTACTCCGCTAATCTTTTTTAGGCTGCTCTGAATCTTCTCGGTATCTATCCTTTCCCGAAAATAAACATCCATTAATAAATGCCCGTAATCGCTAATGGTATACCCATCTTTAGTTGGACTGCTGCGGACCATTCCGTTGCCGCCCAGGCTGGTAACCGATTTTTGGACATAAGATAGCGCATCCTCAAGAATCTCAAGTACGACAGGATGACTAAAGGTTAGCTCCTTTACCACCTTGCTCTCATCTACCAGTAATATGTAGTGCTCCGCCATCGTTGCGACCAGTTTCTCCCTGGTATGAATGCCGCCGCCGCTCTTCAGCGCCCGTAGCTGTTCATCGACCTCATCGCAGCCGTCAAAAGCAACGGAAATCTGCTCTACAGACCATAACGGAAGCAGCGGCAGACCATGCTGGATACAAAGGGCGGCTGTAGCACCGGAAGGGGTTATTACCTTAACGCGCCGACCAGATTCTTTAATCTGCCTGATTAAATAGGAGATGGTGCTTCCACCTCCCAGTCCAATGACTGTATCATCTCGGATATAAGTTAGAGCTTCTTTGGCACATTTGTTTTTTATCGTATCCGTGCTCAAAGTAATCATCTCCCCGTATTATTTGATTCTCTGCACATTTGTGCATTATAATAAAATATGTGCAAAATGATCGCCTACAGTATATCGACGGTTTTTTTATCTGTCAAATGCAATATGCGCAAAGGGAGGGCGAGATGATGAATTTGCAGGAAGACCGAAAACTTTTAATTAAGGTTGCCCAAATGTATTATGAGCAGGATATGACGCAGAGCGAAATTTCTAAAGTGCTGGGCATTTACCGGACGACTATCAGCCGGATGTTGAAGCGGGTACGAGAAGAGGGGATTGTGAGTATTACAATTAATTATGGGACAGCCGACCAGCTTCCACTGGAGCAGAAGCTATGCGAATGTTTTGGACTTCAGGAAGCTATTGTTGTTATGACCGATCCAGCTCAGCCAAGCCATCTTAAGCGTAAAGCCATAGGCCGGGCTTGCTCAGATTGGCTACAGCATAAGGTTCAGTCTAAGGATGTTATCGGTTTTTCTTGGGGAAGCAGTCTAGCAAGTGTAGTGGATGAATTCTCCACCGACAACCGCCCTTTTGTAACGTTCATTCCCATGGTCGGCGGGCCCTCAGGAAAACTAGAGAGCCGCTACCATGTGAACACTATTTGTTATCAAGCAGCGTTTAAGTGGAACGCCCGTTCATTAATGATTGATGCACCGGCGATTACAGAGCAGAGGGAAACCAGAGAGCAATTGATAAATTCCCCTTACTTCAAGACAATCTCTGATTATTGGGATAAGTTGGATATTGCGTTATTTGGCATTGGCTCAGCCAAATTGCAGGGGCGCGAGAAGTGGAGAGGATTTTATGGCGATGCATTTATTACAGAATTGGAAGATGGGCGGGCGGCCGGAGATATTTGCTCGCGTTTCTTTGACGAAAGCGGTACTTCGATCAAAACAAGTTTGGAAGATAGGACCCTTACCATTTCGCTGGAGCAAATCAAAAAGGCGAAGCTTTCTGTCGGTATAGCAGAATCATTAGAAAAGGTTCCAGGAATCCTGGGTGCATTGAATGGGGGTTACATGAATGTGCTCATCACAACGGAAGAAACAGCATTAAAACTGCTGGAACAAGCTACTGAAAACAAATCCCCATGACATGATATGAACGATTATTTGCGTACACATGATAACATGGGGCTAGTTTCTGATCCATCATCTTAGGTCACAAGTACAACATTGCTCTTTCACTTATTCACTTCAATCAGCCCATCCGGCTTTTCTCGATTAGAGAGTAATTCAGATACAGTGACGAAGGAATAACCTCTTTTCTTGAGCTCAGGGAGAATAATCTTCAAGGCATCAACGGTTTGTGTACTTTGATGTACATAATCGTGCATGAGGACAATATCACCGTTACGGGCATTGCGAAGCACCTTATCAGCGATACGGTGTACACCGGGCTTTCGCCAATCTAGGGTGTCCTGATGCCAGGACCATAAAATAATTTTCAGTCCCTTCTCTTTGGATAGCTTGACCAGTGTATCGTTATAGGAGCCGCCTGGTGGTCTAAATAGATGGGTCCCTGCTCCAGTTGCCTGAACGATGCTCGCCTGACCTTGATTCAATTCGGACAGAGCTTTATTGCGGGAAATATATTGAAAGGATGAATGAAGGAAGGTATGGTTGCCAACTTCATGTCCTTCCTCTCGTTCCCGTTTTACAAGGTGTGGCAGCTTTTCTACGCGGCTGCCGACGACAAAAAAGGTCGCTTTCGCATCATATTTCTGAAGTAAATCAAGAATGGCAGGCGTATTGCTTTCGTCCGGTCCGTCATCGAATGTGAGAGCGATAAGCTTACGATGGGTAGGAACTTCCCATACAATGTCGCCCCGTTCTTCGTAATAGGCTCTTCCCTTTGTAGGAGCGGGAGAGGCGTATGATGTGTCTTGTGCATTCGTATATGGAATGGGACAAGGACTAATACTCAGCAAAGAAACAGCGATTCCAGCGCATAGCAAACGGTTATATTTCATCAGGCTTCTTCTCCGTTCTGACGTATTCTCACATTAGCTTGCCAAGAAGAAGCGCATACCATTCCTCATTTTTTAAAATTATCTTCAGCATATTAGAACTCATGAAGAGAAGCATAGTATGGAAGATATAAGCCCCAGAACAGGTCTTAAGGGTAAATACGGTAAATTAATGAGACTAAGTTCAAGAGTGTAGCATAATGTAACAGGGGAACTTCTGCTTTTGCTCTCTCTGAATTAGTTCAAGACCTCTCATGAGTTAAAACTTGTGAGAGGTCTTGTTGGCGATTTTGTAATAAAAGGATTATTACATCCCTCAAGATTCTAAGTTAAACTTTTCAAGGTAGCTGAATAGCATCTAATATTAGTAACCCGTCTTGCATATTAATATTTTTTTTTAAGCTGTTCTCTTAATATTTCTAAATGCTTACTGAGCAGCTCTATTTTTCTTTGGAATAATTTATTTGTTTTTCTTATTTTAAAGAGGTAGATCAACGCACATGAACATATAAAAATATGAATAAAGCAGAACCAGTAGATTATGGTTACAGATATAGTCCAGGTCCCTATCAGAATCCTCTCCTTACTTCGATTTTATTAGGTGGGTTGTTTCTGCCAAAATCTCATCCAAACGATGCATTGCTTTGTTTTGTTTAAAAGTGCAAATAATAAAAATAAGAGCAAAAGAGAAGAGCAATAATTCACTTCCTAAAAATAAAAATATAGACATTTCATGAAGAAATAAATTGTCAAACATAAATTTTCCTCCAAATTTTAATAATATTTGACATATAAATCTATAATATGTTAATTTTCAATAGTATCATACCATATTATAGGAGGAAGAACATGAAAAAAGTTGTAGCGTCTGCAATATTGTCCGTCTCTCTTTTACTTTCAATGGCACCCGCTAGTTTTGCAAGTGAGGTTTCTTCAGTTACATTTTCAAATCAAGATTTCGAAAAATTATCTAGTCATTTAAATGATTTGGGTCTTTCGGAAAAAGTGCAACAAAGCCTAATAGAAAAGATTAAGGCAGGAGAACTCCCTGATTCTGACAACCCAGAGAAAAAAGATACTGGTATTACAAGTGAAGTAGAATCATCAGATGGTATGAAAATTCAAAAAACTACGTTTCCTGATGGCTCCGTAATTCAATCAACCATAGATCTTACAAACGCGAAAATAAAGGAAGAACATGTTATAACTCCAAATGATGTTTCAGGGGGATATGCCTCAGGAGGAACTGGTTATAGAACATTTACAAATGCAACAGTGAGAGAAGAAACTTCTTTTGTTAAAGCGAGATTTTTTGCTGATTATACATTAGTTCAAGGTGGCTACAGCTACATTTCGGACGCTTATGATCCTTATATTGATATAATTGGGGGGTACTCAAGTGGAGAAAATTTGGTAGTCGACCAACCTAAACAGACTGATTCAAGACCCGCTCGTGCAACCTTGACATTTACTTGGGTTAAAATAAATGGTTACTTTAGCTCTACATACAAATTATTTCTATATGTTCACAACAGTTCAGCTAGCTCACAATTACAAACATATTAATTTAATAATTTGTTAGTGTTTTACCTAAATATTTCATTTACAAGCGAGATAGATAAAAGGGCTTCCTCCAAGTTAAATAAACTTGGGAAGCCTTTCTATGAAATGATAAGCGAGTTTAATACAGGAAGCATGCGGAGGAGCAAGAGATTAGTTTTGCACTCGATCTTATACGATGCAGGCTTGGCACTGATCGATTCAGACAAAGCTTGTTTTTGCTCTCTCCATTCCGTCGTGTAAGAACAGGGTAATTATACCTAAATATATTAAATTTTACATACTATATCTCTTCATTGTATCATTCTTCCAGGCAGGAGGAAGTTAATACGGCCTGCTATTAATAGTAAGTGAGGTAAAGGCTAGCATATAAAAGACGCACATCGCCGAATTTTGCTCAATAACAGTGCTCGCTTGCTTGTTGATAACATCCTGTGCCCATGCTAAGTTGTACATATCCATCCTTGGTTTTAATGTGCAGTGGAGATCAGTCATTGTCCAGTTCTTATTCTGACGAAAAATGGAAGAGGTCGACGGGGCAAGCCGCAAAAGCTGATTTGAGGTCATGGAGCTGCGACTCGTTCCTGAACTTCGAACAGGAGATGAGACGGGATGAAAACAGATGAAAAAGAGCTACGAGCCATTAATCTGACGTTAGAAGCCGGCGAACACATCCGATCCTTTATTAGGTGTACGTATGATTTGCAGCAAAGCTCCGAGAAGATACCGCTCTGTGGAATGCTGGCAGTAACGTCCCAACGAATCATCTTTTATTCCTGCACTATGGGTATTCCTTGGATCAAATTCATTAATTATCACCATATTTCGCTGGCTAAGCTGGAAAAGGAATTGTCGGATACTAAGGAGAGCATCCTGCTGATCAATCAGGGGGTAAATGAGGTGTTCTGCCACCTGCCGAATGAAGAACGTATAGAGCGTTTTATAGCTGTACTAGAGCAGGAAGCAGGCATCTCCTGTGAGAACTAATGATTATAAGAACACAAATAAATAAAACCTCCAACTTCGTAATGTGCCAAGGGTAGGCTCCTTACGGATTTGGAGGTTTTTTTGTCTTTTAGTTAGACAGACTGCATGGATCGAGCGCTAGCTCAACAGGACTATAACCAACAAATTAAATAGCACCAGCGGCAGAATGACATTGTTGTAGGCATAGGAACGATCAGGGGTCGGGGTTCCTAAGGAGGATGAGTGATACTGCTGAGGCACTCTCAAATACAAATGATCCGCATCAATATGCGCAATCGTTCCTTCATATACCTGATGATCCATCGTTTGTACCCTAACCGTGTGGTTCATGTAGGGACTCAATTGATAATGCAAATGATCGTGGACTTTTTTGAGTTCTTGTTGGAATTCCGGTCTAGCTTGATATAAGGTTTGCGGACTGACGGTGTTGTACGACATTCGCCTCTGACCTCCATACTCATATAATGATATATCGTATGCAGGAGCCTGTGCCCTTGTGCAAATACCCAAGTAAGACAGGTTTTACAAAGAGTCAAAACATTAACATTTTACTCCAGTTCACTTGATGTTCCCTTTACATCAAAACGATACACTTACTGAGGTTGGTTTGAAAAGAAAGGGGCGTTCCGTTTTGGGTGAACTTAACAAATCTTTGGGACTGGGGACGAGGAGCCAGCAACGGACATCGTCTAAAGCTCGCATACGCACGGGTTCGCTAAAAATTCAAAGACTGCGCGAAAACGCGCTGGCGTATACCTTTTTGGCTCCATCGCTTATTTTGTTTGCTGTATTTATGTTTTATCCGATGATAAAGTCCGTTTATCTCAGCTTGCATTCTACAGATCCCGCAGGAAACGTTGCAGATTATGTGGGGTTAGATAACTTTGCTATGCTGTTCAGCTCAGGTCAGTTTCTACAGGGGATTAAGGTCACGCTGCTTTTTGCACTATTGACGGTACCTGTGGGTATTTTACTGGCGCTGGTACTCGCTGCCCTTACACACAGTAAATTACGTGGAATGCGTATCTTCCAGTTTGCCTTCTCGCTACCGATGGTGTTATCGGTGGGTTCATCTGCGGTCATTTGGAAATTCCTTTTCCATCCTACACTGGGGATGTTCAACTATGTGCTTTCCCTATTACATATCAATCCAGTTCCGTGGTTGACCAGCCCAGATTGGGCGTTGTTCTCCGTAGCCATAATGACCATCTGGATGAATCTTGGCTTCAATTACATTATCTTATCAAGCGGACTTCAAGGGATTCCAGATGACATGTACGAAAGTGCCAAAATGGACGGAGCCGGACCGTTGGTCACGTTCTGGCGTATCTCTATGCCGCTGCTATCACCGACGATCTTTTTTGTGACCGTAGTTTCCATCATTGGTGCCTTCCAGTCTTTCGCTCAAATTAATATCTTGACCAAAGGTGGTCCGGTGAACAGTACGAATGTATTTGTATATTCCATTTATCAGGAAGCTTTCGTTAATTTCCGGTTCGGAACAGGGAGTGCGCAGGCCATTGTCTTGTTTGCTGTCATTTTGCTGCTTACGATGATTCAGTTTAAGTGGGTGGAAAGAAAGGTGCATTACCAATGAAACAACACCTGAATTCAACATTATTGTATGTGCTGCTTACGATTGCAGCCGCTCTGATTTTGTACCCAGTTATTTATACATTTTTTATGGCGGTCATGTCACCGGAGGAAGCGAGCGCTTACCCACCAAGCTTTTTCCCGCATTCCTTTCATATGGCCAATTTTTCTGAAGTGTTTGAAATCGTTCCGATTGCAGCCTTTATCGGCAACACCTTTCTCATTTCGGGTCTGACAATGATCGGACAACTGATTACAGCCAGCTTGGCGGCCTATGCCTTTGCCAAAATGGAATTCAAGGGAAAAAACTTCATTTTTAGCATGTTTGTCGCGACGATGATGATCCCTTGGGAAGTTACTATTATTCCCAACTATCTGACGGTACGAAGCTGGAACTGGCTTGATACATATCAAGGGTTGACGGTTCCATTTCTGGCGACGGCGTTCGGAACGTTCCTGTTAAGACAATTTTTTCTCCAGCTTCCCAAGGAACTGTTCGAGGCTGCTCGTATGGATGGGTGCGGACATATCCGATATTTCCTGTTTCATGTGCTTCCGTTATCGCGCCCTGCGCTCGGAACACTGGCTGTGTATTCGTTCCTGAACATGTACAATTCATATCTCTGGCCTTTACTGGTCACAAATAGCGAGAATATGCGTACCGTACAGATCGGCATATCTATGCTGGAGTTTCAGGAATCGACTTCATGGAATCTGGTGTTTGCGGGTACGGCACTTGTCATTTTACCGTCTCTACTCCTGCTGATCTTTGGATTAAAACAGCTGGTGCGTGGAATGGCAGCGGGTGCGCTTAAAGGCTAATTATAGAAGCAAAAGACAGCAACACCTGCGCAAGCAGCCTATATACAAAGCTTTAACACACAAGAGTACAAACATTTCATTCAAGAATCATTTAATCAAAGGGAGAGAAGAGAGATTATGAGATTTTTTCGTTTGAAAAGTGCTTTGACCCTGCTTATTCTGACTGCTATGGTCGTTGCAGCAGGCTGTAGCAACAATACAGCGGCGGAGAAGCCGAGTAATGGTAATGATACAGGGGTAGCAGCAACTTCACCTGTAAAGCTGACTTGGTGGCATTCAATGTCCGGCAACGGTGAAAAAGCGATCAAGCAGATTGCTGCTGACTTTAACGCTAGTCATAAGGACATTCAGGTAGAGCCAGTATATCAAGGTAAATATGATGACAGCTTGAACAAGCTGAAAGCGTCGCTTGGTTCTAATAGCGGACCAGACATCATTCAAGTATACGAAATCGGCAGTAAATTCATGATCGACTCCAAAATGATCACGCCTGTACAACAATTTATTGATGCGGATAAGTTCGATTTGTCGCAGCTTGAACCGAATATTACACGATACTACACGATTGATGGCAAATTGAACGCCATGCCGTTCAATACGTCAAACCCGATTTTGTATTACAACAAGGATGCTTTCAAAGCCGCAGGACTTGACCCAGCTAATCCTCCGAAAACGTATGATGAATTCGAAAAAGCTGCCAAAGCCTTAAGTAAGGATGGTAAATCTGGTGCATCCATTGCCATTTACGGCTGGTTTATGGAGCAACTGTTTGCCAATCAGAACGCGGACTATGTGAATAATGGCAATGGACGCGAGCAAGCAGCTACGGAATCGTTGCTGAATTCGGATGCCGGTGTAAAAACGCTGACATGGTGGAAGAAAATGATCGATGAAAAGGTCGTATCCAATCTGGGACGTAACTCGGACGATACAGCGAAAGCCTTTTCCGCAGGACAAATTGCGATGACGCTGGATTCTACCGCTTCGCTGCGTAATATTGTGGAGCAGGTTGGCGATAAATTCGAAGTAGGCACAGGGTTTCTGCCAAGAGCCAATGAAGCAAAAGAAGGCGGCGTAGTTGTGGGCGGCGCGAGCTTATACATCATGAACAACAAACCTGAAGCCCAGCAAAAGGCAGCATGGGAGTTCATTAAATTCGTCGCTTCTCCAGCAGTACAGGCACAATGGAGTGTGAATACTGGGTACTTCCCGATCACGAAGGCGGCCTATGACGAGAAGGTTCTCAAAGATAACATGGTAAAATATCCGCAATTCCAGACAGCTGTTGACCAATTGCATGCATCGGCACAATCTACTGCTACACAAGGCGCAGTGATGGGCGTATTCCCAGAAGCGCGTCAGATCGTCGAAGGTGCGATTGAGGCTGTTCTGAGTGGCCAGCAACAGCCAAAACAGGCTCTGGATCAAGCTGCACAAGAAATTACAGGCAAAATCGCGCAATACAATCAAACGGTGAAGAAATAGTCGGCCCTCCCTTAAAATCGGCTGATAATTCGTAGATGTGCCTCCTTATTAGCCGATTTTATGAAATAACGGATCGAATGAGTGACCCCCTCACTTATTCGATCCGTTTTTGCATTTTTATTTTAGAATAATCGTTTAGACGAAGTGTCTAAAATGGTCATTTTTGCACATTTCCTATTGCTGGATAACTGAAAATGGGCTTATAATAAATACATAATTTTTGTACTGGACGGTCAGTTCAAAAAAGGAGGAAGCATGAAACAGCAAACGAAGGAAATTATTTTTAACGGCGCACTCAAGGCTTTTTCCGAACGAGGATTTAATGATACAAATATGGAGGAAATTGCCAAGGTGTGTGGCATAGCTAAAGGAACCCTGTACTACAATTTTAAAAACAAGCAAGAATTGTACATTTACATTTTGAAGATGGGAATGGAACGTTTTGTCCAGGATATCCATGAAGCGATGGCTCAAATTCCTATGGATCAGGTAGAAGTGAGGGTTCGCAAGCTGATCCAAGTACATATTGAGTTCATTGGAAGAGAGCCGGATTTTTGCCGTCTACTGGTCAGTAAGGGTTGGGTCTCGCAGGAACAGCATTTTAATATTAGGCAGGTGCTGGCAGACTATTTTGATTTTATGGAGGCAGAGATTGATTCCGGCAAGTTCTATGGAAAAATTTCGAGTAAGCTGGATGCAAAAACGACTGCAAATTGTTTATTCGGCATTTACATTTTTACTCCAATGCGGTCGATGGTATGGGGCGAAACGATGAATCTGCAGGAAGTTCGTGAAAGTACCGAAGTATTTGTATGTAACGCGCTGGGTATGCAACATTAAATAGACAAGTGGAGTGATGAGAACATGAAAGCCAAAAAATATGCGATTTACATCGTACTTATTATTTTAATCGCTGTAGGAATCTATGCTTTGACTGCTTTCCCACGAGGGAGCAGCAGCTTATCCGCAGATGAGTCTTCTTCTATCCCTACGGCTTATGTAGAATCCGATACGCTCAATGCCAGCTTTAAGATGGCGGGACGTATTGATCAGATGCTGGTGAATGAGGGCGACAAGGTAAAAAAAGGGCAGGTGATAGCCCATCTGGAAAGCCGTGAGCTGGAAGATAAGGTGAAGCAAGCACAGGCTGCTTTGCTGGCAGCCAAGAGCAATGTGTCCAAAGCGAAAGCCAGCGTATTGCAGGCTCAAGCAGGCGTAGGCCAGGCACAGGCTACCGTGAGCGCCGCTCAGGCCAAGAAGAGCCAAGGTACGACAGCGGTCAGTGTGACTGCTGAGGCTTCCTCCAGCCAGATAGAACAGGCCCAAGCGGCTGCGAACGCCGCCAAAGCGAAATTGGATGCCCTCAAGAGCGGGGCAAGACCGCAGGAGATTGAGCAATTGCAAGCATCTGTGAAGGTAGCGAAGGAAACGCTGGACCTGACTGTTAAAAATCTGGAGCGTGCCAAAAAGCTTCAAGAAGCCGGTGCAGCAACTCAGGCCTCACTGGATCAAGCGACATTGGAACATCAACAGGCAGTGGCCAAGTATAATGCTGAGTCGCAAAAATTGGATATGGCGCGGGAGGGAAGCCGTAAGGAGGAAATTACGGCGGCTGAAGCCCAATACCGTCAAGCCTTGGCTGCAGTGAAGGAAGCACAGGCAGGAGCGGGCAAAGTGGCTGTGCAACAGGAAGATGTCAAAGCTGCTCAGGCTTCGGTAGAGCAAGCGCAATCCGCTGTGAAGGCGGCGCAATCGACGGTAGAGCAGGCACAATCTGCGGTTGAAGGTGCCAATGCACAGGTAGCCCAGGCGGAAGCTGCACTTCAGGAGGCTCAGACCTATTTGGGCTATACTACGCTGCGTGCGCCTGAGGATGGGATCGTAAAATCCAAGTCGCTTAGCTTGGGTGAGATGGCTAGCGCAGGATTTCCTGTCTATACTATTGAAACATCCACACAGCGTTGGGCTAAATTCTATGTACCGGAAACGTCTCTGAACGGTCTTCAAGCAGGGGATACAGTTCAAGTTAAATTACTGTCAGGCGGTAAGGAGCTGAAGGGCAAAGTCATTCTGTTAGAATCGGCTGCGGACTTTGCCATTCAAAAACCGAGCCAAAGCTCAGGTGATAAGGATGTCCGTTCCTTTGGTGTGAAGGTAGCATTACCGGATCTTGCGGCTTCCGTTCCAACAGGCTCCACGGTTCTGTTTACAGGCAAAGGGGCGCAGTAATATGCAGGGTTCACAGGAAAGACTTCGTATCCGCGATGTGTTTCGCGAGGAATGGCTGAGTATCTTCCGGGACCGCCGCTTTATGGCTATTCTGCTGATTACGCCAATTGTGTATACGATACTGTTCGGCTTCCTGTATTCGCATCAGCGGATTACCGAGATGCCTGTTACGGTGTATGACGGAGATAATTCGCAGCTTAGTCGCCAAATCATTCAGGCGTTCGACGCGACTGATTCATTTGCCGTTACACGGCAAGTGACCAATCAGGATGATGTAGTCCGCCAGGTAGAGACTGGGGAAGCCAAGGTCGGAATTGTCATTCCAGATAACTTTACCACTCGGCTTAAGCATGGGGAAAATCCACCTGTGCTTACGCTGATTGACGGCAGTAATATGATGTATTCCAATAGTGCCAGTCGGATTGCCAATCAGGTCATTAGTAGCGTGAGTGCCGGAGTATCACTCAATTCCATGAAGCAAAAGGGAATGAACGCCGATCAGGCCGCTTCGACGCTGACTACCATCCCGTTCCGATCCAGAGTGCTATTTAACCCGGTATATGATTATAAGCTTTTCATGCCGTTGGGGGTTATTTCTGCGGCTCTCCAGCAGTGTTTGCTGCTAGGTATTGCGTTGTCTTGCACGCGTGATAAGGAAGCTGGGACTTGGGGAAGATTTGGCGCATGGAAAAACACCCCTTGGCGCTTGGCTATTGCCAAGCTAGCACCCTATTATGCGGCGGGAGCTTTTAATGTGCTGACTGTATTCAGTATTAGCGCTTTATGCTTCGATATTCCGTTTAGGGGACAGGTACTGCCATTGATTTTGGTTTCGCTGGTCTTTAACTTTGCTTTGTGTGGATTAGGGTTCCTGTTCAGTCTCTTTTCCAAGACCAGAGTGGATGCAACACAAACTCTGATGCTCATTGCTGTTCCTTCCTTTATGCTGTCAGGTTATACGTGGCCATTAGAAGCAATGCCCGGCTTCTTGCGAGGGCTTGCTGAAATATTGCCGCTGACGTATTATTTGGACGCAGTACGGAACATTACGCTCAAGGGTCTGGATATCACATACATCTTTAAGGATTTGATTGCTCTGGGCGTCATTGGTTGTGTGAGTCTGCTGGTGGCCTTCGTGATCTATCCGTTATTCTTTAGACAACATCAGACGACAGCACAGCATGCCGATGTGCCCGCTCAAGAAGGGTTCACAATCAAAGGCTGAGAGCAATTTTAAATTTGGATATCAAAAAGGCAGATCGGGAGTAGTCCTGATCTGCCTTCTACTTATTAGTAGCAATTAAAATTGGAAGAAGTATTATTGCGTTTTGAGATCCTCAATAGAATCAATGGGTACATAGGATGGAACGACAAGTCCGGACATAACGCCAGTCATGCTGGTTCCGATGTCATCTACTTTATCCTTGTATTGAGCCCAATAATCAGCATGCGTCAATGGAAGCCAGGCGGCTGCGGTAGCATCTACACTTCCGCCAGCCACGCCTGTCCACATTGGGCCGATTTCCACTTGCAGCGCGGTTACTTTATAGCCCAATTTTTGTTCTAATACATATTTCAATACGTTCGTACTGGCAATTTCCGAATCCCAAGCAGCGTAGCTCAGCTTCAGAGGATCGCCGTTGACGGGCTGCAAACCCTTGATCCATTCCTGTACTTTATCAGGATGCTTATCAGCCCAGTTCTTGGCAGCCTGCTGTGGGGGAGTACCATCTTGAATTGCGATCATCACTTCACCCATATCTTCAGCAGTCCACTTGAAACGGCTTAGAAATTCATAAGCCACAGGAGCATCCTGTTTCAACCCTTTGCGGGCAATGGTATGAATTTCTTCTTTATCACCATAAGCCTTTTTAGGATCTTTTAAGTATTTCAAATCATACTTGTTAAACATCCAGTGAGGAGTCCAACCGGTTACAACGATAGGCTGCTTGGCTTTGATAGCTTTATCCAGTGTAGCGGTCATTGCAGCTCCAGAGCTTTCAAGCAGTTTCCAGTCGGACAATCCATAGTCACTGATAGCTTTAGAAGTCAGCTTCATCAGTCCGGCACCAGGGTCGGTACCGACAATGCGGTAGCCGACCTCCTTGCCAAAGTCCCCAGTAGCGGCGGAGGCTGGAGCCGCTTCGGCTCCGTTCCCCTGCAATTCAGTAATTGATTTAACATTCATGTAAGCTGGAACGACCAACCCGGTTTTAACACCAGTCATATTTGCACCTAGGTCGTCGAGTTTATCTTTGTATTTAGCCCAGTAATCCGCATGCGTTAACGGCAGCCATGCAGCCGGTGAGGCATCTACATCGCCACTAGCGACACCCGTCCACATAGGACCTGCTTCAACTTGCAGTGCGGTTACTTTGTAACCCAGATTATTTTCCATAATATATTTCAGCAAATTCGTACTCGCAATTTCCGAATCCCAAGCTACATAGCTTAGCTTAAAGGTGTCGCCATTGACAGGTTGCAGTCCTTGAGTCCATTCCTGAACCTTGTCGGCATGTTTCCCTGCCCAATCCTTGGCAGCTTGCTCTGGACTGGTCCCTTCTTGGATAGCAACCATCATTTCACCCATATCTTCAGCTGTCCATTTGAAACGTTTTAGAAACTCATAAGCAGTAGGAGCGTCCTGCTGCAAACCTTTACGGGCAATCGTATGAATACCCTCAGCTTCACCATAAGACTTTTTAGGGTCTTCCAAATATTTGAGATCATACTTGTTGAACATCCAGTGAGGAGTCCAACCGGTAATAATGATCGGTTTTTTCGCTTTGATGGCTTTGTCCAATGTGGCCGTCATGGCTGCACCGGAACCCTCGACTAGCTTCCAATCAGACAAATTGTAGTCTTGAATTGCTTTAGCCGTCGACTTCATAATGCCTGCCCCGGCATCAATACCAATAATTTTATAATCAACCTCTGCGCCAATCGGATTGGCAGCAGCACTACCTTTACCAGCAGCGGAATGATCTGTTCCAACAAAATATTGAGATGCGCCAGCGATCAGAATAACCGCTGTAACTGCAGAGGTGATCCATACTTTTTGCTTGCTGGATACACGACTTTTGCTTTTTTTTGTCGGTTTGAACAGATTTTGTGTAAAGCGGTCAAGTACAATAGCCAGAACGACCACAGCCAAGCCGGCTTCAAAGCCTTTACCAATTTGCAGCTGGGTCACAGCACGATACACAACTGCACCGATACCTTCCGCACCGATCATGGAAGCAATAACAACCATGGACAGTGACAGCATAATCGTCTGATTAATACCAGCCATTAAGGTAGGCAATGCCAGTGGCAGCTGTACTTTAAACAGCTTTTGCGCCGATGTTGAACCAAAAGCATCAGAAGCTTCAATCAGTTCATCCGATACTTGCATAATCCCCAGATTGGTCATGCGAATGGTTGGGGGAATCGCAAAGATTACAGAGGCGATAACACCTGGTACAACACCCAAGCTGAAAAAGGTAACCGCCGGGAGCAAGTACACGAACGCAGGCATCGTCTGCATAAAATCAAGTAAAGGCGTGATAATGCGTGATGCTGATTTACTGTATGCACACCAGATTCCGATCGGAATCCCGATAACAATGGATACAAGCGCAGACGTGATGACCAGTCCGAGCGTGTTCATCGTTTCACTCCAATAGCCGAGATTATCAATCAGCAGGAAGCCGATGACAGTGAACAGTGTAAGCTGCACCCGCCCGATCATAAAGGCGATAATCCCGATGATCACGATGAACACCAGAGGGTGCGGAAGCATGAACAAGCCAGAGAAAAAGCCTACTACCGCTTCAATTACCGAAGAAATAACATTAAACAATCCAGCCAGATGAATACCCATCCAGTCTACAATGGATTGAATCCACTCAGCGATTGGCAGTTTCGGTATCATGGGCATTCACCTCCTTTGTAGTAGGTACATCTCCACTTAGTGCACCCAGTAAAGCTCCACGGACGATAACGCCCAGCAATTTCTGCTTGTCATCGACGACAGCCAGTGGCACCTTGGACGAGCTTGTAATTTCAAACAAATCATTAATAACAGTTTCAGCAGGAACCTGCGGTCCGTCCGTGATCAAAATATCTTCAATCTTCAAATTGTTGCGCAGTGCATGGACAGCATCCTCGGCATTAATAACACCCAGTAGCTTTTTGGTGCGGTCAATGACGAATAGATTGGAAATCCCACGCTCCCGCATCAATTCCAGAGCTACACGCGGACCGCGGTCCATTGTGATGGTTTCTGGACGAAGCATGACATGAGCAGCCGTCAATACTTTGGACAGATCCACATCCTCGACAAAGCGGGCTACATAAGAGTTAGCTGGTTGGATCATAATTTCTTCCGGTGTACCAATTTGTACGACCACTCCATCCCGCATCAATGCAATCCGGTCACCAATCCGCAGCGCTTCATCCAGATCATGGGTGATAAAGACAATCGTTTTCTTCATTTTATCTTGAAGCTCCAGCAGCTCATCTTGCATGTCACGGCGAATGAGAGGGTCCAATGCGCTGAATGCTTCATCCATCAGGAGAACTTCAGGGTCATTTGCCAGTGCACGTGCCAGGCCGACACGCTGCTGCATACCGCCACTCAGCTCATCGGGCATTTTATCGCCCCAGTTTTTAAGACCAACCAGTTCCAGCGCTGTTTGTGCCTTTTCCTGGCGTTGTGCTTTATCTACCTTTTGAATTTCAAGACCGTATTCTACATTTTCCAATACAGTTCGATGTGGGAACAGGGCGAACTTTTGAAAAACCATGCTGATGGTTTTACGACGAACCTCGCGGAGTTGTTCTTTGTTCATCTTACGGAGATCTTTGCCGTGGACCAGAATTTCACCGGAGGTAGGCTCAATCAAGCGATTTAGCATTCGCACCAAAGTGGACTTGCCGCTACCTGATAACCCCATAATTACGAAAATTTCACCTTGCTTAATTTGCATGTTGGCCTTGTTAACACCAACAGTAATCTGTTTTTCTTTGGCCAGCTTTTCTTTGCCCCAGCCTTGCTCCAGGAGCGGAACACCTTGCTCTGCGTGAGGACCAAAGAGTTTGCTGACATTTTTGACTTCCAAAATCGTCATACATACACCTCTTCTTTCTATACTTTGCTTGGTATTAACCCCATGTTGCATGATGGATTGAGTATAAAAATCATAATTCTGTACATCCTGAACGGTTAATGACAAAATTAATTGTAACAGAAGCATCACTTACATTTCAAACAAAAAAACTGTTCGTAAAGTACGTACAGAAAAAACTGTACAAACTTTCCTTCGATATGCTCCTTCGTTCTTTAGAATGCTCAAACATTCGGAACTTTACAACCGATAGTGCTTTTTTTAAAATAGACAATGAAATATGACCATAACAAAAAGATTTATGTATATCCATAATTTTAAAAGTTTACTATCATTAGCAATTTTGCGAATTATGATTTTGAACGATCATGCTGTTGTAATATAGACAGAAGCTTTGCTTTTGAAACATTTCATTCAGTATTGAAAGATTTCATATATTGCGTCAAAGCTAATCCTTTACGGGTAAGTCGTTCATACTAGGTTGTGCAAAATGCTCTAAAATTAGGAGGTTGCAAGCATGAGCTTGTACCAGTTAGGTGATGAGCAGCAGGCGTCGCTGCAAAAAATTCGCAAACGTGTCATAGAAGCTATAGGTAAAAACATGGACCTATATGGGATCACTCTGTCTGCGGGGCATTTGTACGGTTTGCTTTTTTTTGCGGATAAACCGATGACGCTGGACGAGATGGGCCGTGAAATGGAAATGAGCAAAACGAGCATGAGTACAGGAGTTCGAACGTTGTTGGATCTGAAAATGGTGAACAAGGTATGGAGCAAAGGCTCACGCAAGGACTTGTATGAAGTCGAATATGACTGGTACCAAACTTTTACTGACTTCTTCGCTATTAAATGGAGAAAAGCAGTAGAAACAAATTTACTCGTACTGCGCAAAGCCATTGACGAACTGGACAAATTGATGGCGCAGGGTGAAGAATACGAGGAATTTAAGACCATTCTTCAGCAAGACCGTATGAAAATGAAGCAGGCCGTGGCTTATTACAAGTGGCTAGACCGATTGATTGATTCGATGGAAAGCGAAGAAATTTACAAGCTGATTCCGAAAGAAGAGGTTCGGGATTAAGCAAGATCCACTCATTCTGTCTACAAAATGCCGGAGCGCAAAAGCGCTTCCGGTATTTTTTGGTTTGGTCCTGCGCAAAGGGTATAATAGAGATATGTAAAGATTGATAGTATACCGTTATGTTGAACATACAAAATAAAGGAGGGTTCATGATGGAGAGTAATACAGTACATACTCGTCTAGGTCAATTACGTGGAGAAACGGGGAATGGATATCATGTGTGGAAAGGTATTCCATATGCGCAGCCTCCTGTTGGAAAACTTCGTTTTCACGGACCACAGCCTTTGGAGCCTTGGGAGGGGGTACGGGCTGCGACGAGTTTCGGACCCATCTGTCCGCAACCCATGCCCTCCGCTGAAAGTATGACCGGAAATCTGGTGGAACCGCCGCAGCAGTCCGAGGATTGCTTGTATCTGAACATTTGGACACCGGCTTCGAAGGCTCCTGAGAAGGGACGTCCGGTGCTGGTGTGGATTCATGGCGGTGCCTTTGTCACCGGGTCTGGGATTATACCTTTATATGACGGGGAACGCATGGCGAAGAATGGCAATGTTGTTGTAGTTACGATCAACTATCGGTTAGGACCGTTAGGATTTTTGCATTTGACTCCAAAGGGGAATGGGCTGACCTCAAATGCCGGACTGTTGGATCAAATTGCTGCGCTGGAATGGGTTCGGGATCATATATCTGCCTTTGGTGGCAACCCGGATGAAGTAACGGTGTTCGGTGAATCGGCAGGCGCGATGAGTATTGCCGCTCTATTGGCGATGCCAGCCGCTGAGGGGCTGTTCCAGCGTGCAATTTTGCAAAGTGGAGCATCGCAGGTGTTGCCAGCTGCACAGGCTGAGCAAGTGGCGGCTGTGTATTTGCAGCAACTGGGTGTGGACACTCAGCATCCTGAGCGATTGTTTACGCTGCCGACAGATGCGTTGATGCTCGCTATGGCTAAAACACATGAAGTCATCGGACCAGGAATGGCGATGATTTATCAACCCGTTGTAGACGGGGTGACCTTGCCGGATCTACCCCTGTCGGCAATCGCCCAAGGTTCAGCAAAACAGGTATCTGTTATGATTGGAACGAACTTGCATGAAGGGAACTATTTTATCCGCAAAGAATCCCATCTGATGAACAAGCTAACAGCACGTCAGGCATTGGAAATGATGACAGGTATGTCCGACATTGGCGACCTGATAGAACCTTTTCCAGTTACCATTGAGGGACAGGCACAAATGTTGACCGATCTCATTTTTTGGCGTCCCGCGTTGGCTCTTGCCGCTGCACAGTCGGTGTATGCATCGGTATGGATGTACCGTTTTGATTGGACACTGCCGGGCCATCCTACCTTTGGACAAGCGGTTCACGGTGCAGAAATTGCTTTTGTTTTCGATAATCTGAAGCTGCTGGATAAGCTGGGATTAGAGATTCAACCTTCTATGGAGAAGCTTGCTCATGATATGCAGCAGGCATGGGTTGCTTTTGCACGGGATGGGGAGCCTATGCTACCTGAGAGAGCATGGCCGATGTACGACAGGCAACAGCGAGCTACAGCCATTTTTCATCAGGATATTATGGTGGAACATGATCCAGAAGGGGATAGACGCCGCCAGCTAACGGGGCAGATGAGCATATAGGTAAGTACGAGGCATCGTCTAAAGGAATCAACGAAAAAGCCTTCACCCGTATTTTGTATGCGGGCGAAGGCTTTTGTTAGTAAACAGATACAGTACTGCTGAGCTTTCGTTGGTGAAAATTTCAATAATAGCTGTGGAAGCTAAATCTTAAATCGCTTAACAAGCTCTTGCAGATCCTGTGCCATGTTGGACAACTCCTGTGAGGAAGATGCGATTTCCTCCATGGCTGCCATTTGCTCTTGAGCAGCAGCGGAAGTTGTTTGTGAACTATCTGCCGAAGTGCGGGATAGGCTTGCCAAATGGGTGACAGTGGCTGAAACTTCCTCTGTACTGGCAGAGATTTGTTCAGCAGCAGCGGACACACTTTGAATTTGTTCCACGATATGAGAAGTAGAGCGTTCAATATTCGTAAAAGCACCTTCTGCATCTTGGCTGATTCGTAATCCTTCACCTACCTGATTACGAACATTACCGTTCATCGTAGCGGTAGAGCGTTGAATCAAATCGAGCATCTGCGTAATGATCTGACTGATGGAATCGGCGCTTGCCTTGGACTGTTCCGACAGCTTGCGTACCTCTATAGCGACTACAGCAAATCCACGTCCAGCTTCGCCTGCTCTGGAGGCTTCAATAGATGCGTTCAGGGACAATAAGTTAGTTTGCTTGGCAATGGCAACTATAGCCGCATTCATTTGCTTCGCATCGTCCGAGAGCTGGGATAGCTCATCCATCAGGCTAGCCGTTTGGCTTACAGCTTCCAAAATGCGGTCCATTTGTGTCCGCACATGGCTGATCATTTGACTGCCTTGAGCTACGTCCTGCTCGGTTTGTCCTGCTGAATCCACGATGGAGCTTGCCGATTCGGCAATCGTGCTGACACCCTTCGCCATTTCTTCAACAGCATTGGCGGTTTGCTCGGATGCCTCGGCGCTGGTCACTGCATTTTCCGCGGATTCCATAACTGTTTCCGCTACGTGTTGTACGGACTCCGTCGTTTGCTCTGTGCTCTCCTTGATTATCAGGGAAGAGGAAGCAAGACGGGAGGAGGTTTGGTTGACTTCGGAGACCATTGAATGCAAGGAATGCGTCATCTGGTCAAAATTCTGTGCCAGCTCGCCGAACTCGTCCTTTCTAGACAGATTAACACGTTCGGTCAGATTTCCATCACGGACGATCCGTGTTCCTGCTTGCAGCTTTTTGAGTGGGATCAGGAATGAGCGGACCATAAGCACTATGATGATCGCAGCGGCCAGTATGGAAATAACAATTACAATCAGGCTTTGCTTCAGAATCGGTTGGGCTGCATCACTGTAATCCTCCAGATCCGATAGTGCAACAATGTTCCAGCCAGTGAGAGGGTCCTTAAGTGTAAAGGCCAGTACGTCCCGATTCATAAATTGAATTTGCGACACGGAAGGAGTATCATTTTCACCGGTTGCCGCCACTTCGGGAAGGCCCTCCATGGTGTCAGCCGGTTTTTTGCCTGTCTTGGTAAAGGCTGTTCCAGTCCCAGATACAACTTTATGATCAGAATCAACAATGATGAGTCCTCCGCGTTCACCTATCTTCACAGATTGGAGACTTTCACCCATCTTGTCCAGATTCAAAGCCAATGCAACAGCTCCTTCACCGTCCTTGAGCGTTGCCGATACATTAACCACTAAGTTTCCTGTCGTAACGCTGGCAACTGGAACGCCGACGAATACCTTGCCCTTATGTAGCATTGCGTTTTTGTACCATTTTCTCTCCCTAGGATCATAATCAGCCTCCTTTTTTATCGGAGAACGGATATATTGTCCTTCCATATTGCCAAGGAGCGCGGCATCTAACTCAGGATGAGCTTTGACGATGACGTCCAACTTTTTCTGAAGTGCTTCTTGGTTGGAACCAATGGAATCAGATTCGATCTCACTGGTAAGCACGTCTACGTCTTTTATAATCGGTGCTACATACTGATTAACATTGCTTCGGATCAGATACAGATTCGTGTTTACGGAAGCAGCCATCTGCTGACTGAGCTGTGTCGTGGCCCCCTGGTAAGAAAAGTATCCAATAAGTACGCTTGGAATCAATAACACAGCCAAAAAAGATATTATTAATTTTGTCCTCATTAAATAAAACTGCTTGAGAAACCTGTTCCACCACGGAACTGTTTGTTTTGCTTTAGTCATAGTTTTTTCTCCTCTGTGTCAGATGATCACTACATAGTTTTATTCGACATAAATCGACTAATTTTATAGATGTATTCTTTAAAAACAAGGAATAGTACACTTTTTTTGAAAAAATAGGTCTTAGGAACTAATGTTAATATGAATATGAATACATAAAAAGCCAAATCAGAGATGCAAAAGCATCTTCACGATTTGGCTTGGATGAGCATGAAAGAAGATTAAGCTATTAATTTTTCTGCTGACGAGAAATCATAAAGAGTGTAATCCAGATCAGCATAAAACCAGTCAATTGCGCTACGGTAACGATTTGCTGGAAAGCGATCCAGTTAATTACGACACCAACCATGGGGAAGCTCAATTCTGCCATCGTAGCATAAGAAGCTTTGGTTGTACTTAAGCCTTTGTAATACAGTAATAAACTGAGAAGACCCGGAAGCAATGCTTGCAGCAGCAAGTTGATCATTACAGCTGCGCCCGCCCATGTACCTGTAGGCATATTCCACGGAGCATGCTCCACCGAGGTGAGAACAATGAGCAGAGGGAGCGCCACCATGAAGCGGAGGGAGGTTACTGTCTCATATTTCATCGAACGAAGCAAGTAGCTACCCATAACGGTCGAACCGCCCCACAGAACCGCTGCACCTAGTGCGAGCAGACTACCAATGTGAACAAAATCATGAACATGCCCAAAGGGAAGCGACCAACCGAAGGTTAGAAGATACGTTCCGAACAGAGCGATGACAATTAATATTCCAAAATGACGCGGTAGCATTTCCTTCAATATAACGCGGGCCAGAATAATGGCGACCAAAGGCTGAAGCTTCTGAAGCAAAAGAACTGCATTCAGATCACCGTTGCTGAGTGCCATGGTGAAAATCACACTGGCCAGTGCCGAGCCGCCCCACGAGACGAACAAAATAGCGAAAACCTGACGAAATCGTATCGTTTTGAGCTCCTCGCGATGCTTCCACAGCATCGGCGTCAGAGCGATAAAGAGCAGCACATGCTCCATCAGTACGATTTGTGCTGAGGTGAATGACTTTAACAAAATAATACGAAACAGCGGGTCTGCACCCCACAAGGCCGCTCCGATCGCGACTAGCCAAAAACCGCTTTTCATGTGGGAGCTACGATCAAAACCTTTGGATGATAGTACAGTTGATGATTGACTCATACTTATTTAGCTCCTTGCGAATACAGGACCGGTGGCACAAAAACCCCCGTCCATGGCGAAAGCCATGCAAGACGGGGGTTGATCAAATAAACTTGCCGTTTGATACAAGTTAAATGAAGTTACTGCAAAAACTATAGCGCAGCATTCATTCACTTTGCGGCATGTTCATACTTCGATCTTCTTCCATCCGGACTTTACCGTCGGCTTTGGCATCTCACCAAATCAGTCCGTATCCTGTTGCCAGATACAGAGTCGCGGGCTTAGCTCCATGAGCCATACCGCCGGTTGGGAATCTCACCCTACCCCGAAGATCCTTATTCCGTTTTTTAATTTCTCCTATAGGATATACCTGTTTTAGAATGAAGTCCAGTGAAAAATGTGTGTATATCTAACAAGGATTTTCATCTTTTTTTGAAAGCGTTTCACTAAAATCTATATTACTAAGCAATATCCTTATACTCAATGCGCCGAATTGCCGCATAAGCCACAATCATTCCCAGCACAGAGAAGCTGATTTGCACGGGGGCAATGGAGCTAAGTGTAGCGCCGTTATTATTGGAGAAAAGCAAGGCTACAACCAGAATTGAGGTCACAATAGTCGTGGGTACTGAGTATCTTCGCATTCCCATATACAGCGGAACCAATCCCATAAAGCTGGCGGCCACGGCATTGATTAGCGTCCGCGCGGATTGTTCGGCCAGTATGGAAAGAGTAAGCTTATCCGGTACAATCATGACAAACTGGTTGAGCAAATGAATCGCAGCCGTAATGATGATTTCCGATATAACAACAGACAAGAACGTAAACAGCAGCACAATCAAGAGTTTGGCGATCATCAGCTTTTGACGATGAATCGGATACATGAACAAGATTGTAATCGATTTGGACTTAAATTCTCCTACAATAAAACGGCATAGCAGAACGGAGGCAAATACAATAAATGTGGCTCTCACCATATTGTCCATGAGATCAAGAAGCTGAGCGTACTGTGTAAATTCGGGTACTCCTTCATTTTGGCTATCCAGCGCAATAATACAGAGCAACCCCAAAATACAGGCGTTGGCGATCAGTGCTGAACGGATATAACCCGCCAGATGAAGCTTTTTCATCTCCAACTGTATTAATCTAAGCATGGGGCTCACCTCCATGTAACAGACGTAAAAAGTAGTCTTCCAGCGTACTGCTTTTCTGATGAATGGAATCGACTTCTACATCATTTAAAATGAGCGTTTTCGTAATTTGCTTCTGCGGTACACTCATATCGTAAATACGTATACTCTGTTCATTGAGTACCTTTATATTATTCAGACTCAGATGATGGGAGAGGACGTAGGCCGCTTTTTTACAATCGTTGGTCGTAAATTCGATGTATTCTGTATTGGTATCCCGTACCTGTTCCATCGAAACTTCCTCAATCAGCCGTCCGTGATTAATCACGCCTATTGTATCCGCAATCTGCTCTATTTCCGCTAAAATATGACTGGATACGAGCAGCGTCATCCCATATTCCTTGCATAACATGTGGAATAACTGCCGAATTTCCTTAATTCCCACTGGGTCCAGACCATTAATTGGTTCATCCAAAATGAGTAGCTCTGGCTTGGTCGCAATGGCCCGGGCAATCCCGAGACGCTGCTTCATTCCTAGTGAAAAGTCTTTTACTGGCTTGTCACTCGCATTCCGCAAGTTCACTAATTCTAGCGCATCCCGGACAGCCTGTTTATTATAATAGCCCATGTATTCACAATGAAGTTCGAGATTTTGCTGAGCCGTCAGTCTATCATAAAAAATTGGGTATTCAATAATCGAACCCATCCGTCCGAGCAGATGATAAGAGTTTGGCGTTAGCTTTTCACCGAACAGTTCAATCTCACCCGATGTCGGCTTGAGCAGGTTGGTAATCATTTTCATGATCGTTGTCTTGCCCGCCCCATTGGGACCGAGAAAGCCATAGGTTTCCCCCTTGCGCACATTCATACTGACCCCTGCTACAATTTCATTGCCCTTCATGGCTTTGGTCAGCTGATGTGTACGTAATATGTAAGTCATGGGTGTTCTCCCTTCGTGTGCTGTTGATAATTCAAGAATAAAGGGCGAAATGTTCATTTTTCTTTCGTAATCCTTACAAATTTATTAAGTTGAGCAGCTCGCTTAATAGTTGATCTTCTTCAAGGTAAAAGAGAAGACGGTCTGCTCATAAGGTTTGCTGGTCAATTGCATCTCTCCATTCATGCATTCAACCAGGCGCTTGGCAATCGTAAGACCCAGTCCACTGCCCTGTACCGCCTTATTACGGGAATCCTCAAGTGTGTACATGCGTTCAAAAACCTTATCCTGCTCCGGCTCCTGTATGCCTTTTCCACGATCCCACACTTCTATACGCACTGTATCCTGCTGTTCTGACAGCGTCAGGCCTAGCGTTCGACCCTCTGCCCCGTAGCGAATGGCATTTGAAATCAGATTGCTCAGCACCCGCCCAATGGCTCCTTCGTTCCCCAAGGCATAAATGGGATGCTCCGGAATGTCAATATGTACCGTAAAACCCTGAGCCGTCAGCAGATCATAAAACTCCAAAATGCTGCGTCTGCACAGTTCTCCTATCTCCAGTCGGGTCAGTGGAATATCCGTATCGTTGGCTTCCAGCTTCGCCAAACTAAAAAAACTTCCGATCAGCTCAATCGCTTCGCTTGTCTTTTGATGAATTCTGGATAGCAGCTTTATACGTTCTTCTGACGAAATATCTGGATCGCCATCCAGCATCTCGGCATAACCAAGCACAACGGTAAGCGGGGTCTTGAGATCGTGAGAAATATTTGAAATCATTTTGCGCATAGCGATTTGGCTCCGGTTGTAATCGGCTGATACCCTCAAATTTAAGTCTAGTAGCCGGTTGATCTCCGTCATGAGTCGCTGCAGTTCAACGTCACCTGTGACATATAGCAGCTTTTCCGCATGATTCACGGTCACGATCCGCTCAAGTAGGGTTCGGACATTCTTGATTTTGCGCTTATAGGCTACACGTTCCCGCCAAAGCCATATGATAACGACGGACATCATGAGGACGACAATCCATTCGAAAATGATTTCGATGCTCATATCAACCATTCTCCCATTTGTAGCCGATGCCCCACAGCGTCTTAATGTGGACAGGGTGAGAGGGATCTTCTTCAATTTTCTCACGTAGGCGGCGAATATGGACGTTAATCACATTCTCATCACCCATATAATCGTCTTTCCAAATAAATCCGTATAATTGAGCTTTCGTAAAAACCCGGTTCGGATTGGATGCAAACAGCTTCAGAATATCGGATTCTTTGGCTGTTAGCTGAATTTCATTTCCATCGCGTATGACTGTAAAATGATCAAAATCAATGCGCAAATTTCCATAGGTCAACACTTGTGCTTGCGGCTGTTCCTCCTGCTGTTGCAGACGAGCATAGGTAGTCGATCTGCGGATTGCGGATTGAATACGCGCCGTCATCTCAAGCATCGAAAAAGGTTTGGCAACATAATCGTCTGCCCCGAAGCCCAGTCCAAGCGCTTTATCCACATCGCTGTCCTTAGCCGACATAATCAGAATTGGCACGGCGCTGCGGGTACGAATTTGCCGGATTACCTCCATACCATCGACCTTCGGCATCATCAGATCCACGAGTACCAGGTCGTAAGTGTGACGTTCAAAGGCAATAAGTCCTTCTTCTCCGTCATAGGCGGTGGTTAAATTGTAGCCCTCCTTGGTGAGTGCTTTGAGCAGCATTTCAGCAATAGATAGATCGTCTTCAATAAGTAAAATATGCTGTGGCATAGGTGTGGAACACCCCTAATTTTCAGATTAAGCTCGTGTGACGAACTGTACCTGAATTATATAGAGCGGTGAAGGGGATTTCCATAAAAAATATCCACTAAGAAAACGAAAATGCCCTGGATTGTCCCGAAGGAGCTACGTTCAGCAGTGTCAGGTAATTAATCATTCCCCTATCCTATACTGAAATAGTCTATAATCCGATGTTTGGAATACGGTGTTATAATTTCCGGGGCAAGCCTAGTGTGAGAGATTAGGGATGTCAGATCACGAGCTACGGTACAGAACCGTCAATAAAGGAGAGCAATGATGTTTGTTATACGGGGAACCCAAAAACTGCTGAAGGAATGGGAGACTGAACCACTTCAAGTTGATATTTATCCGCCTTTGAATAGTTGGCATGCCAGCTTGTTTTTATTGAACCGGAGAAAAAACATTGTGTTTATGCATGATATTTCCCGCTTAAGCGTCACGCTGTTTGGGATTAAAAAATCGCAGTACAAAAACCTGCCGTCTCTTTTTGTACAAACCTTGATGGAATTAATGATCAGCGAAGGGTTTGATGAACAGATCGTTAAGGCATACATACAGGAAGGCGAGCAGATGCTGGCGACTACGACGAATAGACATAGTGTGATGGTAACCTTAGATGAGATTATATTTATTATGAAGGAACTGGACATGGAGCATGGATGCGAGTTGGAAAAGAACCAGTGGAATAACCGGATTGTGTTCAAAACGGATCAATACAAGTACCCGATTGACGTTTTTAAAGAACTGCTGGAAAAGCATTATAAAGTGGAGAGTAGTTGAGAGTATAAGTGCTTACATATGGATAATTTGTTGTTCCAAGCTGTCCTGATTTCTAAAGGATTTCTGCTGATTAGGACATGCCAAAAGAGTATCCTCAAAGTTCATGCAGGCAGGGGATGCTTTTTTTATAACTCACAGGATAGTCATGCTTGCGATGAAATGAATCATAGCGCAATAAACCGTACACTTTGGTAGAATAAAATGATAAAGGGTTCGACACCATGGGTCAGACTTATAAAACGGGGGGTACATAACGAAAGATGAAGAGGATTATTGATATAGCCAAAGAAGCAGGAATTGAAGAAGAGCATCTGGAGACGTATGGCAAATATAAAGCGAAGCTGAATCCATCTCTGTGGGAGGAACTGAAGGATCGCCCGAATGGAAAGCTGGTGCTGGTTACGGCGATGAATCCCACTCCGGCTGGAGAAGGAAAAACGCTGACAACCATCGGGCTGTCCCAGGCACTCAACGCGATGGGGCATAAAACCGTTGCTGCGCTGCGTGAGCCGTCCCTTGGACCTTGCTTTGGGATGAAAGGTGGAGCCACCGGGGGAGGACAGGCCCAGATTGTTCCGGCGGAAGACATTAATCTGCATTTTACAGGGGATATACATGCGATTTCGGCAGCACATAATTTGCTGGCAGCGATGATTGATAACCATTTGTTCCATGGAAATGCTTTGCGGCTGAAGCCAGACCGAATCGTGTGGAAACGGGCTGTCGATATGAATGACCGGAGCTTGCGAAGTATTGTGACTGGATTGGGAACGGGGAATGGAGCGGTAAGAGAAAGCGGCTTTCTGATTACCTCGGCCTCGGAAGTCATGGCGGTGCTATGCTTAAGTGAAAATATGAACGATCTTAAAGTACGGTTGGGTCGGATGGTGATTGGATATAACGAATCCGGTGAAGCGGTAACAGCAGAGGATCTGCACGCGGTGGAAGGAATGGCTGTGCTGCTTCGGGAAGCATTAAAGCCTAATCTAGTGCAGACGTTGGAAGGCACTCCGGTTATTGTGCATGGTGGACCTTTTGCTAATATTGCCCATGGATGTAGCAGTCTGATCGGTACAAAGCTGGCGTTGAAGCTGGGAGAGGTCGTCGTCACAGAGGCGGGATTTGGGGCTGAGCTGGGAGCGGAAAAGTTCTTTGACATCAAGTGCCGTCAATCCGGCTTGCAACCTGATGCGGCTGTGCTGGTTGTAACCGCCAAAGCGCTGAAATATAACGGCGGTGTAGCTAAACAGGAGCTGGATGCGGAAAATTTGGAGCAATTGCAACTCGGATTAGCCAATATGAGCCGGCATGTACGGAATTTGCAAAAGTTTGGTGTGCCTGTCTTGGTGGCGATTAACCATTTTGTAACAGATAGCGAAGCTGAGTTGGATTTGATTTTCTCAGAATGCCGCAAGCTGAGTGTACCCTCAGAGCTTTCACAAGTATGGGCGCAGGGAAGCCAAGGGGGAGAAAAATTGGCCCAAAGCCTGCTGAACTTACTTCAGAAGGATAAAGCCCATTTTGCGCCGCTATATGATCATACGCTTGATTTACAAGCGAAAATTAGTGTCATTGCCAAGGAGATTTACGGTGCGGCAGAGGTGGCTTACACGCCTGCAGCCAAACGGGCGTTGGCTGGTATGGAGCAGCTTGGTTTTGGACAACTGCCTGTATGTATGGCCAAAACGCCGTATTCTTTCTCAGATCAACCTTCCTTGCTAGGTGCGCCGGAGGGGTTCACCATTCACGTGTCCAGCGTATCATTGTCCGCAGGCGCAGGCTTTGTAGTCGTGGAAACAGGTAATACCATGACGATGCCAGGATTGCCCAAATCTCCAGCAGCTGAGCATATGTCGCTGGAGGCAGATGGGACTATTCAAGGACTCATGTAGCTTTTGAAAAATAGCAGCATTTCAGCATCAATGAACGAGCAGTTTGGGCAGTGCAGTGAGCAGCTTTTGCCGAGTCATGGCATCGCTCCAGTTCCAGCGGTCTGCTTCTACGAAATATACCTGGCCTTGACGCACAGCAGGGAGGCTATGCCAGAGAGGGCTGTTGAGCATGCATTCCAGCGTATGCTTGGAGTCTGGTGCCGTAGGGACGAGCATAAATATGCGATCGCCAGCGTAATCAGGCAATTCGTTTGGATTAATTTCTGCGAAGCCCAGTCCCTCATCAAGCATCTTTTGGATTGGCTCGACAGGCTGGAAGCCGTGCGGGTGGTAGAGGGCCGATGAGAATCCGGACATGCCCATGACAAAGAGCCGATCGCCATGGTCGAAGATAAAAACAGAGGCGGTTTCTCCGGCTGTGATATGCGTGCTGAGCTGCTGCCACATCGCCAGATTACGAGCGGTGAAGGTCGCTAACCAGCGTTCGGCCTCTTGTTCCTTATCGAGCCATGCGCCAAGTGTACGCAGTCGTTCCTCCAGGGCGGCAAAGGAGTTGAAGGTGAGGGTGGGCGCGATGCTTGCAATACGCTCGTATTCCTGTTCATCCGAGTTAGCGATGATAATCAGATCAGGATCAAGAGCGCTGGTCAAGCGGGTATCCAGCGGAAGTCCCACGTCAGTTACGTTCTCAAGACGATGCTTATAGACGCTGTATTCACTGAGCCGCAGGCTTCCGCCTATGGCTGTGGCTCCTAACGCGAGCAAATCGCCCATCGTTTCTCCGTGGTAGATGATGCGGCTCGCTCGACGAGGGATATGAATATGGTGGCCAGTCCAATCCTTAACGCACACAGAACTGGGAGCGGAAAGCGCATATTTACCCGGCGGAACCCCGGTTATTTGCCTAAAACGCCGATTAAAATAATATTCGTCAGAGAAACCCACCTGACGGGCAATTTCACGTAAAGGCCGTTTGCATTCCAGCAGCAGCCGCTTGGCATGGTTCAAGCGCAGCTCAGTGAGGTAATGCAACGGCTTTTTGCCCGTTATTTTGCGAAACAGCTGGGAGTATTGCCATATGGAAACGTTGGCCTGTTCGGCAAGCTGCTTGACGGTAATAGGCTTTTCGTAGTGGTTTTCCATATATGCAAGGGTGCTTTCCACCGATGCAGGCAATGTCGGATTAAAGCCCTCGTTATGCTTAATAGGGACGTGGGCTTCCTGCCACAGTAAGAGCAGCTCTTGAAACATGATTTGCTGACGCAATGCAGTGGTTTGTCTATGCGGCTGTATTGTTTGTTGGGTGCTATAAAATAACTCTTCGGCCAACTGAATAGGCTTGAAGGAAGAGGAAACGATGTATTCACGCGGTTCTGGCAGGACAGATCCATGATATATGGATGGCATGCCCGTTGCGTTTTCAACCAAGGTCGCGTCCGATTGTGGATCCAACGGCATGGTAATGACCTTGAACGTGATTTTGTAGTATTCAGGAACAGTTCCATCCAAGGGAGCGATGCGATAGGATTCGCCAGGAGTTAACCAATACCCATAACCTGAATGGAATACATATTGTTCTTGACCCACATCCACCCTACCAGCCCCGCCGATGAACATAAGCAGACAGTGATCGGAATTTGATTGAGATATTAGTCCAACGGTAGGCTCACTAACCAACACAATTCCTTTAAAATGAAAAAGCAGTGTGTTGGGTGGAGGTGAATTTACAGACGACGAAGGCTGATTCACGGTGTAAAGCTCCTTTTACTGAGAATGGTTATCATATATGCATAAGTATACCTCCTTTAAGTTCAACAAAAAAGAAGCCTATCAACAAGGACGATAGGCTTCTCCAATCTTATTTTATGAGCTTGGGCATTTCCTCCAGCAACCATTCCCGAGTAGATGCATCACTTTCGGTTTTGCCAATGTCCTGCATGTACACATGTCCCTGCTTGACAGCAGGGAGCTGAAGCCACAGCTTGCTTTTCATTAATTGTTCGGTGGATTGCTGGGCTTCTGAACTTGGAGTGCTTAGTATGAAAATCCGATCTCCAGCGTATTGTCCGATTACTTCCTGTGATAATTGCACGAATCCTTTGTCCTCATCCAGCGCTTTCTGAATAAGAGAAGTAGGCTTGAGACCATTCTCTTCATATAGTATCTGTGACAGGCCTGTCCGTGCCATGACGAACAAACGGTCACCGGGATAGTAGGTAAAGACCGAAGCTGTTTCATCCGACTTAACACCTTGCGCATGAAGTTTGGTCCACATCTCTGCTTCCTTGATTTTATATTGGGCAAGCCAGTCCTCAGCAGCCTTTTTCTTGTTCACAATGTCTCCGAGATGTAGCAAACGATCGTTCAGTGGAGCGAAGGTATCGAACATAATTGTAGGTGCAATTTTCGTTAACGCTGCGTATTGTTTTTCATCCGTATCGGCGGTGATGATTAGGTCTGGTTGTAGAGCCAATGTTTTTTCTAAATCAATGGGAAATCCTAGGTCCGATACATTCTGAACTTTTTTCTCATATATCTTTCCCTCGATCATAGAAGTCGATGTACCAACAGCCTGTACGCCTAAAACCAATAGATCCCCATAGTTTTCTCCGAAGTAAGCAATGCGCCCAGGAGTCGTGGGAATGTTTACTGTATGTCCCTTATAGTCTGTGTAGGCACGAGTTGTGGCAGCTTCCGAGGTTGTAGATGCTGTTGTGTTGCTGCTTGCAGTCTGCTTATCAGATGCGCCGCATCCTAGTAGCAATGCCCCCATAAGAGAGAATAGACAGATCAGAGCAGTGTATTGCCGAGTAGATTTTTTGTTGGTCATAGCAGCCTCCGTATAATATAATAGTTCATAAATTTGCAAATGAGAATTATTATCACAAAAGCAATGATAAGTGCTGGAACCTCAATACTCAATGGACAAACTTGGTCAATGAATCCGATTTTGTACAAAATAAGTCTCATGTGTTTTAAGCTCATACAGGCTTCAACATTTTATTGATTTGTCTTTTTTTATAATATAGAATAACGTTTTTATACATTTGAAAGGGGTTTTGAAATGGCATTGTTTATTACATATGTTTTACTAGGTTTCTCCATAGCATTACCTTTAGGTACCATTACGGTTGAAATGACGAAGCAAGGGCTAAAGAATGGATTTATGCATGGATGGATTGTGGGGCTCGGGGGGATGACCATCGATTTGTTATTAATCATTGGTTTATATTTTGGTCTGGCCTCTGTTCTGTCCTTACCTGTTGTACAGGTGATCATGTGGCTCGTTGGAGCCATATTTCTGTGCTACGTGGGGTACGACAGCATTAAAAATGCGGATCATGATATTGCACTAGAAGGAGAGAAAAAGACGAAATCATTATTTTCTTCCTATAAAAATGGGCTGCTTGTAGCTGTTTCACCAGGGAATTTAGTGTTCTGGGTAAGTGTTTTTGGGACTGTGCTGGCAAGTTCATTTG
The DNA here is from genome assembly GCF_011800295.1 of Paenibacillus sp. EKM301P. Taxonomy (NCBI): domain Bacteria; kingdom Bacillati; phylum Bacillota; class Bacilli; order Caryophanales; family Paenibacillaceae; genus Paenibacillus; species Paenibacillus sp. EKM301P. The sequence goes on along the minus strand of NZ_JAALFM010000002.1, from coordinate 280,585 downwards.
ATCGGTCAAATACAAGTCAATTTTTGATTGTTGGCTTAGGTATTTTGTTTGGTATTCTTATTCATGATTTAGGTTTGATGACCCTCGTAGCGACAACACGAAAAGCCATGAACCGAACCGCCATCAAGTGGGTTACAATCTGTGCCGGTGTGGTTTTGATTGGTTTTTCAGTTTATTTCTTGTATGAATTTATGATCAGTCTCCAAAAGATTTTATAGCATGACACAAGGATACGCTCAAGCTTGTCATGCCAGTCTGCATAAATCGAACAAGTCCTTCATAGACATGTACTAATTCATTTAAAACATGTGCTGAAGGGGTTGATGACATGCGCCGGATTTCATGGATGCTTGCCATGGTCATGTGTGTAACGTTGCTGCTGGCCGGGTGCGGCAAGAAGAGCGCAGACGATGTGGTTAAAGATTTGAGTGACGTGGTGAGCGACCTGAACAGCTACCACGGTACAGCTTTGATGACGCTGCATACCGGCGACACGCCGCAGGAATACAAGGTGGATATTTCCTATCGCAAGCCGTCCTATTACCGAATTGCCATGACGAACGAGAAAAAAGATGTTACGCAAATTGTGCTTCGTAATGATGAGGGTGTATTTGTACTGACCCCCAGCCTGAACAAAAGCTTCCGTTTCAAGAGCGACTGGCCAAACAATCAGGGTCAGGTATATTTATATGAGACGCTGGTTCGCAGCATTATCGGTGATGCTTCCCGTCAGTTGGCTACCGACGATAAATCCTATGTGTTTGATGTGGCCGCGAACTACAATAGCCATGCGCTGGTAAGGCAAAAGATTTGGCTATCCAAAAACAACTATGCCCCTACTCAGGTACAGGTATCTGATGCGAATGCCAAGGTGGTTGTCGATCTGAAATTCGATCAATTTGCTTTTGATACGAAGTTTGACAAGGATTCCTTTGATATGGAGCGGAACATGGCTTCCGGAAAAACGAATGCAGGTAGCGAGGGATCGCCATCTTCAGGGGCAGTGGATTCCAGCGGTCCGCTTGATACGACCGGTACGTTAGAAGGGACGACTGGCGTGACGTCCGGTGAAGCCGGACAAGAGCAGGGAACCGTAGGGGGCGATGTCCAGCAACCGTCTGGTGAAGCGAAGAGCGACGGAGCTGTCACTGGCGATACGTCCAAGCCGCAAGCAGCAGCTAACGCAGAGGAGCAGCAACAGACACCGGGCACAGCGGATGCTGCAACTGGAACGTCAGCGGGAACGGATGCCGCAGAAGCTGTGTTGGGTGAGTTCGGCTTGATTGAACCGTCCTACACGCCAGCCGGAGTACAAATCAAGGATACGCCGGAGCTGGAGGATAATGGTACACATGCAGTGATGCTGCGGTATAGCGGAACGTATAACTATACCATTGTAGAGGCGCGTCCAAAAGATCGGGCGGTCGCATTGACGGCAGGCGAACTGGTTGATATTGGAGGAAGTTTTGCCGTGCTGACAGGAAGTGAACAGCAGACGATGACCTGGATGAATGATGGAATAGAGTTCAGAATCACCAGTGCTGACTTGCCTGTGAGCGAAATGATACAAATTGCCGCTTCTATACAGGAACAATCGGGTAAATAAAATTTTATAGACGGATGCAGACGGTCTAGAGTGTAAAATGCTCTGCTACCGCCCGTATCCGTCTTTTGTTCATTCGCAGTCTAAGATGTGCATCGCTTGTATATCTTGTTCTATTGTAAAGATGGTAGAGGAGGCTGCAGAGCCCCCTGCCATTGACAGCCACGTCTCTGAACATTACCATTAACCTTTGGAAGCAAGGATTTTGCTATATCCAAAATGGTAAAAGGTTACGTTACAGGCTAACAATTGAAGAAGGTGACTGGATTTTGCAAGCACAATACAGATCGACCCGGGCCGAAATCAACCTGGATCACCTTGGCGCCAACTATGAGGCCTTTCGCAAGGCATTGCCTGCGGATAAGCTGATGCTGGTCTGTGTCAAGGCTAATGCCTACGGTCACGGTGCCGTAGAAATTTCAAAGGAAATGGAACGCCTTGGTGCGGATTATTTGAGCGTCGCTTTTCTGGATGAGGCTCTGGAGCTTCGTCATGCGGGGGTTGGACTGCCGATCCTGGTGCTCGGCTACACCTCACCTGAAGCTGTCCAAACAGCTTGGGAGCATGATATCTCATTGACTGTGTTTAGTGAGGAAGTGCTGGAGGGTATCCGCAGATTGGACCGCCAAGGAAGCGAACGCAAGCTGAAGGTGCACATCAAAATAGACAGCGGTATGGGAAGACTCGGTTTGCTGCCTGGAGAAGCAGCTTTGGCTTTTGTCCGGCAGGTTCACGAATTAGAGCAGGTGCTGCTGGAAGGCATGTACACCCATTTTGCCCGTGCGGATGAAGAAGATAAAAGCTATACACTGCTACAATATGATCGGTTTCGGGGCGTGGCGGATGCGCTAAGGGAACAAGGTATTTCTATTCCCATTATACATACGGGCAACAGCGCGGCCACCATTGATACCCCTTCCCTTTCCCCCAATATGGTGCGGATTGGCATCAGTATATACGGTCTGTATCCGTCTGATGAGGTTAACCGGCAAGTCATTGAACTGTTGCCTGTATTGTCATTAAAGACGGCGGTGGTTTATACCAAGACGCTTCCTCCCGGCTGGGGGGTTAGCTACGGCACCCGGTATGTGACCTCTGATGAAGAGCGGATCGGCACACTGCCAATTGGTTATGCGGATGGATACTCCCGCATGCTAAGTGGGAAGGTCGAAGTGTTGATACGCGGTCGTCGCGTCCCTGTACTCGGTACGATCTGCATGGACCAGTGTATGGTATCCTTACAATCTTTCGCAGAGGATGCGGAAGAAATCCAAACCGGCGAAGAGGTTGTTCTCATCGGCCAGCAGTCCGGCGAAATCATTGCGGCGGATGAGCTGGCATCCAAGCTTGGTACAATCCACTACGAGGTGATCTGCATGATCGCAGACAGGGTACCGCGTGTTTACACGCGAGATCATGTTCCTGTCGTTCGGGTGAACTCGCTTCTTCCAACCCGCTGGAATTAATTTCATAACGCAAATTACCGGATAAAAGCAGGAGTTTTCGTAGAACGTCCCGAAATATGTACAAAGGAAAGAAAAGAGCGCTATAACTGTCAAAAGACGCACTAGGCTCCGCTGACACTTGTATTTCGGGGATCAAACGCCTGTACGAAAACGAACTGCGTAGTTTATAATGGAATGCAGCATAGATGATATACGCATATCATATACATTCTCTTATATTCCGTTTGAATAAATTACCGGGAATAACGTTATAATGGTACAATGGCGACAAGGTTTTGGGGGTGGAAGAGAAGTTGGCCAATTTGCAGAACACCAAAAGAATAATGATCAGTTTGCCAGATCATCTCTTGCAGGAAGTGGACGGGATCGTAGCTATGGAGAATTCCAACCGCAGTGAATTTATCAGGCAGGCAATGAAGCTTTATGTAGGTGAACGTAAAAAACGTTACATTCGTGAAGCTATGCAGCGTGGATACATGGAAATGGCTAAAATTAACCTGACCATGGCATCTGAAGCCTTTCACGCGGAGGAAGATGCAAACAGCACCTTGGGCCGTACAGTTAGCGGGGTGTAATCCATATTGATCGTAAAGCGCGGCGACGTTTTTTTTGCAGACCTTTCACCCGTAGTCGGTTCCGAGCAAGGTGGCGTCAGACCTGTGCTGATCATTCAAAATGATATCGGCAACCGGTTTAGCCCTACCGTGATCGTAGCAGCCATCACAGCACAGATTCAGAAGGCAAAGCTGCCTACACACGTGGAAATCGACGCGGCGACGCATGGCTTTGATCGTGATTCTGTTGTTCTTCTGGAGCAAATCCGGACGATCGACAAGCAAAGGCTTACCGACAAAATCACCCATTTGGATGAAGAAACCATGCGCAAAGTGAGCGATTCGCTACAGATCAGTCTCGGTTTGATTGATTTTTAGTATGATGGAACGACGAGTGAAACGGGAAAGGACAGCGCTCTAGCGCTGTCCTTTTGCATGTCCGAAGAAAAATACAGGTAGGGCTTGCTTTTACGTCACCTGCTGGCGCTTTGAATCATTTTTTGTGATAATAAAAGACATGATGTATGACAAGAGCTGTGAGGAAGAAGGGATAGGTTTGTCTAACGAGGAAATGAAGACGGAAATTGGGCAGGAGCCGAACGAAGCAGAACGCCAAGAACGGATTGTCAAACAAGTGGCGAGAGAGCTGTCGCTGGCACTCAAGCAAATCCGGACAACGATCAGTTTATTGGATGAAGGAAATACAATTCCTTTTATCGCGCGTTATCGTAAGGAAATGACAGGAGAGCTGGATGAAAATCAGCTGCGTGAAATTGAAGATCGTGTGCTGTATTTACGTAATCTGGAGGATCGTAAGGTAGAGGTCATCCGCATTATTGATGAACAGGGCAAGCTGACTGAAGAGCTGCAGGCTGCTATCACCTCTGCGGTTAAACTTCAGGAAGTGGAAGATCTATACCGTCCATATCGGCAAAAGCGCAAGACTCGCGCCAGTGTGGCAAAGGAACGGGGGTTGGAGCCGCTATCCATCTGGATTTGGGGTCAGCCGAAGCAGGGTGATGTTTTGAAAGAAGCTGAATCCTATGTGAATGCTGAGCTGGGAGTCGAAACCCCTGAGGCAGCTATCCAAGGAGCTATGGATATTTTGGCCGAAAATATAGCTGATGATGCGGCTATTCGCCAATGGGTGCGCCGATACACGCTGGATCATGGGATGCTGACCTCTGAAGCGAAGGATACCGAGCAAGAGTCTGTGTATGAGAATTACTATAGCTATCGTGAGCTGGCTAAAAAAATGCCGCCTCACCGTATTCTGGCGATTAATCGCGGGGAGCGGGAAGGCATTCTTAAGGTTGGTCTGGAGGTAGCACCAGATTCCATCTACAATTATGTGGCTGGCCAAGTGATTAAAGGATCGTCTGTGGTGGAAGACCTGCTACGCAGTGTCATTGAGGATGCGTATAAAAGACTTATCGCGCCATCTATCGAACGTGAAGTGCGCGCTGAAATGACAGAGAAGGGTGAACAGCAGGCCATCTCTATCTTTGCAGGCAATTTGCGCAGCCTGTTGCTACAGGCTCCGATCAAGGGGCGTCGTGTGCTTGGAGTCGATCCGGCCTATCGGACAGGCTGCAAGCTGGCAGTTGTCGATGACACAGGCAAGCTGCTGGAAGTGGCTGTGACATATCCAACACCGCCGAACAACAAGAAACGTGAGGCTGCCGAAACGTTCAAGCAGCTGATTGCCAAATACGACATCGAGTTGATTGTCATTGGTAACGGAACCGCATCACGCGAGACAGAGCAATTCGTAGCCGAAGTTATCGCGGATATTGGTGACAACAGCCTCGCGTATCTGATCGTCAATGAGGCAGGTGCGAGCGTATACTCTGCCTCCAAGCTGGCACAGGAAGAATTTCCTGATTTGGACGTAGCTGAGCGCAGTGCGGCGTCCATCGCGCGTCGTGTGCAGGACCCGCTGGCTGAGCTGGTCAAGATTGAGCCGAAGGCCATTGGTGTAGGTCAATACCAGCATGATGTGTCGCAGAAACATCTGGATGAGAGCTTGAAGGACGTTGTGGAATCGGCTGTTAACCACGTCGGTGTGGATGTGAACACGGCTTCCTCGGCGCTGTTGTCCTACGTAGCAGGGATCAACGCTACTATTGCTAAAAACATCGTTAAGTATCGTGAGGAAAACGGTAAATTCAGCAACCGTCGTCAGTTGCAGAAGGTGCCGCGACTTGGCGCAAAAACCTACGAGCAATCCGTTGGCTTTATCCGTATACCGGGTGGAGAAAATCCACTGGATCGCACACCGATTCACCCTGAATCGTATGCTGTCGTAGACCGTCTGTTGGCGGAGCTAGGTATCAGTGCCCATGATCTGGGTTCGAAAGTTGCAACAGAAGCGCTGAATGTGTCTAATATTGATCAGCTGGCTGCGAAGCTGGAAGTTGGTGTACCAACATTGCGGGATATTTTGGACAGCCTCCAGCGACCAGGTCGTGACCCGCGCGACGAGTTGCCATTGCCTGTATTCCGCAAGGATGTGTTGAAGATCGAGGATCTGGCACCGGGTATGGAACTTCAGGGAACGGTCCGCAATGTCATTGATTTCGGTGCATTTGTGGATATCGGTATTAAAAGTGACGGGTTGGTTCATATTTCACAGCTGCGCAGTGGTTTTGTTAAGCATCCGATGGATGTTGTATCTGTTGGTGATAACGTAACCGTGTGGGTGTTGAATGTTGATTTGAAAAAAGGCAGGGTAGGTCTGACTATGAAACCTCCCGCAGATGCGCAGTCACAGGCATAGTGCTTTAAATAAAGCTGTATAACCTTTTGTGAGAGTAAAAAAAGCCGGAATCTCCGAATCATATTGGAGACTCCGGTTTTTCATTTCTGGAACTGCTTCTACCCGTTGTTGGCGTCAAATTCTATACCAGGTGCTTTATGATAAAAAAACCAACAATCGTTCAACAGTTTAATTTGGCGTCGGTCCTTTTTGTAAAAGGCCCGCATGAGCTGGTTGCTGAGCCATTGAGGCAAGCCGATCTCCTCCTCTGCGTTACATCTGTATGTTTAGCATATGGGGTGGATACCTAAAGTGTGCTTATGAACCAGGGTTAGACTTCGGCCGTCATTTTATAATATGCTTGTCAGTATGAAGCAAAGGAGGGAAACCGTAAGGATGGAGTCCAAGTCTCTGAGCAATTCAATGAACCCTTCCATGAGTAATAAAGAACTTCAAGAATGGGTAGAGCGCATCTCGCTGGAGAGCTTTGGCGTGCCGTTTCAACATCAAGCCACCTTTAATGCGCGCCTGTCTTCTACAGGCGGTCGATATTTTATGAAAAGTCATCATATTGAAATTAATCCACATCAACTCGCAGCTTATGGACGTTCTGAGGTGGAAAAAATTATAAAGCATGAGCTGTGCCATTATCATCTACATCTGCGCGGAATGGGCTACCAGCATCGTGATGCTGATTTCAAAGCATGGCTGGCTCGCGTAGGAGGAAGCAGGCATTGTCAGACCCTACCGGGAAGAGTGGGAAGAAAGCCTCAGCCTTATCGTTACAAGCTTGTGTGTGTTTCCTGTCAACAGGAGTATATGCGTAAGCGTAAAATGAATCCACAGCGATATCGCTGTGGGAAATGTGGAGGTAAACTTCGCTTGTTGGCACTTGACGAGGCCCCCTGATTCATGGTAAATTAACCATACTGTATGATAATCTACAGTAATATTCCCTGATAGCTCAGTTGGTAGAGCACTCGACTGTTAATCGAGTTGTCACAGGTTCGAGTCCTGTTCGGGGAGCCATGGAGAGATACCCAAGTGGCTATAAGGGGACCCTCTGCTAAGGGGTTAGACTGCGTAAGCGGTGCGAGGGTTCGAATCCCTCTCTCTCCGTTGGTATTTCAAACAGAAAAGGACGCTCGTATGCATGGTAACCATGCTTGCGAGCGTCTTTTTCGTCTAGATCTGCTTTTTAAGAATTGTTATATGTAAGACGGACATGTTGCGTACAGCATGAAACAGCGTTAGCCTGAGTTGTACGCAGTACGCAACTAATCCCTTCTATTTTACAGTGTCAGCCTCGACGGTGTTGAGGAGGTTCAACAGAGCATGAGCAACGCCATCTTCCACATTGGTCAGGGTAACTTCGGAGCAGACAGCCTTAATGTCGTCATTTGCATTGCCCATGGCAATACCTCTTCCGGCCATCGTCAGCATGGAAATATCGTTATAGCTGTCACCGATCGCTACGGCTTCCTGCATAGGGATGTTCAGATAATTCGCGAGATAAAGCAATGCATTACCTTTAGACGCATCCTTATGCTCGACTTCAAAGTTGCGATCTGAGGAGATGACCATGTTTAGACCTTGAAAATCTCGGTAACGTTTACGCCCCCGTTCCAATTTGGCGTGATCAAAGGAGAAACAGAGCACATTATATATCTCTACATCCAGTGGAATCTGCTCATATGAAGCGATGCGGGTATGCCCGGTCTGTTCATATTGTTTTTCAGCTGCATGTAATAAAGTATCCAGCGAAATATCTGGGTTGGCGCTCAGCAAGCGGTCCATTTCAACAGCAAGTAGCTGATGCCCCTTTTGTGGAGAATAAATAGCCCGGTCTGTCATGACCTCATAGTAGAAGTCGTTACCCTCGAGCCAGCTTAGCACTTCAAATGTTTCGCTCCGGCCCATAGGAGTAGAGGTTAGCTGGCGACGATGCACATCGTGCACAGTGGCGCCGTTTGCCCCGATGACGGGAGTAACCAGCTCTGCTTCCTCTAGCTTTGTCCAGGCATCATAAGCGGCTCTGCCAGTGGCAATCGTCACTTGAACACCTTGCTGCTGTGCCTTGCGGATTGCCTCTGCGTTGGCTTTGCTTATTTTTCCTTCCTCGTTCAATAGCGTTCCATCCATATCAATCGCAAACAGTTTCATTTCTCTCCAGCTCCTGTCTTCTGATATCTCTGTTATACATATTGCGCCTAGTTAGAGCGATTGGTTTCAAGTTTATGAGGGGACAACAACTTCGATATCATGGTGTTGCAAAATTTCCAGCATCGCCGGTTCTGGTAAGCGATCTGTGATCACGATATTAACCTCAGACAAATCAGCAAAACGATACGGGAAATTGATTCCGAATTTCGAATGGTCCGCAAGGATGATCACCTGATCTGCCTGTTTCATCATCTGATGCTTCAGCATACCGTCCTCTTCATGAATCAGGCTTAGTCCGTGAGCTGATATGCCTCCAATCCCGATAAAAGCTTTGTCTACAAAATAGTGAGACAAAGTGGCGATTACGGACGAGCCGTATACATATCGGTGTTCTTTTTGGAGGCGGCCCCCCAATAGATGAATGGAGACACCATCTTTTCCAGATAGTACGTCAGCCTGATTGATTGAATTGGTGATAACCGAACATTCCTGCACATTCAGTCTTTCTGCACACGCCTGTACGGTGGTAGAGGAATCCAATATAATACGATCCCTATCTCGTACCATACTGGCAGCCAATTGTCCGATCACTTGTTTCTCCTCAGATACAGTAAGCAGTCTTTCGTTATAATTTCCAATTGGATCGTGATGCAGTTTAGGGAGAAGGGCACCGCCGCGGGTACGAATAATTTTTTGGTGCTCCTCAAGTTTTACCAGGTCTCGGCGGGCCGTATCCCGTGAAACATTAAAAATTTCGCAAATATCATCCACCGAAATACGCTTGTGAAGCTGTAAGTAATCAACGATTTTTAACATTCGTTCTTCCTGATACATAGAAAGCTCCTCTGATATATAATCATTTCGGTATCTCGTAAGTGATTATAAGTAAATGTAAGTGATATTGCAATCATTTATCGTGATTATTCAGGGTTTAGATGATAATAAATAAGTTAATGTAAGTAAATATGCATTTTACAATTATATAAAATAGCTTTTTTGAAAATTTTAAAAATAAGTATTGCCATTTACTATTCTATTTGATATACTCTTTCTTGTCGCCAAGTTGGTGTACATTCATAAGGCCCGTTGGTCAAGGGGTTAAGACACCTCCCTTTCACGGAGGTAACAGGGGTTCGAATCCCCTACGGGTCATTGTTGTCTTTACAGACTACATGTTGCATGCTTAAGGGGAATTCCTGAGGTCTGATCTAATGGCGGACAGCTAGGATGAACAGCATGAGCCATTAGCTCAGTTGGTAGAGCACCTGACTTTTAATCAGGGTGTCGAAGGTTCGAGTCCTTCATGGCTCACCATTTATATTTTGTTATGCGGTCGTGGTGGAATGGCAGACACGCTATCTTGAGGGGGTAGTGAGCGTACGCTCGTGGAGGTTCGAGTCCTCTCGACCGCATCAATGGAATAAACGGAAAAGTCTCTCGCGTTAGAGGCTTTTTTTATTTGTGCATGGATGCAATTAAACAATGATTATGATGAAATAATGATTCCATAGTATAATATAACGCCATAATGTTATAGAATAATAAATATATAAACTTATGAAGTGACGGTGAAAAATATGGACACTCAACTGTTAGGAAATATATCAGAAAATATTTTGGGCTTGTTTCCGATTGTGAAGAAGAAATTTTTCACCTACGGTCCGCTTGATTTTCCGTTGCATTTGTCGCCTAATAACTTTCAGGTACTCTTGCTTCTGCGTGAAGTGCGTTCGTCTACGGTATCCGATTTGTCCAAACAACTAAATGTCTCTCGTCCAAACATGACTCCTCTTCTGGATAAGCTGGTGGAGCATGGGTTGGCTGACCGTCAATCGTGCGACTCGGATCGTAGAGTCGTGAACGTAGCCATTACAGAAGAAGGCGACGCTTTTTGTGAACAGGTGTTTCATACCTTCTCTAATAAAATTCAAGAGAGACTGGTGTATCTGCCGGAAGAAGATTTATTGCACTTAAGTGAAACGTTGAACGAATTGAAGCGGATTTTACTTAAAATCGACAACTCTGCTACGTGATTGGCGTAAGCGAACTGACTTAAAGACCGCCCTTTCTTCGGAAAACAGGCGGTTTTTGTTGCATATTGTGGTATAATGAAAACCAACATACATAATTCGGTAATTTTAGCACACGTGATCTTTGAAAAGGGAACAAGGGACATGATATCGTTATTTGGAGAGCCTGCTAGGGAGGAAGGAACTTCTATGCAATCTATTTACCAACGCATTGAGGAGCTCATTAAGGAACGAGGTATGACGAAAAAGGCGTTTTGCCAGCAGTTGGGCATTAGTACAGGGAACTTTGGAGATTGGAAAAGAGGAAAAACGACACCAGGCACGAATAAACTCATAGAAATCGCTTCTTTTTTTGACGCTAGTCTGGATTGGATTATGCTGGGTCGAGACGTGCAGAGTAAGGTGCTGAAGGAGTCGCAGGACCCTTATTTTTTTGGAGCTTCAGGGCAACTGAATTGCCAGGGGGGATCGCTAAGTGAGGCGGAAAGAGATTTTATACTTGAGTATATTGAATTTACCCGCTTTCGTAAAGAGAAAAACCAGCCCAATTCAACTACTGATTAATGTTTGCTGTGGGATTTGATAAGGACATTCTAATGTGACAATTGAAAATTAATTAGAAAAAGCTACAGTGTCGGAGGGGAAACGTTGTGGGAGATCAAACTATTTATCAGCGGATTGAAGCTTTAATTAAGGATCGAGGAATGACCAAGAAGGCATTTTGTGAAAAGCTTAAAATTAGCTCAGGGAATCTCGGTGATTGGAGAAGGGGAAAAACAACGCCAGGTACCGCCCATTTGATTCAGATTTCGGACTTTTTTAATGTATCGCTCGACTGGTTGATGAAAGGGATTAAGCCAGGGGAAGGCGTGCTTCAGGAGCAGAAGGCTGCTTATTTTTTTGGGGTGATGGGGCCACTGAATTGCCAGGCTGAAGATCTTGAGACAGAAGAACAGAACTTTATTTTAGAATACGTTGAATTTGCGAAGTACCGTAAGCAAAAAAGAGAGAAGGACAAAACAAAACTTGAATAATCTATGGCTAAACGCCTGGGTGATAACCCGTAAAACGAACTGAGGGTTCGGTTTACGGGTTTATTTGGTTTCCTGATAATATGGCGACGCATTGGTTGCTGAAATGCTTGTTCGGTTTAGTGTGGTGTCGCCTCCTTATAATCGTTATCGTCGATATTCAGAATTGCAGCAACTTGTTTTCTGTACCTTTGTGCTTTGCGGGTGCCGTGAATCAGATTGGACAAGCGTGAAGGCGGAATATTATGTGTCTCGCAAAATGTTTTCTGATCCAGCCGAAGCTCGACAAGCCTTTGTTTGATGGCCCACCCGAAGGAGGTGACAGGCATTTTGTTGTTCAAGAGAAATCGCCCCTTACGGATTCTTACGGAATAATTGGTGTGATATAATAATCATCAGTAAACATGTTAGAATTAACCATCTAAAACTATGATACACTTTTATACGTGTTTATACAATCTTAAATACGGTATTTCGTTAAAATAATTACTTAATTAAGTGCAAAAAGTGAAAATAATCCGACTATGGTCTGTTATTGGTGTGAATTTGGGATACATGAATAAAAATACTCTGCCGCTTGAGAAAAGGGCAGAGTATTTTTATTGTGACTGCTAGATTGGTAAACGACGCATCAGAGGGATGCTGGAAGGTGTTTAAATAGGACGGAGGAGGAAAAGGGTCTGGATGCATTCAATTGGCTGCTATGGCTCATATAGGGTGGCTGAGTGATATAGGAGCTGGTCCGATGGCTGTGGAAAAGATGGCGCTGATATGAGCTTGGCGTAGGTTTGTTAATCTTCTTCCAGGTGGTAAGCAACTCGCTGGTCATATGATCGATAAGAGGATTTTTTTCCTCATAAGGAGGATTGAGCAGTCTAAAGGCATCTTCGATACAGAAGGATACCGCTGTGGCAAAATAGCCGTGAATGGTCTGTTCTATATCGCTTCCGAGGAGGGAGTTAATCCAAGTGTGGACAGTAGCGAGTGTGCCAATTGCATTGTATTGAGTGAGTGTGTCTTCCAGTTGGTCAAATGCGAGCCAAGGATAAAGAGCCTTGGTGAGCTTGAGCAGTCGCTGGCCAGAAAGTCGCGACTCTTTTACATGCTGCGAGGAAGGATGTTGGGTGTGCAACATTTTATCAATAAGGGCGATCCGCCAACCGTCATTCTGCTGGATGGCTGCATACAGACTTTTAATGGCCATGCCGTCAAGGGTTGTGATTTGAGGATACCAATCGTCTCGCATGTAATGTTTCAGATCCTGAAGACTGTTCAGGTGTCCGGCGCGGAAACGCTCCTCCAATCCGTAGAAACGGGTGAAACCACCAATAGGTAAGGAAGGGTCCAACAATAATGCGTAGTTTAGCAACCGGTTACCTTTATGCAGGACGGTTCGCCTCCTTGAAGTGAATATTTGTGTGATGTTATTTGACTTGAATATTGATTTGTAATAAGAAATCGAACATTTATGTAATGTATTTTTACACTTAAAGCTCTATTGTGTCAAATTAAATAATTTTATTGCTTATATATGTTATATAAAGTTACATTAAAAATAATTATAATATTCTTGTTTACAAATTGTTGCTGAGAGAGTATAATAAATCTGTTGCCTCAATACATTATGACATGCGGTCGTGGTGGAATGGCAGACACGCTATCTTGAGGGGGTAGTGGGCGTACGCCCGTGGAGGTTCGAGTCCTCTCGACCGCATTATATGCAGTACCCAGTTGAAAAAGCATCCTGACACGTTTTACGTGAAGGGATGCTTTTTTTGTTAAATACTTTTCGTCATATCCTCCCGTCACAGAAGCGGTCGTATGGACAACGGACCGCTCGTTAACTGTAATGCATAAAGATTGTCAGTTTTTCTGCAAAAGCTTCTTAATATCTCCTACAAGCTTGTCTGGAGTGGTTTGCGGCGCATAACGCTTAAATACGTTACCTTCTCGTGTAATTAAGAATTTAGTAAAATTCCATTTGATCGCTTTGGAGCCTAATACGCCTGGAGCAGTGTGGGTCAGGTAGCGAAATAGAGGATGTGCCTGATCACCGTTAACATCTGTCTTGGCGAACATGGGAAAAGTCACTCCGTAATTGAGTTGGCAAAACTCGGAGATCTCCTCGCTGGAACCCGGCTCTTGTTTGGCGAACTGGTTGCTGGGAAATCCCAAAATTTCGAGCCCCTGTTCATGATACTGGTCATATAGCTCTTGTAGCGCCTTGTACTGGGGGGTTAACCCACATTTGCTGGCAGTATTCACGATAAGAAGAACTTTCCCTTCGTATGTGGATAACGGAATTTGTGCCCCTTGTAGGGTCTGTGCATCATATTTATATACGCTCATGATATCCCTCCTAATTCAATATTCTACAATTAAATTGTGAACCATTCAACAAGGGGTTGCAAGTCCAGAAGAGTCTACAGACATTGTGCATTGTAAAATCGTCTTTTGTTCAAAACGGTAAATCGCACTTCAAATGGAGCAAATTGAGGTGTTTCTTCTTATAAAAGAGGGTTCATTCGATAATTATCTAGTACATATAGCGCATTTTCTTTCTTTTTTATAAATAAAGGGCAACCGTACCATACCCTACGCCAATATTGACATGCCTTTCATTTTCAAAAAGAGGTGAAATACAGAGTTTTAGAGAGATACGAGAAGCATAGGTTGGTTGTAAGCGTTATCCTTAATCTTCTATGCTCTAAAGGGTGATTTATAGCCTTGCCGTTGAGCTTTACAGTCTTCCTTGCACGGGTGTATGATTCAAGACGTAATTTCAAATTAACAACAATGAAGCAACAACGAATTGTCTAAAGCGCTGAATTTTGCAGTTGCAAAAGCGGGGGAACCAACGAGTATATACGGCTTTGCAAGCCGTGTGTCTCATGGGGTGAATTTTCCGGCCAAGTGCCGTAAATAGGGCGACTCTCACGTCCGAATCCGACAGCTAACCTCGTAAGCGTACAGGGAGAGGCAACAAACCGCCGTGTGCAGCCATGGTTTATTTTATCATGGAATGTATGAAGCCGGAGGAAGCCTTTTTCCTTCGGCTTCTTTTTGTTGTCTTTTTATACCGGGAGAGGAGCTACTGATGGAAGGTCGGTTAATTATTGTCACTGCACCGAATGAAGCGGGCAGAAGTTTTGTGAAATTGCTTATGTTCAAAAAATTGGCGTTTGCAGTTCTCACAAATAGCACCCAGGAGGAACGACAGCTCAAAAAAATGGGTGTGGAGCACATTGTGCGCATCAATACGATGCAAGCGGGAAAATGGAATTTTCCTAAAAAAGAAATTGGTAGTGTGTATTTGTTTGAAAACAGCTTGAATCTAACTTGCCGTTTCCTGCAAATATGTCGGCCACTAACATCAGAATTGATCTATGTTATTACGCACGGCTGTAATCCACAAGGAATTTATCGGGGATTGGGAGCGGACCATGTGATCTACACATTGAACGGAGAGGTGGGTTTCCTGCTGAACGGATAAGCACTTATAACATAGCTGGTTTATGATTTTATGATG
Source organism: Paenibacillus sp. EKM301P (assembly GCF_011800295.1). NCBI lineage: Bacteria > Bacillati > Bacillota > Bacilli > Caryophanales > Paenibacillaceae > Paenibacillus > Paenibacillus sp. EKM301P. The sequence goes on along the minus strand of NZ_JAALFM010000002.1, from coordinate 265,451 downwards.
GAATCAAAAGGGCAATCTGAAAAGCGATACGGAGGGTATGAACATGATGGATTTATACATGCTGCTCGTAATGGCTGTGAGTTATGGAGTGATACTGCTGTTTGTACGCTGGTGTGATGCGCAGACCTCAAAAGGAGGGCGAAGAGGATGATCGTTGTGCTAGGACTTACGGCTATTGTGTTCGTGTATTTAATCTACGCACTCCTGAATCCTGAAAAATTCTAGTCAACTATAGGATCGAGCAGGCGGGAACAGCAGATCAAGAATGCAGCATCAGAGATGCAGATTTTCGCAAACGTGTGCACTCAATGGATGGTCTGAATCAGGTCTGTTGTTCCAAATGCAGGAGCATTTTAAGGAGGAATAGAGGATGGAGCTACTGCAAATTGGGATTGTGATCATCATATTGTTGCTCTTGGTAAAGCCGATGGGCACCTATATGTATCACGTATTCTCGAATGAACCGAATCGGACGGATCGGATTTTTGGTGGAACGGAAAAGCTGATTTATAAGGCTGTAGGCTTGAAGAAACAGGACAGCATGCATTGGACCACGTACGCTATGAGTTTCATTGCAACCAATGTGGTGCTTGTGGGGATCAGCTACCTGCTATTGCGCTTGCAGGCTATACTTCCGGGCAATCCGGTTGGGAACAGTAATATGGAAGCATCATTGGCATTTAATACAGTAATCAGCTTTATGACCAATACGAATCTCCAACATTACAGCGGAGAAAGCGGGCTTACGTATCTGACGCAGATGGCGTTCGTCACGATGATGATGTTTACTTCGGCTGCTTCGGGGTTTTCGGTTGCTGCGGCTTTTATGAGGGGATTGACGCGGCGCGGTGAAGGGCTGGGTAATTTTTTTCAAGATTTTATTAAAGCCAACATACGGATTTTCCTGCCGCTTGCCTTTGTACTTACGCTGGTGCTGGTGGGATTAAAAGTACCACAGACGCTACAACCCACGGCGGATATTACGACTTTAAGTGGTACACAGCAGCAGATTGCTATGGGACCCATTGCCTCATTGGAATCCATCAAGCATTTGGGCACGAACGGGGGCGGTTTTGCGGGAGCTAATTCTGCACATCCTTTTGAAAATCCAAATCCTTGGACGAACGTACTGGAAATTTTGGCAATGTGGGTAATGCCGGCTTCGCTGCCGTATACATTTGGATTGTTTGCCCGTAATCGCAAGCAGGGCTGGATTATTTTCAGCTCGATGATGGTCTTGTTCCTTATTTTTCTATCCATAACGTATGTGTCGGAGAAAACAGGTAATCCGTTAATCCAGGCACTGGGTATGGATGCATCTCAGGGAAGCATGGAAGGGAAAGAAGTTCGTTTCGGTATTGGCCAATCGGCATTATTCACTGCGGTCACAACGGCGGCAACGACAGGTTCGGTCAATAATATGCATGATACATTGACCCCGCTAGGTGGTATGGCTGCTTTGGGAGAAATGATGCTAAACGTCATTTTTGGCGGCAAGGGCGTCGGGCTGATGAATATGCTGATGTATGCGATTCTGGGAGTGTTTATATGCGGACTGATGGTCGGAAGAACCCCGGAATTTATGGGTAGGAAAATTGAAGGCAAGGAAATGAAACTGATTGCAATTGCTATTTTGGTACATCCGTTTCTTATTCTTGCTCCCACTGCGCTTGCGTTTATGAGTCATTGGGGATATGATGCGGTCTCTAACCCCGGATATCACGGGTTGACTCAGGTGCTCTATGAATATGCATCATCTGCGGCAAATAACGGCTCGGGATTTGAAGGTCTTTCGGATAACAAAGTGTTTTGGAACGTTACAACAGGAGCGGTTATGTTCTTTGGACGATATGTATCCATGATTGCATTGCTGGCTGTGGCGGCTTCGTTGAATGCCAAAGCGCCGACCCCGGTGACGATGGGTACACTGCGCACGGACAACAAGCTGTTTGGAGCCATCCTAATCGGAGTGGTCCTGTTGATTGGTGCGTTAACCTTTTTGCCGGTGATCGTACTGGGTCCTGTAGCTGAATTTTTGACCATGTGATGAAGAATGAGCATAGAAGGAAAATGAGAATGGATGAACGGGGTGCTTGATCATGAAGGAACAACGCAAACGCATGCTGGATAGAAGCATCTTGAAGCAGGCGGTCAAGGATAGCTTTATCAAATTAAATCCGATGATCATGATGAAAAATCCTGTCATGTTCGTAGTGGAGATCGGTACATTGGTCGTACTGCTCATGCTACTGCTTCCCGGTTATTTTGGAACCGGCAAGGAAATGGGCTTTAACTTGGCTGTATTTATTATTTTGTTGTTCACGCTGCTTTTTGCTAACTTTGCTGAAGCGCTCGCGGAGGGACGGGGGAAAGCACAAGCTGCTTCCTTGAAAAAATCCAAGCAGGACTCACAAGCTAATAAGCTCGTCGGGAATGAGATTCAGGTGGTCAGCTCAACAGCATTGCGTAAAGGTGACGTGGTAATCGTCTCTCAGGGCGAAATGATTCCAAGCGATGGTGAGGTTATTGAAGGCCTGGCCTCAGTGGATGAATCTGCAATTACGGGAGAATCAGCTCCGGTCATTAAGGAATCGGGCGGTGATTTTTGCTCGGTAACCGGCGGGACGCGGGTAGTCAGTGACCGCATTAAGGTGCGGATTACGACTGAGCCGGGTGAAACGTTTATTGATAAAATGATTTCGCTCGTGGAAGGTGCACAGCGGCAAAAAACGCCAAATGAAATTGCGCTGAATACATTGCTGATTAGCTTAACGATTATTTTTCTCATTGTGGTGGTGACACTGGCCCCGATAGCCCGTCATTTTAAGATTGATTTGCCTGTCCCCGTGCTGATTTCGTTGCTGGTCTGTCTGATTCCGACCACGATTGGCGGGCTTTTGTCGGCCATTGGAATTGCTGGTATGGACCGAGTTACCCAGTTTAACGTGCTGGCCATGTCAGGCAAGGCGGTAGAAGCATCCGGGGACATCAATACGATGATTCTAGATAAAACGGGTACCATCACCTTCGGTAACCGGATGGCGAGTGAATTCGTGGTTGTAGATGGTATAGAAAAGGCAGAGCTAGCGAAATGGGCAGCGATGAGTTCACTAAAGGATGAGACGCCTGAGGGACGCTCGGTACTGGAATTGATGCGTAAGCAGGAATACACGCTGGATGAATCCTTGGCAGCAGGTGGAACCTTTATCGAGTTCAAGGCAGAAACCCGGATGAGTGGTCTGGATCTCGCTGATGGACGAAGAGTACGCAAAGGCGCCGTGGACTCTGTCCGGCAGTGGATTGTATCGCAAGAAGGCAGTGTTCCGGCCGATCTGGAGGAAAAAGCGAATCAGGTAGCCGCAGAAGGGGGGACACCGCTAGCAGTGGCGCTGGATGATCGGATATACGGCATTATTTATTTGAAGGATACGGTGAAGCCGGGCATGAAGGAGCGTTTTGATCAGCTCCGGGAAATGGGCATCCGCACGATTATGTGTACCGGTGATAATCCGCTGACCGCTGCTACCATTGCACGTGAAGCAGGGGTGGACGATTTTGTAGCTGAAAGCAAGCCGGAAGATAAAATTGCGGTTATCCGCCGGGAGCAGGAACAGGGTAAGCTGGTGGCTATGACCGGAGATGGTACCAATGATGCGCCTGCGCTGGCGCAGGCAGATGTCGGTCTTGCCATGAATAGCGGCACAGTCGCGGCCAAGGAAGCTGCTAATATGGTGGACCTGGATTCTGATCCGTCCAAAATTATTGAGGTGGTCGCCATCGGTAAGCAGCTGCTTATGACACGTGGGGCATTGACAACGTTCAGTATTGCGAACGATGTGGCTAAATATTTTGCCATTATCCCGGCGATGTTCATGCTGGCTATTCCGCAAATGGGTGCATTGAACGTCATGAGGCTGGGCTCCCCGTTATCGGCTATTTTATCGGCGCTTATTTTTAATGCAGTCATTATTCCACTTCTGATTCCGCTGGCAATGAAGGGTGTAAAGTATAAGCCAATGAGCTCGGATCGGCTATTGGGACGGAATTTACTGATTTATGGTCTGGGCGGTATGGTGGTACCGTTTGTCGGGATTAAGGCCATTGATTTGCTGGTACATTTGTGGATTTAGTGCAGAAAGGGTGAGCGACATGAGTGGTTTTTATCGGATGTTGTCTGGACGCAGATTTGCTGCACATGAGAAAGCCGGGTCTGGCGGACAAGGTCATAACGAGCGTACAGGGACGGAGGCAGTGCCGGAAAATCAACCGGAGAGACAAGAGATGCGAGGAAGCACGGTTATTGGAGTGGCTTTGCGAACTTCTGTGCTAATGATCCTATTGTGCGGTTTGGCATACCCGCTGGTCAGCACAGGAGTGGCGCAAGTCCTGTTTCCGCAGCAAGCAAACGGCAGTATGCTTCGTGACACGGAGGGGCGGGTAATTGGCTCTGAGCTGATTGGGCAGTCCTTTACCAATCCAGCGTTTTTCCAAGGCCGGGTATCAAGTATCGATTATAATGGAGCTGGTTCAGGCTCAAGTAACTACGCACCCTCGAACCCGGCATTGGTGAAGCGGATCAAGGATTCTATTGCGGATTGGCAGAAGCATAACCCGGATGTATCCATCAGTCAGGTTCCATTGGACCTGATTACGAACTCCGGCTCTGGTCTGGACCCGCACATCTCGCCACAGGCGGCACAGGCTCAAATTCCACGTATTAGCGGCTTGACGGGGATTAGTCAGGACCAGCTGAAGGCGCTGGTGCAGGAGCAGACAGAAGGCCGCAGCGCCGGTGTATTCGGCGAGCCGCGCGTGAACGTGCTCAAGCTGAATCTTGCGCTTGAAGCGCTAATGAAGGTAAAGCCAGTTAAGTCATAGATGGTGAAAAAGGTATCCCTGAGCGATAAGCTTGGGGGATACCTTTTTCTATGGATTAGGATGCTCTGGGATGGATAGCTGCAAAGGAAGCATTTTATTTCTTATAGGTGATATAAATTTGTTGTTCACTTATTTACTTAGCTTTACATTGTTTGATGAATTTTTGGTTTTCCTTAAGGCTGAAGCGAGTACCAACATGTATATTAATACAATCATACCAATGACTAAGTAAGATAATTGAATATTCATTAAATCGGTGAGAGTACTGCTCAAAATAGGGCCGATCATTAGACCAATCGAGTATGCCGTGTTATAGAGTGCAAAAGTAATTCCATAAGAATGAATGCCACTTCGTTGAGAAATATCAGCAAGTTGAGGTAAGCAGGGAGCAAGAACCATACCCATGCTAACTCCTAAAACAGCTAAAATAACAGCTTGAAGTGATAATATTGCTGGAAGTGCAGTTAGAGGAAGAGCAATGGATACCATAAGTAGACCGAGGAGAATTCCATTTTTATAGCCGATCTTGCTGGAGAATTGACCTATAAAGGGTGTTGCCAGGCCATAAGCAAGTGTGGGAATAGCAAATAACAATCCGATAACTCCTGGATTAGCGCTAAAATTGTGCTGCAGGTGTAACGGTAATGTTGGCTCAAGTACGCTTGGGACAGATGCCCCGATAATTACAACCCCGATAACCAAAAGCAAATCTTTATTTTTCATGAACGAAAAAGGAGATACGTACTTTTCATTTTTCTCTTCCGGAATATCGTGCAGGAGTACTAATCGAAGTATAGCATCAACGACAGCCAATGCGATGGCAAAGTAAAAAGGGAGTTGGTAACTTCCCCATTGATACAACCAACCGCCAATTGTCGGTCCGAGAAGGGTTCCAGCGGCTTGCCCAGATAACGCCAAGCCCATGGCTTTGCCGCGTTCTTCAGATGGGTATAGCTCAGCCAGCAGAGCGAGCCCTGCTGTCCAGGTCATTGCGGCTGCGACCCCTTGAAGAGCACGTGCCAGTACAAGCAGCCAGAAGGTGTGGGCTATGGCGAACATTAAAGTGGAAGCTATGAGTCCAATTAACCCCCATAACAGAGGAGTCTTTCTCCCAATTCGATCCGTTAACAGACCAAAAATAGGAGTAGCTATAAATAGTGCAATTGCATAACTACTGAACAAAAATCCGATTTCGGTTTGAGTGGCTCCGAGAGAATCTGCGTATCTTGGCAAAATGGGTACGACTAATCCATAGATTAACATGTCAATGAATACAGCTAATCCGACAACGATTAGAGCAGCCTTTTGCTTATTGTGTACCCCTTTACTCATTTTCATTACTACATCCTCCTTATGAATTTCTTCTGATTTCCTCTTTAATTTGCTTAACAAATTTTAATTGAAGCTCGCATTGATCATAAATATTTTTGAAAATTAGCATGACGTTTACAGGGATATCCATAAGTTCAGCTTTTTGCTCTTGCCCTAGTTTCATTTCTTTATAGATTTTTTCAATGGCTTGATGCTGAAAACTTAAAGCTTCTTCTATTTCATGGAGGCCAGCCTCATCCATAAAAGTCAAAGCTGTGTACAGGGCTGTTGGAAACACAACAGAAGTTTCTTTAAATGATTCGATTAAAAGCCGACTAAACTCGCTTTTCCCAGCCTCCGTAATAGCATATATAGCTTTAGACCGATTCCCTGTCTGTTCCAATGTTTCTAAACGCACAATACCTTCTGAGTCCAGTTTTTTTAAGGCGTGATATATGGAAGCTGGTTGCACATAAGCCCATTTATCCGTTTGTGCTGATTGCATTTTCTGTTGTATTTCATATCCAGACATTGCTCCGTATTGTAGCAAGAGCCCAAGAACCATTACACGTGTCGTACTCATGATGATATCTCCTCCATAACTTTATTGCTAAATGTTTTATACTAAATATTTAGTAAAGGATTATAGTCGGATTATATCATTACAATCCAATGATGTATAGGTTTACAAAAACAGAGAGCTGTAAATATACGAAAGAAACGATAGACCTTATGTTAGAAAAATATTCACACTTGCAAAGGGAAGGAGAACTTTTTCATCTCCATGTTGGCGAGAAGATTCAAAGATACGATGCTTATTTGGATAATTTAATGAATTCTGGGAATCCGAATGTGGGAGCATTCGACAATTGGGGAGTATTCTCTTTGTAATGGATACGGGGATCATGAATAAAAAGAGGTATTCCGGGGCTATTTTGGACTCCAGGAATACCTCTTTTTTTATTGGTTACTTGCAAACAGTCTGTCAACCTGTAATCGTCTGAATAATGAGGACTACATTCAAGATAATGATGACAGCAGTCACGATCCAGGTTATTACTTTTTGCCACATTTTATTTACAAATTCACCCATAATCTTTTTGTCACTGGTAAAGAGCAGTAATGGAATGATGGCAAAAGGGAGCTGGATGGATAAAATAACCTGACTTAGCACAAGCAGCTCTTCTGCACCTTTTTCACCTGCAATCGCAGTGACGATGACTGCCGGAATAATTGCAATAAGGCGGGTCACCAAACGACGCAACCAAGGTGAGAGACGAAGGTTCAAGAAGCCCTCCATCACGATTTGTCCGGCTAAAGTACCTGTCACGGTCGAGTTTTGACCTGAGGCGAGTAATGCCACTCCAAACAGTATGCTCGCAAGTGTGGTTCCCAGTAATGGCGAAAGCAGATAATAGGCATCACTAATCTCTGCTACATCTGTTCTTCCTGCTGTATGGAACACGGCAGCTGCTACGATCAAGATGGCTGCATTAATGAATAGAGCGAACATGAGCGCTATACTGGAATCCCAAGTTGCAAATGTAATAGCTTCCCGTTTACCTGCTGATGTCTGCTCATATTTGCGAGTTTGTACAATAGAAGAATGCAGATACAGGTTATGTGGCATTACAGTAGCTCCCATAATACCGATGGCAATATACAGCATGCTTGGATTCGTCAATATTTGTGAGTCCGGTACAAAGCCACCCAATACGCCGCCCCATTCCGGTTGTGCCAAAATGAGATTAATGCCAAAACAGCCGGCAATCGTGGCCATTAATACAATGACGAGTGTTTCCAATGCCCGGAAACCTTTATTTTGCAGCAGCAAAATGAGCATAACATCAAATGCGGTAATGATGACTCCGTATAGCAACGGGAGACCGAACAGCAGCTTCAGTGCAATGGCTGAACCGATGACCTCGGCCAAATCCATGGCTGCAATGGCAATTTCGCATAAAAGCCATAAGCCGATCGCGACAGGACGACTGTAAGCATCACGGCACATTTGAGCCAAATCTTTACCTGTAGCAATACCGAGCTTGCCAGATAAGGCTTGCAGCAGAATGGCCATCAGGTTGGAGATTAGAATGACACTAAGCAGTGTATAGCCGAATTTTGATCCCCCAGCGATGTCTGTAGCCCAGTTGCCAGGGTCCATATAGCCGACAGCGACCATATAGCCTGGTCCAGCAAAGGCAAGAAACTTCCGAAACCAGGTGCCATCCTTCGGGACGCTCAAAGAACGATTCACTTCCGATAGTGAAGCGATTTCCGCGAAGTTGCCCTTTGAATTTTTCATACGCTTCACCTTCTTTGTTCATATTGAAATATATTATTAGTGACATAGCGATTGCGTTATCCCTATTGTACACCCACAATAGTTTTTGTCTAGTGCAACTTTTATGTGGTTAAGCAAATTTATCGTATTTTTGAAGCAATTGGCCATCTTAATTAAAACTAAACAATGGAAAAAACCAAGCTATATTGCTCTCAATGGGCAGCTTGGTCGTTTTGAATTTTCTAAGTGTAGGCGGATCATCAAGTTAGGGGCTTATAACATATAGTGTAAACATAAAAGAAGTGGAACTAAACGGTAAATAAAAGGGTTATTATCCCTTTTGAAATGATTCATTTTGCGTGGCTCGTTTAAAGTACATACGAGAAGGAAATCATGTATTAACATGATGAGGATTCCTGCGGAATGCAAATAAGATGGAGAAGGAGAGATGAAGTCATGGAAGCGTTATACACAGCATCAGCAACGGTACATGGTGGAAGAGATGGTTCAGTGGCTTCTTCAGACGGGGTATTGAAGCATAAGCTGAGCACACCGAAGGAACTGGGTGGCGCAGGTGGAGATGCTACGAATCCGGAGCAATTGTTTGCGGCAGGCTATGGCGCATGCTATGAGAGTGCGTTGGCGAATGTGGCCCGCAAAGCCAAGGTAAAGGTGGACAATGTAGAGGTCACCAGCCACGTATCGATCGGTAAGGACCCAAGCGACGGCGGCTTCCAGTTGGCAGTGCGTCTGGATGTAAAGATACCGGGGATTGAGCGTTCTCAGGCGGAAGATTTGGCACGCCAAGCACATGATTTTTGTCCGTACTCCAAAGCCACTCGCGGTAATATTGATGTTGAACTCAACGTCATTTGACCGCATTTTTTGAAGATTTCACACACGGCCGCCGATGGATCGGCGGCTTTTGCACCTAAATCTTGATCCGCTGATATGTGCAACCATTTGACATCACCGCCAAAATTCATTAAGATGTCATAGGTGATTCTGGTCATCAGGTACGAAACAAATTTGAAAAATACGGGTGATATGATGTCTTACAGACCGAATATTGTTAATTTCACGCTGGCTGGTAGCAACGAAAAGGAAGGGCTTTATGAGTTTAAAATGAGTTTGGCCGATGGAACGGAGTGCCGCGTTTTTTCTCAACGTAATCCGGAGTGGACTTTGACGAATATTAGTCGACTGCTAACGACACCTTGCCCGGTATGCCATAAGGATTTTATCTGCAAGTGTATGGATCAGTTCCATGAAGAGTTTTTAGAGCAAATTAATGCTAAACAGCTGTTTGAGAAAGCATTGAGCTAGTTTTTCGAACAGGTAAGGATTATACAGTTCTAGACAAGCGTCGGATATTTTCGACGTTTTTTTGTTTATAATTAAATCGTTGCGTTTTCATGCCGTTGATTTCTCTGTGGAGGTGAAGTACGTTGATGAACCAGTCTAGTCATATCCATATCGAACATTCCATAGTATTGGTGGATGGGGTATGCCACTTTTGTCAGGGAGCAACCCGCTTCATTATCAAACGTGATCCTAAGGGAATATTCCATTTTGGTTCCCTGCAATCCGAGGCAGGACAAGAATTTTTACGTGCAGGTGGACTGTCTACAGATCAACTGGATACATTCGTGCTGATTGAAGACGGTACGTATTATACAAAGTCAACCGCAGCTTTACGGATTGCCAAACGCCTTCGTTTTCCATATCCGCTGGCTTATGTATTCATCTTGATTCCCCGCTTTGTGCGCAACGCAGTCTATAACTGGGTAGCTCGTAACCGATATCGTTGGTTTGGCAAGGATGAAGAGGACCAATGTCAGATCCCCCCACCAGAAATTAGGCAACGATTTTTTTAGTTGCTTTTTTTGTGTTTATTTTTGCGGCGATCATTACGAATCAGTAATATTACAGCTACTGCGATCAGTAGAAGACCCGTAACCGATACATACACGATATGGCGTACATTGGGTACGTTGACCGACAATTTTAGCTCGTTAGACTCTAATGGAGCAATGTCCCAATAGAGTGTCTTTCCGTCATCCGACACACGGTCCGCATTACTGGAAGCAGGCTGGATGGGTAGGGATAGGCTGAAGTTAAGATCCAGTTGCCGCTCTAGTAATTTGCGTGCGAACACATTCATTTGTTCTAATTTATCACTCAGGCCACGAGCTTCTTCAGGAAGCATCCGAGGTAGATCGAGCTTAAGCGTAAGATCCATATTGGTTGTGAAAAAATGCTGGCTCACTGCGCGATTTATTTCTAATCCCTCAGGCAGATTTGAACCCTGATCGGGATTTTTTTGGTTTGTACTCCAATCCCCTTGATAATGCCCCTTTATTTGATAACCCTTTCTCCCCTGCTCCGATAGCGGCTGTACGTCTACATTGTTGCTTTGTATACGTTGAATTAATCGATCGAGCAGCCCCGGATTGTCCAACATCATCAGTGTCTGGTTGTTTACGCTGAACGTTGCATCCATATCTACACTTTGATCCAGATGAACATCTACATGAATGTCACCCCGAGCACAGGAAGTTAGGGTAAGCAGACAACATACCAACATAAATATGAGCATTATTTTTCGTAACTGTATTTGCCGACGTTTGTTCCGATAAGGGCTGTATCCTGTTGGGTCCATGACCTGCACCTTCTTTGTATGGTTTCTTTGGTATAACGACTGGATATCTTCTATATATTACACATTCAGAGAGCCAAAATCGAACGATATAAAAGAATAGTTAAGATTTATATCTCAAAAATGTTTCCTTAGGTAAAAACTTTAGTGTATACTCTAAAATATAGCGTAGTTAAAAAATAATTGTCTCAAGGAAATAGTTTGTCCCAAAACAAATATTAAGAGGAGGATTTTAAAACATGAACAAGCAGTTTAAGAAGACTTTGCCGCAATGGGTAGCGACGGTTGGAGTGTTGTCTCTGGTTCTGGTTCTAGCGACTGCATGTACAGATGCCAAGAAGACAGAGCAGGGAGCTGCGAGAGGGGCTGCGCAAAAAATAAAGGCTACGACTACCATCGGTATGATCTCTGACATTGTCGGGAAGGTCGGCGGTGATCATGTGGAGGTCACGGGAATTATGAAGTCAGGTGTTGACCCACATTTGTACAAGGCTTCTCAGGGAGATATGCGTAAGCTGGATGAAGCCGACATCATTTTTTATAACGGGTTGCATCTGGAAGGAAAAATGCAGGACATTCTGGAGAAAATCAGCAAGCAAAAACCCGTTATACCCGTGTCCAAAAACATTGCTCAAAATCTATTGCGTGCAGCTAGTCCAGAAATGGGGTCTGAGTATGATCCGCATATTTGGTTTGATGTACAAAACTGGGTGTCTGCGGTAGAAACGGTCAGAGATGAATTGTCGGAACTGGATGCTGCTCATGCGGAGGATTACAAGGCCAATGCCGAAGCTTATCTCGCTGAGCTACGAGAACTGGACGATTACACGAGAGAGCAGATTGCCAGTATACCGAAGGCTCAGCGCGTACTTGTCACAGCACATGATGCCTTTGGCTATTTCGGAGACGCTTACCAGATTCAAGTAAGAGGCCTTCAAGGTATGAGTACCGAGTCAGAGGCAGGCTCACAAGATGTGACCAAGCTGAGAGATTATCTGGTGGAGCATAAAATTAAAGCCATATTTGTAGAATCGAGTGTGCCGAGAAAGGCCATCGATGCCGTTATCCAGGGTGCAGCTCAGCAAGGTCATACCATAAAGGTTGGCGGCGAGCTGTATTCGGATGCTATGGGTGAAGAGGGTACAGAAGATGGAACATATATTGGAATGGTCAAGCATAACGTGAATACGATCGTTAGAGCTCTTAAATAAGGAGGCGTAGACACATGGGACATTCACCACTTGTTGTTCGTGATTTATCGGTAGCATATCAAAAAAAGCCCGTTTTGTTCGATGTTTCCTTTGAGGTGCCGGAAGGCAAGCTGATTGGTATTATTGGTCCCAACGGAGCTGGCAAATCTACACTGATCAAGGCCGTGCTTGGGCTAATTCCAAAGCTCAGGGGTGAGGTGCTGGTCTACGGCAAGCCCTATAAGCAACAGCTACTCAAGGTTGGATATGTACCGCAGCGGGAGTCGGTGGATTGGGATTTTCCGACGAATGCCCTGGATGTGGTTATGATGGGACGGTACGGCAGACTGGGCTGGTTTAAGCGTCCGGGAGCAGCAGATCGTCAGGCTGCGATGGAGAGTTTGGACAAGGTTGGAATGAGCAAATTTGCAGACCGGCAGATTAGTCAATTGTCAGGCGGGCAGCAGCAACGTGTTTTTTTGGCGAGAGCACTTGCGCAGGACGCTCAGCTTTATTTTATGGATGAACCGTTTGTCGGTGTGGACGCTGCAACAGAAAAAGCTATTATTTCATTACTTAACGATCTAAAACAGCAGGGGAAAACCGTGCTTGTCGTCCATCATGATTTATCTACAGTTACGGATTATTTTGACCAGGTTATGCTGTTGAACGGGCATCTGATGGCGTTTGGAGAGACCGCAGATATTTTTACCGAGGGAAATCTGCAACGTACGTATGGTGGACGTCTGAGTATACTCAAAACAGGCTCGGAATCCGGCACGATACTCGGAGTGAGGTGAGCAGTATGACAAGCTTGGTGGCGCTTTTGACAGACCCGAACATGCAGTGGATTCTGTTAGGATGCATTTTACTCGGTTTAAGCAGCGGGGTGATTGGCAGTTTCATGTATTTGCGTAAGCAATCGCTTATGGGAGATGCTTTGGCCCATGCGGCTTTGCCGGGGGTATGTGTGGCATTTATGATCACAGGCACAAAATCCATATTTGGATTTATGATTGGGGCAGCCATTGCAGGGATTGTTGCCACCTTTGCCATCAGTGCGTTAACCCGGTATTCGCGAATTAAAAGCGATTCGGCGATTGCAGCGGTGCTGTCCGTGTTTTTTGGCTTCGGCATTATGTTGTTGACCGAAATTCAGCATAGTGGTGCAGGCAACCAAAGTGGGTTGGATAAATTTTTATTTGGCCAGGCTGCGGCAATGGTGTTGTCTGATGTCTATACGATGGCGGTAATTTCGGTGGTGCTCATCGGAATATGTATATTATTTTTCAAGGAATTTAAGCTGCTTAGCTTTGATCCCGGCTTTGCCCGTGGACTTGGTTTTCCGGCAGGTTTACTGGATAAGTTATTGATGCTGTTGATTGTTATTGCGGTGGTGGCTGGTATTCAAGCTGTGGGCGTCATTATGATGGCTGCTCTGCTAATTACCCCGGCCGTGTCGGCAAGATACTGGACAGAGAAGCTGGGTGTTATGGTATGCCTCTCAGGCTTGTTTGGTGCTATAGCGGGTCTGGGTGGGACCGTTATTAGCTCTCTGGGACAAAACCTGCCTACAGGACCATTGTGCGTGTTGTGTGCGACTGTGGTATTTGGTGTAAGTCTGATCTTTGCACCACAGCGCGGAATGATTTCCAAGGCTATTGTTCGGTTGAACGCCAGAAAAAGTCTGGAGCAGGGAGTCGGAGCACAGCCAAGGGAGGAGCGTGCCCTATGAGTTCATTTTATGTGATTCTGACGGGAATGTTAGTGGCAGGGGGATGTAGTATCGTCGGATGCTTTCTCGTGCTTCGGAAAATGGCTATGATTGGTGATGCAATCAGTCATGCGGTACTGCCTGGTATTGTCATTGCCTTTCTAATCAGTGGATCGAGGGATTCGGTGTGGATGATGTTTGGTGCAGCCGTGCTGGGGCTTCTAACAGTGTATCTGATTCAGCTATTCCAACAAAGCGGTCTGCAAAGTGATGCTGCCATTGGCGTGGTGTTTACGACATTGTTTGCTATTGGTGTACTGCTGATCAGCGTGTTTGCTTCCAATGCCCATCTGGATATGGACCACGTTTTGTATGGGGAAATTGCTTATGTCCCGTGGAATACGATAGAGATTGCTGGCTTCGATATAGGTCCGAGGGCTGTGTGGATTACGGGCGCGATGTTTTTGATCAATCTGCTCGTGGTAGGGGGCTTTTTCAAGCAATTTAAAGTCACTTCCTTTGATCCTGCATTGGCAGCTTCATTAGGCATTCCGGTTGTTTTTTTTCATTATCTGCTAATGAGTCTTGTATCGTTAACAACAGTGGCGTCATTTGAGAGCGTGGGTGCAATTCTAGTGGTTGGCATGCTCGTTGTACCGCCGCTTACCGCTTATTTGCTGACGGAGAAGCTGTCCCGTATGATTGCATACAGCGTGGGAGTTGGAGCCATTAGCTCGATCGTAGGCTTTTATACAGCAACTGTATTGGATGCATCTATTGCGGCTTGTATGCTGTGTGTGTCGGGTGTGTTGCTGCTTTTGGCTTTTCTATTTTCCCCGTCTCATGGTGTGGTATGGCGAAAGTTATTTCAACAGCGAGGAATCGTTGGCGAAAATAGCAAGTGAGTCTCGTAGGAAGTGATCCTATATGAATTACTCAAAATAGCGTGCAGACGGGCATAAAGTGCCTGAATGCACGCTTTTTTACGCTTATGCTAAATTGTGCTGCTTTTTTTGAAGCAAGCTTGTTGGGTCATCTTGAATTAACCGGGACACGGGAGTACATTCTTTACAACCACACAAAAGGGTTCGGAACGAGCTGTTACGCTGCGGGGAGGAACGAAATTGGAGAGCTTCAAACGTAAATCACCAGAGGAAATACTGGATTCCATTAACAAACTGCATCGAGGCAGACTCAAAATATACATTGGTGCGGTCAGTGGCTCGGGCAAAACGTATCATATGCTGCAGGAGGGACAATCGCTGCAGCATGAAGGGATTGATGTTGTAATTTGTGCGGTATCGACTCTGCAGCGGCGTGAGACCGTGGAACAGGTCGGTTCCCTAGAGCGAGTACCCAGTATTCATTGGATGAAGGATGGCGAGGAGCAAAAGGATCTGAATGTGGAAGCTTTGGTGGCACGAAATCCTGAGGTGGTGCTGGTGGATCATTTGGCACATCATAACCGAAAAGAGGCCACATTTCCAACAAGGTTGGAGGATATTCGGTATTTGCTGGAGATGGGAATTAGCGTCATTACGACGGTCAATGTTTATGAACTCGAAGGGATCACGGAGTGGGTATATCAGCTGACAGGCTTTGAAGCGGAATATACGGTTCCGGTTGATACATTGGAGCTGGCGGATGAAATTCGTCTAATTGATGCCACCCCGGAGATGATTCTGGAACGGCTGGCGAAAGGTTACATGCATACGCCCAATCCTGAGATGTTTCACCGGGGAAATCTGGGTAAATTGCGTGAGCTCGCTCTGCGATTGGTGGCAGAGGATGTGAATGATTCGCTGGAACGGCATCGGGAGGAGCTAGGCTTGCACGGGGCGTCAGGAGCAGCAGAGCGTATTTTGGTGCCTGTCCAGTATCATTGGAATGGGTCCATTTATGTACGCAGGGGGGAACAGGTGGCCAAGCGGTTGGGTGGAGATATGCTGGTGGTCTCCTTTGTCAGCTCGAAAAGCAAGTTGTCCAAGGAATCAGCAGCCTTCAAGCGCTCCATTGAGCAGTTGGCTGACAAGATCGGATCGACATTTGAAGAAATCCCGCTCCTTTCCCGTAGAAGGCTACCACGTCAACTTATCCATTATGCGGTGACTCACAATGTTACCCGAATTGTTATGGGTCATTCTCGTCAGACTCCATGGCAGGAGCTGGTTAGAGGATCACTGGTGAACGGAATTTTAAAACGAATGAAAAATATGGACCTGCTGTTGATTGCGGACCGAGCCGAGCAGGAGGGTGAACGGATCCTGCCAACGATGAGACAGGAGGAAGGAGATACTGACCCGTATCATCGTTTGAGTGTTGAGGAAGTACAGGCTGAGGAAGCCAAAATCCTGAGGGGCAAGCTCAAGGTATACATTGGTGCTGCTCCGGGGGTCGGCAAAACATACACCATGCTGAGAGAGGGAAATGATCTGCTGGAAAGCGGGATTGATGTGGTGATCGGATTGCTGGAAACGCACGGAAGAGCAGAAACACTAGCCCAGGTAGGCTTTCTGGAGATGATACCCCGCCAGTCCATCGAGCGTCATGGTGCACATTTGGAAGAGATGGACACTGAAGCCATTCTCAGGCGTAATCCTGAGGTAGTGCTAATTGACGAGCTGGCACATACCAATGTTCCGGGAAGTCTGAAATCTAAACGTTATGAGGATGTACTGGCCATTTTGGAGCAAGGTATTTCTGTTATATCCACAATGAATGTGCAGCACCTGGAGAGCTTGAATGACGCCGTAGAACAAATTACTGGCATTCGGGTGAGAGAGACTGTCCCCGACCATATGATGCGTCTGGCCGATGAAGTACAGCTTGTGGATGTGGCTCCCAAATCGTTACAGCAGCGTATGCGTGAAGGCAAAATTTACGATCGTGCAAAGGTGGAGCAGGCACTTAGCCACTTTTTTAAGCTGGGTAATCTAATTGCGCTGCGTGAACTTGCTTTGCGGGAATTGGCAGATGATGTAGATGAGCGGCTGGAATCCTGGGATCGGCATGAGTCACTTCGGGGACCGTGGCGCAGGGAGGAAGTGATTTTTGTAGGCGTGACGCTAAGCGAAAATGCTGAAAGGTTGATTCGCCGCGGTTTTCGGATCGCCTTTCGCCTAAAGGCTGTATGGATTGTGACTTATGTTCATGTTGGTGAGCGTATACCGGAGAGGTTACTCCCTCGTCTGGAACAACTAAAGTTGCTGACCCACCGACTGGGGGGAACCTTTGAAATTCGGCTTGTTTCCAGCCGACGCGAGATTGCCGACATTTTGATTGCTCCAGTGGAAGGATATTCAGGCACGCAGCTCATTGTGGGGCAGTTTTCCCGAAGTAGCTGTTGGGGGAAGAGTGCGGTCGTGCCGAGGATTCTCCGTCAAGCACGTCATATGGATGTTCTTATCGTGGCGGATTATGATCCGGATATTAAGCTGGAGACAGATTATTAAAATGCCCAATCCATTCATAAATAGTCATATGCTGGTTACCGGTTGTTCACTGCTTCCATAGTATATTCTATCTCAAAGAAATGGAGGCGAGTTTGAATGTATAAACATCGTAAACATGATTGTCATTTTCCAAAGCCAAAAAAACGTGTTTTTAAGAAAATCATTAAGGTGACTGTCATTAAGTTTAAACCAAAATTTAAACGTGATCACTGGAAACATGAAGACTTTGATAAGAAATGTCATTGCCGGAAACGTCGTCATCATCGTCATCATCGCCATCATGACTGTCATCGTCGTCACCACAAATTCTACTAAGTTGAAGATCGTAGGAGGCGGGGCTAGACTTGCCCGCCTTCTCCTAGTACCAGGATTCTAGGAAAATACGTGCGCAAAAAATACTTGCTCTAACATAGGTGCTATGCTATTCTACCAGTAAATAGATTGCACGTGACGGAAGCACCGTTCACCAACCGTATGTACTTACGGATGGATGAACGGTGCTTTTTTGCGTTGTTGTGTTGGGAAAGGGGATGAGCGTATTGGTTCCGGTAAAAGTGGTATTAGCCGTAGAAGGTCGGGATTATATTGAGCCTCTGCTGAATTATGTTCATGGAAGCGAGTACGCCAGAAGGCTCAGAATAACGGCTTTTTCGCAGCCGGAGGCATTTCATCAATACATGATGGAAACCAGCGGAATGAAAAGACCAGATGTGGTAGTAGGTGAAATGTCTTTTCTGAGTCTATGGACAGCTCGGGAAGATGCAGATATTCCTTGTTTGGTATTACATGAGGGAGAACAAGTAAGCGAATATGGGCAGCCTGTATTAAAATATCAGCCTTTATCTGAGCTGGTCGGTTTTATTTTGGAAACGGCGAGACAGAGGTCGAATGGTCGGAAAAGCGTAAACAGTCGGGAAGGTGGAATGATTATCGGCATGGTGGCAGCTTCAGGCGGATTGGGCAAGACAACGGCCGCGCTCAATCTGTCCAAGCAACTGGGGAATGAGGGATATTCGGTATTTTATTTGAATCTGGAAACGGTGGATTCAAGCTCGTTGTTTACTGGTTCAGACAGTTCTAGCGGAGCACAAGGAGAAAGAGAAGGACTGTCCAGACTACTGTATGATCTCAAGTCGGAGGGAAATGAGGGTGCTTCGTTATCTGTGGCTTCCTATTGTGTACGTCGTCCTGAAATTCAGGCTGATACGTTTCAACCTGTCTATAATCGCAAGGAATTGACGGATATGACTTGTGTTGAAGCGAAAGAGCTCATTCGAACGATTGGTGAAAGCGGGCAATATGATGTAGTGATCGTAGATAGCGATTCTGAACATGGTGAGCGGGCTCAAGCCGTGCTTGAAGCTAGTCATAAGGTAATCTGGTTGCTCGCTGACGATTTAATGAGTATGCACAAGTGCGGATTATGGCTGGATGTTTTAGAAACTACGCAGCCTGAGGGGCTTGAAGCCATGATATGCAAAACCAGCTTTGTGGTGAACCGCTACATGGGAACTATGATCAACTCGTTACCTCGTGACTTTATGGAGCTGAACGGTGCGTTACCCTATATACCTTCATGGAAACAGATGCAGCATCGTGAACTGCTGCTAAGTTCACCGATTTATCAGCGGGAAATCCGCCATTTGTGCCGCGAGCTGCTGGATATGGAGAGCGCTGCACAGTCGACGGCTGCTTGGTCTTAAGGGGATGATGAACATGAATGAGGAACAATTTAAGGCATTGCGCGCAGATATTCGTAACGGGCTGGACGTAACGTCCTCAGTAAAAGATACAGATCTAGTACGGCATATCGAAAAGCGAATTTTACACGACGTAGAGCTAGCGAGCTTAACTTCCCGAGAGAAGCATGCACTTGTCCGCAAAATTTTCAACTCTTTCCGTGGGTTGGATGTGCTCCAGCCATTGATTGATGACCCGACCGTTACGGAAATCATGATCAACAGTCATCGGGAAATCTTTGTAGAGCGGGCAGGTGAGGTGATTCAGGTGTCCGATCAATTCGAATCCCGCGAACGACTGGAGGATTTGATCCAGACAATTGTAGCCGGGGTGAACCGAATTGTGAATGAGGCTTCTCCCATTGTGGATGCCCGATTAAAGGACGGATCACGTGTAAATATTGTACTGCCGCCAGTTGCTCTCAAGGGGCCGACAATGACCATACGGAAGTTCCCCGAGCGTCCCATGACGATGGATGATTTGATACGAATAGGTGCGCTCAATACAGAAGCCGCGGCTATGCTCAAAGACTTGGTACGCAGCAAGTACAACATTTTTATAAGCGGCGGAACGGGTTCTGGTAAAACAACTTTTCTGAATGCATTATCCCAGTTCATCCCTTCGTCTGAACGGATTATTACGATTGAAGATTCGGCAGAGTTGCAAATTGTGACTGTCCCCAACCTGGTTTCCATGGAAACACGGAACGCGAACACCGAGGGGAAGGGAGAAATCACGATTCGTGATCTGATCCGTTCCTCCCTGCGTATGCGGCCCAATCGCATCGTGGTGGGTGAGGTCAGAGGGAGTGAGGCGTTGGATATGCTGCAAGCGATGAACACAGGACACGATGGAAGCTTATCAACTGGGCACGCGAATAATATCCGCGATATGGTCAGCCGGCTGGAAACGATGGTACTCGGAGGAGCAGAGCTTCCGCTTGGAGTAGTACGGCAACAGATCAGCTCGGCCATTGATATATTCGTTCATCTGTCACGACTACGTGACAAATCCAGAAGGGTGCTGGAAATTAGCGAAGTGATTGGCTTTGAGAATGGTGAGGTAAGATTGAATCCCCTTTATCGCTTCCAGGAACGCGGAGAAAGTAAAGGACAAATCGTAGGGGAACTGGAGCGTTGTGGTGTGGGGCTGCAACATACATTGAAGCTGCAAATGGCCGGAATCAAGCCGGAAAGCTGGCACAGAGAAGGAGTATCGGCATGAGAACAGAAAAGGCGACTGGCAAGCAAGTGTCGCGTGAGGTCCCTTCTCTGCCGGATTATACGGTGTATACCTTATCGACTGTACAAAAAAGTATGTGCATTCTCTTTAGTGGAGTGTTGTTCGCGATGATCGGATATCTATTTTATCACCAATGGATATTATCGTTGCTGTGTGCTGCTGGTGCTGTGGTGATGCCTCGTTATTTTAGAAAGTTTTTGCTGCAACGACGTAGGTCTGCTTTAAGCATTCAATTCAAGCAGGCTTTATACTCGCTTTCTTCTTCTCTTTCAGCGGGAAGGTCGGTGGAGAATGGGTTTCGTGAGGCTGTAGAGGATTTGAGGTTGCTTAGTCCGGATGGAGATCACGATCTGATTTTTGAATTTAACATTATTACAGCCTGCCTTGAAATCGGACAGCCTGTAGAGGCTGCTTTGCAGGATTTGGCTCGTCGGGCCCAGATGGAGGATATTACGAATTTTGCGGACGTATTTGCGGCTTGCAAACGAACCGGAGGTGATCTGGTGGAAGTCGTACGACGGGCTTCAAGTGTCATTGGGGAGAAGCTGGAAATTCAGCAGGAGATCGGTGTAATGATTGCGCAGAAGCGCTTTGAATCGAGGGTTATGTTTGCAGCACCTTTTTTGTTTGTTTTGTTTATGACAGTGACAGCGGGAGACTACATGATGCCGTTATACAGCGGTACAGGTAGGATTTTATCAACCTTTTGTCTTCTGGTGCTTGGTGGCTGTCTCGTGTGGATCAACCACATTATGAAGATTGAGGTGTAAGGAGTGATGGGTGTGTTGATGTTGGTTTGTCTGGTCATGCTGGTTCTGCAAGTGGGAGGTTGGGTGGTGCTGAACCAAATGTACGCTGCTAAGTATGCACATTTTCGCCATATGAAACTGGAAGGAATGCGGCTGCAAAAACTTTCGGTGCCTTTTGTACACATGCTTCATGTTTCACGTGCCACTCATAGGCTGCCTTTGCTGATGTTCAAGCTACAGCGTTCGATACAGAAGCTGTATGGTATGCGCCACAGCGGAGAAAAAACGATGCTTTTTCTGGCAGAAATGTTGGGTTACGGATATATGGTGGCTGCTGGTGGAGCTTTAATATCGCTTATGATGGGCGGAGAAGCGACTGGGCTGGTGCTTGGATTGGGGCTCGGTATTCTGGTGCCAGTTGCGCTGGTCAAGGATTTACATGGGAAAGTACAGAAGCGGGATCAGCAAATCTTAATGGAATTGCCTGAATTGTTGAGTAAAATGATGCTTCTAGTTGGTGCGGGAGAGACGGTACAACGGGCTTTGCTTCATTGCGTGGAACGTAAAGGGGCGGATACGGTACATCCATTGTATCGGGAATTGCGGCAGACAGTGGGGGAATGGGAAAGTGGCTATTCCTTTCAACAGGCATTTGAACATCTGAGCAAACGTTGTGGTATTCAAGAAGTGACGATATTTACAACGACAGTTTTATTGAATATGAGGCGTGGTGGGAGCGATTTTGTAATGGCTTTACGTGAGTTATCTCAGACGTTATGGAGCAAGCGGACTTCAATTAGCCGCACAAGAGGGGAACAGGCTTCTTCAAAGTTAGTCTTCCCGATGGCACTAATTTTGCTAACGGTCATTGTGCTGGTGGGTGCTCCGGCTTTAATGATGATGAATATGTAGGAGGAATAAAATGATGATGACAATTGTAGCAGGTAGTATTCGTAAATTGTACAAGAATGAGGATGGTTTGGGGACGTTAGAAATGATCTTGATCATTGCGATTCTGATTGCGGTGGCGATTATCTTTAAAGATCAGATTAAGAAAATTGTAGAAGGGCTGTTGAAAAAGGCAGATAAAAAAAGTAACGACTTTATGGATTCATAATGCTGCGCAAATTGGTACAAAAAGAGGACGGGAGCTTCTCCTTGGAGGCTTCCCTCGTCTTTCCCATTCTGCTGTTGGTCATTTTTATAATGTTATTTTTTTGCCTGTATATATATCAAAAATCTATATTGGTGCAGGTTGCTTCTACTGCTTCGGAAAGAGCCGCTTACAGTTGGGATAACAGCTTTAAGGACCCACGTACGGGAGCATTTGCGCAAGGGCAACGGGATTCTCTCTATTGGCGCTTGAAGGATGATGTTATGTTAGGCGCCCTGTTTGGCTGGGCCGGAGCCAATAATCAGGAAACTGTACAGGTACCGGGCGGCAATGAAGGAGGCTCGTTACCTGCTCAGAAGTTGTCCAATGCAGAAAATAGAATGCCTGCGGGCATGCATGGGCAGATGACATATGAGAACAGTATGATTCACCGTAAGGTGACCACAGAGCTAAATAAAATCGTGGAGGTACCTTTGTTGAATCAGTTTTTAGATCATACAGATTTACAAGGAAAAATGAGCTCGGGTGTGGTGGAACCTGTGGAATGGATTCGTACAGTGGAGTTGGTCCGTTATTATGGTGCGAAGTTTATGGGGAGAGGCTCAGGTGAAAAGGTAGATCCGGCAATTGTAGGGAAAGTATTGATGCAATATGGGCAAAACGGTCAGTAAGGAGTAGGTAACGGGAATGTAACTGGAAAGGAGGAAGCGGGTGTTTGGTAAGGGACGTAATACAAAGGACAGGGAATCAGGGGCTGTCACGGTTTTCCTCATTCTGATTTTGGCGGTCATGTTTGGTTTTATTGCTGTATTTATTGATTATGCGAGAATTGCTGCGCTGCATGTACAGACTGAACGGCTGACCTATGCGGCGGTTCGGTCAGTGATGTCTGCTTATGACCCGGCATTACAGCAGGAATACGGTTTGTTTGCTTATGGTGAAGGTGGCGGAGAACAAATAATGGTCAAAGTGCTGAATGACAGTACACGGCGTACGGCGCGCGCGGAAACGCTGCCGCTAATGAATATGAAGCTGGATTCCAGTTCACTGCAAATGGAAAGGGAGCTTGGTAAATATGCCATATTTAACGAGCAAATCCGTGAAGAGATGAAGTATAAAGCACCTGTCGATTTTACGATGGAAGTGCTAGAAAAGCTAAAGCCGCTCTCTCAAAATATGAAAGAGGCTTCACACACGGTAGATTTGCTGAAACGGCTGCAAAAGCTGTACGACAGACGAGAGGCCAAACTGGATGACATGCTGGAGAAACAGCGTAAGGCAGGAGCTTATATGGAAGAGGTTCGCAAACGGATTATTAAACAGAGGGGGACATATATGCCCAATCAGTATATATGGGACCCACTTGAAGTTGTAGCCGACATTGCTGCTCAATATAAGCATTACGTGCATGTATATGAGGACAACAAGAAGAGTGTGGACGATGTTAAAATCATGCAGATGGAGAAATATGCAAGAAGGGCAAGGATAGCGCTGGATCGCCTGCGACAGGTCATGGTTCAGACTGGAGAGGAGCATGATAAGCTGCTTCTGGAAGCCAAGGAACCTTTGAATGAAGCTCGGCAAATTAATGAAGAAATGCGCAAAGTCATTGTCCAATATAAACAGAGAGCGGCCAATGCAGGTTATGACGAGGTTTCCGCAGCCCCCACCCCAAGCGGAGCAGGCTCCAACGCCGATCCGTCTGTAGGAAGTGCCCGGCAAAGGGCAGAGGATTTGTTGGTTCCGAACAATGAATTTGAGCAATGGGAAGCAGAAATCGAAAAGCAACGGACTGCAATAAATGCTGCTAACAATAGAGTAACGAGTATGATGCGTACGCTATCTTTCTATACAGATCCATTTTTGAATGCAGACATGCTCAAGCAAGAAGTTGCTTCAACGCTCAAGGAGATAGATAAATACTTAAATACGTATGCTTGGGCGGGACCCGCCAATGTTCTCGACGGTGAGGCTAGAACGATGGATACGCGACGCGGACCGGACAAAGAACGCAAGAAAATGGAAAAAGAGGCGAAAAACAAGCTCAAGCAAGCTTATCGGATCATTGAGGTTCTTTCTAAAGGTAAACAAAGTGCTGAGCAATTCCGAGTGGTGGAGCAGTATTACAATGAAAGTATTTCTTTTAATCAATCTTCATCCAGTCCATCTGTATCCGCTGATTTGTCCTATGACACCTATGATGCAGCGGGGGATTCCATGGATAGTATGGATGGTCTATACGAGGCGGCATCCAACTTACTGACTCAACTGGGAGACGAGTTTTACCAGAATGAATATGCGCTTTCTTACTTCCATCATGTGGATTTCAGCCGATTTGGCAATTTGGCTGGATCAGGTGGAAATGTGGGTAATGCTGCACAGATTTTAGGGGACCAGTTGGAGGTGAATAATCAGGAAGTTGAGTACATTTTGTATGGGTTTCATAATCCGACAGGTAACCTGGCATCTGCCTATGGGGAAATTTTTGCTATGAGGCTTGCCATTCGAACGATGGAGGGACTGGTCAAAAACAGTTCAAAGGGTAACCCGTTGGTCGTTTTGGCGGCAGCTTTGTTATATGGAGTAGAGAAGGCGATTGAAGATATGATCATGCTGGCACAAAAAGGGGATGTGCCTTTGTCTGACTTTCTGAAATTTCGAATGACTTACAAGGATCATTTGCGATTGTTCCTGATGCTTCATAGCAATAATGAACGAAAAATGTCTCGTATGCTTGCTTTGATTCGCTTGAATACAGATGTCAATCCCGCTGAGCGACGGACGTATGCAAAGGGTGAGGTCAAGAATGGGATGAGGCTGTGGTTTCTACCTGGAGTAATGAAGATGCTCGGAACCGCCTCCAAAGAAGGCGAGAGTATTAAGGGAAGTGTGTACTATGTCACGAAAACAGCGCATTTTTCCTACTAATCAGTATCTACAACAGGTGTGTGGACAGAAGCAGCGTGAACAAGGAAGTATTGTTTTAGAAGCGTCATTGGTGCTGCCATTGTTTTTGTTTTTTATTATTTTTCTCATTTATATGGTCCAAATGACACTGGTCTCCACAGCTTTGCAGACTACTGCTTCAGAAACGGTTAAGCAGGTTTCGGCTAAAATCTACCCAGTGTCTCTAGCCGTGGAGACGACGTCCGCGAAAATAGATGCAGTCCGCGAACCGCTGGATGAACTGCCCAAGTTATCTGTGAGTGAATATGCAAGCCAATTCGCTGCCCAACTGCCACCTCCAATCGGTGATTGGGTAGAAACTGCTATTCAAGGCGGCAAAAAGCCGCTGGAGGAGTTACAGGGACGCTTGACGGAGGCTGCACTTGATCCTGTTCTGAAGCCGATGCTAAAGCCTTTTATGGAGAAAAGTATTCTGGAGTATGACCGTATTCACATAACGAGCGTACATGTACCCTCTCTTACAGAAACTAAGGACCCTTATTTTAGAGTAGAGCTATCGTATGAACTGCCGATGAAGGTTCCCTTTTTGTATCGCAACATTGTGCTCCAAGCGGCAGCTGAGGAACGTCTTTGGATTGGTGATACAGGAGAGGGAGCAGGTACAGGTGATGCAACAGGGGAGAAGGATGCGCAGCATTCCATACAGTTGCTCGTCAAGCCTGAACCTGCTGTGAAGGGTGTATACAATTTGATCAAGGCCAAGGTTGAACCTGGGACGAATGCTGCCCTTTCTGTACTCTATAAGTCAGGTGAAAGCACAGCTCAGCACTTGGGCTGGACCTCGGCCGATGCAGACGGGATTGTTGAATGGAACTGGTTTGTGGGAACAAACACAACACCAGGTCAATGGAGCTTTGTAATTGAAACGGAGGATGGCCAACGTATTGAGGTTCCGTTTTCTGTGCAGAAGACAACTGATGGATAGGCTAGATATAGATGTATAGAGATAACTACAATGAAAAATGATTTAGCAGGCCTGTTAATTTTCATTGTTATAAGGGGGAAGATCGCATTGACGTGGATGTATATTGTGTGCGGAGTTCTGCTGGCGATCGCGCTAGTGACAGATTTACGAAGCATGAAAATACCTAATAAGCTTACATTGCCCGGCATAGCGGTAGGCTTGCTGTTCAATACTCTGTTCGGAGGTTGGCACGGTTTTTTATTTGCTATTGCTGGTCTTGGCACCGGCTTTGGATTCATGCTGATTTTGTACTGGATGGGAGCAATTGGTGCAGGAGATGTAAAGCTGTTCGGCTTAATTGGAGCCTGGACAGGAGCTGCTTTTGCATGGCAATCGGCTCTATATTCGATTTTTTTTGCAGGCATTATTGGTATAGGGATTTTGCTATGGAGGAGGGAAACCATCATGAGATTGCGACGCGTGGCGTTTAATTTGGGAGGATTTTTCCTGTTTCGCAGCGGCAAAGCGCTGACAAGCGGGAGAGAAGCACACCTCAGGTTTCCTTTTATGACAGCAGTTATTCCGGGAGCGGTCAGTGCTTATCTTTACTTCTTGTCATGACGTGTCCGATTCGTGAGATCATGCTACCTCAGGGAATAAGAATTTGTAAGGAGGTCATGAATTGTTTGGTTTAAGCAGGGATTTTGTTCGTAATGGCGGAACGTTTATGATACTAAACAAGGATGGCGGGCTCAAGACCGATGATTTAAATTCTGTACAGACCCGAATGATGACTGGCAATCGGATTCCCGGTCTACTGGAACTTAGAATCAAAGAAGTCGATTTTCAGATCGAGTTACATTACGATATTTCGGGGCGACGTATGTTTTCCCAAGTATGGAAAGGTGGGAATGTGTCGATTTCTGATTTCTACCGGATTCTTTATGAAATAGTAGATGCTCTTCATCGTAGCCCACAATATATGTTAAATATCCGCCAGTTTATTTTGCACGAGGATTACATTTTTATAAGCGGTTTAGGTACAAGGGAAAGCGTCAGTTTGACCTATGTTCCTTTGTGCAGTGTACAGTATACGGAACAAACAGGTAGTTATTTTAAGCAGATGGTTATTCGCTTGATGACTCGTGTGGCTCACCCTCAGGGAGAATCTATACAGCGCATACTCGATCTATGCGAGAGAAATGAATTTGAGTTGGGCGCGTTGAAGGAACTACTGTTGCAAGGGATGACGGCCAGTGAACAGAGCATCGGGGGTCTGGATAAAGGTAGATCATCTGTTCATTCCTCTCATACCATACAGGGTAACGATACAGATCGTGGAGGAAGAACGTACGGGCAAGAACATCGGGAGACTCTGCAGGAAATTCAGGAGCTTAAGCGAGTCAATCGACTCAAGCAGTCCACAAAATCAGAGGAGAATGTCGAGTTAGGAGCCGACAACGAAATGGAAGATGAACAGGCGGAGCCTAAATTACAAAAATATAAAACATACATTGCTCTCGGATGTCTGCTCGCTTCGGCCATTGTTTGGCGTTATATTTATTTGGATCATCCTGAGACGGTGTCCTTGCTTATTTCAATTGTGCTGACTTCGGTACTTGTCGCTGTTGCTTATATAAGCTGGACGGGGAAATTAGAGCGCAATCGAGCTTCATCTCATTTTTATAGTGAAGCAGTACCTGTATTGGATTCGGAATGGTTAGGAACTACTCCTCCAGCACAACGAAAAAATGACCGTTATCAGGTAGATAAGCTGACTGGGTTTGTAGCGGGACGCCATCATCAAGACAAGCCATCAACTGATTCAAGTGATCAAGCACAGGAGAGCTGGCGTTGGACTTTTCCAGACTTAGAACCTAAAAGCATGGGAAGCCGAACGACGGAGGATAGAGGGAAAGTAAGTACAAATTATGACTTGCACGAGCCTTCGAGGAAAGGTTCCGCGCCGGGAAATGAATTGGACGACAGCGATACCAGCGAGGCTTATTATAAGTCCTTGTCCGGGGTAACGGAGCTACTCAATACGGTATCCAAGCAGGAAACCGTGCTGCTTCGTCCAGATCAAGACATACAGAGTCCAACTGTTCAGCACTCGCCAATTGCTTGCTTGGATCGTAAGTTACCTGGGAGTGGAGAAACCGAGCGCATACGGTTGCAGCCCGACCAATTCGTTGGAGGCAGCTTTATCATCGGTAGAGATCCGCAATTGGTCCAGTTTGTAGAGCATACGGATGGAGTTTCTCGTTCTCATATTGAGATTTGTATAGTTACAGGAGGGAAAAGCCACATTGTAAAGGATTTATCCTCGACGAACGGAACTGTGCTGAATGGCGAGCCTATGGTGCCTTATAAGGAGTATACCATGCAGGATGGAGACACTTTTAAAATCGCTGGAGTCTCTTATACTTATCGATTGGACTCTTTTAAATCCTCTAATGCATCTTGAGTAAACGTTAAATGGATATATGTTAAGAAGAGGCCTGTTATATTCTGGGCTTCTTTTTTATAAATAGAAGATTATTCATAGGTCTGAAGCAAGGCAACTCAAAGATCTCAAGTTTAATTGATAGATTATGTCTAAATCAAAAATGAACCCTAAGCTAGTAGAGATACAAAAATACTATCTATTCTCCATAGAGTTCATTTTTTTTTAATTCAACGCTGCTTGTGAGGAGAATGAAGTTCCTCTAGCGCCTCCTTCAGTGAAGAATACTTAAATTTAAATCCGTGCTCCAGCGCTTTACGCGGTATTACCTTTTGGCCGTCTAATACAAGCGTACTCATCTCACCCAATAGCTTTTGAACTAGAAAGCCAGGAACGGGAAACCAGTGTGGACGACGATATACCTTAGCTACTGTTTTCCCAAATTGGTCGTTCGTCATAGGGTGTGGTGATGAAGCGTTCACTGCCCCGGAAATCTCTGGTGTATGAATGCAATACGAGATCAGACGAACGATATCGGCAATATGAATCCAACTCATCCATTGATGGCCGCTACCTATTTTTCCACCGAATCCGAAGACGTAAGGCATCTTCATGAGTGAGAATGCTCCTTTTTTTCTGTCCAGCACTAGGCTGATGCGTAACTTAATTAGACGGACATCGGCAGGGTAGGCATTGGCAGCTTCCTCCCATTGCTCAACCACCTGAGACAGAAAATCTTCCGAACGGCGCGGACTTTTTTCGTCAAATGTTTCGGTCAAGGAGGTACCATAGGCGGCAACAGCCGAAGCCTGAATGATAACTTTCGGTTTTTTTTGCAGAGCATTCAACGCTTGAGCCAACCGGGCAACGGAAAGCAGTCGTGATTGAAGAATTCTTTGTTTGGACTTGTCCGTCCAGCGCTGATTCAGCGTCTCACCTGCTAAATTAACGACCGCATCTGTACCTTCTAGTAATTCAGGCTTTTGTTTTAATTCGTTCCAGCTCATATACTGCAAGCGGGGGCTCGCTTCGTGTCCAACCAGCGGCTTGCGGGTAATGACTTTCACCGTATATCCGTCATCTAGCAAGCTTTTGACCAGCGCACTCCCCACCAATCCAGTTCCTCCGCATACGATGATGTTCATGGAGTCAGTTCCCCTTCCAATTCGAAAAAATAGTTCTGTTATAAAATATAACCCTTTTTGATACAAAAGCTTCATATTGAACATATCTGTGTACGCTGAGAAGGTCCATTCACGCTTTAATCTACCTACATTTCAATAACATATATTCTGATGTGCACTATGTCTGTATGTTCCATAAAGGGAGTCATTTAAAAAAGTTGCCATAAACGCTATGTTGTTTGATTTCAATAATCACGTTAAAATGATTAAATTAAAATAAGACAAGCATATCAGGATAGGGGGATGAATCAAAATCATGCTGAAAATTGGTTCTCATGTGTCCTTCTCGGACAAGGGTCTGCTCAGCGCTACAAAAGAAGCGTCTTCTTACGGGTCCAGCTCGTTTATGATATACACGGGGGCACCTCAAAACACGCGCCGTAAGCCGATGGAGTCCATGTATTTGGAGGAAGGCAAGCAGCTAATGGCGGAAAAGGGAATGGAAGATATCGTGGTGCATGCTCCATATATCATCAATCTCGGTTCCTACAAAGAAAATACCTATGAGCTTGCAGTCAGTTTTCTACAGGAGGAAATTCGGCGCACACATGCGATTGGTGTGAAAAATATCGTGCTGCATCCGGGGGCTTTTACAGATAAAGATGCAGAGTACGGAATTGGACGCATTGCTGATGGTTTGAACGAGGTACTGAACGGTGTGAAGGAGACAGATGTCAATATTGCACTTGAAACGATGGCAGGCAAGGGCACAGAAATGGGTCGTAGCTTTGAGGAAATTGCCTCCATTATAGATAAAGTAGAGCGCAACGAGCGTCTAACGGTTTGTATGGATACCTGTCACATTCATGATGCGGGTTATGACATTGTCAATGATTTGGACGGTGTACTGGAGCAATTTGACCGTATTGTCGGCTTGGATCGCATCGCAGTTGTCCACATTAATGACAGCAAAAATCCAGTTGGTGCGCATAAAGACCGCCATACACCGATTGGATCGGGCTGGATTGGTTATCAAACTATTCATAACGTGGTACATCATGAAGCACTTCAGGGACGTCCGTTTATTTTGGAGACGCCGTGGATCGGGAAAGAAGCCAAAACTCAACGACCAATGTATGAGGTTGAGATTGCCTTGCTTCGCGGAAATGTAAAGGAACGCTTTGGAGATGAGTTTTTGAGTCAGGTGGAACAGTTGCATTCGTTTTTCAAAAAACAGGATGTGGATGTCCGTGAATTTGTACTGGATACCTGGACTCTGCTGAAAAATGATGCTAAAGCAAGAAAAGCAGATCCACGTGAGCCGCTGGAGCGTCTGTATGACATGATAATGGAAGCAGCACTCTTTCCAGAGATGAGCGAAGAACACATTAATCAACGGTTGATTGCCTGGTTTGCCGGTAGTCATCTGCCTGTGACGGTATAAGATAAGGGGGACTAATAGCCACATGGAAATTCACGTAAAACATCAGCCAAACAGCACTGTATCTACACATGAAAACCGTGCGCGCATGCTTGTATCTTGTCCAGATGGGCCAGGTATTGTAGCGACCGTGTCCCGCTTTTTGTACGAGCATGGGGCCAATATTGTCCAATCTGACCAATATACAATGGACCCGTCCGGCGGTATGTTTTTTATGCGGATTGAATTTGATTTGCCTAATTTGAGTGCAGCTCAGTCACAATTGGAGCAGGACTTTGTCGCTGTTGCCGAGCAATTCCGTATGGAGTGGACGATTTCTGCGGTCAGCCGCAAGAAAAAATTGGCTATTTTCGTTTCCAAAGAAGATCACTGTTTGGTAGAATTGCTGTGGCAGTGGCAGGCAGGGGACCTGGATGCGGATATTTCACTGGTGGTTAGTAATCATCCGGATATGAAGGAGTATGTGGAATCCTTTGGCATTCCGTATCACCATATACCAGTGACAGCCGACACGAAGCCAGAGGCAGAGCGTCGTCAGCTAGAGGTCATTGGCGAAGAGATTGACGTGATCATTTTGGCCCGGTATATGCAGATTATTTCGCCTAAGTTTATTGAGCATTACCGCAACCGGATTATCAATATCCATCATTCCTTTTTACCTGCATTCGTGGGTGGCAAGCCGTATGCCCAAGCTTATAATCGCGGTGTGAAAATTATTGGTGCTACTGCGCATTATGTAACCGAAGAATTGGACGGTGGTCCGATCATTGAGCAGGACGTGCAGCGGGTGAGCCACGGAGATGATGTAAATGAGCTAAAACGGATCGGTCGCACGATTGAACGGGTCGTGTTGGCAAGAGCCGTGAAGTGGCATACAGAGGATCGTATATTGGTTCATGAGAACAAAACGGTCGTTTTTAATTGAACTTAACAATTTCAAATTCATGAAAACTTGTGAGTTTACATGTCAGATTAAACAAAGCCCATTGCATAATGGGCTTTGTTTTTTTGTGTGGGGTAGGTATTTGCATTATATCTGGAACCTATAAAAATTTTTTTGCGATTTCTTTATTTTTTAAATGATGTTAATACATAACGGGTATATTGATATGAGGGCTGTACTACAATTCGACCATTTCGACAATCATTTTATAAACGATCTGGCAAACTTTCACGGCAAATGGTACAATACTTAAGAATGTATAAGTCATATTGAAACATTCAAGCAGATTCACTCACTTCGATAGCCCTGTTTCTATATCGGACGGGAGCATTGGAGAGTATGACGGAATGCAATTGACATACTTTATACAATATGAGGAGGCAAACCATGACTGACCAGAATCAAGCGATTCAAAAGGATGAAAACTCCACCATTGACAATTTGTCCATCACAACGATCCGTACGTTGGCAATTGATGCCATCGAGAAAGCGAATTCGGGACACCCTGGTATGCCGATGGGCTCCGCGCCAATGGGCTACCAACTTTTTGCTAAAACAATGAACCATAACCCAAATCACCCAACATGGGTGAACCGTGACCGTTTTGTACTGTCTGCAGGACACGGTTCTATGTTGCTATACAGCCTTCTTCACCTGAGCGGATATGATCTACCTATGGAAGAGCTGAAGCAATTCCGTCAATGGGGCAGCCTTACACCGGGTCACCCTGAGTTTGGACACACTGCTGGTGTAGATGCTACAACTGGACCTCTGGGACAAGGCTTGGCAATGTCCGTAGGTATGGCTATGGCAGAAGCACAACTGGGTGCAACATATAATAAAGATGACTTTAAAGTTGTGGATCACTTCACATATGCTATTTGCGGCGATGGCGATCTAATGGAAGGTATTTCGCATGAAGCTGCTTCGCTGGCTGGTCGCCTTCAACTGGGTAAGCTGATCGTATTGTTCGATTCCAATGATATTACACTGGATGGCAAGCTTAATCTGTCCTCTTCCGAAAGTGTTGCCAAACGCTTTGAAGCTTACAACTGGCAAGTGTTGCGCGTAGAAGATGGTAATGATCTTCCAGCGATCCAAAAAGCAATTGAAGAAGCACAAGCCGATTCGACACGTCCTACATTGATTGAAGTAAAAACAGTTATTGGTTACGGAAGCCCGAACAAACAAGGTAAAGGCGGACACGGTGGTACTCATGGTTCCCCGCTGGGATCAGAAGAAGCTAAACTGACTAAAGAATTCTACAAATGGGTATACGAAGAGGATTTCCATGTACCACAAGAGGTTCGCGAGCACTTTGCTAAAGTAAAAGAGCGCGGTATCGCAGCTAACAAAGCATGGGATGAACAATTTGCGAAATACAAAGCGGCTTACCCTGATTTGGCAGCTCAGTTTGAAACTGCTGTAAACGGCGATCTTCCAGAAGGTTGGGATCGTGACCTTCCGAAATACTCTACAGAAGACAAAGCGGTTTCAACTCGTGTAGCTTCTGGGAATGCACTGAACGGATTGGCTCCAAACGTTCCTTTCCTGACAGGCGGATCTGCTGACTTGGAAAGCTCCACAATGACACACTTGAACAACCTGACGAACTTTACGCCAGAAGACTACGCTGGCCGTAACATTTACTTCGGTATCCGCGAGTTCGGTATGGCTGCTGCGATGAACGGTATGGCGTTGCACCAAGGCGTAAAAGTATTCGGCGGTACATTCTTCGTATTTACAGATTATCTGCGTCCAGCCGTTCGTCTGGCAGCTCTGATGGGATTGCCTGTAACCTACGTTCTGACTCACGACAGTATTGCTGTTGGTGAAGATGGCCCGACTCATGAGCCGATCGAACAATTGGCTTCTCTGCGTATTATCCCGAACCTGACGGTCATTCGTCCGGCTGATGGTAATGAAACTTCTGCAGCTTGGGCTTACACGCTGGAAAACAAGAAAAACCCGGTTGCACTGGTATTGACTCGTCAAAACCTGCCAA
The DNA here is from genome assembly GCF_011800295.1 of Paenibacillus sp. EKM301P. Classification (NCBI taxonomy): domain Bacteria; kingdom Bacillati; phylum Bacillota; class Bacilli; order Caryophanales; family Paenibacillaceae; genus Paenibacillus; species Paenibacillus sp. EKM301P. Next base: position 231,288 of record NZ_JAALFM010000002.1, on the reverse strand, counting down.
TCCTGGCTGCTACTGCTGAGCATGCACGCGAAGGTATCAAACGCGGTGCTTATGTGGTTGCAGATGCAGCAGACGGCAAACCGGTTGCTCAAATTCTGGCTACAGGCTCCGAAGTACAACTGGCTGTTAAAGCACAGGAAGCACTGGCAGAAGAAGGTATTCAAGTACGCGTTATCAGCTTCCCAAGCTGGGATCTGTTCGAAAAACAAGACAAAGCTTACAAAGATTCCGTTCTGCTGCCTGAAGTTAAAGCTCGTTTGGCTGTAGAAATGGCGTATCCACTGGGATGGGAAAAATATGTTGGCGACCAAGGCGACATTCTCGGTATCAGCACATTTGGCGCATCCGCACCTGGTGACCGTGTAATTAAGGAATACGGCTTTACAGTAGAGAATGTTGTTAGCCGTGTCAAAGCTTTGTTGAAATAAAACATTGGAGCATCAGCAATTAGGAAGAGTTTGTCCATAAAGCAATGATCGTGTATTGCTGGCAAACGACTTACCTGCTGTGGCAATCCATGTATCACAAACAGTCGTAACCTGAGTAAGGCTTACGGCTGTTTGTTTCATACATTTGTTTTTTGCGATAAAATGTCTTTGAATTATCAGTGGATAGAGTACGCAGATACAGTGTGTATTTTCGTACTGAAGCTGGAATCCAAATTATGTTATGATGCACCATATTCATTCACCATTGAGAGCAGATGAGGGGATAACGAATGACACAGTTCGATGGAGTAAGCGTAGTTAAAAAAGCAAATGTTTATTACGATGGTCAGGTTACAAGCCGCACAGTTATCCTAGGTGATGGTAGTAAGGTAACACTGGGGATTATGTTGCCGGGAACATACGAGTTCGGTACGGATTCCCGTGAGATTATGGAGATTTTGGCAGGGGACCTGAGAGTGATGCTTCCAGGTACTGAGGAATGGCTGGAGATACATGGCACATCGACCTTCCATGTACCTGCGAAGTCTTCCTTCAAGCTGGAAGTACGAAGTGTAACGGATTATTGCTGTTCTTATCCGGAATAATGAGCTGAAAAGGGTAAGAGCACTCAAGCTACAAGCCGAGTGTTCTTACCCTAAAGCTGTGTTATAAATACAAACACACAGCAGCATGGTTACAAAGAAAAGTACAGCTTACTCAAGAGGCTGACCACCAATGGTGCGGCCAATCCATGCTTCGTATGTCTTTACAACAGCAGATAGATCCTCATCGCCATAGCCTTGTGTTTGTCCGGCTTGAAACAAGCTTTTGGCAATGGACAACATAGGCGTAGGGATGGACAGGCTGTCTGTTAGTGAGGCAGCGAGCTTCAAATCCTTGAGCATCAGGGCAAGTGAGAATTGGTTGCTAAAATCATGCTCGATGATTTTGCGCCCTTTCAGGTCAGCGGCCTTGCTACCTGCCGATCCGAGCTGTACCAATTCTAGGAAGCTGTCTGCTGGAATGCCGGATTTAGCCGCGATGGCAAAGCCTTCAGCCAGAGCGAGGTTATTTATACCGACCATCGTATTGTGAGCGAGCTTGGCCACGGCCCCGCTACCATTTGGTCCCATATGGAGCACCTTTTTGCCCAAGGTATCAAAAACATCTGATTGTGCCGCAATCGTTTCTGCATGACCGCCGACCATGAACACGAGTGTTCCATCTACAGCGGCAGGCTTGCTGCCTGTTACGGGGGCATCAATGAAGGAGCAGCCCAGCTTGTCCGCTTCGACGGCCAATTGTTTGACCAGCTCAGGTGAAATTGTGCTGTTGTCCATCACGGTCATACCAGCCGTAAGACCAGCAAACACACCGTCCTGACCGTAATACACGTCACGTATTGATTGATCATCGCTGACCATGGTAATGACCAGGTGCTGCCCTTCGGCCGCTTCACGAGGGGTCGAAGCTGCATGTGCGCCTTGCTCTACCAAGGGCTCGCAGCGCGAAGCGGTACGATTATAAACTGTGACTCCGAATCCCTGCTTTAGCAGATTGGATGCCATCGGGGCGCCCATCGTGCCCAGTCCGATAAATCCGATGTTTTTCATTGCTAATCACCTTTCTTGTTGGAAGTTGCCGTCCGATGCAGATGCGAGTTCGGCTTGAATTGAATATTGAAACAGATTGCTCTCAGTTCATTGTAGCATGGGCATGCTACCCTATCTACAGCAGGGTCTGTCGAGGCACAGGACACACAGGTAACGCAAGCTTGTCAGGCTCAGCAAATTAAAGTATCCTATTCCTAAGTCCTTATGTTCGTATTCATGGTCTTAGTAATACCAAACAGGAGGTTCCAAACATGTCTAAAAAAGTTATTTTTGATTACACTAAAGCGCTCTCCTTTGTAGGGCAGCACGAAATTGATTATTTTGCAGAGCCCATCAAGTTGGCTCATGAGCAACTGCACAATCAAACAGGTGTAGGTTCCGATTTCTTGGGTTGGATTGACCTGCCTACCAATTATGATAAAGAAGAATTTGCGCGCATCCAAAAGGCTGCTGCTAAAATTCAAAGCGATTCCGAGGTATTGATTGTAATCGGTATTGGCGGTTCTTACCTTGGAGCACGTGCTGCGATTGAAATGCTGTCGCATTCTTTCTACAATGCGCTGCCTAAAGACCAACGCAAGGGTCCAGCTATCTATTTTGCAGGCAACAACATCAGCTCTACATATGTGAATCATCTGTTGGAACTGATTGAAGGAAAAGACTTCTCTGTGAATGTCATCTCCAAATCAGGTACAACAACCGAGCCAGCTATCGCTTTCCGCGTATTCCGTGCGGCTCTTGAGAAAAAATATGGTAAAGAAGAAGCGCGCAAACGTATTTACGCTACAACGGATAAAGAACGTGGTGCTCTGAAAAAGCTCGCTAACGAGGAAGGCTATGAATCCTTCATTATTCCTGATGATGTGGGTGGCCGTTACTCCGTGCTGACAGCAGTAGGCTTGTTGCCGATTGCTACAGCAGGCATCAACATTGAGGAAATGATGCAAGGTGCAGCAGACGCTTCCAAAGAATACAGCAACCCGAATGTAGCTGAGAACGAGGCTTACCAATATGCAGCCGTTCGTAACGCTTTGTACCGCAAAGGTAAAGCAATTGAAATTCTCGTAAACTATGAGCCGTCTTTGCATTTCGTATCCGAGTGGTGGAAACAGCTGTACGGAGAAAGCGAAGGCAAGGATTATAAAGGTATTTATCCAGCTTCTGTTGACTTCTCGACAGACCTGCACTCTATGGGACAATTCATTCAGGAAGGCAGCCGTAACATTTTCGAAACGGTAATCCAAGTAGAAAATGTACCTAGTCACATCACCATCGAAGCAGATGAGGATGATCTGGATGGACTGAATTTCCTGGCAGGCAAAACAGTGGATTTTGTAAACAAAAAAGCATTCCAAGGTACATTGCTGGCTCACACAGACGGACAAGTACCAAACCTGATTGTAAATATTCCTGACTTGAGCCCTTACTCCTTTGGCTACCTTGCTTATTTCTTCGAAAAGGCTTGCGGTATCAGCGGCTACCTGTTGGGCGTAAATCCGTTCGATCAACCGGGCGTAGAAGCTTACAAAAAGAACATGTTTGCGCTGCTCGGCAAACCGGGCTTCGAAAAAGAAAAAGCTGAGCTTGAAGCGAGATTGTCTGAATAAGGGAACTATAATTTCTGATTCGAAACAGGCTTTCGGTCTGAAGCGTTATAGTGTATAGCATCAATTAAGTATAGGAAAGCAGTTCGCCAGCTGCCAGAAGCGGGGAACTGCTTTCTTGTAAAATGAAGTAAGGAAGGTTATACGTGTATGTTGGAACAATACCGAACCGTACGCGGTGCCGGCAACAAGGAAATTGTAATCCGAAAATCCCGTTTTATCGGCCATATTCAGCCTGTTCAAACTGAGGAAGAAGCAGTTGCTTTTATAGAGCGCATCAAAAAAGAGCATTGGAATGCTACCCATAATTGTTCGGCCTATATGATTGGGGAAAGAGACGAAATCCAAAAGCAATCGGATGACGGAGAACCGAGCGGGACGGCGGGTAAGCCCATTTTGGAGGTCATCCGCAATCAGAAGCTGAAAAATGTCGCCATTGTGGTTACCCGTTACTTTGGCGGAATTTTGCTGGGAGCAGGCGGACTGATTCGCGCGTACTCAGACGGTGCTGTTGCAGCTATCGAGGCAGGGGATGCGATTACACGTGTGCTGCATCGTGAAGTTTTTGTGGAATTGGATTATACTTGGTTGGGCAAAGTGGAAAATGAATTACGCAATCGCAGCATCCGTACCGGAGAAACGATGTTTACGGATAAAGTTACCTTAACCTGTCTGCCGCTGGCTGGTGATGCGGAATCCTTCTGCAACTGGATAACCGACTTGACACAGGGACAATCGCTTGTGTCGGAGGGAGAGCAGCTTTACTTTATTGAAGGGGAATAAATAATATGGCTAGAAGAGCAGTAGAACAGGAGTTGTCAAGAGGGCGGATTCTGGAAGCGGCCAGGCACTTGTTTATCACCAAGGGCTACCGTGCGATTTCAATGCGCAGCATTGGCCAGCATCTGGGTTACAGTCATGGTTCGTTATACTATCATTTTAAAGAGAAGGCTGAACTGTTCTACGCCATTGTGATTGAAGATTTCAATACATTGCGTGGGATTCTACTGCAAGCAGCAACAGGCACGCCTGATGATGGCTTGAGCAGGCTGGAGTACCTGATGCTGGAATATATCCGTTTTGGCTTGGAAAATCCATATCAGTACGAAATTATGTTCATGATGCACGATGAAGAGCTCTTTGCATACTGTCGGACAGAGCAAAACCGTTGTGTGGAATTATTTGCGTCTATGATTCGCCAGGAATTGAATGGTCAGGGACATTCGGAGGAAGAATGCTCAAGAGTACCGAAAAGTCTGTTTTTATCCATGCATGGCTTTGTGTCATTTTATATTCAGGACGGTTTAACATTTGAAGAGATCAGGCCCGCTGCTTTAGCACATGTAAAGCTGCTGTGCAGACACCTATGAGCGTACCTGCATTCATACGCTTCAGCCATGAACATGTAGGGCGCTTTTTTGGGTGTTTGCACTTCATGACGGTGACTTATCATTACGGTACTTTGCGAAAGCGACTAAGAATTTAACAGACGATGATGTATCCAGAGGGAGAACATCATCGTCTGTTTTTTTGCATGCCTCCGTTAGCCCTTCATAATTTTCACATGGTATTGGCGTCTGCGTGGGCCGTCGAATTCACAAAAATAAAGACCCTGCCATCGTCCAAGCAACAGCTTTCCATCATGAATGATAACTGTTTGTGATGGGCCTGTTGTAATGGATTTTAGGTGGGATGCCGTATTTCCCTCCATATGACGATATTGGGGATGTTCCCAGGGATAAACCTCATCCAGCCTTAAAATGACATCATGTTTGACATCTGGGTCGGCATTTTCATTAATGGCGATGCCGGCTGTCGTGTGTGGACAATAAATTAGAGCTGTTCCTTGCTGCACCCCGCTTTTTTCGATGAGTGCTGCAACCTCACGTGTAATATCACGCATTTCATCTCGCCGTGTAGTGGATAATTCAAAAGTATGCAACATAAATCCATCTCCTTTCTATGTATTACTTTACCCTTTTCATTCTTAAGATAATATATAGAGTTGACGAAAATTACTTTCCTTTGATAAAGTATCACATAAGAAAAACAAAGTAAGTTTATTGGAATAATTGAATGTTTTCAAATGAGGTGCGTGCTTTGCGATAAGCAAGGCTGCTGCTGTTCCTGAACTGGTCCAGAAGCGGAAAGGAAGTGTACGGATATGCATGTGGAAGTAAGAGGATTAAACAAGCATTTCGGTAATTTTCATGCGGTAAAGGACGTATCTTTTGATATTCAGACGGGCCATCTTATTGGTTTGCTCGGTCCAAGCGGCGGAGGGAAAACCTCCATTCTTCGCATTTTGGCGGGGCTGGAGCAACCGGATGCAGGAGAGATCCGCTTTCACGGAAAAAGGGTAAACGAGCTGACACCACAGGAGCGTGGAATCGGATTTGTATTTCAAAACTATGCTTTGTTTAAGCATATGAGCGTGTACGACAATATTGCCTTTGGTTTGAAAGTGAAAAAAAGCTCCAAAACCCGCATCAAGGAAAGGGTCACTGAGCTGGTCGAACTCACGGGGCTCAAAGGCTTTGAGCATCGTTATCCGCATCAGTTGTCAGGTGGACAGCGACAGCGGGTTGCTTTTGCGCGTGCTTTGGCACCGGAGCCTCAACTACTGCTGCTGGATGAGCCATTTGCGGCTATTGACGCCAAGATTCGTCAGGAGCTGCGCACCTGGTTGCGAGAGTTGATTGAGCGGGTAGGTATTACCTCCATTTTCGTCACCCATGATCAGGACGAGGCGATTGAAGTAGCGGATGAGATTATGGTGATTAATCAAGGACGGCTGGAGCAGAAGGGAACGCCTTGGGATATTTATAAAAAACCGGGGACTCCGTTTGTAGCTTCTTTTATTGGGGAATCCACGGTGATTGAACAGGCGGGTAGTCTCAGAGGCTTCGAGGAAGCTGCCGGAGTGGGAACACGTGCCTTGATTCGTCCGGAGTACATTGATGTCGGACCTAGTGAGGAATTTGCGTTGCTGTCGGCGACCGAGGAAGGCATTGTGAAGCATTTACATTTCCGCGGGAGTGAATGGATGGTTGAAGTACAGGTCGGGGACCAGCGTCTCATGACATACCGTTCATTGGAGAAGTCTACGCTGGAACCTGGTCAGCAGGTGCGAGTGTTGGTGCATCGGGCCTATCTATATAATGAAGAGTCCAGCTGGATGGTGGAAAATCGCCTGAAGGAAGACCCCATGCCTATCATCATTTGAAAATAAAACGATCACATACAAGGGGGGTGTCTGGCCTGTTTTACGGCTTTGGACATGCTCCTTTTGTCGTTGGTCGCTGGGGTGATTTACGCAGGCTTGATATGTTCGTTATAATAGGAGTAAAAACACCCAGATAGATAGGAGTTAAATCATGAATCGGCTTATTTTTCTTGGCACAGGGGATGCAATGGGGGTTCCGCGTGTATATTGTGATTGTCTCGTGTGCACAGAGGCCCGCACGATAGGAACGAATGTAAGGTTGAGATCGTCTGTGCTGATCGAAAGCGAGACAGAGGATTTTATGATTGATTGTGGCCCCGACTGGCGTAGACAGTTAGAATTGCGCAGTTTGCGTTTTATTCCTACGATCCTCGTGACACATGCACATTTTGATCATATTGGAGGATTGCCAGAATGGGCGGATGCCTGTCGCTGGACCGGTAATAGAGGGCGCTTGTTCGCTCCACAGGAAGTGATCGATACGATCTTACGTCAATTTTCCTGGCTCCCTGGAAACCTGGATCTTATTCCAGTAGATCAGGGAGTCCAACTTGGCGGGTGGAATATCCGAGGATGGCGTGTGAATCATGGGAAGAACGGATATGCTTACGCTTATCGTTTGGAAAAAGACGGCTTCTCATGGGCCTACTGTTCGGATTCGATTGGACTGAATGAGGCGGAAATTTTACCTTTACATAATCTGAATTTACTCGTGCTGGGGACGAGCTTTTACCATGAGGAAGCGGAGTATACCACCCGCTCGGTATATGACATGCTGGAGGCTCAGGAACTTGTAGGAAGACTGAAGCCCGGAAGCACGGTGTTTACACATATGTCCCATGATGTGGATATCACATACAACTACGGGTTGCTGGAAGGGATCAGTTTGGCACATACAGGCATGAGTTTGCCGTTAGAATAACGATGGTTTTACCTTTACATCGTTCGACTGATGCGTAGAAGTGTGGAGATCCCTTCTTTGATTTGCAGCTCATTGGCGTATGAATAGGACAACCGTATATGCGTTTTACCCTCTGCACCGATGGGATCAAATACATTGCCTGGGACAAAGGAAACGGACTCTTGTATACTTTTGGCAAGCAGCTCATTAGGTTGTATCGTAGAAGGTAGCTGGAGCCACAGGTTGAGTCCTCCCGCCGGGCTGGTCCATGTCCAGCCGGAATCGCGGAGACTGGTCTCCATCGTTTCCTTACGAATCTGGAGCGCAATACATAGCTTTTTAATATGCTGCTGCATACGTGGGGATTGAAAGTATTGTAAAAACAGCTTTTGATTCAGCAGCGGCGATCCGTTGTCCACTAGCGCTTTGACGCTCAGTAGACTGTCCATGAGCTGAGGCCTACAGGTTACGGCTGCGATTCGCAGACCGGGTGCGACATATTTGCTGTAGCTGCGAATATAGACGACGCTCCCCGAGATATCATAGGAGAAAATCGGAGAAGGCGGCTTTCGCCCAAAGCTGATATCATAGGTGCTGTCATCCTCGACAATAAGACAGCCGTAGCGCTCAGCCAGTTCGGGCAGACGTTTGCGCTGCTCATCGGGGATCGTAAAGCCGGTCGGATTGTGAAAGGTCGGATTCATATAAAAGAGACGCGGTTTTTCCGTTTTCAGGCACCATTCAATCTGATCCATATCATAACCTTCCGGCCGTATATCAGTTACAGTCAGGCGGGCGCCTTGTCTACGGAATATTTCCATGGCGGGGCCATAGACCGGACGTTCGATTAATACACGGTCTCCTGTACGGATCAGAGATCGGGAAACCAAATCGATGGCTTGCTGTGCGCCGGAGGTAATCAGTACTTCGTCCGTTGATACTGCAAAATGCTTATCTGTGCTAAAATGCTGCGCCATGGCATCACGAAGCTCAGCGTCTCCTTGTACAGAAGAATAGGTAGCTGCGATTTTTGGATGCTTTTCAAACACCTGCATCATTAATTCTCTCCAGTATCGGTTAGGCAGGAGAGAGGGATCAATCAGGGCCTTGGAAAATTGGAAGTCTGCGTTCACGGCATGAACCTGGGTGAGTCCATCCAGCCCCCTCCAGACGGAAACAGACGGATCGTCTGCCATGTAAGTGGATTCCGATTGGAAGATCCGCTTTGTGGATGATCGTTCCGAATAGGCAGTACATATTCCCAATTCTGCTGCATGGGAAGCATGAGCGTAATATCCCGATTTATCTTTTACATAGATGCGTCCTTGTTGCTTTAACTCCTGATAAGCCCGGAATACGGTTAACCGATGCACACCCAGTTCCTGAGCCAGACTTCGCACCGACGGCAATTTAACGTCTGCTGGCCAGTCCCCGCGCTCAATCCGCACATTTACGTAATGGACGACCTGCTCATACAGCTTTAAGCTCGGATCGGCCGAGTTATTTTCTGTTGAAAACAATAATTCGCTGTTAACCTTGCCCATGCTGTCCACGCTCCTTTGTGTGTATTGTACTATACAGCACTTCAAAAACGTATACAACTGTTCTGTGGTTGCCCATCTGTTCTGTATGTCTCCTTGTATGCTTGTGAGTAACAGAAGGGAGAGGGAAGTATCATGATTGGCATCGCCTTTACAGTTATGTGTCTTATTTTTGGCACCACATTTTTGGCTATCAAAGTGGGAGTGGAGGCCGGACTTCCGCCGTTCTTATCGGCAGGAGCACGTTTTATGACAGCAGGGGCGATCTTGTTTATTGCGATGAGGCTGTCGGGAAAGGTTCGGTGGTCGTTATTATGGCGTAAGGAAATGCTGCTGATTGGGACGGGAACGACCTTCGGCACATTCTCAACACTGTATTGGGCAGAGCAATATGTCAGCTCGGGGATCGGCGCTATTTTGTCAGCCACCGGACCGATGATGATTGTGCTAATGCAGTCTGCAATACTGCGGCAAAAAACGACGAGAATTACGCTCATGGGCTGTATGATCAGCTTTCTCGGGGTCGTGTTGGTGGTATTGCCCGGCTTGACCGTTCAAGTCAGCGGCCTGTGGTTGGCAGGTTGCATAGCCATTTTGCTGGGTGAGCTATGCTATTCGGGTGGAGCCCTGTATTCCAAGCGAGTCATGGATGCATTTCGTGATACGAATCCGATTGCCTTAAATGCAGCTCAAATGTTCCATGGTGGTTGGATGCTGCTAGTACTGTCGGCTTTCACTGAGCCTTGGAATTCTGAGGGATGGAATCTGCTGCCTGCCATAGGCTCTCTGTTTTATTTGATCCTGTTTGGCTCCATGATTGCGCAAACACTATTTTACTGGCTTATGGCGCGTACGAATCCATTGTTTCCGACCACATGGCTCTATATTTCACCACCGATTGCTGTAGGCCTGGGTGCTTTTTTATATGCAGAACATGTAAGCTGGTGGATGCTGGCAGGGGTGCTGCTCATTGTGACCGGGTTGATGTGTATGAATAACGGAATCATCCGTCTAGTGAACAGGCGCAAAGTACGCTCTGCTGCCTGATATTTCGAAGTTGTTAGAATATGATGTAATATGATAGAAAAAGCCTCCAAACTGCCGTATATTACTAAACATGCGGCGTTTGGAGGCTTTGTTGTTGTAATACTTTATTTAAGTATTATGGGTACAGTCAGTTTCTGCTTATTCAACATTGAGTACAAATTTGTCGATGGCATGCTTTACACCGTCTTCGTTATTACTGCGAGTAATGTAATCAGCCAGCTTTTTTAAATCAGGAATCGCATTCTCCATCGCTATGCCAAGACCGGCACATTCCAGCATTTCATGGTCATTCCAAGAGTCGCCGATCGCAATGGTCTCCGACAGATCACAGCCAAAATGGTTTGCAAGGAAGGCAAGAGCGTGGCCCTTGGTGCCTTCATGATGCATAATTTCCAGGAAATGAGGCTTGGATTTTGTAATATGCACTTCACTGCCAAGCAATTCGCGAAGTTCGGGAATTAATTCGTCCAACACTTCCGGCTCGTCGATAATCAGCAATTTAGGAGCTGGTTGCTCTATAACTTTACTGAACACAGGCTCTACAAAATATTCCGTGTTGTTCAGCTCGGTGTAATCTTTAATTTTTTGATTATCTTCACGAGTGTACAATTTGTCATCTATATACGTTTGCAAATGCAGATTGCGTTCCACGCAGAATTCATACAGACGACGTGCAGCTACGAGTGGAACATAACGCTCATACAGCACGTTTTCGTCCAGCAGGTTTTTAACCAAAGCTCCTTGGTACGTAATGATCGGTACGTTCAACCCCGTCTGGCGTGCAATTTTGTGCGCGGAGGCATAAGCTCGTCCAGTAGCGAGAGTAACCACCACACCTTTAGCTACAGCAGCTTCCAATGCCTGTTGTGTCGCTGGAGTAACTTCTTTCTGGTCATTAATGAGAGTATCATCAATATCAATGGCAATTAATTTATACATATCGGTATTCTCTCCTTTATCTCTATCATGGGGCAATATTAAAATTGTATCTTATAATATTCAAAATGACAATATCGCATTGAAAAAGGGACGACGCCCATAAGAGCCTGTCCCCTTATAACCACTGAAGTATTGGCTTGAAACCATGGAAAAAAGTAACGCTTAGTCTTCCAGAAATACAAGTCCAACAAAGTCGTCCAGCTCAATATTACCAAAGTAATGCTTCAAATCGAGAGAGGATAAGGCTTGACGGACCTCACCTTCATCATAACGCTTGCCACGCAGGATATTTTCAATATCAGCGACATCACCTACACCGAAGAAATCCCCGTAGATTTTAATATCACGGATGTAGCCTTCCTTCAGATCCATGCGGATATCTATAATACCGACCGGGAATTTACGTGTGTGTTTGATATTGCTCTCAGGGGATAGACCGTAGTTCCAATCCCACGATTGATAGCGTTCTTTGGAAATTTCATGGATTTTAGCCCAATCCGCATCGGTGAGCTTATATTGAGGCACCTGATCCAATTCTGAGCCAAAGATGGACCGCAGCAGTTCCTCGCGAAATTGTTCTATGGTCATCTCACGGTCCATCAGTTCGCTGATGTTAGCCACGCGGCTACGGACGGATTTTGTGCTTTTGGATTTAAATTTTTCGGGATTGGCGTGCAGCGATGCAGCCACATTGTCCAGATTCAGGTTGAACATCAATGTACCATGGCTGAACATACGTCCACGTGTGGCAAATTGAGCATTTCCTGAAATTTTACGTTCTCCGACTTGCAGATCGTTGCGTCCCGTCATTTCGGCTTCTACTCCCATTTGGCGGAGGGCGTCAATCACAGGTTGCGTAAATTTGAGGAAATTATGAAAGGACTCCCCGTTATCCTTGGTAATGAAGCTGAAATTTAAGTTACCGAGATCATGATATACAGCTCCGCCGCCGGACAGGCGACGAACGACTTGAATATTGTTGTCTCTCACAAACTCAGCATTGATTTCTTCAACGGTGTTTTGATGCTTGCCTATAATAATAGAAGGCTGATTAATGTAAAACAGCAGATAGCTGTCGTCCAGCGGTAAATGCTTGAGCGCGTATTCCTCAATAGCAAGATTAATGGCTGGATCGTGTATGCCCTGGTTGTCGATGAACAGCATGTCCATTCCTCCGTATATACAAACTGTGTATTTTATGTGTGCCTCCTCCTATTGTAACCCAAGTGAGCCATGTACAAAAGCTCATTTGCATTGACGGGACGCAAAAAGCAGCCTCATAATGGAGCTAAATGATTGAAAACGGGCGAAAGGATATGAGGCAATGATAGAGGTTTACGGTCATGGCGGGGACAGGGAAACAGCTGCCGCGACATTTGGCGGAGCTGCGGCGGATTTTGTGGATTTTAGTGCAAATATTAATCCGCTTGGTCCGCCACCGGAGGTGCTTGAGGCACTGCAAAGCTCATTGGACACGGTGATTCGCTATCCTGACCCTGGGCATCGCCACTTTAAAAATATGCTGGCACGGCGGCTGCACGTTCCACCGGAGTCGCTGAGCATCGGTAACGGCGCGGCTGAAAGCATGGCTCTCTTACTATTGGGCCTGGCTCCCAAGCGTGTGGGCACAGTGGAGCCGTGTTTTTCGGAATATGCCGAGCTGGCTGGCAAATTTGGAGCCGAGATCCACCGGGTATACGGGAAGGCTTCGCTTCAATGGAAGGCAGACGTGGAGGACATCCTTCAGCTCATGGAGCAGGTAGATGTATTGTTCCTTGGGCAACCGAATAATCCGAACGGTGTGCAATATGGTGAGCAGGAGCTATATGAACTGGCAGAGGCGGCTGGCAGAACGGGTACCGTGCTGGTGGTGGATGAGGCCTTTATTGATTTTATCCCACTTGAACGGCAAATCTCACTATTGCCTGTGCTAGATCGCTATCCTCATGTGATTTTGATCCGATCGATGACCAAATTTTATGCCATTCCTGGCTTGCGATTGGGCTATGCGATTGCTCATCCGGACTATATCCGGCAAATGACGGCCAAACAGGTGACCTGGAGTGTTAATGGATTGGCGTTGCTGGCTGGAGAGGCGTGTCTGAGAAGTGGGCAAGCTTATGAGCGCCGCACACAGGAACTGATTGCGACGGAACGCAGCCGCTTGCTGACTGCTTTGGCGGAATGGGGCTGCGGTGTCGTTCCCGGCGAAGCCAATTACGTGCTAGCAAGGGCGCCGGGAACGTGGAGTTCATCGGCTATTCAGCAGGCGCTTGGACAACGTGGGATTCTTATACGTAGCTGTGCTATGTATCCTGGGCTGTCGGCGAGCCATTTTCGAATTGCAGTCAAGGACGCCGAAGCCAATAATATGCTGCTGTCCGCACTCAGTGAAGTGCTGGAGGAGGAGCAGGGGCGTGATAGTTAGCTTGATCATAATGGCAGCCTATTTGCTGGACAGGCTAATCGGCGATCCGAGATGGTTGCCGCATCCAGTCATCGCGATGGGACATGCCATTTCAGCATTGGAAAAAGCGATTCGTCGTAAGGTCCGCAGTGACCAGGGAATGAAACGTGCGGGCATGCTGCTTCCACTTATTGTGGCAGGAGGCTCCTTTGTGTTTGCCTGGGCGCTGTTGCGTGTACTTGCCTGGATTCACCCATGGTTGTCTGTCGTCGTAGAAATTGTTCTGGTTGCAACCACAATTGCTTCCAAAGGACTAAAGGACGCAGGGATGGCCGTATACCGAGCGTTGCAGGCGAATGACCTGACTGTGGCACGTCGGGAGCTAGGCATGATTGTCGGGAGGGATACGCAGCAGCTTGACGAGCCTGAAATTGTACGCGGTACCGTCGAAACAGTCGCTGAAAATATCGTGGACGCCATTATTTCCCCGCTTTTTTATGCCCTGATCGGGGGAGCTCCCTTGGCACTGGCATATCGAGCTGTAAATACGCTTGATTCGATGGTTGGCTACAAAAATGAAAAGTATCTGCATTTAGGCTGGGCCTCGGCACGTCTGGATGATGTAGCTAACTACATTCCGGCTCGCCTGACAGCAGTTATGCTTGTGATAGCGGCGTGGTTGTATCGGCTGGATGCTGCAAGAAGCTGGCGCACAGTCAAGCAGGATGCCCGTCTGCACCCAAGCCCGAACAGCGGCTTCCCCGAATCAGCAGTGGCAGGTGCCTTGGGGATTCGTCTCGGTGGCTATAACGTGTATCACGGCGTACGCTCCTTTCGGGCATATATGGGCGAAGAGATACGACCACTGGAGTCGAAGGATATCCGGCATACAATCCGGCTGATGTTCGCCGTATCCACTATGTTTGTAGGGTTGTGTTTGTTGGGAGTTGCGGGGTGTTTTGCCTTGGGATGGATGCGGTGAGGAGTGACATTATTTTGAAACAAAATACAGAAGGGAAAAGAGTGCGAGAACGTGCACTAAGTCCGAACCCACAACAGGATAGTGAGCCGAATGATGCTAAAGAAGGTCTGCAATGGGACATGGAGCTCGTGCTAGTTCGTCATGGCACAACCTTATGGAATAAGGAACGTCGATATCTGGGACATGCCGATTTGAGTTTGCTGTCTGGAGCAGAGCAGGAATTAAAGCCTTTACGGGAAAAATTGCAGGGCCAGTCCTTTGCTCAAATCTATTGCAGTGACTTGATGCGATGTCGCCAGACCTTGCAGATCATTTTGCCGGAGTCAGCAAAGACGTCTGAACGTTTCCTGTCTGCTATGCCTCCTATCATGGAACCACGTCTGCGAGAACTTCACTTTGGCGAGTGGGATGGAAAAACGTATGACATGCTTAAGGATGTGGCGTTGTATCGCGCTTGGATTGATGAGCCGCAACGAATCACCCCGCCTGGAGGAGAGTCTTGGGTCCATTTTGTGAATCGTCTGCGCGAATTCCGTGACTCTCTGTTTGCGTGGCGCATTGCTTTGAAGGTTCAGCCAATAGAGTCGAATGCTGCACCGCCCTCTGTTTTGGTTGTCACGCATGGTGGAGTAATTCGCCAATTGGTTTGTATGCTGATACCAGGTCATGATTTTTGGAGTCTGAATCCAAAACCGGGAGAAGCGATTAGGCTTCAGTTAAGGCTGGCAGGACTGCACAATTGTATAGCAAAATTGCTTTTTCACTAGGGTAGTTGTGGCGAATCAAGCAGCTGTTTGGGTTGTAAGCTAACTCTTTTTAACCTATAATCATCAAGTAAAAGAACGGCTTGACTACACTACATCAAATATCCAGCAGACGAGGTCGGCGCCGTGTGAGGGAACTTGCTTTTCTTCATTGCGCTGTTAAAAGGGAAGTCGGTGTGAGTCCGACGCGGTCCCGCCACTGTAAATGGAAACATGCTCATTAGCCCTGTTACATGTGCCGCCAAGCATGTGAAAGAATATCAGGGCATGCCTCTTCCATAAGTCAGGATACCTGCCCGTCCGCCTGTCACCATAATCCTTCGAGGAAAGGATGACGTGTTCGCAGTGACTGTCCATGCGGAAAGAAGCTGCCCGCCTGCGCACGATCTGTGCTAACGTGACCCCTGTATCCTGATATGAGGATGCGGGGGTTTTTGATAGGAAAAGAAGGCTGGAATGAGGAAAATATCGGATGATGTTCAAGTAACGCTCTTAACGATTTTTGTATGAAGGGGTGCAAATCATGGCAGGCAAAAAAATAAAGGTATGGACAACAGGTCTATTGGCGCTGATATTGGCAGTTGTGCTGAGTGCATGTGGCGCGAATGGAAAAAATGTAGAAAATAAAGAGGGCCAAGCTTCTTCACAGCAGCCGGGACAGACCGTAACCGCACAAGAGCCTCCGGGCAAAACGGTTTACCCGCTAACGGTTAAGGATGCAACAGGACAGGAATTTACATTTAAAAAGGCACCGGACAAGATCGTTTCCGTCTCCCCGGCAGAAACCGAGGCGTTGTTCGCTATCGGATTGGATAAGGAAATTGTTGGTGTATCCGACTACTCTGATTACCCGGAGGCAGCTACGAAAAAGCCTAAAGTGGGCGGTATTATGAAACCGAACGAAGAGGCGATCATTGCTGCGAACCCTGATGTCGTTTTTGCAGGAATTTCACTTAGTGAACAGGCTACGACTAAGCTACGTGACATGGGAATTATGATTTTTAAAACGGAACCGAAGACCGTTGAAGATGTCATAGCTAACATCGAATTGTATGGGAAAATCACCGATCATCAGAAAGAAGCGAGAGCGGTGACCGACAAGATGAGAGCAGATGTAGCGGAAGTGAAAGAAGGAGTTAAAAATATCGGCAAAGGGCAGAAGCTACGGGTATACGTCGAATTTTCACCAGGCTGGACAGTGGGTAAAGGCGAGTTTATGGACGAACTGATCACATTGGCGGGCGGCGAAAACGTGGGTGCCACGCAGAAGGGCTGGTACCAAATCAGTGAGGAAAATATTATAGCTGCCAACCCTGACGTGATTTTATACAGCAAAAGTGTGAAGGATGACAAAACAGGCCAGTCCCTCGGCGATATCATAAAAGCTCGTAGTGGATGGGATCAAATATCGGCTGTTCGTAACAATCGTGTATTTGCCGTGGATGATAATTTGATTAGCCGTCCAGGTCCACGCGTAACAGAAGGGCTCAAGGAAGTAGCCAAGGGCGTGTACCCTGAAATTTTCAAATGAATCGTAGACTGATCGGTTTTGGGGGGACTGGTCTTGTCTTGCTGCTGCTGACGCTGCTGCTCTGTCTTGGCATCGGCTCGGTCAGTCTTCCGGTCAGCCAGATCACAGGTATTTTGATCAACCACCTACCGTGGTTAGGTGATACGTTTACACCGGATTGGAATACATCTGCAGAGCAGATTATTTTGAAGGTCAGACTGCCACGGGTGTTACTGGGAATGTTGGTTGGAGCAGCGCTGGCGCTGGCGGGAGCCGGATTTCAGGGTGTGCTGCGTAATCCTTTGGCTGATCCGTATACACTGGGAGTGTCTTCGGGAGCTTCGGTAGGAGCGGCAGTGCTGATTTATTGGGGGCTTCAATTTTCATTTGTGGGTATATGGACCCTTCCGCTAGTCGCATTTATAACCGGCATGCTGACGCTGTGGATGGTGTTGACGTTGGCGCGTGAAGGTGGGAAAATTCCGACCCAAAGCCTCATTTTATCAGGTGTGGTGATGCAATTTTTTGGGGGAGCCATTGTTTCTTTTCTGACAGCCATGTTGAAGGAAACAGTCAATGAAATATTGTACTGGACGTTGGGAAGTCTTAGTCTGCGAGGTTGGTCATATACGGGAATTCTTTTACCTTACGTGATCGTTGGGCTGGTGTTTCTATGGAACCGGGCACGGGTGCTGAATATTCTGGCTTTGGGTGAACGTCAAGCGGCTCATATGGGGGTTCATGTAGATGCGACGAAGCTATCTGTCCTGATCATATCTACCTTGCTGACAGCTGCCGCTGTCTCAGTATGCGGAGTCATTGGCTTTGTCGGACTCGTTGTACCACATATCATTCGTCTGGTGACAGGTCCTGATTACCGGATGATCGTTCCGTTGTCTGCACTGGGTGGAGCTATTTTTATGGCTTGGGCAGATACGGCAGCTCGTACGCTGTTAGCCCCGACGGAAATTCCTTTGGGCGTGATGACAGCCTTTGTGGGAGCACCGTTCTTCGCATATCTCCTGTACCGGAACAAGAAGCTGCGCAGGGGGGATCTGCTGTGACCGAACCAAGTGAATTACTAAAGGTGCGTGCTCGAGCATTAGAGGTAGCGGGCCTGAGCCGTGCTTATGGGGATTTCCATGTGCTAAAGAATGTTAGCTGGAACGTAGACGAAGGAGCTTGGTGGGGGATCATTGGTCCGAATGGGAGTGGAAAATCGACGTTGCTGCATCTGCTTTCTGGCGTAGATCAGCCGACTTCTGGAAGTGTTCATATCTATGGCAAAAAGGTCGGTAGCTACAGCAGAAAAGAGCTTTCCCGACTTGTAGCCGTACTCCAGCAGGAGGGCATTCCTCCAGTGAGATACACCGTCAGGGAAGTTATAGAAATGGGGCGGTTTCCTCATCAGGACTGGCTAGGCAGGGAAAAGGGAGTTGATGTGGAGGCGATTACGGATCGGGTCCTAGCGCGATTGAGTCTAACTTCACTGGCCGACAGAACATTGGACCGCTTGAGTGGAGGACAGCGACAGCGTGTAGCTTTGGCAAAGGTGATGGTGCAGGAACCACAGATATTGCTGCTGGACGAACCTACGACCTATTTGGATTTGCGCTATCAGCTTGAATTTATGGAGTTGTTGGCAGAATGGCGCCAAGAAACGGGCGTGACGATCATTGCTGTCCTGCATGATCTTAATTTGGCGGCACAATTTTGCGATAATTTGCTTGTACTTAAGGATGGAATGGTTGAAGGATTGGGTAGTTCATCGGATTTGCTAACAGAGGACCGGATTCGGCGTGTATATGGTGTGGAGCCTGTGATGCTTCCGCATCCCGATAGCGGTGTGCCGCAGCTCTTGCTGCGCAGAAGCGCTGCGTCTACAGCAAATCAATAGGAGATTGTAAACATACTAAAAAGAGCAGGGAGTGGAAGGTATGAACGACAAGCTGCGTCAGCTGATCGATAGCATAGCCCAGCCGGATGGAGTGGCGGCTTCGGCAGCGTCAGCACATTTGGACCAATTAACAAAGCCACCTGGAAGTCTTGGAAAGCTGGAGAGCTTGGCCATCCAGCTAGCAGGAATTACTGGCGTGGACAAGCCTGAATTTGATCGTAAAACGGTGATGGTCATGGCTGCGGATCATGGGGTGTGTGAAGAGGGAGTTAGCGCCTTTCCAGCTGAGGTTACGCAGCAAATGCTGTATAACATGCTGTCAGGCGGCGCAGCAATTAATGTGCTGGCACGTCATGCAGGCGCTGATGTCCAGGTAATAGATGTTGGCGTGAATGCGGACGTTGCTCACCCGGATTTGGTGAATCGTAAGGTGCGTATGGGCACTTCGAATATGGCTAAAGGGCCAGCCATGCTGCGTACGGAAGCGGAACAAGCGGTTTTGGCCGGAGCTGAAGCCGTAGCAGAAGCGGTTAAAGGTGGCACACGGCTATTCGTTACCGGAGAGCTAGGCATCGGGAATACGACAGCCAGCGCTGCGGTTGTATGTGCGCTCACCGGACTTGAGCCGGAAGTGATCGTGGGTCGGGGAACGGGTGTAGATGTGGCGGGGCTTACCCGTAAAATAGCCGTTGTCTGCCGCGCATTGGATGTGAATCAGCCGGATGCCAATGACGCACTGGACGTGCTGACCAAGGTCGGCGGTCTGGAGATTGCCGCTCTGGCAGGCGTCATCCTCGGCGCAGCCGCGCATCGCTGTCCAGTGGTGCTGGACGGCTTTATTTCCGGCGCGGCAGCCCTTGCTGCACGCGCGCTTGCGCCTGCGAGCGCGGCGTACATGCTTGCTTCGCACGCCTCGGACGAGCGTGGACACGCGGCGGTGCTCCGCCAGCTTAAGCTGGAGCCCATGCTCCATCTGGACATGCGGCTCGGTGAGGGCACGGGCGGTGCGCTGAGCTTGCACCTGATTGATGCGGCGTGCCGCATTATGCGCGAAATGGCGACCTTTGCCGATGCAGGCGTATCGGACGGTCAGGGAGCCGCGCAGCGATGAAGGCGCTCGTGACCGGCGGGGCACGCAGCGGAAAAAGCGGCTTTGCCGAGCAATTATGCATGGCGCGCGCTCCGCGCGCCTGCTATATTGCAACGGCCCAAGCCTATGACGTGGAGATGAAGGAGCGCATCGCTCTTCATCGGCTCCAGCGCGATTCTGTTGGGTATGACTGGCAGACGCTGGAGGAAGCGCAGGCGCTGCCGGAGCTGCTGCGGCGGCTTGGCGACGATCAAGCGTCGCAGCCTGCGCCTATGGTGCTGGTCGACTGCCTGACCCTGTGGCTGTCGAACGTGCTGCTGGCCGCAGGTGAGGACGGCGAAGCTGCGGCCAGAGCCGCCATGGATGAACTGGCGGCAGCTGTGGAGCAGTATCCGGGATCGCTCGTCATCGTAACCAACGAGGTCGGTGACGGTATTGTACCAGAATATCCGCTTGGAAGGCTGTACCGGGATTTGAGCGGGATTATGAATCAGCGGATAGCGCGTGTTTGTGGCGAAGTTTTTTTAGTGACGGCGGGCATTCCCGTAGAACTTAAACAGTTGGAATATAAGCTATGAGCCGCGAACGTCAGGCTGTTGCTGCGGCTTTTCAATTTTTAACCCGTCTACCGGTCAAGGCGGAGCTGGATTTTTCCCCGGAGCTGCTGAAACGCAGTGCAAGCTATTATCCGCTGGTTGGAGTGATTATTGGTATTATCGTCTGGGGCATTGCGGCGCTTACGGCTATGGTGCTGCCACCGCTGCCGTGTGCGATTCTTACCCTTGCAGTCTGGGTCTGGTTGACGGGCGGACTGCATCTGGACGGGTGGATGGATGCTGCGGATGCCTTATTCAGCTACCGGTCCCGTGAACGGATGCTGGAGATTATGAAAGATAGCCGTGTAGGAGCAATGGGGGTTATTGCTTGTGTGCTGCTACTCATGCTCAAGGCTGCTTTGCTGTATACCGTGCTGGTTGAACAAAATGTGTCCGGCTTGTTGTTGCTTCCGATGGTTTGGAGCCGCTGGTTTATGGTACATGCAATGAAGCGCTGGCCTAAAGCCCGTAACGATGATGGACTGGCTGCGCGTTTTGCTGATATGAGTGGTGGACGTGCCGGACTGGCCGTATTTTGGGCTGTAGTCGTGACTCTAGGTGCTGCCGCAGGCCAGTATATACTTGCAGGACCAGCTACAGCAACAGAGGGATCAGGAAACCTGTCGTTAGCAGGATCACACTTACAGACGCTCCTTTCGTATTCTGAAAGCCTTCCAATCTGGATAGGCTTTGCGTTGCTTCCGCTCTTGGCTTACGGAGTTGGAACCTTTACAGCAAACCGTATTAATCGCCGTCTTGGGGGACTTACGGGAGATATATACGGAGCTTTGAACGAACTGCTGGAGACTGTTTTGTTGCTGTTTATTGTCATTTTGTACGGGTTGTGATCAAATTTGAAATGAATTCGTTAAAGGGGAAGAGGCAATTGTCAACTTTCGAACCGTCCCGCACGAACCCGGCAGCTATCTTAATGCTTCAAGGAACAGCGTCGGATGTGGGCAAAAGCGTGGTGACGACCGCGCTGTGCCGGATCTTTCTGCAGGACGGCTACCGTCCCGCACCGTTTAAGTCACAAAATATGGCGTTAAACTCTTATGTTACCGAGGACGGCAAGGAAATTGGACGTGCACAGGGAGTACAGGCCGAAGCTTGTGGTATTGAGGCGACGACCGACATGAATCCGATTCTGATTAAGCCAGTCAAGGATATGCACTCACAAATTGTTGTACACGGTGTACCTTATGCCTATATGAGCGCTTCCGATTACCGAAAGGATTTTTTGCCACAAGCCAAGCACACCGTTATGGATGCGCTGAATCGGCTGCGTGATACCTATGATATTGTGCTTATGGAAGGGGCAGGCAGCCCGGCAGAAATTAATTTAAAGGACCGCGATATTGTAAATATGAACCTTGCAGGCTGGGCGGATGCCCCAGTATTGCTGATTTCGGATATTGACCGGGGTGGTGTCTTTGCCTCTCTGGTAGGGACTATTGAGTTGCTGGAACCCCATGAAGTACAGCGTATCCGTGGATTTATCATTAACAAATTCAGAGGCGATTTGTCCCTGCTTCAACCAGGATTGGACTGGCTGGAAGAACGGACAGGCATTCCTGTACTCGGTGTACTGCCCTATTTACCGGACATTCGCATTGAAGCAGAAGATTCGGTCGTACTGGACAAGAAGCCTAAGCGGTCAGCAAAGGATAAAGAATTGGACATTGCGGTGATACGTTATCCGCGTATTTCCAATTTTACGGACACGGATGCTTTGGCCGCAGAGCCGGATGTAAGCGTGCGTTATGTCACGGAGGCCGGACAATTGGGCGTACCGGATGCCATTATCTTACCGGGAACCAAAGACACCATCGGAGATCTGCTGGAATTGCGTGAAAGAGGGCTAGAGGATGACATTCGAGAGGCCATGAAGATAGGACGCACGCAACTGGTTGGTATTTGTGGGGGCTATCAAATGCTGGGTACAGCGTTATTTGATCCCGATGCCGTCGAATCTGGGTTGCCGCAGCAGGCAGATGGGTTAGGTTGGCTAGCTCTATCCACGACCTTCTTAAAGGAAAAGCAAACCGTGCGCGTTCAAGGAACCCTGTCTAATCATTGCCCACTTTTGCTAAGCACTGCACTTGATTCGGGTTCTACCTCCAAGCCAGTCATTGAAGGATATGAAATACATATGGGTGTTACAGAGTATGTCACGGAACCACATGTATCTATAGACAGGACTCCAGACTCAACGAAAATGAAAACATTATTCCAGATTCAGCGTGGGGAAGGGACTGCCTTTGAGGAAGGTTGGGGTACGACAGACGGTAAGGTATGGGGAACCTACTTGCATGGTGTGTTTGATAATGACCGTTTTCGCCGGTCCTGGTTGGATGGACTGAGACAAGCCAAGGGCTTGCCAGCTTTGGATAGCACTTTTACTGTACGTGAAGCCAAGGAACAAGAATTTGACCGTGTCGCAGAGGTGGTACGCGCTCATTTGGATATGGGACAAATTTACCGCATTCTCGGGATGGATTCATAAACTTCTTCATGGAAGATCCTTTAAAAAGCTTTTAAAAAATAAAGAGGTATCTCTCAGTCATTTTTGTGACTGAGAGATACCTCTTTTAGCAGATCAGCTTACTTAATTTTAAATTTTTGAACCGCCTTTTGCAGCTCAGTTGCTTGTTGGCTTAATTGACGAACAACCTCACTGTGGCTTTCCATTTCATTCAGTTGCTCATCGGCATTTAAACCGATCTCCTGAATCATATGTTGTGCGTTGGCAGCAATGAGAGCTGTCTCCTCCACGGAAGCAGATACTTCCTCCGAGCTGGCGGATACTTGCTCCGTTGCTGCGGATACGGTTTGAATCGTAGCGTTGATCTTTTGCATGAGCTCACTTAGCTGGTTAAAAGCAAAACTCGCCTGTTGAACCATTTCCGTTCCTGAGTGAATCTCACGACTAACCTGAGTCACTGAGTCCACAGATTGCTGAGATACTTCCTGAATGGTAACCAAATAGTCCGAAATTTCCTGTGTTGCTGCTTTGGATTGCTCTGCGAGCTTGCGAACTTCCCCGGCAACTACAGCGAAGCCCCGTCCATGCTCGCCCGCGCGGGCAGCCTCAATGGAGGCATTCAGGGACAACATTTGAATCTGCTTTGTAATATCGAAAATTGCAGAAACGATGCTACCAATAGCTTCTGAGCGTTCATTCATACTATGTATGTATCGAAGCGACTCATCAGCAGCATGTCCTACCTGTGACATTTGAGCTACAGCTTTTTGAGCAAGCGTATTCCCGTTAACCGTTTCTTTCGTTGCTTCACTGATTTGGTCAGATACATCATTGGCAGAGGAAGCGATATGCTGCACACCTTGAGCAATCTCCTCCATAGCCTGTGCATTTTCAGCAGCAGCAGAAGCGATGCTGTTGCTGCCCTTGGCTACTTCTTCAGCGGCAGCTGTAGAGTCCTGGACTTTTACACTCATAGCCTCAGTTCGACGAAGCAGCTCGTCCGACCCTTTAACAACTGCACCTGATGTAGTAAGCACATGGCCGATCATTTCTTTCAAGTTAAGAGACATAGATTGGAAGCTGCGGGCAAGTTGAGCAATTTCATTAACTCCTTGAACCTTTGTATCTTGCGAAAGATCACCTTGGGCAATTTTTTCGCTATGACGAACCAATTCAGCAATGGGCTGTACAACTTTACGAATGACAAGGGTAGAAATAACTCCGCCCAGTATAAGTGTTACCAGCGTAATACCAATGCAAATCCATAGGATTTGTTGGGATTTTTCCTGTACGAATCCAACATCTTCGTTCACGCCAAGAATCAGATTACTGCCTGATATGGCAAAGAAGGCGGTTTTGTGTACTCCATGCGAGTCGCTGTAAATGTCACTGATATTCATCTCGCCTTGTTTGGCTTTTTTAATATCCTCAACAGGAACGAGGGTATCCTTGACCTTATATGCTGATTTTACGTTTCGTGCGACAACTTCGGCCTTACCATCATCCTTCAGCACCGCAATATATGCGGATTCTAATTTGAGGGTGTCGACCTTGTCCTGAAGATAAGCTTCCATCTGCATAGCAGAGCTGGAACCAGACCCACTTCCTTGCCCAGCTTGAACGGCTAAGGAAATATTGAGATCCTGATACACATTTTTAGCCCCAGTTTCTAGCAATTGGTCTACTTGAGGCATGACACTGCTATTAATGATACTCATGGAAACTGCATAAAAACTGATGCTGAACAGAAGAGACGCAAAGAGCTGAATCAGCAAAAACATAATTCGCAGCTTTGCGCCAAGGGAACGATTAAAACGCTTCATGAAAATTCTCCTCTCACATGATGGTGATAAAACAGACGAATTGCCCTGCTTGATGTAGGCCGCTTGTCCAATGAGATACTAGACACGCCATGATCTACTTGTTTTCCTTTCTTTGCTTGAAGAAAAGACTGAAAATGTTCGGATTCTATGTATATTTCAGCTGTATTCAAGGACACAAGATATGAGAAAGGGAAGTAATCCATGATTTACTAAAAAGTAGGTTAGACCTATTTTACATAATTAACAGACGGTTGAATAGTCATATTTGCCCAAAAACAAACAAAAAATATATAACTATGGTCTTGGGTGTTTAGATGTAAGTTTGATGTAAATTATCAGGAGTAGGAAATTAAAAAGCTTTACCCGTGCTTTTATAACTATTGTAAAAAAGAAGGAATATAAGTAGTATAAGGAATGCCACTTTTTACAAGCTTCTTTTAAGCTTGCTTTAATAAGTTCGAATGTGGTCTTCAATATACATATAAAAGGGGAAAAGGCAGTTATGAATCGGGAATTGCTTTCTAAGGAAATAAATTTGGAGGTAGAGGGAGAAAATAACCAGGAACCGACTATAGATCAAGATAAAGCGAATAGAGGAGGGAATCCGTTCAGCCGCCTGTTTGATTTTATCTCAGGCGTATTCACTCCGCTCTTGCCATTGCTAATTGCTGGAGGAATCATTCAGGGGATTGCGACTGTTTTCTTGTTCTTAGATTTTTTTGATACTCAAGTCTTTACCGCTTTAGGGTACATTGGTGGTGTCGTATTTTATTTTTTGCCCATTATGATAGCGGTAAATGCGGCAAGAAAGCTTGGTAGCAATTTATTTATTGCGGCGGCAATTGGGGCCTGCTCATTTCATCCTGGTATTATGGAACTACTGCAATCCGGCCTAAAAATGAATTCAGACGATTTACCCGTGGTGGAGCCACAGTATGTTGCTTCTTTTATACTGATTCTTATTGTTGTCTGGCTTGCATCGAAGATTGAAAAAGGATTGAGTAGGTTCGACCGTTATTCAATTCAACTACTGGTCGTTCCGACATTGACGCTTATCTTGATTGTGCCTTTATTGTTGTTTGTTTTTGGTCCGCTGTGGACGACCCTGGCGCATCATTTGTCGGATGGTTTTGCTTCACTGTTTGACGATGCGGACGTATTTGCAGGTCTGCTGTTTGGTGGGACAATACCTGTGCTCCACTTTGCGGGTATGCAATATATGATGTCGATGAACATAATAGAATCCATGGCTACGAATGGCTATGATTCTATTACCCCTGTTGTTGCGGCGGCAGTCATGGCTCAGGCAGGCGCGGCCTTCGGTGTATGTGTTAAATCCAAAAATGCCAAAGTCAAAATACTTGCTGCTTCCACAGGCCTGTTGGCTATGTTTGGAATCATTGAACCGGCATTATACGGCGTTAATGTGCGTTTCAAAAAACCGCTTATCGCGGGACTGGTCGGCGGGGCTATTGGTGGGGCGTGTATGTGTCTGTTTGAAGTGAAGTTGACTGCTTTTGCAGCCTTATCTGGCTTGCTTAGCTTACCCCTGTTTTCCGACACTACATTTGTTTACGCCATTTTGAGCATGCTGATTTCGTTTGTTACGGCTGGTGTAATTACGTATTTTATGGGCTTTGTGGACGATAAAGAGAAGCCATCAAAAATTGCATCCGCATCCCGTATTCGTGCTTCCTCGGATTTGAATGTGGAAAAGAGCCCTAGCAATTAAGGTGTCACGCAGCGGCTAATTACCTCATGTAAGTGTTTACAAAAAAATCTTGTCAGCTCAGTGTTTATATGATACTATGATGACAGTTAATCAAAACTGCACAATCATGGATTGTTACCATATCGGGCAAAACCATAAACAGGCACTATGTGTCAGTTTTGGTATTGCCTTTTTTTACTACTCCAAGCGGCTTAAGGTGATGGAATGAAGATAGCAAAGGTGCTGAATAATAACGTCGTAACGGTCATTGATGAACAGCAGAAAGAATTAGTCATTATGGGAAGAGGAATTGCTTTTAAAAAAAACACAGGCGATGAGATTGAAGAGGGGAAAATCGAGAAAATTTTCAAGCTTGAAAGTACCGAGGTTTCCCGTAAATTGATGACCCTGATGTCTGATATCCCTATTGAGTATGTTGAACTTTCTGATGAAATCATCCAGTATGCCAAAACGATACTTGGTGTAGAGTTGCATGACAGCATCTATATTTCGCTGACAGATCATATCCATTTTGCCATAGAGCGTTACCGTTTGGGTATGGACATCAAGAATGCACTTTACTGGGAAATCAAACGAATGTACCGCAAGGAATTCGCGATTGGGACCAAAGCATTGCACATGATTCAGGACAAGCTGGGGGTTACACTTCCAGATGATGAAGGGGCGTTTATTGCCTTACATTTGGTGAATGCACAGCTGAACAGTGAAATGCGCGAAACGATAACCCTGACTAATATCGTCAAGGATATCATAAACATTGTAAGCCGCTTTTTTGTAATGGAGCTGGATGAAGAGTCGTTAAGCTATTACCGCTTTATTACACATCTCAAATTTTTTGCCCAACGGGTTATGAACGGAACTCCTGTACAAAATACAGATAATTCGCTTCATGATATGGTTAAGGTACAATATAAGGACGCTTATGCTTGTGCGGAAAAAATAAGAGATTATACGTCTAAGATCTATGGTCGAAGCTTATCCCAGGATGAGATGCTGTATCTCACGATTCACATCGAACGCATCATTAAGAATCAATGATTTTATGGATGATCAGGGATTTAGGATTGCTACTTCTAAACAAGAAGGCAAAACCTGAATGCTGAAAGAAGATTGGCTTTTATAAAGCTGTCTGCTTTCTGTATTCAGGTTTTTTTTATTCCCAATTTTCACACTATATACCTTAAATAGAAAAGAGGAATGCCTCATGGATCGAAATCAATTATCCAAAGAGATACTTACATTGGTCGGTGGAGAAGAAAATGTAGAGCAGGTCATTCACTGCATGACGCGCTTGCGCTTCAACCTTCATGATGATAAGAAAGCTCAAAAAGAGCAGTTGCAAAAAACGGATGGTGTCATGGGAGTCATGGAGAGTGGCGGCCAGTTTCAGGTGATTATCGGAAATGATGTAGCTAATGTATATAAATCATTGGTGAGTAACATGTCCAAGGCACCGCAAAGTGAAACAGGCGCAAGCACTGCATCCAAGAAAAAACAAAACCCGATCAGCCAACTGTTCGACTTTATTGCGGGTATGTTTACACCTATTTTGCCGGCGATCACCGGGGCAGGTATGATCAAAGGGATTATTGCCCTACTGGTAGCTATGCACTGGATGTCTGACAAGAGTCAAACCTATACGATTTTAGCCGCAATAGGTGACGGTGCGTTCTACTTCCTGCCGATTATTTTGGCTGTGAGTGCGGCTAGAAAACTCGGTAGCAATATGTTTATTGGTGCAGCGATTGGTGCTTCAATTTTACATCCAGACATTACAGCATTACTGGCTTCGAATGTGAAGGTTAGCTTTATTGGCCTTCCGGTGACAGCGGCCACGTATTCGTCGACCGTTATTCCAATTGTTATCGCGATCTGGCTGGCATCCTATGTTGAAAAAGTCATTGATAAGTATACTCATGCATCACTGAAGTTGCTTGTTGTTCCAACACTGACTCTATTGATTATCGTACCTTTGACGTTGATTGCTGTAGGGCCGCTCGGCTCCATTATTGGTAATGGCCTGTCAGGAGGGATATCTTGGTTGTTTGAAAATACAGGTGCGCTTGCAGGTCTACTGCTGGGCGGTACCTTCTCCCTGATCATTATGACAGGTATGCACTACGCATTGGTTCCAATTATGATCGGATCGATTGCAACGTTGGGCTATGATTACATGATTCCAATTATGGGAGCAGCTAACTTGGCTCAGGCTGGTGCAACACTCGGCGTATTCTTGAAATCCAAAAATGCCAAAGTCAAAACAGTGGCCTTCTCCACGAGCTTGACAGCTATTATGGGTGTAACCGAGCCTGCAATGTATGGTGTGAATATGCGGTTTAAAAAACCGTTTACGGCAGCGTTGATCGGCGGAGCTGTCGGTGGGGGCTTCATGAGTTTGTTTGGTACAAAAGCGTACGTCGTTGGGGGACTCGTTGGTTTGCCTGGTCTGGCTATGTTTATTGGACCGACTTTCTTGTACGCAATTCTTGGTCTTATTATTGCATTTGTGGTTGCTGCGATTGTTACCTATGTGATCGGTTTTACAGATGAAAAGAACGAAGAAGCGACACAAGCAGCAGATGCTGCTGGCGAGATCTCTATTGAGGAAGTAGCTCAATCTGCGATGAGCTCACTGCCAAAAGGTGAGAAAATCCCGGTATTCAGCCCAATTGTGGGTGAAGTTAAACCGCTCAGTGAAGTCAATGATCCTGCATTTTCTCAAGAAATTATGGGTAGAGGATGGGCTATTGAACCCTCCGAAGGTCGGGTTGTTTCCCCAGTTGAGGGCACAGTGTTCTCCATTTCCAAAAGTGGGCACGCTGTAGGTTTGGTGAGTGATTCAGGACTTGAAATGCTCATTCACGTAGGGATGGACACTGTTAAACTAAAAGGACTTCATTTTACGCCTCATCTTAAAGCAGGAGATCGCGTAAAGGTAGGTGATCTTATACTGGAGTTTGATCTGGTGGAAATCCGCAAGGCTGGATACGAAACGATAACGCCTGTTATTGTTACAAATGTAGATCAGTTTAGCGAATTGGAGCCCGCAGGGAATCAGCATAAAGTCGTTAAGGAACAGGAACTGTTATATACAGTGATCGTCTAACAGCTAAAAAAATCTACGTATAAATTGAAAACGAATTGTTGTGTTCAGGATAACAAACAGCAAGCCTTCATCTTACGAAGGCTTGCTGTTTGTCGTTTTCATAAAATCTAAGGCTGAAGCAGTTTTATTATTTTTATTTCAATAAAACCTACAAAAATAGTTGGCTTTGTGATATAGTAATCTTCGGATTGAAGGGTCACTTTAGAAAACATCTTACGTTTAAGTTTGGAGGAAAAGATATATGGATACCTTCTTTATTATTTTAAATGTTATCGTGCTGCTTGCACTGCTCGGCGTGTTGGTCTGGATGCAGAAAAAGCGCATCTCTTTTACAAAAAGAGTTTTTACCGGGCTCGGCTTCGGACTGATCTACGGGGCTATTCTTCAGTACGCTTATGGGGCTGGCTCAGAGGTCATTACCAAATCGGTCGATTGGTTCAACCTTGCAGGTAATGGTTATGTCCGTTTGCTGCAAATGGTCGTTATTCCGCTTATCATGGTGTCGATTATTTCGGCTATTATGAATTTGAAGGGAAGACAGAACCTAGGCAAAATAAGCGTGTCCATTATTGCAGTGCTACTGATTACAACGGCGATTGCAGCTTCAGTAAGTATTGTAACCAGCCTGTCTTTTGATCTAAAAGCAATTGAGATTCAAAGTGGTGAAAAGGAGCAAGCGCAGGGACTGAAGATGGAAGAACGCCTGGGAACAGTTCAGGATATGACTATTCCACAGCAGGTGCTGGAATTTATTCCTTCGAATCCTTTTGAAGATATGACAGGGGCACGCCGTACATCGACGTTGGCAGTGGTTATCTTCTCAGCCTTTATCGGGGTGGCAGTACTCGGATTGGATCGTAAAAAACCGGAGCAGGCGCAAACCTTCCGCAAAGTGATCGACGCAGTGTACGCTGTAGTGATGCGGATTGTAACGCTGGTGCTAAGATTGACGCCTTACGGTATTTTAGCACTGATCACGAAAGTTGTAGCTACAACAAATCCGGATGAAATCTTGAAGCTGATCAAGTTTGTACTTGCTTCTTATGTGGCTTTATTGGTCATGTTCGTTATTCATCTTATTTTGCTGGCCTTGTTCGGTTATAATCCAGTGACATATGTGAAAAAGGTATTGCCTACGCTGGTTTTTGCTTTTACGTCTCGTTCCAGTGCAGCGACCATTCCATTAAATGTTGAAACACAAACGAAAAAGCTTGGTGTGTCCGACGGCATCGCAAATCTGTCCGCGACCCTGGGTGCAACCATTGGGCAAAACGGCTGTGCGGGTATTTATCCTGCCATGCTGGCGGTCATGATTGCTCCAACGGTGGGCATAGATCCTACAAGCTGGGATTTTATCCTCACACTTATTCTGGTTGTTACGGTGAGCTCGTTCGGTGTGGCAGGTGTAGGCGGGGGCGCCACTTTCGCTTCCCTGATCGTGCTTTCTACCCTGAACCTTCCCGTGGCCTTGGCAGGATTGCTCATTTCGGTTGAACCGTTAATTGATATGGGCCGTACCGCGTTGAATGTTAATGATTCTATTACCGCAGGTCTTATCTCTGGCAAAGTACTCAAGGAGAACGATCAAGACGTGTTCAACAACCATGGCACGGATCTGGATGCAGCGGCACACTCTTAAGTAAAAGATAGACGAATGGTATACACTGCAGCCTCATATCGCATTTATCGCATATGTATATGTAACACATGCAGTGTGCACCTCCGTACTCAGAGCCGACCCTAAGGTCGGCTCTTTATTTTGGGCTGGTGGCCGTGTAAATTATAGCTGTTCACAAATCCTAATCTATGATACATTAAAATAATGTTTTTCCGGCTTGTTCGGATGAACCGCGGTTCGCAACCATCCCGCGCTATCAAAACTAGGAGGATTTCATGTTTAATCTGTTATGGGGGGCAGCATTTGTCCTCGTCAATTTTATGTTCTTTTTGCTATGTTATCGGTTGTTTGGTAAAAAAGGGCTATACGCCTGGATTGGCGTTGCTACTGTTTTGGCCAATATTCAGGTAACCAAAACCATTGATCTGCTCGGCATTACCACGACATTGGGAAATACAATGTATGTTTCTATGTATATGGCCAGCGATTTACTAAATGAAAAATATGGGCCTAAAGAGGCGCGAAAAGCTGTGTGGTTTGGCTTTTTTACTCTGATTATGACGACGATCACGATGCAGATGGTGCTGTTATTTGAGCCTACTGCAACCGATTTTGCCCAGACACCGATGCAACAGCTCTTCGGATTGTTGCCAAGGCTTGCGCTTGCCAGCTTGACAGCCTATGCGGTCAGTCAATTGCTGGACGTGCGTCTATATGCCTGGATTCGCAAGTTTTTCCCGGAGCGTCATCAGCTCTGGATTCGCGGCAATGGCAGCACGATGATCAGCTCGTTTATAGACACCCTCATTTTCTGTAGCATTGCCTTTTACGGCTATGCGTGGGGGATATGGATCGAACTGTTGTTCACCACCTACATCTTAAAATTTGTACTGACTGCGGCAGGTACACCGATTTTATACATCGCACGTAATTTCCGTTTGATAGAAGAGGAGGGGCAAACCCTCAAGCCTTAATTGGCTTGGGGTCGCCCCTCTTTTTTTTTCGTACTTTTAACATATCAATATTAAGAATAGCACTAGATTACCCCAGCACGGTCAGTTCCTTCGGAAAAGAAGTCAGCACTTCAACACCCTCAGAGGTGACCAGAACGTCATCTTCAATCCGCACACCCCCAAGACCTGGTACGTAGATGCCGGGTTCGATCGTGAACACAAACCCTTCATGAAGCAGATCGTTATTGCCTCCGTGCACAGATGGATATTCATGAACACTCATACCAAGACCATGTCCAACCCGATGGTTAAAGGCAGGGCCATATCCAGCGGCTTCAACAACGGCTCGAGCTGCCTGGTCTACGGATGCGCAGGAAACTCCCGGGCGAATGGCGGCAATTCCGGCTTCATTTGAGCGAAGAACCGTATTATATATCGTTTCCAGCTCAGTCGAAAGCTTGCCAAAGGCAAAAGTGCGTGTAATATCCGAAGCATAACCATCGGAATATACACCCATATCAAACATGAGCAGATCACCGTGTTGCAGCTTGCGGGTCCCTGGGACACCATGTGGCAAGGCTGTTTTGGGTCCAGACAACACTGTAGTGTCAAAGGATGGACCATCTGCACCGAGTTTTTTCATCTGGTATTCGATTTCGGCTACCAGCTCGACTTCGGTCACCCCTTCGCGAACATGGGTTAGGCCGTGACGAAGAGCATCTTCCACCGAACGAGCTGCATGCTTCAAACGTTTTACTTCCTCAGGAGTTTTTCTCACGCGCATGTCTTGAAGCACCGGACCCAAGTCAACATATTGAGCAGCGCCAATGGCAGTATGTAGTTGTTCGTAACGGAGGACGGAGACGTGTTCCTTTTCCAGTGCGAATGCTTTCACTCCGGTACCTGTGCGTTGGCGTAACAGATCATACGGATTGTCCGTATCGGTGTGGGTGGATATACGCGTCACCGAGGAAGCAGCTTGGGCAGCTTCTGCGTCCAGGGCTGGTACAATTAGTTCTGGTTCTTGGTCACGAAGCAGCACGAGCCCTAGAAAACGCTCATGCGGATCACTGGCGAAGCCTGTCAGGTAGTAAATATGTTTGGGATCGGTCACAAGTAGGCCATCCCAAGCTTGTGACTTCAGTTCATCATACAATCTGGTAATTTTATCATTCATAGAGTCTCATTCCTTTCTGTCCATTTATTCATTATAGCTCTTATTACATCATAATTTATATGGCTTATTCTCTTGACTGACTTAATGCTTGCAGACGTGCCTGCACATTCTGATCATAGTAACCACCATGGTAGCAGAGTACCTTATCTACATCCAATACGGTCAGTTTATCGAGGCTCTTCAGAGCCAACGGCATATCCGGCGTAGCCGACTCAGCGGGACCGACCAGCTCACCCTCGACTACACGCAGTTCATCTGCTGCCAACAGGAGCTTGTGTGCAGGCACATACAAGCTGATATGTCCGGGCGTGTGACCAGGTGTATGAATAATCTGTATGCCTCCACCATAAGGCAGATGTTCACCGTCCTCAAGCATATGAGCAAAGCGCAAATCTGGCAGGCGGCGAATCATATCCTCTGCTTGTTGCTTGAGTGCAGGCTCCATCAGATTGATGCGTTCCGGCGTCAGCTTTATAAATGGTCGTTCTCCTGTCATATATGGAATGTCATCCTTATGGGCCAGCAGGGCAGTGTTCGGTAGCAAGTCCAGCAGTGCTTGAACATTTCCGATATGGTCAATATCCTGATGCGTTATAATAATTCTTTTCAGACGGCTTATATCCTCACCCACATCTGAAATAGCCTTGCGCAGAGGCTCCAATTGGCCAAGCATGCCCGAGTCTATCAATGTAAGTCCATCCTCGTCCTTGAGCAGTACAGGATGAATGATCGAATGTCCAAAAAAAGGTCCCATAGACACTTCCAAAATCAAAATTTGAGTTCCAATATTCATATTAAGCTGCTTCGGATTCCTTTGATTCCGAAGCATACCTCCCGTCTCATGTTGTTAAATTGGTTAATGTAGTGCTGGCTTATCTTCAAATTCTATTATAAGACCCTTTGGGGTTAATCCGCAAAACAACTCGATATGGCTGTTCCAGCGCTTGTCCTGTACAATAAATAAATCACCACAATAGGGGGGCAGATACGATAATGAACAAGGACCAATCTTTTTCCATTGAAATTGCATGCAGGGAGGATCTTCCCGATATTGTGGATATTTATAATTCTACGATTGCAGGACGAATGGTCACGGCAGACCTGGAGCCTGTGACAGTGGAGAGCCGCATTACATGGTTTGAAGCTCATCAGGAAAACCACCGCCCTTTGTGGGTACTAAGACAAAAGGGGAACATTGCCGGATGGGCCAGCCTTCAGTCCTTTTATGGCCGTCCAGCTTATAACGGTACAGCGGAAATTAGCATTTATGTCCATGAGGATTCTCGTGGAACCGGCACTGGAAGCCGTCTGGTACAGCACTTGCTAAATGAATGTCCTAGACTAGGAATTACAACGTTGTTGGGGTTTGTATTTGGTCATAATGAACCGAGTATTGCGCTGCTGCGGAAGTTTGGCTTTGAGCAGTGGGGATACTATCCACGTGTTGCCGTGCTGGACAGCATAGAGCGAGATCTGGCTATATTAGGTAAGCGAGTAGATTAATATTGAGCTACACAAAAAGGCTGTCCCCACCATCGTCTCATACACTGTCAGTGTGGCGATTTTGGGAGCAGCCTTTTTTACTTTGTTATTTCTTCGTTTTTAACGCTGAGGTTTAAAACGTACGTTGTGAAAGATTTGATTAAGCACCTCAGAGATCACCAAACCGACTGCTATTGCCCCGGCGATCATGAGTGTGCTCATGGCCAGCTCCAGTGCCTGAGGATAATGTTGTTGTACGAACTGGCGCATGGCATTATAAGCCATTCCTCCTGGCACCAGGGGAATCATGCCTGCCACGCTGAAAATAATCACAGGCATTTTGTACAGTCTAGCAAAACCTTGACTGACGATGCCGATAAGGATCGTGGCTAAAAGGCTGGCGCTCACAGGTCCCATGCTATCCGTGGTTGAATAATAGACAAGCCAGCCCAGCATACCGACAAAACCACATTGCAGCAGCGAACGCCGAGGAGCGTGGAACAGTATACCGAAAGCAGCGGTGGCAATAAAGCTTGTGAATAATTGTGCAAGCATAAGCTTGAATCTCCTCCAAATTACATATAAGAAATGATAACTGCAACACCAGCACCAATGGCGAAAGACGTCAAGCAAGCATCTGCACCTTTGGAAAGCCCTGAGACTAGGTGCCCGGACATTAAATCCCGAAGAGCATTTGTAATTAACAAGCCCGGCACCAGTGGCATAACGGAGCCAATGATAATTTTATCCATCATCTGACCCCCGCCAACAATCACTAACAGAGCCGCCAGCAAGCCGATTAGAAAAGATGCAGAAAATTCTGAGAAAAACTTAACCTTAACGAGCCTGTGGAAATATTGTAAGGCTGCAAATCCGATACCGCCGCACAACACAGCTCCGGGGAAATCTCGCCACACTCCACCAAACATGATCATAAAGCAACCGCTGGCCAACGCTGCAGCGATCAGTTGTACACGATTGGAATAGCGGAGGGGACCACGTTCAATTTCCGAAAGCTCTTTTACGGCTGCGCTGGGAGACAAAGTGCCTGCGCTGATTTTACGTGAAATGGAGTTCACCTCGGTCACCTTGTGCAAATCTGTAGTCCGCTCTACGATCCGGATTAGCTTGGCAGGTTCCGAATCATTAATGGCAAAAAAAATTCCAGTGGGTGTTACATAGCTATGGGACTGGGATATGCCATAGGCTGAAGCAATGCGGGACATCGTGTCTTCAACACGATAGGTCTCGGCTCCATTTTGCATCATCAGTTTGCCTGCTAGCAGACAAACCTCAATGATTTCAGGAGTAGGATAGGAATGATTATTCATGCTCGCTCTCTTTCATGCGCCCCAGGTCGTTCGACCCTGTTGTTTTCATTTATTGTAGCACAAAAAGCCGCCTTTTCAGAGGCGGTTAAATTGGGGGAATCTATGGAGTTTATCGAGATTCTATCGTATCGGGAATAACGGTATAGTAGGACTCCTCTAGGTATATTGCGGCCTCAGACAAGCCCATCAGCCTAAGCTGTCCTGTTACAAAAGCTCGAAGGGCTGAATGGGTGAACAGATGCCGTGTCTGAGCATCCCGAATAAAAGCTAGTCTGGCTTCACGCGAACCGCTGCGGAACAAATCACGTACAGCTTCACCTTGTTGTTCCCAAAGGAATGGCTCCGTTACGTTCAAGAAGTCGCTCTCAATAGAAGAGCTACGCTTCAAAGAAGAAGGTGCCTGAATACCCAAGCCATTCAGTGTAGGAGCAACTTCATTTTGCTTACGCTCTGTTCGCAAGCTGTCGATGTAGGCGGCCATATCTTGAATCGGCAGAATGCCAAAGCGCTCCCGAAAGCATTCGCGTACAAACGCGGTACGTTCATCCACAGTCTGCGGAGGACGCTGACCAGCATGTCCAGAATAGTCTGCTCCACTGGCATAGTATCGTTTTAATGAACTGTTTTCTGTATAAACAACACTTAAAAAATCCTGCAAATGGCGGGCAACCACCCATACCCCTGTCCAATCGACGGGAGAGACGCATACAATCGGAGCCTGTGAAAGGTCCTTTTCAAGACCAAAATCGGTTAAAAAGCCATAATGTATCCCGTCCACTCCAGCGTGGGCAAAAGGAATAACATCAGGCGGTGTAGCCATATATCGCGGAGCGCGGCCTTGTTCCATAATCAATCCCAAATCAAAACTCAGAGAATGCCGGTTCGCTTCAAGCTCCTGTTCAAACTCTATAAGTGCCTCAATCAAAGGTGTGGCTGATCCATAGGCTAGGTTAGAACCGGAATCCATTGTGTATACCTCCCTTATCCAAGTACATCTGTAAAGCGTTCATCCCTAAAAGGTACGTGATTTTACACGAAATGTAAACCTGTATGACGAATATTTTCAAAAATGTGACCTTTTACCCGTGTGCTATCAAAATAAAACGCTTTCGTTCAAATTAGGACAAGATGCCTATGTTAGCGCAGTAGTGAAGTAAAGTGAGTTTGCCAAAATGCAGTCTTTTCAGTGTATGTTATTATCTGAGAAGGGTGAATGACAGATACGGGCTGGGTAGGTCAGGGTGCAACGTAATAGGTCAACGGGTATAATATCAGGACAAGGTATAGAGGAGTGTCATCCAAAGATTTAACAGAAAGAAGTGGGCATATGAACTTGCAAAAGAAGGCTGTTTTTTTTGATGTAGATGATACGATGTACGATCATTTGCACCCTACACGTGATGCATTACGTACAGTATTAGGATTAAGTGAGCGTTTTCCATATGAGGAAGTCTACCACCGTATTCGCTATTACAGCGATTTACTATCGGCTAAAGGAGGACTATTGGAGGGGAAAGCAGGGCTGGAAGAACTGGATGAGATGAGGGAAGGTCGTTTTATTCTGGCTCTACAAGAATTCGGGGTAGATATTACCCGTGAGCAGGCAGTGCATGTCCAACAAGAATACTTGGATCGTCAGTACCGAATTGAGTCTTTTGAGGGGGCTACTTCGTTAATTGATGAATTGAACTCGGCTGGCTATGTGGTTGGTTTAATTACGAACGGTCTTGAAGAACACCAGATGAGCAAAATTAAAGCCATGACACTGGAAAATCATGTTGCAGCAGAGCATATTTTTGTGTCTGGGACCGTTGGTTATGCCAAGCCTGATCCGCGCCTTTTCGAAATAGTGAACGAACGGACAGGAACTTTAGCAGAGCATTGCTGCTACATTGGGGATTCCTGGCGTAATGATGTGGTGGGAGCTATAGCTGCAAATTGGCAGGTCATTTGGTTCAATCACAGGAACGCTTTCCCGGAATCTGATGTGTCGAGGGCTTATAAAACCGCGGCAAGTTACACAGAGTTAAGAGGGCTGCTCCTGCCAGACGCACGTTAGACACGGTACATATCGTGTTATCCAAAAGAATCTAACCTATTTTGAAGCTATTTCAAAAGCTGGTCCGTAATACTATTTATCTGTTATAAATCTAACTTCATTTGAAATGGGTAGAACAGAGAAGGAGGGACCCGCGCATGGTAGAACCATGGAGGCAGGCAGACGACATCATAAGTCAAGTGACCGTATATAGTACGGAGGATAATGACCCAGTTACCATTAAAACAGCCACCCAAGGCGTACGCTGTATTGGCATTGGGACAGATGCGGCTGTATTTACACTCGATACGTTGCCAGGCTACGCGTTCAAGGTGTATTCAGACATGGCGATCGAAAAAAAAGATGCAGAAGCCGATGTATATGAGCGTTTGCAAGGGTCTGATTTTTTTCCTCATTATTACGGAAAAGGCGATAAGTATATTGTCATTAGTTACGAATCTGGTGTTACGTTGCTAGATTGCCTGCTGCAAGGAATTCCGGTGCCGGAGCAGGTCATTTTGGACGTGGAAAAGGCGAGGGAATTTGTTCGGTCCAGGGGACTGAATCCCCGTGATATTCATCTCAAGAATGTACTCATGCAAGACGGACGCGCCAAGGTATTAGACGTATCTGAATATGTAAAAGAAGGCGATGACAAGCGTTGGGAGCATTTGGTGTGGGCGTATCATACGTTCTATTCCGGTTTCTCCGAGGTTAAGGTTCCTTCATGGATTTTAGATACGATCAAAAAATGGTATTACAAGCTGGACAACTCCAGCATCAACCTGGAGGAGTTTGCCCAGCGTGCCAGTCAATTGTTTTCTAAATGGAAGTCATAACTGCTGTGAAGAGTATCGAGATACAGACCTAGCCTTCTATACAAAAGGATTGCACCCATTTTACGGGAGCAATCCTTTTCTTCTATCTGAAATCTCTAGGAACTCTTCTGGCTGTACCGCTCGCAATCGCGGCTTGAATCACCTTTTTACGCACCTGCTGTACAGCGCCTTCGTTAAAAACACCCGGGATAATATATAGCTTGTTTAATTCATCGGGACGGATTGTGCTTGCGATGGCTTCTGCGGCTGCCAGCTTCATCTCTTCGTTAATTTCACGGGCGCGACAGTCCAGTGCTGCTCGGAATATGCCAGGGAAGCAAAGTACGTTGTTAATCTGGTTAGGATAGTCCGAACGTCCGGTGGCGATGACCCCTGCAATATCCTCGACATCCTCTGGGTTAATTTCCGGGACCGGGTTCGCCATGGTGAACAGGACAGGAGCTTCCTTCATACGCTTCACGTCTTCTCGTTGCAATATTCCGCCTGCCGACAGACCGATAAACACATCTGCGTCCTTCAGAACCTCAGATAGCGTGCCGGACAGCCGCTCAGGGTTGGTATGCTGCGCATACCAGTTCCACATCGGGTGCTCATAGGTTTCATCAGCTGTAAGCGCACCGTGACGGTCTACACCAATAATGTTCACTGCCCCTGCAGATAGCAAAATTTTGGTACAGGCGACACCTGCAGCCCCGATACCGCAGACGACAATTTTGACGTCAGACAGAGCTTTGCCGACCACCTTGAGCGCATTAATCAGCCCTGCGTACAAAACAACAGCTGTGCCATGCTGATCGTCATGAAAAACAGGTATATCCAGCTCGTCACGTAATCGCTGTTCAATTTCAAAGCATCGTGGCGATGAAATATCCTCCAGATTAATACCGCCAAAGGCTGGGGCCAGTTGCTTAATGGCCTTAATGATTTCTTCCGTGTCCTGCGTATCCAGGCAGATGGGGAAGGCATCGACGGACCCAAGCTGCTTGAACAGCATGGCTTTGCCTTCCATAACTGGCATGGCTGCATACGGGCCGATGTTGCCGAGTCCGAGGACAGCGCTTCCGTCAGAGACGACAGCGACGGTGTTACGCTTAATTGTTAATCGGAAAGCTTTGTCTGGCTCCTCATGAATTGCCATGCATACGCGTGCCACATCAGGAGTGTATACCCGGGATAAGTCATCGCGGTTTTGAATCGGGACCTTAGGCTGCATTTCAATCTTGCCCCCGAGATGTAAGAGGAAGGTGCGATCAGAGATGGACAGTACCTTTACACCTTGTGCTTTTTTAATCCGGGCGATCATTCGGTCGATTTCTGCTGGATCAGCAATGGTGACTGTAATATCTCTCACAGTGGCCTTCTCAGAGGTGCGGATGACGTCAATGGCGATGACATCTCCGCCATGTTCGTTTACCAACGTAATCAATTGACCAAACTGGATGTGCTCGGTGGAAATTTCCAGTCGTAAAATAATATTTTTACCGCCAATACCGCCTTGCATGCAAATTCCTCCTTTGTCTTTTAAAACAAAATAGTGATCAATTGATTGCGCTTACAATCGGGAGCAAGTCTAAGATCTAGGCTGATAGTTTAAATTAGTGGTTTCTTCCCCTATCATAGTGAACATTCTTCCACTTGTACAGATCAAGCTGAGTAATATATATGATCTTGTATCCAAAAAAGACGAAAGCCCGGCTGAATTCCAGTCTAAGCAATCGTCCTTTGTATAACGAAATGATCCATTTTTGGTTTACGTCATATTTTTGCCGTAGTAAATTTCGTCCATTTCGATTTTGAGTCGTGTTGATATATTTTGTTGCTCTTTTTCACTCAGACTTTCTTTTGTGTAGCCGAACAGGTAGTTGTCCAGATCAAATTGTTTTAGCTTGCATTTGGTATGGAAAATATTTTCCTGATACACGTTTACGTCGATCATGTCATACTGATTGCGCACTTCGTCGGGAATATAGTTTTGAATCGAGGCAATGTCGTGGTCGATAAAAAGCTTATGACCATTCGTATCACGTGTAAAGCCGCGTACCCGGTAATCAATCGTCATAATGTCAGTGTCAAAAGAATGAGTCAGATAGTGAAGTGCCTTGAGCGGGGAGATTTCCCCACAGGTAGAAACATCAATATCTGCACGAAACGTGCTGATCCCCTCGTCTGGATGATATTCAGGGTAGGTGTGAACCGTAATATGACTTTTATCCAGCTGTATCACGACAGACTCAGGTAGGGGACCTGGTGATTCTGCATACGAATCATTCGGTACCTCCACAATCGGCCCTTCTGATATAAGCACTGTCACGCTCGCTCCTTGAGGGACATAATCCTGCTGAGCAACATTGAGTACATGGGCACCGATAATATCGGATACATTTTTTAAAATAGCTGTCAGTCGATCCGAGTTATATTGTTCATCAATATATTCAATATAGGCCTCGCGTTCTTCTTTGGTTTTGGTGTAACAAATATCGTACATATTAAAGCTCAATGATTTGGTCAAATTGTTAAATCCGTGCAGGGTAATCCGCTGTTCCGGTGTTATGGTCATAGGCTATTTCCCCTTATAGTCGCAGTATTCATACGTAATATTCCCAACACGCCTTTTCATATACCGATTCATAAAATCAGCTTTGTAGCGGATAAAATAAAGACTTGAACATGTATGTTTTACCCGATTGGTATCATTAAAAACAGCCAGATTCACTTGAGATCCTCTCGATTTTACATGTATGGGAATTAAACGTTAATATACTTTATTTCTTACTCAGCAATTTTTAAGTAACAGAGCTTATAATGTGGACTATGTATATATGTATACAGGAAGGGAACGGAATTGGCAGAAGGTTCGTAGTACAACAAAAGATCTAGGTTCGTAATTCATGAATTTAATGTATGTTACCTTCATAATGCTGAAAGCTTAACCGAATATGATTATAGGCCCTAAAAAATAGTGATTTTGTACATTGCATAAAATGAGAAAAGCAACTTCAGCCACTGTTATGCGTATAATGAAATAAACGTAACAAGCTAAGAATTATGAAGTTAAAATGAATTTTGATCGCAAACTCATTTTATAAACCTATCTCATGACTGTAAGAAAAACGGTGGAAGGAGTATCAAGATGCTGGCTTTGTCCGATCCGGCCTGGACTCTGCTCCAAGGCCCCTACGGTTCTTCTCAATACGTTCCAGAAATGTTAAAACAGCTCCAAGCCGGATATGATGGCGAAATGGCTGACACCTTGTATTGGGAGGAATTGTATCACCAAAATACGTTGTATACTTGTACTTTTGCGGCTGTACCTTACCTAGTAGACATTGCGCTAAAAAGTTCTGATATAGAGATTCGGGCAGATATATATACCATTTGCGGAATATTTGAAGCGAAAAATAATAATCCCTTACATACCAAAATCCCGTTGGAATTTGCAAGGGATCAGGTGGAAGTGGATTCTAGCCTGGCAGAATATATTTATACGCAATATCGAAGTGCCATCGTTCGCCTTGCAGAATTGACAGAAGAAATGGTGCTCTATGCGAAAGAACACGAAGAAGATGTCGGCAAGCGCTATGTTCTCGCTGCGGCTGCCGCCTTTGAGGGGGATCATTGCGTAGCCTATATGCTACAAACTTTTGATACAGGTGACGAATATATGCTGGATTGTCCCCATTGCGGTACCCCGCTCTATATTTGGCCTGATGAACAGGGTGACACTCTCGTTGTCTATGATAAAGACCCTGTCAGTTCAGGCAATCTAATCCCCTATCCGATTCGCCCCCGTTCATTGGACCATAGAGGTGCCGATATACAGTGGCTATACGAATATGCTCAAAAAATAGATGAGAAATTACTTCTTGCCCAGTTACCTTACTTAAACGGTTGGGTAGAATGTCCAGTGTGTAATTCACCCATATACATATGGGATGAGTTGATGAAAATGGCTGATGGTGTTCGGAGGCATACCGCTTAACCAACAAAAAAAGGGGCTGTTTTTTTACAGCCCCCTAATTTCCTTTTGTGTTTTTACACTCTTCTTCGTGTGCTTCACTCCAGGCTACTCCCGAAACGGATTCAAAAAGCTTTTAGGAATGTCGGATTCAAAACGCAGCAGTACTCCGGTGACGGGATGAATAAACGACAATACCTGTGCATGCAGACCAAGGCGCCCAATCGACTTGCTCTTGGAACCGTATTTTTTATCTCCA
Source organism: Paenibacillus sp. EKM301P (assembly GCF_011800295.1). Taxonomy (NCBI): domain Bacteria; kingdom Bacillati; phylum Bacillota; class Bacilli; order Caryophanales; family Paenibacillaceae; genus Paenibacillus; species Paenibacillus sp. EKM301P. Next base: position 187,945 of record NZ_JAALFM010000002.1, on the reverse strand, counting down.
ACAATCGGATGACCGATATCCTCCATATGCACGCGAATTTGATTTTTGCGTCCGGTCTCCAAACGTACTTCCAGCAAAGAAAAATGCCGATTGGCCTGAAGCCGCTTGTAATGAGTGACTGCATGCTGGCCGTCATTCGGATAAGGACTGGAGTACATTTTCAGCGTCTTGCTTTCTTTCAGCCATGAGGTGATTGTGCCCGCGTCTTTTTTAACCTGTCCTTCTACGAGAGCGATGTATGTTCGTTCATACACAACTTCCTTCCACGCTTGTTGCATTTCCTGCTGTATGGCTTCGCTTTTAGCAAACATCATCACTCCTGATGTATCACGATCCAAACGATGCAGTACAAAAATACGGTTGTACGGATGCTCGCGTCGAACGTGGGCTGTAAGCTGGCGATAGGCTGTGACTTCCTGTTCCTGCGCAGAAGCGACAGAAAGTAGCCCAGCATCTTTATGGATAACGATAATAGCTTCGTCCTCATGCAAAATACGCAGCCCGGTTAGCGGCACCACAGGAGCTACCTTTTCCTTGGAGAGCGCGACAGTCTGTCCTTGCTCCAGCGGAAAATTATGCACAGTACGAGGAGTACCGTTGACGGAAACTTGCCCACGCGCCAATGCCGATTTAATGGAATTACGACCCATGCCAGTCACATGCTCAACTAAAAAGCTCAATAGCTCTGCAGGTTCCTGAACGATGTATGTTTTGGCAGGGGATTTATCCAAAGTATGGGTTTTCCGTTGAGCTTCCGGTCTATAGGAGCCAGATTTTCCGGCGGGTTTGTGATTGCGTCTGGAGTGGCTTGTGTTTGAAGTTGATTTTGTATGATTTTTCCTTTGAGGTTTCCGATTATTCATGGGTTCTTTCTCCTTCTTGGAGCCGTATCTCTTCATATTGTGGACCATTTGCGGCACCGTGTTCACTATATCATGAGAAAACAGCGAATGCCATAAGAGACTAAAACCCGATGGACAGACTTCCAGCGGTTGAACATTGCCCTTAACCCCGGTAAACTATAAGGTAACGAAAGAAAAGCCGATATGCGTCGAGGACGCTAGAAATATGAGGAGTTTTGAAACTATGAGTGTACAAGCACCAACATTGGAACGGGCGCAGGACTTGCTGCAAAAATTTTATGGCTATCCCGATTTCCGGGAGGGACAAAAGAAAATTGTGGCCAGTATGCTGGAAGGCAACGATACGCTGGGCATCATGCCGACAGGTGGCGGAAAATCGATATGCTACCAGATTCCCGCGTTGTTGCATGAGGGGCTGACCATTGTTGTGTCACCACTGATCTCGTTAATGAAAGACCAGGTGGATGCGCTGACCACGATGGGGATTGCAGCTGCCTACATTAATAGCACGTTGAGCGGTCGAGAAGTCAATGACCGTATACGCGCCGCACGGAACGGAGATTTGAAGTTGCTGTATGTCGCCCCTGAAAGACTGGAACTGGATTGGTTCCGTGATGAGATGGCTCAGTTACCGATTTCCTGCGTTGCGGTAGATGAGGCTCACTGCGTATCCCAGTGGGGTCATGATTTTCGTACCAGCTATCTGGCTGTGGCTCCATTCGTGGACGGGCTATATGAACGTCCAATCGTAGCTGCGTTTACGGCGACGGCTACACCACAGGTTATGGATGACATCGTACGCCTGCTTCGTTTGCGCTCACCGGAAACGTTCGTTACGGGGCTTGGAAGGCCGAATTTGGCGTTCAGTGTGCTGCGAGGGGAGGACAAACGCAGCTTTTTACTGAATTATGCCCGTGAACATGAGGGTGAATCGGGCATTATTTATGCGGCGACACGTAAGGACGTGGATGATTTATATCAACGCCTGCGCGACGCTGGCATGGCAGCCGGACGTTATCATGCAGGAATGACAGATCAGGAACGTGCAGATAGCCAGGAAGGGTTTCTGTACGACGATATCCGTGTCATTGTCGCAACCAATGCCTTCGGTATGGGGATAGATAAATCAAACGTACGCTATGTCATTCATTACAATATGCCTAAAAATATGGAGGCGTACGTACAAGAAGCGGGACGCGCAGGACGTGATGGCGATCCGAGTCAATGTATTTTGCTGTTCGGACCGCAAGATATTGTGACCCAGAAGTTCCTGATTGAGCAAAATCCACAGGATGAAGACCGCAAGCGCAACGACTACCGTAAGCTCCAGCAGATGGTTGACTATTGTTACACAACTCGCTGCCTACGTTCAGCACAGCTGGAGTATTTCGGAGAAGCGGAGGAGCATGAAGCCTGCGGCATATGCAGTTCATGTACTGACGAGCGGGAACTGGTCGATATGACTATAGATGCGCAAAAGATTTTTTCGTGCATTCATCGTATGCGGGAGAGGTATGGGGTTTCGATGGTGGCCTCAGTGTTGAAAGGCTCGCGTAACAAAAAAGTGCTGCAGTATGGTTTTGACAGCCTGCCAACCTACGGTGTGATGGGCAACCGCACAGAGAAAGAAATTGCTGAAATTATCAATGTTCTTGTTTCGGAAGGCTATCTGATGCTGTCCGAGGGGCAATATCCAGTTGTCCGCTTACAACAGCTTGCTGCTGAAGTGCTGAGAGGGCAGCGCGAAGTTATGCAGCGTGTGGTGCGGCATGCCACAGCATTTGCAGGTGGAGCAGGTTCACGCGGACGAAAGGGACGCGACACCTACCCTGCTGCGGTCAACGAAACTGTGTTTGAGCAATTGCGCTTAATCCGTCGCGATCTGGCCGCACAGGAGCATGTACCGTCTTATATTATCTTCAATGATGCCACGCTGCGAGAGATGAGCGTAGCGAGTCCGCAATCCGAGGCAGACATGCTGCGGATCAAGGGTGTCGGTGAAGTGAAGTTCCGCAAATATGGCAAGCCGTTTCTTGATTTCTTTCAAAATCAGGGGAATACCGGCGGAATGGTAAGCGAGGACGAGATTTTTGCAGACGATGTGTACGAGGATTTTGAATAGCTATACTAAGGATATAAGAGTCCATGCAAACTTATAGAAGGTTGTGACCTATGAAAGTCATTTTATCAACGTTAAACGCTAAATATATTCATACCTCACTGGCCATCCGATGCCTCAAAGCCTACAGTGAAAAGGATTTTGATATCGAGCTGGCGGAGTATACAATTAAGGACCCGGTGATGAACATCGTATCTGATCTGTTTCAACGGGGAGCAGATGTCATCGGTTTTTCCTGTTATATTTGGAACATTGAAGAGACGATTAAAGTCATTGATGTGTTGAAAAAGATTATGCCCGAGGTCAAAATTGTTTTGGGTGGCCCGGAGGTATCTTACGATACGGAGCACTGGATGAAGCGCTTGGCGAATGTGGATTTTATTGTTGTTGGTGAGGGAGAGGAAACCTTCCATCAACTGCTGCAGGAACTGGAAGGAGATCGCAAGTTTCATTTTGTATATGGACTGGCTTACCGTAAGGGAGAAGAGGTTATTATCATGCCGGGTCGCCCTAAAGCGGACTTGAACGAGCTGCCGTCTCCATATCGTTTTGCAGAGGATATCCCGGAGCTCGGGAAACGGGTTGTCTATTTTGAAACGAGCCGGGGCTGTCCGTTCAGTTGCCAATTTTGTTTGTCCAGCATTGAGGTCGGGGTGCGTTATTACGATATTGAGCGCACTAAGTCGGATATTCTGTATCTGATTGACAATGGGGCTAAATTGATTAAATTTGTGGACCGAACCTTTAATATTAAACGCGATTATGCGCTGGAAATGTTCAAGTTTTTGATTGAAAATCACCGTGGCTGTGTCTTCCAGTTTGAGATTACGGCAGATATTATGCGTCCCGAGGTGTTGGATTATTTGGCGGAGAATGCACCACCGGGGGTATTTCGCTTTGAGATCGGTGTCCAATCAACGAATGATCCCACCAATGAACTAGTTAAGCGCCGCCAGAACTTTACCAAGCTTTCCCGTACCGTTACAAAGGTCAAGCAAAGCGGTAAAATCGACCAGCATCTGGATCTGATCGCCGGATTGCCATTGGAGGACTACAATACATTTCGTAAAACGTTTAATGACGTTTTTGCGCTTGGTCCAGAAGAGCTTCAGCTTGGCTTCCTCAAAATGCTGCGTGGTACAGGTCTGCGCATTGACGCCGATAAGTATAACTATACCTATATGGATGTTGCGCCGTATGAAATGTTGAGCAATGACGTCCTTTCCTTTGCCGACATTGTGAGGCTCAAACGCTTGGAAGATGTATTGGAGAAATACTGGAACTCTCATCGTATGGACCATACGGTGAGCTACCTGATTGAGCGTGAATTCTCGTCCGCCTTTGATTTCTTTCAGGAATTTGGAGACTACTGGGAAGGACAGGGCTGGCAAAAAATCGGACATCAGCTCGAAGACCTGTTTACGCGTCTCCAGTCCTTTTTGGAATCGCGGGGAACCAAGCGAATGGAAATGGTGCTTGGGCTGATGAAGCTTGATTATTTCTTAAACCATAAATATAAGCCGCGTAAAATCTGGTGGGAACATACCCTAGAGAAGGACGATTGGTCCAGCTATATGAAAATGGCCCTTCAGCACCCGGATGCGCTGTTGTCACCTGCGGTGGCAGATGTGGGCGAGGAAAGCACGGGTGAGATGGATGTGGCTAGCCAACAGCCGCAGCCATACCGCGAGATGATCCCAGCCTTTGCTTCCTTGAAGCTGGGTGAAAAGGAACTGCAAAAGCACGCTGTGCTGGATGTCCTGCCGTTCAGTCTGGATCATATCCTGAGTGGTGGTAGCCCATTAACAGCCGAAGGCCGCACACTGTTGCTTGTAGTTTATCAGCAAAACGGACAGCAAAAACCGCTATACTACACCATGCCCATCGGCAAAAATATCGCCGCGATTTAATATAAACACCAGAAGACATCAACTCTTGGAATACCAGGAGTCGATGTCTTCTTTTTTTATAAAATATAGATGACCACTTCAATTTTTTACATTCGGGAAACCTAGTGCTTTACGATTTTTTACAAAACCAATATATGATGAATTTATCATATATGAATATTAAATTTATTGGAGTGTGACCTTGTGAAAAAGCGTTCCATGAAAAAGAGTATCCTTGCGTTGAGTGCTGTGACTGTTTTGACTGTACCCTTATTATCTGCTGATATCCCTAAAGCTTTTGCAGCCGCGGCTCCTACGAAGTCCACTGTCGCAGAGTCCAAGGCACAGAAGGCTGTATCAGCTAAAGCGGATACTCCTAAAAACGTCATTCTTTTTATCGGTGATGGTATGGGAGAAGCCAGTCGCAACGCGATTCGCTTAGCAACGGTTGGAAAATCGGGATTGCTTGAAATGGACAAGATGCCTGTAACAGGCCTGGTTAGAACGAGTTCAGGGGACAACCTGGTTACAGATTCTGCCGCCGCTGCGACTGCTATTGCAACAGGTGTGAAAACGTATAACGGCGCGATCGGAATGGATTTGAATAAAAAACCAGTGACAACCATTATGGAGCTGGCTAAAAAAGCAGGCATGTCTACAGGAGTAGTGACGACAAGCCAAGTGACAGATGCGACGGGCGCTGCCTTTGGTGCGCATGTTGAGAAGCGCTCTGCTCAAAGCGAGATTGCCAAGCAGTATATTGAGAAAAGCAAGCTAGATGTGATTCTGGGCGGGGGTGAGGATTTCTGGTACCCTGCAGGAACAGCAGGCAAACATCCAGATGCACCGACAGAAGATCCTGAGGAAGCTAGTAAGGGAACTCAAGGAAATTTGGTGGAACAAGCGAAGAAGTTGGGCTATAGCTATGTGACAGACCAGGCTGAAATGAAAGCAGCCAAAGGCTCTAAATTACTAGGGCTGTTCGCCAATGAAGAAATGTTCCAAGCTCACAACAAACTAGGCAATTCTTACAACCCAACGGTTTCTTTACCGGATATGACAGCGAAAGCGATTGATGTTCTATCCAAAAATAAAAAAGGCTTTTTCCTGATGGTAGAGGAAGAAGGAACGGATGAGATGGCGCACGACAATGAAGGTGAATTAACCATTAAAGCCGGGCAACAGCTGGATAAGGCTGTTAAAGTAGCTAAAGACTATGCCAAAGCGCATCCAGATACTTTGGTGTTAGTGACGGCAGACCATGAAACGGGCGGTTTGGCCATTGAAGGCGAAGATGCAGAGGATGAATCCGGTGAAGGTGTTTCCAAAGAAGACGGTCCTTTTACCGTAAAAGGCTCTGATGAGAAGTTTTATATCGACTGGACCACAGGAGGGCATACATCCGTTGATGTAGCGCTAACTGCAATGGGTCCGGGTTCCTCCCAATTTAGCGGGAATTACCCGAATACGGCCATTCATGATAAGCTGGTTAAGCTGCTTCAATTTAAAAAATAGCCTAGGGTGAGAGGGCTTATTCATCGCAGTATGAACCCTTAATTAATCCATTAATTTAGAAATTCGAGTAACAAAGACATGTAATTACGTAATAAAATCGGTTATAATAAGGTAAGAATAAATAAGGAGCCGTGCGCTAACACGACTCCACCATACAATAACTGCATAAAGAGCAGTCGGCCGCGTAAGATATGGTCGAGAATAGACCGTTTACCTTTGGTCAGGGCGGTCTATTTCTTTTTCATGTAGGTAAGTAACGCCAAAATGAACATACCAAACATGATCATTAAGGAGATAGCATCTTTGACCTCCATGGGCATCACCTCCCTTCTGGGAGACTAGCCGACCGCCCTTTATAGCCGCATATTGTATTAGAAAAGTATACCATAAATAAGGAATAATCAAAGTGATAAAATACTTAAAAACGTCTTTTTGACTTTGGTGAGCTTTATCTCAGACTAATCCTCCGTTGTTTTCTTCCCCCACACGAATTTCATTATAAAAAATATAATTGTCAGCATGATGAGAAGCAGTGCCACCTGCAAGCCATAACGATGAATCAATTCTCCTGCTGCTTGTACATGATCGCCAAAGAGACGTCCGAGCAAAAAGAAGATCAGCGTCCAAATCAAGCCCGTTGAATAAGAGAATAGAGCGTAGCGCTTAAAACTCATTTTATTGATCCCCACAATATAAGGGACAATGTGGCGAACGATCGGTAGCAAGTAGCTGATGCATATCGTGAAGTTTCCATACTTATGTACTAAATTTTCTGAAAAAGTAATGTACTTGTCCATTTTCTTCTTTCGGCGCAAACGATCCAAAATGGGTGTACCCAAGCTTCTCCCCAACACATAACCTAAGGATAGGCCTGATACAACCCCGAGATATACAATTAAAAAAGCAGGTAACGGATGAAGTATCCCCATGCTTGTTACGGCCCCGCCAGTCATCACTATAACTTCGTCTGGAATGGGCAGTCCCACAATTCCGAGCCATAGAGAGAAGAATAATGCTGCATAGCCATATTGTTCGATAATGGAAATCAAATATTCAACATCCATCCCCATACTCCTTTCTTAAGCTTTCTTTCGGCATACATACACGAATGCGGGTGGAACATTCATAGGTACAAACTTGATTTCTTCAATATCAAACCATTCACCTAACTGCTGTTTCATCTGTTTAGAGTATTGAAAGGCGACAAACATCCCTCCATCCCTGAGTGACCGATGAATTTGTTCTACGATTTGATCTCGCATCGCTTGTGGAAAGTTGAAGAATGGCAGCCCGCTGATTATACAGTCAAGCTGTTCAACTTGAGCATTTTTCATAGCAAGCTGAAGCTCACGCGAGTCGGAATAGCACAGATAATTCGGAAATCTTCTTTTTAAACTCTGCTGCATGGTCGGGTCTTTCTCAAAGAGCAAAACCTTAGGTTGAATTTTTGTCGTAGACGGGATGTATTGGGTAATTGCGCCTGTTCCAGCCCCAAGCTCAGCCACGGCATGAACATCACTCCATGGAATGGATTCTATCATATTTTTAGCTAAAAATCTGGAACTGGGTGTTACGCTACCCACATATGCAGGCGAGTACAAAAATTTGAATAGGAACATAAGTCTCTCGTGAACCAAATGACTAATACGGATCATACTTCTTTCCCCTACCTTCAATTTTCAAAATGCGTTCATTTATTCTCTGCTAAGAGTAACAAATTATCCCTTTACTTGCTCCTGTCTGGAGTAGGGCTCGGTTCCCCGTCCTGCGGAGGGGATTTTCCTTGACTATAGTCTAGGAAGAAAGAAAAGGAGTACAGTATGGGACAGTCCGAATTCATTCAGTTATCATTCAGCATTCTCTCAGGCTGCCTTCAGTTTTACAACCGATGAAAGAGAGGTGGGCAGCTAAAAACATTATGTACACTGAGAGGGGATCTACTTTGTCATTATCCATCAACAGGCATCTCATCACGACTTCGACTTCCTACGATAACTCGAATACGCTGAAGTCAAATTAGAATGGACTAAATAACGCGGGGCATACCACACACAAGAAATCCAGCGATTCACTCGAATTAAGTGCGGAATTTATGGAATACGCCGGAGGTATGCAGGCTCCGCTTCCTACGGAAAACTACAGTTATGGCTACAAATACGACCAGAATACTGTGGCGCTGACTATGGACGAACAGAAAGCGTTATTGTCAGATTTACAAAGTTACTTGACGTCTTCAAGTGCTTTATCTGAAACGAATGAAATCAATAACAGTACAAACAATCCTTTGGCTACAGTCAGCGACTTGTTATCCGGGGTGGATCTTTCGACAGCAACAGATGAGGAAGTATCAGATTTATTCGATAAAGTAGCTGAAACGATCCAGAATAACCGCCCTGCACCGTCGCCTGAAGGTGACTCATTCCGACCTGAGGTTGATAGCAGCGGTCTGCCTCCAATGATGCAGGCGATGGGTGGAATTATGCCCCCATTTGCATGGAATATTCAGGAGACCACCAATCAAGAAGATAACACTACTACATCTGAAAAAGAGCTTACCGTAGATGAAAAAAGATCCTTACTGAATGATTTGCAAAACGTCCTGAGTTCCGATCTTCTATCTGGCTCCATATCTTCAGAAACAGATGAGCAAACAGACCTGATTTCTGCATTAAAAAACGCTTGGGGAAACACAGATGAATCGAATGCGACAGATGAAGAAGTATCAGTTTTATTCGATAAAATCGCTAAGATTTTTGAACAATCTGTATCGTCTTCGTTATAATCTTTAGAGCGCAATAGCATACCTTAAAAACGCTTAGCCCACACTTGTAACTCAAACTTAGCTTTTAAAAAGGAGAATCCTTCTGTGAATATTTCAGCCACATCTAGTAGCTCTATATCTATTGCCAATACTTCAACTTCATCTTCATCTAGTACCAACGATACAGCCAGTTTGGAAAAGCAAAAAGCCCAGCTTGAAGCAGAGTACAATAAGGTCCAGCAAAGCAAAGATAATAAGGATACAAAAGAAACGAAAATGAAGCAGCTTCAGCAGCAAATTAAGCAAATTGAAGCTCAGATTGCACAGCAAAGTTCTCAATCCAGCAGTACGTCAACACCAAAAATGGAAAAGTCCGCTCCAAGCAATATGGAAATGACTCGTACCAGCAGCTCGAATGGCAGTGATATTACTGGGGTTGGAAAATCACTGGATATTTCTATTTAGTCATCCTATCTCTTCTCCTGTAAGCCAGACGTTGGATAGAAAAGAAAGCAGGCTCTCTGTTACATAGGGAGCCTGCTTTTCACGTTTTAATTTAATTCAAAATGAATCATGTGACTAAACATAAAAAAGTATTACAATAAATAACAGTGGCAAGATGAAAGGTTCTTAACTTTAATATTTTATAGATTGTATCAGTAAGTGTTAGTATACATTCTAATTGGAGGATTTAAGCCATGACATTGGAACCTCAATGGAGTCGAAGTAGTAGGGATGAAGCTCGTTTCGTCAGAAACAAGTTGATTGAGTTTAATGCAAAACACGTCCCGGCAGATATTCAAACCCAATACGAAGAAATTAATCTTACGCTCAAAAATGGAGACGGTCAGGTCATCGGCGGTCTTCTAAGTGTACTTTGTTGGAACTGGGTGGAGGTTGATATTTTGTGGGTAGATCAGGGCCATAGAGGAAAGGGCTACGGTTCGCAATTACTTAGTGAAATTGAACAAATCGCTAGAGATAAAGGATGTACTTTGATACAACTGAATACCTTTTCTTTTCAAGCACCTGAATTCTATGAAAAGCAGGGGTATGAAGTAGTCGGTGTCATTGATGAGGCTCCTAGAGGCTTTAAACATTATTATTATAAGAAAAATATCTACTGAGGACTTCATAAATGCGCGTACAGATCAAGGAAGTAAATCAAGATGAAAAGATTATCATTCGTAATATTGGCGAAGAAAAGATATACGGCTACTGGACATATTTTCGGCATGAACTGACCTCGGGATATGCGTATGTTGTTCCGTATGAACAAAGCTTGGAAAAGTTAATTCCCGGCTGTGTCATTTCGGTCGAGACTTCTCCATCCAGTATAGAAGGGTTCAGAAGACTGAGGCCTACGGAAAAGACAGGCATTGTTCAACCTCAACCAAAGCTAGGTGACTATTGGATTCAAGGGATGATACAACAAGTGATACAAGGCGAAGCAGGCGGGATAGACTGTCTGGAGATTGTTGTAGGAGAGGCTACGTTTGTTTTGGATTCTGACGAATTGAATGGTGATATCCACGTTAAAGCGGGTGACGGTGTCGCCTTTGAAATCATAGGTCTACAGTTGTTTGACGAGGGACTGTAATCGTTCTATGGTGAATACCATATTCAACTAAGATATGTCGGTGAGTAAGTTAAAAGCTAGATCATAGAGAATGTGAATAAAGAAAGGTATGATCGGATTGAGTACAGAAGTGACACACAAAATATATACCATGTGCATGATTCAAGATGGAAACAAGGTATTGCTAATGAACAGACCCAATCGAAAGGGGTTTCCGGGTTATATTGCTCCAGGAGGAAAAGTAGAGTTCCCAGAGAGCATTGTGAATGGAGCCATTCGCGAAGTAAAAGAGGAAACAGGCTTAACGGTTACGGAAATTGTATTTAAAGGAATCGATGAATATTGCGATCCAAGGCAAGGGCTGAGATATATGGTCTTTAATTATTTGGCTACAGCAACGGAAGGTGAGCTATTAAAAAATCCTCCTGAGGGAGAACTACTGTGGGTAGATATGAAGGAAGCACTGAATTTGCCGATGCAGGATTGGTTTAAGCGGAGGTTCCCATTGTTTTTCGAGCCAGGGACGTTTGAGGTTAGCTCCGTGTGGCTGGCGGATACGGATGAAACATTGGAAGCAACGATGAAGAACTATGGGGTGTAGAGATGACGAGACCATTAGTAGATACATGGAGTGCTTAATGAGGGGGCGGTGAGTAGGATGCAGGCCATCAGATTGGTTGAGCCGGATCGGCGCTGGAAGGATGCTTATCTTTCATTTTATGAGGAATGGGAAAAAAACCAGGAGCATATGGTGCCTTGGGTGATTTCTATAGAACCGTATGATTTTGAAGGTATGCTGACGCTTTTAAGTCACCAGAAAAATGGAATTGGCTTGTCTGAAGGCTGGGTTAAAAGTTCGACCTACTGGCTGGTGGATGCAGATGATCAGGTCGTCGGAGCAGTGAATATCCGTCATGATCTTAATGAGCATCTGTTAAACGCTGGCGGTCATATCGGTTATGGTATCCGTCCTTCTGCACGAGGGAACAGGTACGCTGTGACTATGCTGGCCTTAGCATTGGGGAAAGCAAAAGAGTTGGGTATTTCCAAAGCCCTCGTCGTATGCGACTCCGATAATATCAGTTCCAAAAGAACGATTCTGCGAAACGGCGGAATACCGGACAAGGATTACATAGAGGAAGATGGCAACTGTGTAAACCGGTTTTGGATCGAGCTGTAAGTGAGGGAGGGGAACTCAAAAACTCATGAAAATATGGCCTGAATATGCGCAAAATATCATTGTCGGTGTCATGTTTCAGGGACAATGGAATTGGTATGTGACGGAAAGAGAGTATTGGTTTTTGAATACCGAGATGGAGGAACGGTTTGGCATCGCTATTTTGGATGAGACCACAGCCGGAGCATTTTTGGAACACATCTGTGAATATAAGGTGGCTGCGGGAGAACTCACTACAATGCTCCAAATGCTAGATGAAGCAATCCAGCATAAGGATGAAGTGTTGGAATTCTGTCCTGCTTTGTATGTTGATTTTGACCAGAAAGTTCTCTACTCCCTATTTCCAGAGCCAGCTTCTTTCGAACACTATGTCCCGGTGGGGTGGAAAGGGGAATATCTGAACTTTTTGGAAGAGGTCCCTCCTGCTGAACGATATTGGATGATCCACGGAAGTGACTTTTTCAAAAAATACACCTGAAAAGATAAAGGAGGAAATGAACATATGAATTCTTCCATGCATGAATTTAAGATCATATCCAAGCACAGAATGTACGATCAATACTTGGTTAAGCTGCGGGCATGCATCCAGCTTTTGGATGAAACCATGTTATGGGGCACTGGTGAAGCGGAACAGAACAGTATTGGAGGAATTGTCCATCATATAATGGTGCATGTGCGTAGAAATGCAGTCAAACTCATGGATTCGACGATTACATACAAGCAAGGTATGGAGGATAGCTTCAAGCCTTCAGTGCAAAACAAAGAACAGCTTATGGAGGAAGTTGAAGATGCTTTTTCTTCCTTCTGTGCAGCATTGGACAACACAGGCGATATAAATATGTATGACGTTTACCATGTGGTGGAGCATACGGCTTATCATCTGGGTCAGATCATAGATCGAGTTCAGAGGCTGGCAGGTCACCGTTTTCAATTTGTACAGACTGGGCTGAATGAAAAAGCATTGCGTGCAATAGTGCAGCAATCCCTGCCTAATCCACAAGGTTAACGAAAGCAGTAGCCAAATAACTGTATAAACGTAGTTCCAAAGTCACTAATACCTCTGTCACAGATATGTTTTTATTTCTTAATTGATATTGATAATTATTATCACTTATAATAGAAGCAGACATAATACGCTATGATAGGGAGAGTTGCAGAGTGACAGAGTCCTTGGAATTATATGATGTAACGATCATCGGCGGCGGTCCTGCCGGTATGTATACTGCGTTTTACAGTGGCATGAGAGATATGAAAACCAAGCTGATCGAAGCCAAGCATGAGCTAGGCGGACGGATGCGCATATACCCGGAGAAGATGATATGGGATGTTGGAGGGGTAACTCCGATTTTATGTGAAAAGCTGATTGACCAGCTGGAGCAGCAGGCACGAACGTTCGAGCCTACCATTGTATTGGGACAACAGATTACAGGTATGGATCGGCAAGAAGATGGTACGTTCCTGCTGACTTCTGCCACAGGGGAACAGCATTGGACGCGTACGATCGTTCTGGCTGTAGGTTATGGTATTCTCAAAATGGCTAAGCTGGAGATTGAAGGCGCTGACCGTTACGAGGTTACAAACCTGCACTATACCGTACAAGAGCTGGAGCCGTTCCGAGATAAGCATGTCCTGATTTCCGGTGGAGGCAACTCGGCGGTAGATTGGGCGAATGAGCTGGAATCTATTGCGGCGAGTGTGACAGTTGTACATCGTCGGGATCATTTTGGCGGACATGAGAAAAATGTAGCCCGTATGAAGTCCTCTTCGGTCCGTGTTCTCACACCTTATGCGGTAAGTCAGTTACATAGCAACAACGGAGAAACGATTGAGCAGGTGACGATCAATCATGTAGATACGGGCGAAATAGAGATGCTGAATGTTGATGCAGTTATCGTAAATCATGGCCTAAAATCCGATTTCGGCCCCCTGCGAGATTGGGGACTGGATATGGGAGAGTGGCATGCCCGCGTGAGCGACAAGCTGGAAACGAATCTACCGGGGATTTTTGCTGCAGGCGATTTTGTCGAGTATGGAAGCAAGCTGTATCTGATTGCAGGTACGTTCACAGATGCTGCTCTTGCCCTCAACAGCGCCAAGTTGTACATTGATCCGACAGCTGATAAAGCCGCATATGTATCTTCTCACAACAGCCGCTTCAAGGAAAAAAACCGCGAGCTTGGTGTCGTGGAATAAAATAAGGGAATCAGTTTAAAAAAGAACTTCCGTTAACTACAGCTGATGTGGTTAAGGGGGTTCTTTTTTTGCATAGTTACGGACTTGTCGACCTAAGGTTGGATACCATACACATATAGAATAAAATGGAGATAGCCTGTCCCTTTCAGGGATTAGATAATAGATTTGGAGTAGAAAAGATTAGGAGTGTGGAAAAATGAGCTTACAAGAGGTGCTTGAACGCCAAGCGATTGATCTACCTGACGATACGCTGGAAGCTTTACTAATCCATAGCAAGAAGCAGGAAGGGCGGAAGGTTCAGCTACGATTGCTAAGTGAACAGGAACTTGCTGAGAGTATCGAGTGGATGGCGCAGATCGAGGTATTCAAATATATCATTCCTCTATGGACGGATGATCATTCTAATTATGTAGGTCTATATGTAGAGGGGCCACTAGCATATAAATTATGTTACATCAATCACGAGGAAACAGATTTGTCACCGAGGTACCGAAGTACAGCTTCGCTGATTGCAGAGTTGGAGCAAAACCCAGAGCTGGATTGGGAACAGCTGCGTCAGGATTACCCGTCTGACAACGACATAAGCACCGAACAACTAGCAGAAGATATTCGCTGTATGCATGAATTGCAGGCTATACTGGAAAAGGATTCATCAATGGAGGATGATGTGAGGTGCCAGCTTCTTTACAGCTTAATGGCGATTACACCTGTTAGTGAGGCGGATTCATTGCTTCCTTATGTGGATGATGAAGATATGTATGTACAGGAACGTGCATGTATTCTATTGGGATATCATGGGTATGAACCCGCGACCGAATTGTTAAAAGAAGTGATGAAGCATGGTAGCCCTAATGGGAAGCTAGCAGCCCGTAAGGCGCTCTCGATGATTCGCGCTAAGCAAATGGACAAGCATATAAAAAAATAAACCAACCTCACATAGCAAATATGGACGGGATTGAAAGGTGACTTATGAAGAGACGAACAGAGCAGCAGGAAGCGATGATGGAAGATATTATTCAAAAGGCAGAGCCGTATGTGCAGCAGCAGTTGGAGCATGACCACAGTGGTCATGATTGGTGGCATATTGACCGGGTGAGGAAGCTGTCTGTTGAAATTGCTGCAAAAGAAGGTGCAGATCCGTTCGTGTGCGAGCTGTCAGCACTGCTGCATGATGTAGCGGATGAAAAATTAAATGAATCCAAACAAGCGGGGCTGGATAAAGTTGAGCAGTGGCTGCATCTGCATGTAAACGATGCGGATGTGATCACACACGTGATGACCATTATTGCTACAATGTCCTACAATGGTGGACAAAATCCGCCTATGGAAACGCTGGAAGGTCAGGTTGTACAGGATGCAGATCGGTTGGATGCTCTGGGAGCGATTGGGATTGCAAGAACCTTTATGTATGCAGGCTCAAAAGGCAGTATCATGCACGATCCGGATCAAGACTATTCACAATATGATTATCGCGCCGCAGGTAAAAGTGCCATATATCATTTTTACGAAAAGCTGCTCAAGCTCAAGGATTTAATGAATACCCCTTATGCCCGAGAACTGGCGGAGGTTCGGCATCAATGGATGGAAATGTATTTGGAGCAGTTTTATAAAGAATGGAATGTGAATGATATCCAACAAAACAGGGAAGGCTGATGCTTCCTAATTGCAATGATTCCAGGGGGAAGAAAGCCCTCTTTTTAATAAATATTAGAAAAAATATTGCAATACGCCGATTTCTCTCCTACTATTGATAATAGTTATCAATGATAATGATAATTATTATCTGTAAATTCAAGTAGATAGAGGGGAGTCTTTCAGATTATGAAGAAGTTTGCAATATGGATGTGTACCTTATTATCGGCAAGTTTGCTGTTGACGGCATGTGGTGGAAAGGTGCAGGAGGTGGATAGCTCAGCTCAAAAGAATACCAATGCATCGACACAAACGTCTGTTTCTGACGTAGAAAGTGCCAAGACGATTACATATCTAGATAAGACTTATAAGCTGGCCAAGACGGATCATATTATTATAGCTAGTCTGGAAGCGATGGAAGATGCAGCTGTCCTGGGAGTGAAACCAACTGGGGCGGTTACTTCGGGCGGAAAATTTCCTGAGTTCATGGAAAAAGCGATGGAAGGAGCCGCAGACGTTGGTGACCGAATGCAGCCTAGCGCTGAAACGATCCTGAAACTGAAGGCAGATGTGATTCTTGGGAGTTCTAAATTTCGGCCTGCGGTGGCAGAACAGCTAGGGAAGGTCGCTCCATTGGTTCCAGTATCCCATATTTCAACGAACTGGGAAGCGAATCTATTAATGTTGGGACAGCTTACAGGCAAAGAGGCGAAGGCGAAGGAGATCCTGGACAAGTACAAGCAAGATGCGGAGGCGGCCCAACAGAAGCTCAAACCAATATGGGGAAATAAAAAGGTACTCATGGTACGGATTCGTACAGGCAATCTGTATGTATACCCTGCGGATGTATATTTCAATCCTTCGCTGTATGCTGATCTAGGAGCTAAGGTACCGGAAGAGTTAAATACAGTTAAAGCACAAGAGGCGGTTTCTCTGGAGAAATTGGCTGATATGAACCCCGATTATCTGTTCGTGCAATTCTCCGAAGGAGAGAACAAGGACCAGCCGCAGGCATTGGCAGATTTGGAGAAGAATCCGATTTGGAGCAGCATCAATGCCGTCAAGAATGGGAAAACCTTCGTCAACATTGTAGATCCCAATGCTCAAGGTGGTACTTCATGGAGCAAACTTGCCTTTTTGGAAGCGGTTATGAACCGACTTTCGCAGTAAAGGTAGGAACATGGGAAAAAAGTTGATCTCTCCTTACCTTGTAATCTTCGTCTCTCCCTTGTTTATCGTACTAACATTACTGCTGTCTGTGATGTACGGAGCCAAGACGATAGAATGGGAGACGGTAACTGCTACCTTTTTCCATTTTGATGCTGGAAACGTGGACCATCAGGTCGTTTTAAACTCGCGTCTGCCTAGAGCGGTCGGCTCTATATTAATCGGTGCTTTTCTCGCAATTTCAGGAGCCATTATGCAAGGAATGACGCGGAATTTCTTGGCTTCACCCTCAATTATGGGGGTGTCGGATGGGGCGGCGTTTGTGATCACCTTAATGATGATCCTTGCACCGAACTCCACTTCGATGGGCCTGATTGGAAGTTCTTTTGTGGGATCTGCTCTGGGGGTGGCTATTGTGTTCGGTTTAGCCTGGATAATTCCCGGCGGTCTTGCCCCGGTTCGTATGGCCATTTTGGGAACGATCATTGGCACGTTTTTAAGCAGCCTGTCGGCCGTTCTCTCCATTTATTTTAATGTATCGCAAAATGTAAGCTTCTGGTTTAACGCTCGTCTGCACCAAATGGACCCCGGGATGATTCAATTGGCAATTCCCTTTGCTCTTGTGGCAATTGTAGGAGCAATGCTGCTGGCCAAGCCGATAACACTACTGTCTTTGGGCGACGACGTGGCCACAGGTCTGGGACAGCGGGCATTACCAGTCAAGTTGGGGGCGATGCTCTGTGTAGCATTGCTGACAGGTGTTTCTGTTGCGCTGGCAGGGAAAATTGCTTTTGTTGGCTTGTTGATTCCGCACATTACCCGATATTTAATCGGAGTAGATTACCGTTGGGTCATTCCATGCTCTGGTTTGATCGGTGGTGTTTTTTTGGGCATGTCTGATGTGTTGAGCCGTTTTCTTAATTATCCGTTTGAAACACCTATTGGAGTGGTTACCTCGGTCATTGGCATCCCTTTCTTTCTGTACTTAATACGTAGAAAAGGAGGGGGAGAGCATGCGTAAAATCAGTGTGAAACGGCTGTGGTTCGTATTTTCAGGTGGGGCTGCACTTATTTTAGCAGCCTCCTATGTTAGTCTGACCCATGGAGAGTTCGACATGACCCTTCAGGAAGTAATTCAGACATTGTTCCGTATCCACCCTACTCCGCAGCTGGATTTGGTGATTTTTCATTTTCGGCTACCGCGTATTGTGATTGCGGCCTTGATCGGCTTAGGTCTGGGGATAGCTGGGGCGGCGGTACAGGGAGTTACACGGAATGGTTTAGCCGATCCCGGCATTTTAGGCATTAACGCAGGGGCAGGGGCAGCAATCGTCATATTTATGTTCTTTTACCAAGGACAGATGGAGACGACAGGCTGGACTGCGGCGGTGGCTATGCCCTTTTTCGGCTTGATTGGAGGTTTGGTAGCTGCGCTGCTGATCTATTTATTTGCTTGGAAAGCAGGACGTCTGGATTCGCAGCGACTGCTACTTGTAGGTATCGCGATTGGCTCTGGCTTCGGTTCCTTAAGCTTATATCTGTCGCTGAAAATGAAAGCCTCGGATTTCGAGATGGCGACAGTATGGATGTCGGGCAGTATTTGGAGTGCTGATTGGAAGCTGGTTGCTGCCGTAATTCCATGGCTTGTCATATTAATTCCTGTTATTTGGTTGAAATCGTATGTGCTGGATCTATTTCAATTACATGAACATACAGCTAAAAGTCTTGGCGTTGCGACCGAAAAGGAAAAGTCTATTCTCTTGCTGTCCAGCATTGGACTGGTGAGTGCCTGTGTGTCTGTTTCTGGAGGAATAGGCTTTGTAGGATTATTGTCTCCTCATATCGCCAGAAGGCTTGTTGGCCTTCATCATCGTTTTGTGATTCCCGTATGCGGTATGGTCGGTATGGTACTGGTGCTGTTGTCTGATTTTGTTGCCAAAACGGTGGTTGCGCCTGCGGAAATTCCCGTTGGACTGATTATTGCGGTGATCGGGGTCCCTTATTTTGTAGTCTTGCTTATGAAAAAAACGGCCTAATTTCATTCGAATTCGGGCTCTAAAGGAGGTTGTTCCCATTAAAGATCTATTTACGCAAGCTTATCATTCCAGCGATGCACATGGAGCTGTGTATGTTCCTCGCAGTCAGCATCGAGTAATGTACTCGCAGGCTGAAAACCGTGAGTATCATATTTATATTGCCATTCCTGCCGAGGAACCTCCTGTATCTGGCTATCCCGTTATTTATGTGCTGGATGCCAATTCTGTTTTTGGAACCATGGTGGAAGCGGTGCGCGTTCAGGGGAGACGACCTGACAAAACGGGGGTTGTTCCAGCTATCATTGTAGGAATAGGCTATCCAACAGAGGCTCCCTTTCATCCTTCACGATATTACGATCTTACACTGCCTGGGACGGCTGTGGAGCTTCCGGTAAAGCCAAATGAAGATGCCTCCAAAGAAAGCGGGGGCGCCGAGCATTTCTTGTCATTTATTGAAGATGAGCTTAAGCCAATGATCGAGCGTGATTTTCTTATCGACCGCAACCGACAGACGATCTTCGGGCATTCGCTTGGAGGACTGTTCGTATTGCATACCCTGTTTACAAGACCAGACTCTTTTCAGGTGTATGTGGCGGGAAGTCCGTCTATACACTGGGGAGGACAAGTTATTATGGCTGAAGAGAAGCAGTTTGTAGCTTCCATTGCGCAGAAGCATTGGAATAAAAAGCTGCTGATTGCTGTAGGGGAGTTAGAGACTGGACATTTTAGTGGCATGCAGGAAAAGGCCAGGGACTTAGCTGCGCGTTTAATGACTAGGGACGATCTAGGACTACACGTAGAGTTCCGGGAATTTGCAGACGAAGGTCATATATCTGTGTTGCCGGTCTTGGTTAGCAGAGCGGTTCGTTTTGCTGCTGATTCTATGTAAATATGCAGTTAGGTATAAAATTTTTGAAAGTGCTCTTATAAAATAAATTGCAAGAAATCTGAGGCTGTTTCCTTTAACCGAGCGTATCGGAGAGGAAGCGGCCTTTATTTTTTTTGTAAATGTCATATTGATATTATGGATTATCTATGTTATTTTATTGTTAATAACAAATTGATAATAACAATATAGAAATAACAAAAAAATACTGTAAAGAAAGCGAGGAAGCGCTGATGTTTGGATTTAATTTTGTTAAATTTCAGCCCAGTGAGTATGTCATGAAGGTGAAGAACGGGAAGGTGGTTCGAGAGGGTGTTGGGTTATCTTTTTATTACTACGCGCCGACCACCTCGGTCGTTGTCGTGCCTGTCTCTTCCATTGATGTACCGTTTATGTTTGAAGATATGACAAATGATTTCCAGGCGGTAACCGTGCAGGGGCAACTGACTTATCGGATCGTGGATTACCGCAGAACGACGCAGATTTTAAACTACACGTATGATTTGAAGGAACGACGCTACATTTCGGACGATCCAAGCAAGCTGGCCCAACGGGTGATTAACATTGCCAAGGTGCTTACCAAAAAGTATTTGGAACGTGTCCCACTCAAAGAAGCGGTTCAGTCCAGTGAACGTCTGGCCCAAAACATGACGAAGGATATTGCTCAGCATACTGAAATGGAGAAATTGGGCATTGAGGTCATGGGGCTGTCCATTTTGGCGATTTTACCCAATAAGGAGACGATGAGAGCACTGGAAGCGCAGGCGAGAGAAGAAATTCTTCGCAGTGCGGATCATGCTTTGTATGAGCGTCGTAACGCATCCATTGAGCAGGAGCGCCGTGTAAAGGAAAATGAGCTGAATACGGAAATTGCGGTGGAGACGAAAAAAAGGCAGATCCGCGAAACCCAACTGGATGCCGAGCGTTCCGTAAAGCAAAAGCAAAGTGAGATGAAGGAGGAGCAGCTGCGGTTTGACACGGCCTTGGAAGAGAAAAAGCGCGAACTGATTGAGCTGACCGTAACGAATAAAAAGGCGGAAGCCGATGCCAAGGCCTATGAGCTGACAGCGGTGATGAAATCGTTGCAGGATGTCGAGCCTAACGTACTTCAAGCTATGGCCAACATGGATATGAGCCCGGATAAGCTGATTGCGATCGCCTTTCAGGAACTCGCAGAAAATGCAGGGAAAATCGGCCAGTTGAATATTACGCCTGATCTGCTGCAAGGTCTCATGTCAGATACGGGAACAAGTGGATCAGCAGGATCGAGAGGGTCTGGAGGAAGATCACGATGAGCAGCCGAATGACTGAGCAGAAGATTATTTTGGTGAAGCGTAAAACGCGACTGGAGGAACTGATTGTTCGTTACAATACGGTGCAGCAGGCTCGCTTCTTTATGGAACGGCTGGGTGCGGATTTTAGTGATTATGTGCTGGAGGATGAAAATTACCGCAGGGCGGTGGCAACGGCGACGTCCGAGTTATCGGCCTTGGGGCGTGTCCAGATTGTGGAGCGGGAACATGTGCCGAACTTTATTTTTGGTGAGCAGGATACGGTGGTGGTACTGGGTCAGGATGGGTTGGTAGCCAACACGTTAAAATATTTGACCGAGCAGCCGCTAATCGGCGTAAATCCAGATCCATTGCGCTGGGATGGGGTATTGCTGCCGTTTACTGTATCTGATCTGCGCTGGGTGGTGCCGGATGTGTTCGTGCACAGACGGCCGATTAAGGAGGTTACGCTGGCTAAGGCCCAACTAAATGATGGCCAATCCATATATGCTGTGAACGATTTGTTCATCGGGCGCAAAACTCATGTTTCTGCGAGATATGAGCTGAGATTGGAGGATCAGGTAGAGCAGCAATCGTCCAGCGGTATTATTGTTTCTACCGGGTTGGGGGCGACAGGCTGGTTGACCAGTGTGCTGGCTGGAGCGGCCGGTATTGTCGGCAGTGCTACACGGCATCCGGTCTCGCTTACTCCAGATCACCTGGTGTCAGGTGCTGCTTTTAGTCAGGAGGGGACAGTAGAAGGAATGGGGCAGGATCATCGTGCAACCTGGAGCTCGCCCTCGCTTTATTTTACAGTGAGAGAACCATTCCCCAGTCGGACGACTGCTGCGGAGCTGGTATTTGGACAGGTGGCCGTTGAAAGACCGCTGCGAATTGCTTCGCAGATGCCGGAGAATGGAGTTATTTTTAGTGATGGAGTAGAGAGCGACTTTCTGGAGTTTAATGCTGGCATTGAGGCGACCATTGGACCGGCGGAGAAAAAAGGGCATCTGGTGGTGTAGAGGTTTGTACAGGACGGCAATGGGTAATTATGAGTAAGGTACAACCATCAGATGAAATTAAAAAAGGAGGAATCAACATGAGCGACCACACTCAAGACGAAGCGAAAATCCGCAACAAGAAGAACGAGGACGGAGATTCCTTGATGGAGAAAACGAAGCTGGACAATGGCGTGGATATCGAGCCTGAGGCTGATGAATGGATTGCGAAGCCCTCACCAGTATCATACGATGATACGAAATCCTCTTCGCAGAAATAAAACTCTTGCGTCTCAATAGAGCAGTGATGCAAAGACAGATGATCCTTAACCGGGTCATCTGTCTTTTTTACATAATTAATTGAATCTGGAATATACCTTCCATACTAGCTCACGACGGCTGCTTACCTCTGTTTTCAAGAAAATGGCTTTCAGATGATCCTGCACCGTGTAGGCCGTAATATGAAGTGCACTTGCTAGTTCCTTGGTAGAAAAGCCTTGGACAATGAGCCGGACAAGCTGTCTCTCTCGTTCAGTCCATAAGTAGATTTCAGCCATAAGCGGCAACATGTCGGTTGCTTTAGTAGGCTCAAACCATACGGCCAGTTGCTTCTCGCCCATATGCTCGCGTCCGCCTTGCAGGAGAGTGGCTCTGATCGTGACCCAAGGAGTTTCAGCGTCTGCGGCAGGGATACATAGTCTGGCTGGTGCAGTAGAAGTGGATAGCGCTCGCAAGCTTACCGCCCGAACAGAGGCCGGCAGCTTGTCCTCATGGATTCCCTCCTGCTGCCGAAGCAGCTTTAGCCACTGCTCTGCTACTATATTGGACGAGAGGGGTTCTAGTTGAGCAGAAAGCGTCAGAACACCTGGCTCAAGTTCATGTTCCATAGCCATAGCGGGGGCTGGAGATACACCGACACTGGTTTGACGCAGATGATAGGCTATGGGCGGTGCTAACGCTTCAAGCAGTTGTTGCTCTTCCGTGCTGAATACAGGCTTTCCATAGTGGCGGAACAACGTAAGAAATCCCCAGCAGCTTCCTTTGTACATAAATGGAATACGCAGCTCATCGCCGAATCCAGCGGGTTGCAAAACATCTCTAAAACGTGTACTTCGATCCGGTTGGCCTTGTGTAGACTCATGAAGCGTTGCGATGGACTGCCCTTCTCGCACCAATTGATCGTATTTCATGATATCATCGTGCAGATACTCGTATTCTAGCAGTTTGCTATGAATGTCCTCTACACCCGACTCCGTAAATGCACCCGTGGAAAGCAGCGTTCGCGGATCTACTGAGGTACAGCATGCCGCATCAAAAGAAATCTGAGTACGCAAGCGGTCGATTAGCGTGTGCTTGTATGTAGGAGATGAGGGTGATTTATTTCCCATTTCCATGATTGGTTGTTGATCATTCTTAAGCTGTGCAAATTGAGTATAATGTGCGTTCATCGTTTACTCCTATCGTGAAAGCTGGAGATTCTTAAAGTGCCTCTTCCTAAATCCCATATTTATGGGATGGTGGATATTCGTATTGTCTTTATAATTGAGAATGATTCTTAATTAAATCTACAATAAACGAATGGTCGCTGAAGATCAAGGCTAAATGTTTGGAGGAGAGCATATATGAAACAACCTCATATTGGAAATACCGACTCAAATCAACCGATGAGCTGGAATCATCCGAATGTGCATAAATACGCGGATACGATTGCTTTAAAAATACCAGGATATGCCCATCTGTATGAGATGACAGATTGTTTGATAACTGCACAGGTTGCAGCACAGGCTCATACCCGAAAGATCGACCCGAATGTGCTCATTGTCGGAGCTGGGGGCGGTCAGGAATTGATTACGCTCGGAGGGCGGCATCAGACATGGTCTTTTACGGCAGTTGATCCCTCTGCGCACATGCTGGATTTGGCGCGTCAGCGTGTGTCCCAAGCGGGTATCAGTTCAAAAATATCATTTGTTGCAGGTACGTTGGAAGAGTTGTCTGAAGAACAGCCTGAAGAACAGCTCGAAAAGCATGGCGAAGAGTCATGTAGAGAAGCAGTCTATGATGCTGCTACCTGCCTGCTGGTGCTTCATTTTCTTCAGAGCTTGGAGAGTAAACAGGCATTGTTGCACCAGATATCCGCTCGACTCAAGCCAGGTGCACCTTTTTGCCTAGCATCTATTAATGGGAATCCGCAGGAGCCTTCTTTTTCCCTTCAAATGCAGGCGTGGAAAGCTCATATGCTGAGTCAGGGCATTTCACTGGAGGATTGGGAGCGATTCGCTGCTTCCATCGGCCGTGAGTCAAACCCGGTGTCCAATGCAGCAATTCAGGAACTGTTGATAGATGCAGGCTTTACCCACATCACCCGGTATTATGGTGCTTTTTTAGTGAATGCATGGTTTGCGGTTAAAGAGGGAGAGACGGCTTATGACAAAGGATAACATCATCATTATTGGCGGGTATGGCCATGTTGGAAAAATTGTATGTACAGAGTTAAGTGAAATGTTCCCCGGCAAGGTATTTGCCGCAGGCCGCAGTCTGGAACGTGCCACTGCATTCAGCCAACAATCGAATGGCAAGATACGACCCTTGCAGCTTAATATTCATGAACCGCTGGACCCGTCGATATTAAAGCAAGCCAAAATGGTTATTATGTGTCTGGATCAGGACAATACAGCCTTGGTACGCACCTGTCTTCAGCATGGGGTGCATTACATGGATATTACTGCGAATGCGGCCTTTTTGAGTCAGGTGGAGCAGTGTCATCAGGAGGCCCGAGCTTATCAGGCCACTGCGCTGCTAAGTGTAGGGTTAGCTCCAGGGCTAACTAATCTATTGGCATTGCAAGCGACACAGCTCATGGATCAAACGGATGAACTGAACATATCATTGATGCTGGGCTTGGGTGATCGACACGGTCAGGCTGCGATTGAGTGGACTGTAGATCAGATTCATACCGACTTGGAGGTGATAGAACAGGGACGCCCAGTGACTCGAAGAAGCTTTACCGACGGCATAGTGGCAGACTTTGGTGCAGGAGTGGGTCGTCATCGGGCGTATCGGTTTCCTTTTTCGGATCAACAGACACTTCCACGTACACTTGATGTTCCTACGGTCAGCACACGCCTGTGCTTCGATTCGCGCTTGACCACCCGGCTTCTGGCAGGGCTTCGGACAATAGGAATATCAGGTCTGCTCCGACTGCCAACGGTTCGTGAGGCAGTAGTTCGCAGCTTTGGCAAGGTGCATTTTGGAGGAAATGCTGTAGCGGTCAAGGTAGACGCCCAAGGAACTCTCAATGGTAAGGAGACGAGGGTCGAATGCAGGCTAAGGGGACATCATCAGTCTGATTTAACTGCTAAAGCTGCCGTCTTTGCAGCGCTTGCTCTGTATCGCTCAGAACTTCCATATGGTGTTTTTCACATGGAGCAGGTTTTTTCGTGGGATCGCATGCGGGCTTGGCTGGGACAGCAGGTAGACGTAGATATTCAGGTGAACGGACAGCAAGTATAAAAGTCATATATTCTGAAAAAAAGACTCTCATATCATCCAAGCTTATTCGGCAATGCCTTGCGGATAGGTCTTGGATTTCTTTTCCTATTGGATTACACTAGAAGGAAGTACATATTTCTGGGAAAGACCAGAGGGGATGATATGAAATGTGGAATCCCTATGAACATAGTAGGCAGCATCCGCACGATTTTATAGTAAAATATCGATTTTACACACCGGAAGAAGGAGGCAGGAAACAACTGCCTATTCAGGGTTATCGCTGCGATTTTTCCTATGAGGGCGACGATATTACAACAACGGGAATTTATGCAATACATCCTGAGTTTGAAGATGAAGAGGGTCAATTGATCATGGATACCAGGCACCCGGTTCACCGGGAAGGTCAGGCAAGAATGTGGATTTTGTTTGGAGAAATGAGGGAAAAGGTACACCGACACCGGATACATGTAGGAACCAGGGGATATTTTATGGAAGGCCCACGCCGAGTCGGTGAAGTTGAAGTTACAAGTCTGGTAGGCCTCTTGACCAATCCGCTAGACTAACTGCTAGAAATCAATCAGAAGGTGCAGTCAGACAGCGAATGGAGGTGTTCAAGCCAAGATGGATATCGCTTATATTATCGATTTATTACGTAAAGACGATGTAACCTTAACCCCAGGCTTATCCACCCAGGAGATTACTGAGGTCGAAGACAGGTATGATATTCACTTTCCGCCCGACTTAAGAGAGCTGCTGATGAACGTTCTTCCAGTTGGTAAAAGCTTCATCCCATGGAGAGATACGTCACCACAGCGGATGGGTGTCATTCAGCAAAGGCTGAATTGGCCGCTTGAAGGTATGATTTTTGATGTAGAACAGAATATGTTCTGGCATTCTGAATGGGGGAATAGACCAACAGATTTGGAGGAAGCCGTTGATACATGTAAACGTGAGTTTTTGCGTGTGCCCAAGCTGATCCCCGTCTATGGTCACCGATATATCCCAGAGCAGCCATGTGAAGAAGGAAATCCGGTATTTTCAGTGTATCAAACGGATATTATCGTGTATGGAGAAAGTTTGCAGGAGTATTTCAAGCTGGAATTTGGGGAGAAGACTTACGAACAGATTAATTTTGAGGCGGTAAAAACAGTTCGCTTTTGGAGTGATTTATGTAGCTGAATCGCCGAATCGTTAGGAAATTAAATAAGTCGAGATAAAGGAAGGAGAGACTAAGGTGAAATTGGAGCAGGATTTGGAAGAAATCAAAGAAAGGTTGACCCAGATCGAGACCAAACTGGAACAAAAGTCGACTTCCAGCAAAATCTTAAAGTACATGATCATCATTTTCTTGTCTATTTTTTTCTTGCTTATTATGATCGGAGTTATTCAATTTGTTTCGAGCTGATCGGTATAAATTTACGGACAGAAAGGAGCTTGTTATGTCTATAGAAGCCATTATTTTTGATCTGGATAATACACTGATTAACCGCAAACTGGCATTCGCGGCATATACGGAGCGGTTTATAGAACGATTTATTGTGGCAGAAGAACCGGCCAGCCGTGCGGCGGTCGTTGAACGAATACGTCTGGCAGATCAGGACGGCTACCGGGATAAAAGGGAGCTGTATACGGAGCTGCATGCAGACCTGAAACTGAAAAATCCCGATACGACAGTACAGGAGATGCTGGGCTTTTGGTATGGTGAATTTCATAAATTTACGGTACTGATGGACGGAGCGAAGGAAGTGCTGTCTGAACTGCGGTCTCGGGGCTTGAAGCTTGGTATGATTACCAACGGTTCACTCCGTACACAGCAGGCGAAGATTGACCGAGTGATGCTGAGAGATTATGTGGATTCCATTATTGTATCAGGCGGAGTCAACGTCGAGAAGCCTAATCCTCGTATTTTCGAGTTGGCTCTGAATGAGCTGGACATTGCCGAACCTGGTCATGCCTGCTATGTAGGCGATCATCCGACAAATGATATTCGTGGGGCGCAAAGTGCAGGATTGCATACCATTTGGCTGGAAGGCTTTATGACGTGGAATGAAGCAGGCATTGTACCTGATCATCAGATTCAGAGCCTACGTGAAATCACTGGCTGGCTGGATCGTCTCAGTTATCCATCGAATATGGAGGAGGGAGCATCATGAGTATCGAGCAGCAACCGAATCCCATTCTGTTATCATTCCCGGAACAATTCCAGACGGAGCGATTGACTATACGCGCTCCGCAATGGGGCGATGGTGCGGCGGTCAATGAGGCGATACGCGAGAGTGTACATGAGCTGCGGCCTTGGCTTCCTTTTGCGAGAAATCTCCCTACGGTAGAGGAATCTGAAATCCGTTCACGCCAAGCCAGACTTAAATTTCTGGATCGGTCTGACATGGTGCTGTATATATTTGATACGGCTTCGGGACAATTTGTAGCCAGTAGCGGTCTGCACCGAATTAATTGGGATGCACGAAGATTCGAAATTGGGTATTGGCTCAGAACCTCATGGACCGGAAAGGGGATTATAACAGAGGCCGTGCACGGTATTACAGATTTTGCCATACAGCATTTACATGCTAACCGGTTAGAGATTCTTTGTGATTCCAGAAATACGCGCAGCGCCAAGGTAGCGGAACGGGCAGGTTTTACATTAGAGGGGATTTTAAGGAATGTCGAGTATGATGAAGAGGGGAATATGGTACACCATATGGTTTTTGCCAAAGTGCGTGGTATTGAATTTTAGCAAGCGATTGTATGATATTGCGGGAGCTTATATGATTCATAATATGACGAAAAATACAGACAAGTTGGTGTGCATACAATATGACAGCAGCTTAAGGTTCAGCAATCTTGCAAGCGCTATCCCAAAAGAAGGATTGACAAAGTTTACAGCAGTATTGCGGAGATTTCCAGTGTCAGGAAAGGTAATTTAGTATGAGAAAACTTCGTAAGAGCAGCAATTGGGAAATTAATCGGGAAATAAAGGGAAAGTTCCACTGGAAGACCCGCGCTGCGTATCTGGTTGCCGTGCTGGTCATGATCTTGTTGGGCTTGGGAAGCAGAGCTTTCTCCACCCGGTTACCTGCATTCGTTGCCAATCACTTTGGGGATGCCTTGTGGGCATGCATGATTTATTTTGGGCTGAGAATGTTGTGGGTGAATCGTCAGTTGTCTGTAGCCCTTTGGGGCAGTGTGCTGTTTTGCTTTGCTATTGAGTTCAGTCAAATGTACCAAGCTCCCTGGATTAACCACATCCGGGCGACCACTCTGGGCGGGCTAGTGCTTGGCAAAGGGTTTCTGACTGTGGATCTGATTAGGTACACGGTCGGTATTGTGATATCCTGGGCATTGGACCAAGGCTGCCAAAGGCTGGCGGGGATCAATAGACGTTAGACGATGACAAACCACTCAAATAATCTGAGAAGCGAGGGTTGCGCTTGAAACAAAAGAGAAAGCGTCACAGGTTGTTCGGTAAGATGATTGGGTTATGCGCAGGGTTCAGCTTGTTGTTTGCAACCATACTTATTCCAGGGCAGGCATTAGCGGAAAAGCAGCTTGCGGCGCCTCTTCGTTTTGATTTTGGCCCTGGGGATGTAGCAGACGGCTACACCCAGGTCACTGCCAAGGATGCTTACACGCCTGAGCGTGGCTATGGATTTACCGATCTTTCCAAGGTAAATGAAGAGAACCGTGGGGGAAGTGATGCTATCCGCTCAGATTTTGTTCGTGTTCAAGGCTCATCATTTGTCGTCAATTTACCGCCTGCGGATTACACGCTTTCTCTGATTGCCGGAGATACTGCCGGAAACACGAACATTACGGTTAAAGCCGAATCCATTGTTAAAGTAGAGCCTACCGCCAAAACAGCAGGACAATTTGTCGAGACTGGGTTTGAGCTAGCACTCATCGACGGTCAGCTCGAATTGTATTTTTCGGGAGATGAAGCGAAGATTAACGCCTTGGTTATCACTCCCAAGGAGGCTCGAACAGCTGGAGAGCATCCTTCCGTATACCTTGCAGGAGATTCTACGGTTCAAACTTATAAAGCCTCGATGAAGCCTCAGGCAGGCTGGGGGCAAATGATTGCTCCATTTTTTACAGATGAGACTATTTTTGTGAACCGTTCTATTGGTGGACGTAGCACGAAGACTTTTTTGGTTCAAGGGCGGTTAGATGATATTTTACGGAATATCCGTCCAGGAGATTATCTGTTCATACAGTTTGGGCATAATGATGCCGCGATCAATAATCAGGAGCGTTATGTTTCACCTGCCGATTATAAAGTTTACTTGAAAACGTACATCCAAGGAGCCACCCAACGCGGTGCGATCCCTGTGCTAATTACTCCTGTAGGCCGCCGCGATTATGATGCAGCAAGTGCTTCGTTTCGGATTAGTTTCCCGGAATATGTGCAGGCGATGAAGGAAACAGCATCAGAGACGGGGGTAGCACTGATCAATCTTAGTCAATTGAGTGTAGCCTACTATGATACACTAGGCCTGGAAGGAACACTTCCACTGTTTTTACATTTGGAGCCAGGTGTGTTTCCTGCATTTCCTGATGGCGTGAAGGATGATACACATTTTCAGGAGTATGGTGCGGAGCAAATAGCCCGCTTGGTAGCCCAAGGGGTTCGTGACTTGAATATTCCTTTATCCTCAAATGTAAAGACGGAGAATCTGCAATAGCACCGAATTTCCATAATGATATACTCAGAAAATAAGCTGGCCCTACCCAAACCCAGCATGACTTAGGCTTGGGTGGGGCTTTAATGTTCTGGACTTTAAGGAGGAAGTAGTATGACAGTAGCTCAACTTCATAATCTTATCAACGGTCAACTCCTGCATAATCAGCATCGGAGTTTATTTTATATGCGCGAGGGCTCTGTTCTGTTAGGACCATCAACGGAAATGACGTACTGGCTGACGCAGCGAAGCTCGGAACTGATCCTCATGCTTAAAAGCTTGAAGCGCCAGCATACATATCATGTTTTTGTGAAGGATGTAGCGGCCCAAATACTGTCCCAGTTTGTAAATACCAATCAGTATCTACATTTTCACACAGATCATGCGAGGGAGCTTGCGGAGCTGTATGATCGATTCTTCACCCGGATTGAAAAGCTGTTCCAAAAGAAGTCTATAGCAGGGGCAACTCTGGACTTACTGCTCCAGCAGCATTATGGGCATTTGAGAGATTTTTTAATTCGTACCAATGGACGTGAAGTGTTCGCTAAGTATGCAGAGAATGAATATACCTTTTGGATACCTTGTGAGGAATATACACCGGAGTTGCAAGCGAATCTGCTAGGATTGGACATTGCTCGTTTGCAAGAGCCTGTTCTAGATGTTGGCTGCGGATCAGAGGCACGGTTGGTTACTTATTTACGTGCCTATGGAATTGAGGCATACGGAACAGATCGGCTGGCTGAAACAGACGGTTGTATCACCCGAGGAGATTGGTTAGCGACTACTTATGAAGAAAGTACATGGGGAACGATCGTTTCACATATGGCATTCTCCAATCATTTTATACATCATCATCTGAAGACAGACGGTAATATTCATGAGTACGCTCATAAATATATGGAATTGCTTAGAGCCATTCGGCCAGGAGGGAGCTTTATTTACAGTCCATGTCTCCTATTCATGGAAGAGCTTTTGGATGCCCGAATGGGGTATCAAGTAGAGTATATCGAGTCCTCTAAAGGTTACAGAGCTACGAAAATAACGCGTATACATTCATAAGTGCTAGTATCAATCATTTGTCAGATTCACTCTTGGAATGGTAGTATAAGGATAGATATTACTCTATTTGGGATTCTGTTAATGATCGGGATTCCCATGACGTTAATTTGATAGCATAGTTGCCCTGAATAATAAATTATTGTATAGATAACGGAATTTTTCAGGGAAGATTAAACCATATTTTCCTAAAAGCCGATATATGGAAATGAGGCGAGAACACACTGTTATTATGCCCGCCGCAAAATGGAGGTATATAATTGGGTTAGGAGAGTAGAAGAAGTGTCCGATTTGTATACGAAAAAAGAAGTAGAAGATTATGTAACGAACGTGGTTTTCGAACGACCTTTAGGTGTAAGCATTGCAGCTATTTTACTAATTTTTAATGGAGCACTGCTGTTGGTGACACAGCTATTGACGCTCAATGCACTAAATGAGGCTTCTACGTTATTAGGCATGTGCAGAGGCATGTTTCAAGGGTTTATCGCGTTGCTTGGCTTGGCAGGAACGGCTGCCGGTATTGGTATGTTGTTCGGTAAGAAGTGGGCTTGGTGGCTGGCATTATTTTATTTTACATATGAGACCATGCGTTATGCGTGTGCAATTCTGTTTATTCCCGATGTCTCCCCAATGTTAGGTGGTGTGCAGCTAAGTCCTGCTCTATACTACGTTAAATATGGTATGCGTATTATTTGGAATTTATTGTTTACATTGTTTATGTGCCGTAGTACGGTAACCGGCTTTTTTCAAACAAGTAAAATCAACAAGTGGAGAGCATGTATCGCATTATTCTTCATCAATGGATTGATGGTGGGGATCGGCTGGTGGTTGACCAGGTAGGTTCTGTGAATGTGAAGGAGGAGATGAATGATGACAATGGAAACGTTTCCGATTCTGGAAACCGATCGACTTCGCTTAAGACAGCTTACATTAGGAGACGCGAGGGATGTATTTGCCTATTTTTCCAGAGATGAGGTCACAAAATATTATGATTTGGAAAGTTTTACGGAGGTAGAGCAAGCTGAGAAATTTATTCGTTCCATGCTAACCAGATACGAGAAGCAAGCGGGTTTTCGTTGGGGAATTACGTTAAAAGAAGCTCCTGAGCAGGTGGTGGGTACAATTGGATTTCATAACTGGCAGAAGGAGCACTCTCGTATTGAAATTGGCTATGAGCTGGCGCCGGAATATTGGCAACAAGGGCTGATGACAGAAGCGTTGAGAGCGGTAGTGGATTATGGCTTTCAAATGCCGCAGGTTCACCGTATAGAAGCCTTCATTGATCCAGATAACGAAGGCTCCAGACGGCTGCTGCTCAAAAGTGGCTTTACTAAAGAGGGTCACCTGAGAGATTACTTCTATGAAAAAGGTCAGTTTGTTGACGCTGTTGTTTTTGGCTATCTTCGGACGGAGTTTCCCGTAAAGCAGTAAGTTTATAAATATCCTTTGTCTCCGTAAGGCTGGAGTCGATCAAGCCAGGTCTGCTCCAGCTTTGCCAATGCATCTTTGACATCAAAGAATTCCGAATCTTTTTTCTTCAAAACGTCCAGCACTTCAAATTCAAACGAATCTTCGCCATATTCATTCCATTCCTGTTGTAGTGGTTTGTTCTTAAATCCACCCATTTGCAGCTCAAAACGCCTTCCATTCAGCGACTTTAAATTCGGCGTGGAAGCGACAAAAATTTTCCCATTGCGTGTATTACGAATACAATAGATTCCTGCCTCTGTCTTCATCTCCATGTATTGCTGAACTAGTTCTTTTCTTCGATCCATTGTACAATCCTCCTATTTGAGCATTTTGCATAAATCCCAAGAGCGTTTTCAAATCAGCAATGTATAGATCGAAACGCTTTAGTTCGTCTATATATTGTACCTACGAGCGTCGAGAATCGAATTATGCAAAATGCTGATTTTATAAGCGCCTAGCTTCAAGATTCCTTCAACCAATATTCACTGCCATCCGGTTTGCGATCCAATAGACCGTATTCAATCATATATCTTCGCACCGTAACATAATCGTCATATACTTCCTGTAAAATCGCATTGATATCTTTCTCATGATATATTTGTCCCTTTACAAAACGGTCTGCAATTTCACGCAGCACAATCAGCTTGTGCTTTTCTTGCATTTTAAAGGTCTTTAGGCGCCCGTCTGTACCCTTCGGAAAATACTTCGTGAGTACCTTTTGCCTCTCGTCTTCCGTAATGTTGTAGCGTTCATCTACCATCCGTGCTCGTACGGGTACGTCTACCATGGCGGGAGCGTGATGGTCTTTCTCCTTTAACAGTTCCATTAATGTGAGAAATACTTTGGCCTGTCGTTCTTTTTCCTTGAGACCAAAGCGATGATTGCGTATGGTGGATGCGCTGCCGATTCCGGTTTCCTTTTGAATGTCCGCATCGCCCATGCCTTGATAAAATAACTGAAGTAACCGATTCTGGTGATCCGTCAGTCCGGTCAGCTTTTTGTCCAGACCGATCAAATAGTCAAACACCGAACCGTACGTCCGCTCAATATGAAGACGCATATACCGTTCCGCGTCATAAAATACCCCTTGATCCTGATATATGATGCCTTGTTCATATCGTTGTCCGTCCAAGAGGCAAATTACCTGCTCCCCTTGGAGAATATATCCACGCTTCAGTTCTTCAATACCAGCATTCCAGAATAGTTCGGAATGGTCCATTTTAGCAAACACCTCAATCGAATGATGATTATTTTATAGACAATATAACATTTTGTTTATTTTAAATCAATGGGTGGGATGAGTGTGAGGACGTTTTTCACTATTCAAATTTATATAATGTATAAAAAAGAAGGTTATTATTTTGAACATAAGAGAATACCTTTACGTACGTTAAGCTGAATTGGATTGCTGCCTCCACCGAAAATCAGAATGCTTATTCGAATGAGGCCAGAGGGAATCCCCTTACGTTGGAAACAGAGGAAGATTCCATACGAAGCTGAGGGGAAATAGATTCGACGAGCAGAACCGATTGACTCAAGTCAAGGTCGACGAAAAACTCGTAGAGTACCGATACAACGGAGACGGATTACTGACAGATCGTATACAGAATAGCGTCCATACCCGATATTAAGGTCTAATATCAATCTAACAAGTAAAGAGATTATTGGAGTTCAACTTGGCAGTTTCAATAAAGAGCGAAAGGAGAGCTTTAGTAGTGCTATTAAAAGAGATTGATACGAACCACGGTACCTCTAGGGTGTCATGCACATACACTCCGTCTATTGAAACCTATAATATTGTCACAGATAATATGACAGATGATTGTATACCTACTCAGCTTGGTAATGGATGTTGCATTTGGCTAAATGGCAACTTGGAGAGATTGAATGTATTTGTCCAAAGAATTTCAAAAATGGAATTTCAACATATTTTCATCTTGACGAATGGTTTAAAGGTACACCTTCTTTCGAGATATCTTCAATTGATGATGATGTAGTCATCGAACAACTTGAGGATGGATATATTATTTGGTTATCGGAAAAAAGTAACGTAGAACTAGAAGTATCGCAAAGTGGAATAAGCTACTTATTATCAGGAAATAAACTATCAGGTATAGTAGCTAAAAAGAGCAAAATAATTGAATGAATATCATGGATCGTCATGCCTAGTAGGAAAGAGGTTTTGCCCAAATCCAAATAAGGGAATAGTAAGAGATTTTAAAGGGATTAGAGAAAGAGAAATATACTGCGATGAACCCCCAAGCTATTCTACTGTTAGCCAAGCATTCTCATCAAACACTATAATTCTTATTAAAGGTAACTTTTCAGCCACTCATTATTTTCAAGAGATGTTGGAAATAAAGCCGTGAATTGTTGAAAAGAAGTATGATGCTTCGTTAACATTTAAGTCCGAGTTAGGAAAGATTCAATTTGCAATACCGGCAGAAGAACTGAAAAAAATTAAAAAGCCAGGGGATTTCAGTCCTTGGTGGCTTCAAAATAATTGATTATTCTACCTAAGAAGCTAAAAATGATACCTTAAATGCTACATTCCTTAAAATTATTGTGAGGAGATATGATACAAAATGAGGCAGAGATTTGCTGTCATGGATGATGAAAGTGGGCTCACAGTTGGTTATTGTCAAGATGTGGTTGGGCTAACGGGTGATATTATGGTCGAAACGTATGAAAAGGTCATTTTTGAACAATTTGTCTTTAATGAGGAATTCATAAGAAACATAGCAAAGACAAAACAATCTGTATCCAACTTGTGCATTGTCATTTTAAATGACGAAGAAAAAGGGATTGGAAGCTATTATTATCACCTACCTGAATCCTTTATAATCCATAAACTAAATTACAATAAAGGAAACTTCAATCTGGAACTAACCGGTATACTTCAAACGAAGCCTTCTCCTGTTGAATTAAGATTATGGGAGTTCTTAAAGTGCTCTCAGTTGCTTGAAAATAATATATGGCAAGGCTTTTCTAACGAAGAACGGTCTGGATGGCTAAACGTGAATAGAATACATTCTGCATCTAATCATTTTGCCAGACCGGATAAACGAGGAGAAGTCTACACCTTAGACGGGGAATACATATTTGATGTTACAACATTTTTTATAGCACTTGGTGAAGCGATTAATGGGCCCGGTGGGTACTATGGATTTAGCTTGGACAGTATATCGGACTGTCTCTGTGGAGGTTTTGGGGCAGTAGGACCGTTCACGATCCATTGGAAAAACGCACATTATTTCTTGGAAAGATTCGAGAAAGAATGGGATCAAGAAGAGAGAAGTTATGGATTTTCACCACAGCAATATTTTATGGATCTTTTAACGATCTTAGTATCAGGTGGTGTCACCGTGAATTTTTCTTCGAATTAAGATGGCAAAGCTAGAAGGGAATTTTGAAATGGAATATAAATTAATGCAACCACCTTTTTGCACATAGATTTTTGGGAATGGTATCTAGGGGATGTACAGATTCAAAGTAAAAGTAAAAGTGCTTTGGAGTTAGAAGAGGAACATTCAGAAACCAAAGTCTTATTTTAGTGTAAATTGCCCTGTTAACACTGGTTTAGCTAAGGATATGGATGTGATCATGATCGTAATGAATAAAATGTATCGGGTTTTAGACGGTGAGCGTAATCCTTATGCTTTATTGGACATTTATCATACGTGGGAGAAATATATTTAAAATCGCCTTATAGAAAGGGATTATGGTGTGAAATCTAATTGAGTGGGAAGATCGGTAAAAAAGTATTTTAAATATTATACAAAGAACAGAGAGCCCTTAACATGTTAACGGCTCTCTTCGTCGTCTTCTGGCAAGTATTCGATCAGTTCACCAGGGAGTACGCCAAGGTTCTAAACCTAACTGAAACAGTTTCTCATAACAAGAGAAGTGCCATTTTACTAATTTGTATCATCCTCTACATACTCGATAACATCTTGAACATGGCAATCTAGAGCTTTACAGATTTTATCCAGCGTATCAAATTTCACACCGTCTGTTTCTTCGTTGTAAAGTTTGGTGATTCCGTTTCTATGTAATCCAGTCATGCGGGAAAGCTCGGCAATATTTATCCGTTTTTCACCCATAATACGGGAAAGATGAATCTTTATCATATTTTCCTCCAGCTTAATGCATTCTATAGTGTTAAAAAGAAACATCAAAGTATTGACAATAAACACTGTTGGATGTATTCTGGAAACAACAAAAGTAACACTGTAATGTGCATTTAGTTTGTTGAAATGTTATTTGTGAAAGTCATAGTAATATGCTTATCGTATCAAAAGGTTTTGCAATTAGCAATTAATTATCGTTCAACAGCCTAGTTTGAAAAACTACCTGTAAAAGAAAGCTTATTGGCAAATAAGAAACTTTGAACAAAGGAATGGAGCGAGGATGTATGACAGAATCGGTAATAGAATTGGAGCGGGTATCCATGGTACAGGGGCCGTATGATTACCCTCATATGTATGAGATATTTGAAGGAGTTCTTTATGACTGTCAATATTTCTTTTACCTCGAAAATGGCATACTGAGTTTGCGCCATGTGAAGAAGGTGGAGCAGTCATATCATACGCATCTTTACCTGGATGGAGAGAGCGGAGGCTTGCAACTGGCAGAGGGTGTACAAGGGGAAGTTATGCAAGTTGTCACGGAGATTATCGAACGCTTACGCGCTAAGGATGGACTGACATTTTTATTCGATGAACTGCTGTGGTTATATGGTAGGGGCCCCATTGAATTAAACCTTCTTAAAAAAGGATGAAATGACTCCAGGCAGCAGGCAACTTGCTACAAAAAAATGATCCTAATGTTTTACATTATTGAATTTTCCATATATGAAAAAAGGCTTATGATTTTAGCGAATGAATCAATTGATGACTAATAAATATAAGTGGGTCGTGAGTTAAGCTAATTAAGTCCTGCACAACAGCACTAACAGGAAAACTAAATCCCCAATCAGCTCCGAATAATATTTTTTGCTGTTGCTCAGATGTAGGTGGCTGAGGTTCTTCCAAGCCATATTGCTCTGCAAGTCTCTCTTTCGTTTTTTGATCTATGACAAGTTCATCCTGTGCAAAGGTATAGCACATAGGAATGCTTAATTGTACTAAAAAAAATAATAGTACTGCGGAAATGATTATTTTTTTGCTCTGCATGATTAGCTCCTGTGATCTCCTCAGATTTTAGGTTATATTTTTTGTGTAAATCGAACTAAATAATTCCTTTACAGCATTTTATCACCATATTATAATGATAAATAACAGCAACGATTTACATACACTGGTTTATCGGGGTATAGCGCAGCTAGGTAGCGCGCACCCTTGGGGTGGGTGAGGTCGTGGGTTCGAATCCCGCTACTCCGATTATAATCCAAATGTCCTGCTGGTGCGGATCGTGCGCCTGCCGGGCATTTTTTTGTATATTACATACTCTATCAGTCTTTGTCTCTACTGGGTTGTGACGAGCTAGTCGTATACAACAAATGTATGTACTTGTGAAGTATTTAGGGGAGATAGGATGAAGCCACTTCTGCACGGGATTCGGAAGCAAAAGTGGCAAATCAACAATCCCTCAATGCTGCCATTTATGACTTTTTAATTTACCTATAGAGATTCCTGAAGGGCCTTAGAAGAAGTGCTGTAATCAGCATAACGGGGAAGCACAATAGTGTAGTATATGCCTACCATAACGGTACAGACCCCAACTAATAAAAACAAGAGCTCAATTGAAATAAACGAAGGAAAGCTTACAGCAATGAAACCTAATGTAAGTGACTGGGACAGCATCATTAACGGATTAATCAAACCTTGCACACGTCCCATCATTTGAGGATCTACAATACGAGGCAGCCATCCTCCTATGCCGATGTTAATGAACGGAAGGATCAGTGCAATGACAAAATTGATAATCAGAAAAGCATAGAGGTGGTTAACAAATCCAAGTATGCACATACCTATTCCGGCAACCAGAACTCCGGCTGCAATCATTTGGTGTAGCTTTAGCTTGGCGGAGATGAGCGAAGCGATTAGGGTACCAAGTAACACACCAGCCCCAAAAATAATACCTGTCCAAACCATATACTGCTCATAGTTGCCTGGAGCTAGCTTATATTTAAGAATAAACATCGGTAAAACGCTAAAACCACCATTTAAAATACCGAACATAAAAAAGCCTGAAACCAACCAAAGCAATAGTCTGTTGCGTAATATGTAAAGAAACCCTTGTTTAAAATCAATCATGACCAATTTAAATTTTAATTGTTTAAATTGATGTGCCCCGTTCGGAAGGCGTACTTCCTTGGGAATTTTGCAGGAACGAATAAGCAGTGCAGACACAATAAAAGAAACAGCATCAATGAGGATGGCTCCAGTAATTCCAAGGTGCCAGTAAACGACGGCCCCCAAAGTTCCTCCAAATAACATGAAAAGACTCCCCATCATTTGATTGAGGCCTGCGGCAATGGTGTAATCATCTTCGTTTAATATCCCCTGTATAATGGCACTTTCGGCTGGATAGAAAAATTTGGAGGCAGCACTACGGATGAAGAGAAGGGCAAATACCAAAGGAATCGAATCGACCCAAATAAAAATAAGCAAGCATAAAGATAAAATGGCGCTAATCCAGTCACAATTAACAGCAATTTTTTGTCTGTCCATCCGATCTGCCAGCACTCCAACCACGAGAAATACCACCAGCATCGGGAGCGAATACATTAACTCGGCAAGTGTTGCATAGTAAGGCTGATTTGTAAACCGTTTCAACAAATAAAACATGAATGCAGTAACCCCGATAATTCCCCCCATTTGTGAGGC
Organism: Paenibacillus sp. EKM301P; assembly: GCF_011800295.1. NCBI lineage: Bacteria > Bacillati > Bacillota > Bacilli > Caryophanales > Paenibacillaceae > Paenibacillus > Paenibacillus sp. EKM301P. The sequence goes on along the minus strand of NZ_JAALFM010000002.1, from coordinate 148,335 downwards.
GAAGGTTGCCAGAAAAAACCTGACATAATTCTTGTTTCTGAGTATTTGTTTTAGTCCAGTCACAGTTCCATCCCTTTCGCTTTCAAAGCGGTTTTTAGATGCCTAAGTAAAATAATAGTGAAAAGTAGGAAAATTGTACAGAAAAGTGACTTTAATGTCACTTTAAGTTTGAATTTGCATCGTAACGGCCATCTACCATTTTTATTCTGCTGTCAACGATAATCATAGTGGGTTGGACTGGAAAGTTGTTTTTAACTCGTTTGGCGTAGTATGAGAGCAACATAACTTAAATAACCAGCCGTCCGTTGATATCCGGTGGCTGGTTATTTAAGTTGCCAAGTGTTTGATTCCTGACTCACAATTGGGTGTCAATCTCCAATCTTAATTAGGCTAAATCCTCAGAAATAAACATCATCTCCATTGTGGTTTTGCCCATATTACCGATAACAAGCCTTACGGATAAGTTGTATGATCTGAAAGCGTTGTTAACTTTTTTTGATTAGGATATCCTTTTATACCACATTCTAATCTTTAAATGATTAAGGCTGCAGAATTACAGAACAACCCGATTCATCTCATTTACGCATGGATATGTTGAGAAAAAGGAAATGCTCATAGCTAGAAAACTTTATACAATGGAAGAGAAATAAGCACTGTGAAATTCGACTTTTGATGATGGATTTCATATAATGTGAACATAGTGTGAATTACTCAAATTAAAGATTTAACAAAACATCAAAATGAAAATGATTTCCGTCCAGCTATGAATTTCAAAATTTGACGGAGGGAACGAGATGACAATGGAAGAGAGCAGCAGACAGGTACCTTGGCAGACGTATTACGGACCTAATCTAGGTTATGTGCAGGACCAGTATGAAAAGTATGTAGCGGACCCCGGAACAGTTGATCCGGCTTACCGCGAGCTGTTTGATCAATGGGGCGAGCCGCCACAATCCGAATATTCGGCTGCTTCCATGATAGACAACAAGTTGCAAGGCCCCCCTACAAGTGCTCTGGGGCACCTTGATTCAAACATATTACAGAAAGCGGTTACAGCGGGCAAAATGGTGTGGAACATCCGTGAATACGGACATTTGGCCGCCCAAATCGACCCACTGGGACTGGATGCAGAGCAGGATACACGTTTGCTTGATCCAGCATCTTACGGTTTAACTGAACAAGACCTGAAGGCTTTTCCAGCCTCTTTAATATGGGATAACGCTCCTGCGGGAACACTGAACGGATGGGAAGCCATTCAACGGCTACGTGTAGCATACACAGGACCGATTGCCTATGAATTTAGTCATATTCATAACGAGGAGGAACGTAGCTGGTTGAATAGCTATGCTGAATCCGGTTGGTCCTCCAAGCCACTCACAACACAGGAACGCAAGTCGTTGCTGGGTAGATTGGTAGAAGTAGAACAGTTCGAAGAGTTCTTGCATAAAACATTCGTCGGGCAGAAGCGTTTTTCCATCGAGGGTAATGATGTGCTTGTCCCTGTACTCGACGAGATTATTCGTCTAACCACAAATGCAGGAGCAAGTCATGTCCTGATGGGGATGGCGCATCGCGGCCGTCTGAATGTATTGGCACATGTGCTGGGCAAGCCTTACAGCAAAATTTTCTCTGAATTTCATCATTCACCGAATAAGGATCTGATTCCGTCGGAAGGTTCCACGGGAATTAATTACGGCTGGACTGGGGATGTAAAATATCATCTGGGCGCGGATCGTTTTGTAAAAGATGGGGAAGCAGTGCAAGCCCGTCTAACGTTGGCGAACAACCCAAGTCACCTAGAATATGTCAATCCGGTTGTCCAAGGTTTTTCGCGCGCGGCGCAGGAAGACCGCAGTGAAGCAGGCTATCCGAAGCTGGATGTCAGCAAGGCAGCTACCATTATTATGCACGGTGATGCGGCGTTTCCGGGTGAAGGTATCGTAGCCGAATCACTCAATTTCACCAATTTGCGTGGCTTCCGTAATGGCGGTACAGTGCATATTATTGTGAACAATCGTCTGGGTTTTACGACAGAGAGTGTTGATTCACGTTCGACCCGTTATGCCAGCGATCTGGCTAAGGGCTACGAAATTCCGATTGTACACGTGAACGCGGATAATCCCGAGGCTTGTATTGCAGCGGCTCGTATGGCTGGCGAATACCGCAATCGTTTCAAGAAGGATTTTCTGATTGATCTGATTGGTTACCGTCGTTATGGTCACAATGAATCCGATGATCCAGAAACAACACAACCACTAGTGTATCGTAAGGTGAAGAATCATCCGACGGTTAGCAAATTGTATGCTCAAAAGCTGATGAAGCAGGGCATAGTGGATGAAGCATTTAGTACTGCTCTGATTGAGAAGGTGCAAAACCGACTGAAGGAAGCGCATGAGCATGTGAAGAATCAACCAGAAGAGGAACCTGAATTTACAGCTGTGAAGGGGAAAAAAAATCAGAGCTCTCCGGTCCGTACTGCGGTTGAACTGAAAAAGCTGCGCCAAATCAATGAGAACCTGCTCAAATGGCCACAGGCTTTTCATGTATATCCGAAGCTGGAACGAATTTTACAACGTAGAAAAACAGCTCTGAACGAGGGTGAAAAAGTAGATTGGAGCTTGGCGGAGACGCTGGCTTTGGCCACCATTCTAGCAGACGGCAAGCCTATTCGTATGACAGGTCAGGATGCGGAGCGTGCTACTTTTGCTCACCGTAACCTTGTACTGCATGAGCCCGAAACCGGGCGTACCCATTGCCCGTTGCATACATTGCCGGAAGCGCGTGCTTCGTTCAGTATTCATAACAGTCCATTGTCTGAGGCGTCAGTCCTCGGCTTCGAGTATGGCTATAACGTGTTTTCTCCTGAAACGTTGGTCATTTGGGAAGCGCAATTTGGCGATTTTGCCAACTGTGCGCAGGTTATTTTCGACCAATTCATTTCTGCTGGCCGTGCCAAATGGAGACAGAAATCCAGTCTGGTGATGCTATTGCCGCATGGTAGCGAAGGACAAGGACCTGAGCATACGAGTGCACGTCTGGAGCGTTTCCTCCAGCTGTCTGCACAAAATAACTGGACTGTCGCCAATTTGAGTAGCGCCTCACAGTATTTTCATCTGCTGCGCCGTCAGGCTGCATTAAGCGAAAGTGAGGAAGCTCGCCCGCTGGTGATGATGTCGCCGAAGAGCCTGATTCGCAACAATCGTGTTGCTTCGCCTGCTTCTGAATTCAGTGAGGGAACATTCCGTCCTGTGTTGGAGCAACCTGGTCTGGGATCACGTCCAGATCGGGTAGAGCGCATTGTATTGTGCAGTGGCAAGATTGCCATTGATCTGGAGGAAGCGTTGGAGAAAGATAAGAACGGGAATGAGGCAGAAGAGCACTTGCATATTATTCGTGTGGAGCAGCTCTATCCTTTCCCGGCAGAGGAAATTCGGAATATTTTCAATCGCTTCCCACATGTTAAGGAGTTCGTATGGGCTCAGGAAGAACCTAAAAATATGGGAGCCTGGAGTTATATGGAGCCTCGTCTGCGAGAGGTTGTGCCACAGGGAGCGGAAATTCGCTACGCAGGCAGACCGGATCGTTCCAGCCCGGCGAGTGGTTATCAGCAAGTACACAGCCTAGAACAACAGCGAATTATTCAATCGGCGTTGAAGCAGGATTCCAAAAACAATATTACACTGGGGAGGTAGCGGCTGTGAGCGACATTATAGTGCCAGCAATGGGAGAATCCATCACGGAAGGGACAATCTCCAAATGGCTTGTGAAGGAAGGAGATTCCGTAGGACAGGGAGATGTTCTACTGGAGCTGGAAACGGATAAGGTTAATCTGGAAATTAGTGCGGAAGAAGCAGGTGTGGTTCAGAAAATCCTTCGTCAGGAGGGGGATACTGTGGTTATCGGTGAAGCTGTTGGCTTGATCGGAAGCGGCAGTGGCGCGGAAGCAACCGGTGCCGGAGAAGCCGCAGCGACCCAAGCGCCTGAAGCGCCGTCCGTAGCAACTTCACCAACTTCCGTAGAAAGCAGCGGTAAGGCAGTAGAAAAGTCTGCGCCGCCAGTTCCCTCCAATAGTGACGGAAATGGTCAGACGGCATCACCATCCGCCCGGAAGCTGGCGCGTGAGCGCGGGATTAATCTGGAGCAGGTACAGGGAAAGGACCCGCTTGGACGTGTGTTCCAGGAGGACGTAAAAACGCATAATGGTGCTGAAGTATCACGTACAGCATCTGTACCTGCGCCTCCCGTTGCCAGCAAGCCTGTGTCACCGTCTCCAGCTCAAACAGAGTACAGCAAGCCTGTAGAGCGGCAGCGGATGTCCCGTCGGAGAGCGACGATTGCCAAGCGTCTTGTTGAAGCACAGCAAACAGCCGCCATGCTTACTACTTTTAATGAAGTGGATATGACCGCCATTCTTGATGTGCGTAAACGCCGTAAAGATAAGTTTAAGGAGAAACACGATGTAGGGTTGGGTTTTATGTCCTTCTTTACGAAGGCAGTGGTTGGCGCGCTCAAGCGCTTCCCTACTGTGAATGCAGAAATCAATGGCGATGATATCGTACTGAAAAAATACTATGATATTGGGATTGCTGTATCTGCTAAGGAAGGTTTGGTCGTTCCCGTTGTCCGGGATGCGGATCGTCTGGGTTTTGCTGAAATTGAGAAGAGCATTGCCGATTTGGCTAGCAAAGCTCGTTCCAATTCACTTTCTCTGGCAGACTTGCAAGGAGGAACCTTTACCATAACCAATGGAGGTATTTTCGGTTCCCTGCTGTCTACGCCAATTCTGAATACACCGCAAGTGGGTATTTTGGGAATGCATAAAATCCAACTTCGCCCGATTGCCATCGACGAGGAACGCATGGAAAATCGTCCAATGATGTATATCGCCTTGTCCTATGACCACCGTATTATTGATGGCAGCGAGGCGGTCCGGTTCCTGGTAACGGTCAAAGAATTGCTGGAAGATCCCGAATCATTGTTGCTGGAAGGATAAAAATAAATTAGGCGAGTGTATTTCCTCTGTACGTGCATGACAAAAGCAGACTCTTGCGGGTCTGCTTTTTTTCCTGCATAGTACTAACATAAGGCTATAGGCATTGCAGACATTCAGATATAGAGAAGGGCGGGAACTGTTTTGGACAAAGACTTGCGCTACCCGATTGGACCGTTCGTGGTTCCAGATATCATTACAGAAGAACAGCTGATCACATGGATCGACGACATTGCTGAATTGCCTGGACAACTGCGTCAGGCGGTTGAAGGACTGAATGAGCAGCAGCTAAATACGCCTTATCGCGAAGGAGGATGGACAATTCGACAGGTTGTTCATCATTTGGCAGACAGCCATATGAACAGTTATATCCGTTTTAAGCTGGCGCTGACCGAGGATACACCGACAATCAAACCCTATGATGAAGGGCGTTGGGCTGAAATACCAGATGCCAGAGAGCTTCCACTGGAACCTTCGTTGCAATTGCTGGAAGGACTGCATGCACGATGGGTGACCATGTTACGCTCGTTAGGGGAAGATCAGCTACACCGAACATTTATTCATCCTGAATCGGGCCAGACGATCCGCCTGGAACGAAACATTGGCATCTATGCCTGGCATGGCAAACATCACATAGCTCATATTACTTCCCTGAAAGAACGAAATACATGGTAATTAACTCAAAAATGATGTCCTGATGAAATATAAAGGAATACAAAAGAAACCTTTAAAGCCACTTTTATCGTGCTTTAAAGGTTTCTTTTGCTTATTCCTCACTAGGATGATGACTTGGGCGAAGCTGATAAAGAGGGCGCTTCGGAGGCTCCAGACAAAACGGAAACAGAGGTTGCTCCTGTGTTAATATGACGGTCGAGCCAGTCCACGATGTCACTCATTACCTCGTTACGATTGGTTTCATGCAACATCTCATGGCGACCGTCAGGATAAAGGCGATACTCCACGTCTTGAAGCTTCAGGCTTCGATACATATCCACTAGCGACAACACACCTTTTCCAAACAAGCCCACCGGATCACGATCCCCGGCAAAAATATAAACGGGCAGTTTTGGATTAATGTTTTGCAGCGAGGAAGGCCAGTGGATTTCTTGTAAAAGCCTGAAAAAATCGAGGAAAAAGCCTGTCGTGCAAATAGCTCCGCATAATGGGTCGTGCACGAACTGATCTACTTCCTCGGGATCACGGGACAGCCAGTCGAACGCTGTACGCACCGGACGAAAGGCTCGGTTAAAGCCGCCAAAGACCATAGCGTTGAGCAGCATGCTGCGATGATCCATTCCTTGCAGTTTGGCTTGCAGCAGGGCAACCTGCTCTCCGAGTTTCAGCAGACTACGTCGTCCGTTGGTCCCTGATAAAATAAACCCGTGATACGACTGCTGATCATCATACATAATTTTCTGGGTTAAAAAGGACCCCATGCTGTGACCCAGTAAAAAACGAGATTGATCAGGGAATTCCTTGGCCGCAATTTCGCCTAGCTCCAGCATGCCTTTTGCCATTCGATTGAATGCATTGGCTCCCGGCATACCGAGCTTATCAGGATCACCAGCTGTGCGTCCGTGGCCGATATGATCGTTGGCATACACAACGTAGCCAGAAGCGGTAAGTTTTTCGGCCAGCCGAAGGTAGCGGTAGGACGTCTCACACATGCCATGCGAAATTTGAACGATCCCCTTGACGGGAATATTCTGCTCGGGTAGCCATCGGTAAGCAAAAAGCTCTGTTCCGTCATCTTCAGCGATGGTGAAGGTGTATTCCCGCATGATTAGACATCACATCCTTTAAGCTTTAAGGAAGATAAGATCTAAGTACGGTCATTCCGTCATTCAGCGTGTAACCGCCCAGATTAGCGGGGAGCAGGAAGCAATCTCCAGCTTTACAGGAAAGAGACTCCGTATTATTGTCCCATGTTATGGTTCCACTGCCTTCGCAAATCACAAGGATAGTGAAGCTGTCTTCCGTTGTAGAAAGTGTCCAACTTCCCTCTACGATACCCTTTTCCACAACAAAATACTCACAGGATGCCAGTTGGAGCCATTCTCCAGGCTGCAAGCCGTCCGTTTTCATCGTTGTTGCGCCTGCACCTTCGTAAGAAGTTACATTAAGGGAGTCCTCGATGTGCAACTCACGAGGTTTGCCGTCCAGACCGGGGCGATTGTAGTCATATAAGCGATAGGTTGTATCCGAATTTTGCTGAATTTCAGCAACCACAACACCTGCACACAGTGCATGCACGGTTCCAGCGGGGATGAAGAATGTATCGCCTGCTTCAACTGGAACCTGACGCAAACTGCCCATGATATCTCCGCTTTCAAGAGCTGTACGCAGACTTTCACGGGTTACACCTTCGGTCAGACCATAAATAATTTTGGCATCCGGCTTGGCATCAAGCACGTACCACATTTCGGTTTTTCCTAATTCTCCTGCTGGAAGTCCAGCGTAATCATCCGTCGGATGCACCTGAACGGATAAGTCATCGTTGCAATCCAGTAGCTTGATCAAAAGTGGAAAACGTCCGCCTTTTTTCGATACGCCCTTTGCGCCAAGCCAATCCTGTCCGTAGGTCTGGCGGATTTCATCCAGTCCTTTTCCAGCCAGCTCGCCATTGATAACCGTTGTTGTTCCATTTGGATGATCGGCAATCATCCATCCTTCACCAATATGTCCTTCTGGTGGGGTCAGACCAAATTGTTCTAAGGCTCGTCCTCCCCAAACTCTCTCTTTGAACTCAGGTTGAAATTGCAGCGGGTATGGCTTTAGCATGATTTCTCTCCTCCATAATGAGTAATGAGTACGATCTAACAGAATCAGGCAATCAAAACGTGCCGCTGGGCAATAGACCAGGATGAATAGACCCATATGGCGCTAAAAATATATGTAAGGCGGCTAAGAAAGTCGCTCATTACCAAATATGCGAGTTTAACAACCCGACATTATTTCTTTTCAACCGCGACTACGTAAGGCGAAGCGTCTCGTTGTAATTGACGGTAAATAATGCTTTGACCGCTGGAGACTGGGAGGGCAGAAGCCCATTGAAGGACCGCTTCCGCTTCTTCCCTGCCTCCGGCGTGTCCTGGATATAATACGGCAGTCAAAATACCGCGCGGGCGCAGCAAATGCAAGGCAGCTTCAAGTGCGACGAGCGTGCTGTCTGTATGTGTGATAACCGTAAGATCGGCGCCTTCGGACGGCAAGTAGCCGAGGTTAAACATGACAGCAGCCACTTTACCATGCAGCAGATCTGGAACGGCCTCCCGCATTTGCTCATGGCCTTGCAGCAATAGTGATACTTCTGCTAATGAAGAGGAAGAATCTTCTTCTAGCCGACGACGAGCGTAATCCAAAGCTGCCTGCTGGATATCGAACCCATAGACGCGGCCCCGTTTGCCAGCAGCTTTAGCCAGAAACAACGTATCGGCTCCTGTGCCGACAGTGGCGTCTATAGCAGTATCGCCTGGCTGCACCCGCGCAGCTACTAATTGATGAGCATAGCTCAGAACAGACAGGAATCCCATTTAAGATTTCCTCCAGTATTTTCCTTGCCACGTTTCACGTGATTTTAGTTCATTATCAATGCCGTTAAGCACTTCCCATTTTTTAAGCGACCACATAGGCCCCATCAGTAAATCACGTGGTGCATCTCCGGTCAACCGATGAACGATCATTTCAGGGGGTAAAAACTCCAGGGTATCTACAATGAGCTTAATGTACTCGTCCTTTTCCAGAAAGCGTAGCAATCCGGCTTCGTACTGCTTGACCATTGGCGTTTTACGCATGAGATGCAGGAGATGGATTTTGATGCCCTGCACATCCATAGCAGCTACTGCACGTCCTGTATCGAGCATCATTTCATGCGTCTCCTGCGGTAGACCATAAATGATATGGGCGCACACACGGATATTCCGCTTACGTAGCTTTTCTACAGCATCCAGATAGCACTGAGTATCATGAGCACGATTAATCAGCTCAGAGGTCGATTCATGGACAGTTTGCAGGCCCATTTCGACCCACAGGTACGTGCGTTCGTTCAGCTCGGCTAGATAATCGACTACATCATCAGGCAGGCAATCGGGACGTGTAGCGATGGACAGACCGACAACACCGGGCTGTTCCAAAATAACCTCGAAATATTCTCGTAGTTCCTCAACCGGGGCATACGTATTGGTGTAGGCTTGAAAATAGCCAATATATTTAGCATTGGGCCATTTTAAATGCTGGCGATCCCGAATCGTATTGAACTGGGTGACCAAATCATCGCGGCGACGTCCGGCAAAATCACCTGAGCCGCGTGCACTACAAAAGGTACAACCCCCTTTGGCAATGGATCCATCGCGATTTGGACAAGTAAAACCCGCATCCAGCATGACTTTAAACACTTTATTTTGAAATTGCTCGCGCATTTCGTAATTCCATGTATGGAACCGTTTATCTCCCCACAGGAGAGGAGCAGGCAACAAATCTGTTTTCATGGGAGGACTCCTTTTTTTACGATCACCCTATTGTAACAAAATTCAATCTTAAATGGGAATCACTTGACCAAGAAAGTCATTAAAAAGTGCGGATTTTATCGCTTTCCGGATTGAAAAAGGTTACACAATATGTTATATTGTAAGCGGTACCAGACATATGATAAAAGGACTGTTTTTAATCCTGAAGATAAAAAGTTATCAGCTGCTAATGATTATTCTTCAGGGAGGCAGCTATGCTGTTTCTATCGCCTGCTTTAGGGGAAGTGCACGTCGGTTCCATCACAAATAACCCGTGAGGTGATCTTTTATGAATACGCAGGATAAGACGCGTATGGATAAAGTTACTGTTGAGTTAACCTTTGATGAGGCGTTAGCATTGACTGGTGTCCGTTTTGGGCAGGATCGTCAGATTGGAACGGCTGCACGTCAAAAAATCAGAGCCGCTTGCCAAAAGACAATTGATTTTTCACCTGCTGATGGGGTAGACTATGAACAATTAAACTAGTTGGACCCCAATCCAAATATATTGAAAAAGGAATTTCATTTCCGTATCTTCAAGCGGGGGTGGAATTCCTTTTTCCTTGATAACAGAGCATATGGAGGAGTAACATGCGTTTACGCGGAAGAAAAGGAATACGTGAAAGTCTGGAAGAACAGCAAGATCTGGTCATCTTGGAGCCATCACAGTATAAGGGGAATTGGCAGCAGCTTTTTGGTAATGATCGCCCCATTCATGTGGAATTTGGTATGGGTAAAGGGCAATTTATAAGCCAAATGAGCTACCGAAATCCAGAGGTTAACTATATCGGCTTTGATATGTATGATGAGCTGGTTCGCCGTGCTACGGAAAAGTCCCGCCTGGCCTGGAGTGATTCAGAGGTTGTTACACCGCCCAATATCAAATTGGCACTGGCAAACATCGAACAGATCGAGAATGTTTTCGAACCAGGGGAAGTAGAACGCATTTATCTGAATTTTAGCGATCCCTGGCCTAAAGCCAAGCATGCTCGCCGTCGTTTGACGCATCCGCGTTTTTTGGACAAGTATCGTCAGCTTTTGAATAGCAGAGGACAAATTCATTTTAAGACGGATTCGGAGACATTGTTTGAGTTTTCTCTGAATTCATTCGCTGACAGCGGTCTGCAAATGACGAATATTTCGTTAAACCTTCATCGTGATGGAATCAATGAGGAGCATGTCATGACGGAATATGAACAAAAGTTCATGGGTAAAGGTATGAATATTCATCGCGTCGAGGTGCTGATTGGTAAAGACGCTTTGGAAGAGTACGGAAAAACACGGCTTGAAAAATACGGAAAGTAAAAGCAGACAAAATAAATAAAGTAAACAAGACAGGGTGCTTCCTTTTAGGAAAGCACCCTGTTCGGTTCCAGTATATCCAAAATACTCTGTGCGCTCTGAAGAGGATAATATCGCGCTATATTATGAATGTGCTCCTGTCGCTTGCGAACGATTTCTGGAAAATCGTATAGCAGCCGGTTCATCCATTTAACGACAACATCCAGCGAAGTAATCGGTTCTCCGAAGCCTTGAGCCGTAAAATACTGACAATTTTCCTCCTCCTGTCCAGGGAGAGGCTTGTGAAACAGCATCGGAATCCCTTTGGCCAACCCCTCGGTGCAGGTCATTCCACCGGGTTTGGTAATGAGCAGATTCGATACTTCCATTAATTTGTCGATTTCCCGTGTGAATCCGAAAATATGAATATTTGGATGATTAAACCGGGGATCTAGCTCCATTTTACGACGAATTTTATCATTATGCCCCAAACAAAAAATAAATTGAATCTTTTCTCTCCAATCGGTAAGTGAACGATGTATAAATTCGTCATTCATCAGGCCCCAGCCGCCGCCCATAACAAGTACTGTCGGGATGGGTTTAAGTCCAAATTGTTCTCTGATTTCATCGTGCCCTGGATGTTCCCAAAAATTGGGATGCACCGGAATGCCGGTCACCTGGATTTTTGATACGGGTACTCCACGCGCGCGCAGCTTACGCATGACTTCAGGCGTAGATACAAAGTACCGGTCAACCTCAGGACTAATCCATGTTCCATGTGCATCGTAGTCTGTTATGACGGTACACAGCGGGACATGTAGACCTAAGCGCTTCAAACGTGAAATGACCGCGCTTGGGATGGGGTGAGTACATACCACCAAATCGGGACGAAGCTGCCGAAGAATATTTCGGGTCTGTGTGTAGAACAGACGGTGCAAAGCGAGCGTTGTAAGACGGTTTAATGATTTTTTGTATTGATGACGGTAAACCAATCCGACTAGGCGAGGCTGCGATACAACAGTCTTCTTGTATGCTGTAATAATGAGCGGGGCCATTCTCGGATTCAAAAAGCTCCCCAGCTCCAGCACTCTTGTCTGCACATCCGGAGAAAGCTTCCGCAAGCTGCTTGAGAGCGCGTAGGCAGCTTGAGTATGTCCGGCACCGAAACCTTCCGATAATAATAACACTCGTTTTTTAGCCACTCTCATTTCACCTGTTCCTGCTGGGATGTTCTCAATCATACCATATCGGCTTTAAGGCCAGAATGCAACCGTTCCTATTGCTGCAGACGTTCCGATGACTGCTCCTGCAAGTACATCCGTGGGATAGTGAAGCCCCAGATAAATTCGAGAAAAACCTACAATTATCGCTACTGGCAACAGCAACAGTGCTAGCATGGGTGACTGCAGCATAAAAGGAACGGTAGCCGAAAAAATTGCGGTCGTGTGTCCTGAGGGAAAAGAATGATCCGACAGGGGATTGCGAAATGTATTCGTGCCTGGTAGCGCCAAGTACGGACGTATCCGCGGATACAGCTTTTTAACGATAGCCACGGGGATGTGACTGACCGCAAGAGCGATAGCTCCTTTCATGCCGGAATCTTTCCATGGATACGGAGCGAGCCACCAGATAAGAAGCGTAGAGGCTATAGTAAAGGTAGCGCCGCCTAAATGTGTGAGATAGTACAGCCAAAAGTTCAAAAAACGGTTGTGTAAGCGCCCGTTGATCCATTTGAACAATCGCTGCTCCAGATTTACAAGTTTTACGACTAGACGTTGCATTTGGTTTCCTCCGGTTGCCGGTTCAGGTCTGTCGGCAAATATTTTGAATCAATTTGACAGAATCAGATCTAAGTAATTATTCTCTTGCTCTCATCATATTTTTAAACGCTGTTCATTTCAAGAATCACCACTTATCTGGTTCAATTCTACACAAAAATGTTAATGGAATATAAGCAGTATTGTATAACTTTCTTTGCGTTCATCCGTCTAATAAGATAGAGTGATTAGAAGTGGTTGCTAATTGGCCCACAAAAAGGAGGGACCAAAGAAATAAAAAGTTAGCAAATGGATGAAAATAAGACCTAAGCGTCATGAATGAAAGGTCCAGCGCCGCATTCTCGGTTCAAACGGGAATTTGTCGTGTTTTTTTGCTGCTGAGACCCGTTTAGGGGCTTTGACAAAAGATTGAAAACCAACGAAAATCGTAATGGCATTCCTGTGTCAGCCAAAAGGGGGCTGCGCAGAGCCGAAAGAAGAAAGCAAGGGTCGGGTCAAAACTACAGAAAAGGCGCACAAAGCGCCGCAACTTGCGCTACACAGATAGAAAACAGACAAACGCAAGATTTTTAAAGGGGTATAAAAAGGGGGTAACAAGAGATCATGTTAGACGCTATTTTTGTGACGCTCCAGATTATACTGGCGTTGATCGCAGTCTATCAGTTTGCATTCTCCTTGTTCGGATTGGTTCGCAAGAAAAGGAAAGAGCAGGCGGCTCCAGAAAAATCATTTGCCATTTTAGTCGCTGCCCACAATGAAGAACAAGTTGTCGGAGCATTGATGGAAAATCTAAAGCAGCTTGACTATCCAAAGGAGCTGTACGACGTATTCGTAATCTGTGATAACTGCACAGATAAGACAGCGGACATCGTTCGTGCTCACGGTATGAATGCATGTGAACGTACGAATCCGAATTTGCGTGGTAAAGGCTATGCTATTGAGTGGATGCTCAAGGAGCTATGGGCTATGCCGCGTCAATATGATGCCATTGTCATGTTTGATGCTGACAATTTGGCGCATACCAATTTCTTGAGCGAAATGAACAATGACTTGTGCTCAGGCGCCCGTGTTATCCAGGGATACATTGATACTAAGAATCCTGAGGACTCTTGGATCACAGCCGCATACGGGGTATCTTATTGGTACATCAACCGTTTGTGGCAGTTGTCACGTCACAACCTGAATATGGCTAATTTCCTCGGTGGTACAGGCATGTGCTTTGAAACAAATCTGCTCAAGGAAATGGGCTGGGGTGCAACAAGTCTGGTAGAGGATTTGGAATTCACTATGCGTTGTACACAACGCAACGTATATCCAAGATTTAATTACGATGCCAAGGTTTATGATGAGAAGCCGTTGACGTTCAAAGCTTCGTCCAGACAGCGTCTGCGCTGGATGCAAGGTCACTTTACGGTTGCTCGTCGTTATTTCTTCCCATTGTTGTGGCAGAGTATCAAGCATAGAAGCCTGATTAAATTCGATATGGCTCTTTATGGTCTGAACGTGTATATCGTACTGTTTACCTTCTTGATGACAGTAGCGATGTGGGTAGATATTGCATTATTTGGTGGACCCAATATTGAAAATATCTACGTACAATTCCCTGCTTGGACCGGTTTTGTGGCTGTGGGGCTGAATATTGTTACCTTTTTGATCGCGATGATCTTGGAAAAGGTCACGTTCAAAAAAGTATATTTGTACTTGCTACTGTTCCCGGTCTATCTGATTTCGTGGTATCCGATTACGTTCTATGCGTTCTTTACACAGAACAACAAGCAATGGAGCCACACCCAGCATACGCGTGTCGTTCGTCTGGAAGAGGTTCAGAGCAAGCAAGGTTAATGGACGATAAAGTAAAACTTTGTGTCCTACAGAGGCTGGGCTTCAACTGTTTTTATAAAAGTGTTGACGACTCAGTAGTAACATGATATGATATTTGAGTATGTTAATTGAAAAGTATGGATTAACAAGTAGAAGGACCGACTTCTCACCTGTCCGGTATTGCCGGCTGGTCATGATCCAATGATTTGTGAATTGAACTTTCATGATGAATTGAGTATCAGACAGGGATGTCGGCTGCATAGTCGTCATCCCTTTTTTGTGCTTAAACACAATACAACAATAACAGGTTCTGGAGGTGGAGGGTTATTAGTAAGGAACATATGATCAATGATGAGATTCGAGTGAGAGAAGTACGTCTAGTTGGTGCAAACGGGGAACAAATCGGGATTAAACCGACTCGTGAAGCTTTGCAAATGGCGATTGACGCAAACTTGGATCTCGTGAACGTGGCGCCTCAAGCGAAGCCGCCCGTGTGTCGGATTATGGATTACGGAAAATTCCGCTATGAGCAACAAAAGAAAGAAAAGGAAGCCCGTAAAAACCAGAAGATCGTTGACATCAAAGAGGTATGGTTCCGTTCCAACATCGAGGAACATGACTACCAAACCAAGTTTCGCAATGTGGTGAAGTTCCTGAATGAAGGGGACAAGGTGAAATGCTCTGTTCGTTTCCGTGGTCGCGAAATTACCCATGCTAATGTGGGGCAAAAAATTCTCGAACGTGTGAAAACGGAAGTTGCTGATCTTTGTACCGTGGAGCGCCAACCCAAGCTCGAAGGACGCAGCATGATTATGATATTGGCTCCAAAGAGTCAATGACAAATTAAGGAGGAAGTTCAATGCCAAAAATGAAAACACATAGCAGCCTTAAAGGCCGCTTCAAAATTACCGGTACTGGTAAAGTAACGCGTTACAAAGCTTACAGAAACCACTTGCTTTCCCACAAATCCAAACGTGCAAAACGCGTTCTGGGTACTAACCCTGAGATGGCACCTGGGGACGTTAGACGTCTGAAACAAGGTCTTGCTAACCTGAAATAGCATAAGCACGGCAATAAATAAAGTATAAACATTATTTGGGAGGTCTTTTGATATGGCAAGAGTAAAGGGCGGATTCGTCGTTCGTCGTCGTCATAAAAAAGTATTGAAGCTTGCTAAAGGTTATTTTGGTTCCAAACACCGCATTTTTAAAACAGCTAACGAGCAGGTAATGAAATCGCTTGTTTACGCATACCGTGACCGTCGTCAGACGAAACGTAACTTCCGCAGACTGTGGATCGTGCGTATCAACGCAGCAGCTCGTTTGAATGGTTTGTCTTACAGCAAATTGATGCACGGTCTGAAATTGGCTGGTGTAGACATTAACCGTAAAATCTTGGCTGATCTTGCAGTCAATGATATTAATGCATTCAACTCTTTGGCAACTGTTGCTAAAGGTAAAATCAACGCTTAATTAAGGCGTGAAAACCACGGAAGTGGTAACAAAGGTGTCCCGAGCAGTACGCTGTGTAGGGACGCCTTTTTTTGTACATACTTAACATTAAAAAAGACTTCATTTTCTTCAAAATACGAATAAATATGACGTATGATGATAGAATGTATGGTTTTTTTAACTTTGTAACGCTTACATTTTTAGAATTCTAAAAAAAATTGACCCAAGGTTATTAATTGTCTAGATTTTAGCCGATCATAATTGTATAATCTCTAAAGTAAGTCTTCTGTACGATCTGTCTCGTCAGTAAATGACATGAAAATGAAATACATTTTCTAAAGAAAAGAGACAGTCCAGGGATCTAACACTAAGGGGGAACAGTATCAGCATGAAGAAATTGTTTAGTATGTCTTTGGTTATGCTGCTGGCGATCTCGGTCATTCTCGCAGGCTGCGGTAACAAAAATCAAGGTGCTTCCAACGCAAATGGTGGAGAAGCAGGCGGTTCTGCCAAAACATCAAATGTCCAACTTGGCATGGTTACAGATGTGGGCGGAGTAAACGACAAATCGTTTAACCAATCTGCTTGGGAGGCACTTCAAGCTATTGAGAAAGAATCAGGCGTTAAAGTTAAATACCTGCAAAGTAAATCCGACCAAGATTATATTCCTAACCTGAACCAATTCGTTAAAGGTGATTTTAACCTGACTTGGGGTATCGGTTTTAATCTGGCGAATGCGATTGGACAAGTAGCAAAAGACAATCCGAACAAAAATTTGGCGATCATTGACAGTGTTGTGGATGCGCCTAATGTCAAATCGGTTGTATTTGCTGAAAATGAAGGTTCCTTCCTGGTAGGGGTTGTAGCTGGTAAGCTTACTAAAACAAACAAAATTGGTTTTGTGGGTGGACAAGACAGCCCGTTGATCAAACGTTTTGAAAAAGGGTTTGAAGCAGGGATTAAGGCTGTAAATCCAAAAGCACAACTGATTGTGAACTATACGGGTGCGTTTGATAAGCCGGATTTAGGTAAAGCTGCAGCAGCAACGATCTACAACGATGGTGCAGATATTATTTTCCATGCAGCTGGCGGATCAGGAACAGGCGTATTTAACGAAGCACTTGCACGTAAGCAGCAAGGTCAGCAAGTATGGGTTATCGGCGTAGATAAAGACCAATCCCTTGAGTTTGGTGATGAAGTAACATTAACGTCGATGGTAAAACGCGTAGATGAAGCAGTAAAACGCGTATCCCAAGAAGTAATTGACGGTAAGTTTAAGGGCGGTGTCGAAACACTGGCTCTGAAGGATAACGGAATTGGTTTGGCAGATACATCTACGAAAAACGTTCCTAAAGACGTGCTTGATCTTGTAGAACAATACAAGCAAAAAATCATTAAAGGCGAAATTACAGTTCCTTCGAAATAAGTTAGGTGAAGAACATAAAGGTGGCAACAAGGCTGGTTCATAAGACTAGCCTTGTTCTTACGTCTGGAGTTATAAGATTATAACGGTCAAAATCAGCTCATTGGAGCACATACTATAAAGTGTATAAGGGTGATCTCATGGATGCAGCGACCCCCGTCGTTGAGTTAAAGCAAATTACAAAACGATTCCCCGGCATCGTTGCCAACGACTCCATCAGCATCAAGCTGCATAAAGGAGAAATTCACGCCCTTTTGGGTGAGAATGGCGCGGGCAAATCTACGCTTATGAATATTCTTTTCGGACTGTATCAGCCGGATGAAGGGACCATTGAAATGGGAGGGAACCCCGTACAGATTGATAGTCCAAATAAGGCAATTGATCTGGGGATCGGCATGGTGCATCAGCATTTTAAGCTCGTACAGCCGTTTACCGTAACCGAAAATATTGTCCTTGGGTCGGAGCCACGTAAAGGTCTGAAAATCAATTATAAAAAGGCTGCCGCAGAAGTACAGCGGTTGTCTGAACAATACGGACTTCAGGTAAATCCGAATGCCAAAATTGAGGATATATCTGTTGGTATGCAACAGCGTGTGGAAATTATCAAAACGCTTTATCGCGGTGCAGATATTCTAATTTTTGATGAGCCAACAGCGGTGCTGACACCACAGGAAATCTCTGAGTTGCTGGACATTATGAAGCGCTTAGTAGCTGAAGGCAAATCAATTATTCTTATCACTCATAAACTCAAAGAAATTATGCAAATTGCAGATACGGTTACGATTATTCGCCGAGGTAAAGTTATTGACACGGTCAAAACATCTGAAACAACACCAAATGAGTTGGCTGAGAAAATGGTGGGCCGTCGTGTGTCCTTTAAAGTGGATAAGAAGCTTGCTCAACCAGGACAAACTGTACTGGAAATGAACAAAGTAATTTCTAAAAACAAGGATGGCATTCATGTTCTGAATGAATTGAACCTGCAGGTTAAGGCCGGCGAGATTTTGGGGATTGCCGGAGTAGACGGCAATGGACAGAGTGAGCTAATAGAAGCTTTGACAGGCTTGCGCAAGGTGGATAGCGGAAGTATCCGTTTGCTCGGAACAGAACTGGCAAATCAGCCACCGCGCAAAATTTCAGAGGCAGGCGTTTCACATATACCGGAGGATCGCCATAAGCATGGGTTGGTGCTCGATTTTTCCATGAGTGAAAATATGGTGCTGGAGACGTATTATCAGGCGCCTTACAGTAAAAACGGCTTCTTGAACAAGGACGCTATAGAAAAACAGGCAAAAAGTCTTATTGAGAAGTTTGATGTTAGAACACCAGATATTCATACCAAGGCAAGATCGCTATCTGGTGGAAATCAGCAAAAGGCAATCATAGCGCGTGAAATTGATAAAAACCCAGACCTTCTCATTGCGGCGCAGCCTACACGCGGGCTGGATGTCGGAGCTATTGAATTTGTCCAGAAACAATTGATTGCTCAGCGGGATCAAGGTAAAGCGGTACTGCTCATTTCTTTTGAGCTGGACGAGATTATGAATGTATCCGATCGAATTGCTGTTATTTATGAGGGTAAGATTGTCGGGGAAGTGCTGCCTGAAGAAACGAATGACCAGGAACTGGGGCTAATGATGGCAGGAAGTGCAGTGAAGAAAGGAGTAGAGAATGGCTAACCTATTGAAAATATTCACAAAAGACTCCTTTGTTCTGGCTCTGGTCTCTATTATTCTAGGCCTCATTCTGGGTGCTATCGTGATGTTGATTGGCGGGTATGATCCTATTGTGGCTTATTCCGCTTTGTTTAGCCGTGTGTACGGAGATTCCTACAATTTTGGCGAAGCGATCCGTGAGATGACACCGTTGATTTTAACAGGCTTGGCATTTGCTTTTGCGGCCCGTGCCGGGTTGTTTAACATCGGTGGCGAAGGTCAGTTTTTGGTCGGTATGACAGCTGCTTCGATTGTAGGTATCAAACTTCATGGGCTGCCTGCTATCCTTCATGCACCGCTGGCTGTGATCGCAGGAGCTGTTTTCGGAGGCTTGTGGGCTGCGATTGCTGGCTATTTGAAGGCCAAGCGAGGCGTGAACGAAGTTATTACATGTATTATGATGAACTGGATCGGTCTGTATTTGGCTAATTTGGTAATTAATCAGTTCGCACTTATGGAAGGTGAAAATCGCTCTGTGGATATCCAACCTTCCGCTTCTATTTCCATTGACTGGTTGTCCCAGATGATGGGGAATGCTCGAGTTCATTGGGGCACAGTTATTGCTGTGCTGGCGGCAGTGTTTTTCTATATTTTCATGTGGAAAACAAAGCAGGGCTATGAGCTTCGCGCTGTCGGATTTAATCAGGATGCATCCCGCTATGCAGGTATGAATGTAAATCGTAATATCATAAAAGCGATGTTTATTAGTGGTGTTTTTGCCGGATTGGCTGGTGCCTTTGAGGTGCTGGGGGTTTTCCATTATCAATCTGTCATGGCAGGATCACCAGGAACCGGCTTTGACGGTATCGCTGTGTCTTTGATCGGGATGAATAATCCGTTCGGTGTGTTGCTCGGTTCTGTTTTGTTCGGAACGCTCACGTATGGTTCTGCGGGGATGAGCTTTAGCGCGGATGTACCGCCAGAAATTATCCGGGTAGTTATTGGCTCGATTATTTTCTTCATTGCGGCCCAAGGTATTGTGCGTTGGGTTGTGAAGCCGCTCTACTCCAAGCGGAAGAAAGAGAAGGTGTTGTAAAATGAGTTGGTTAACACTTGGTGAATTAATCCATACAACGCTCGTTTTTGCGACGGCGATTATTTTTGCGTCTCTTGGCGGAGTTTTTTCGGAAAAATCCGGTGTAACGAATCTTGGACTGGAAGGTCTTATGGTGTTTGGCGCGTTTGCGGCAGGTGTGGGCGGATTTTATGCTGAGCAAGCAGGATTAGGTGGCACCTCTGCGGCTTGGGTAGGTGTGCTGTCAGCTGCGGTGTTCGGTATTCTGGTTTCGCTAATTCATGCTGTAGCCTCTATTACGTTCAAGGCTGATCAGGTAATCAGCGGGATTGTCATTAACTTTCTGGCAGCAGGTAGTACACTGTACATGGTTAAGCTGTTATTTGAGGGTGATGGGGACACCGGTCGAATTCAAGGTTTTAACGAGATATCCATTCCTTATCTTGTGGATATTCCGATTGCAGGAAAAGCATTCTTCCAAGCCTATCCAACGACATATCTAGCTATTCTATTAGTTATTATCGGCTACTTTACTTTGTATAAAACTCCGTTTGGCTTGCGTTTGCGTTCAGTAGGGGAGCATCCGGGTGCAGCCGATACAGTGGGGATCAAAGTCAATCGCCTTCGTTACATCGGTGTTATGATTAGTGGTGCGTTGGCTGGGATTGGTGGAGCTACGATCACTTTGACTACAACCAATATGTTCTCACATAATACCGTTTCAGGGCAGGGCTATATTGCTATTGCGGCTATGATTTTCGGTAAATGGAATCCGCTCGGTGCTTTTGGAGCGGCAGTGTTTTTCGGTTTTTCACAAGCCATTCGCAACTATGTGCAGTTGTTTGCATGGTCGCAAAGTATTCCCCAGGAAATTATTTTTATGTTGCCGTATCTCCTGACAATTATTGTGCTGGTAGCGGCAGTTGGACGTTCACGTGCTCCGGCCGCTTTGGGTCAACTGTATGATCCAAGCAAGCGTTAATGACTCATAGACAACTAATGTTTTTAAATACACATATTGGTGTATATGAAAATCTGGTATCTGCATGTGCAGGTACCAGATTTTTTTTACATTGTGCAGGCATTTAAACATACGCTTATGGCTTGAATGGAATAGACTGTGCTATGCAGATTGGACGGACGCTCGGCCCCTGTCAGCTCCAGTCTATTTTGTGGTGGTGGTGAGCTATCAAGGAGCCGTTCAATCTGTCCATCCGTTGAGAAAGAAGGAGGAAATACGATGAAACAGGCAGTAACCAGAAAGCAGGTGGAGAAGCTTGTCGGCAAAGTCATCTTCGCTACACGTAAGGATGGCTCTCGGGTCAGTGGCAAGCTGATTCGCATTTCGGGTAACAGACTGATTCTCCAACCAAACCGTAAGAAAAAAGTAAACACGAAAGCGATTATTCCTCTGGTGCTTTTTGATTTGCTGGCCATTGGCACAGCTCCATACGTGGGTGCCTACGGTGGCTACGGTCCAGGTTATGGAGGACCAGGTTATGGAGGTCCAGGATATGGTCCGCAATATGGACCGTACACAGACGGGGGCTACCCCGGGGTAGGCAATCCTTTTTACCCTAACTTTTTTTAGTTTTACAAAATCCTGAGCCCGAAAACCATATTTTTCACAGTGACTTTTCGAGTTCGTGACATCGGCTTAGAGCCACGTATCGTAGCATATGATATTGATGACGTAGATAAAAATGGATCCCTCGCACATTGTCTTCGTCCACCATCACTTTAGCCCGCTTGCAACGTCGCAATCGGCCATATTGCTCGGCATACTCCAGCAACTTTTTTCCGTATCTTTTACCTTGCTGAGCCGAAGAGATTGCGATCAAATCAATGTATAATAGTTCTCCATGCAGCATAACATGAATGAAGCCAACAACCTGTGCATTATCCGGTCTGCAAGCTACAAAAGTGATGCCCCGGTTTAAGCGCCGGGGTAATTCTTTGCGTATTTGATCCATTTCCTGGGCACTTAAATGCGATAGGGGGACAAGCTCTTGCTCGATTAGACGAAAGATCATTTTGTCATCTTGGGCGCATCGTTTGCGAATCATAAACGGGCCTCCTTTTTTACCCTTTTAACAAGATATGTCATGGCTTCGGAGGAGTACAAAGTCTCACTGTGCGGTCTTTTTTATCATATGCGGGCACCTCTTACAAGCGTGCGACTCAAAGGTGCTTAAGAAGAGAAACATAAATTTTTATGAAATATGGGTATTGACTATCCCAGATGGGGGACATATAATGTGTCTAAACATTTGAAAGAATGACATGAACACAACGGCAATGAAGAGGACGAAGTGATTAGGGCTCTTTTGTTCAGAGAGTGAGGCATTAGCTGCAAGCTTCACCAAAATCCCTTTTTAACGAGCTCACCTTGGAGCTGTTTTCCTGAAAAGTATTTGGGCCCAATGATATTAACGGTGCGCTGAATCGCCTATTAGGGAAAATCGTACGGTCTACGTTACAGACGTCAGATATGGAGATCCTTTGTGATTTCTGTACCTACTAAGGTTCGATATTGCAAAATATCGGGCAAACACGGGTGGTACCACGGAAGCTACAGCCTTTCGTCCCTCAGTAACAGCAAGTCTGTTCTAGGGATGAAAGGTTTTTTTGTTTTCACAAATGTCAGCTGTATGTAAATTTTGTAAAGGAGGATGACCAATGAGTGCACAAATTCCTGAAGTTAGGTCAACCGATGAATTACGTGAAAAGTGGATGAAACCTGAAGTGATTACAGGTTCGGAAATTTTACTCCGTAGCCTTTTGCTGGAGGGAGTGGATTGTGTCTTCGGATATCCTGGTGGTGCGGTGCTTTATATCTATGATGCCATGTACGGCTTCAAGGATTTCAAGCATGTCCTCACTCGTCACGAGCAAGGAGCTATTCATGCGGCAGATGGTTATGCACGGGCAAGCGGTAAAGTTGGTGTCTGTATCGCGACTTCCGGACCTGGAGCAACAAACTTGGTAACTGGCATTGCGACGGCTTATATGGATTCGGTGCCGTTGGTGGTCATCACGGGCAACGTTGTATCTTCCCTGATCGGTACAGATGCTTTCCAGGAAGCTGATATCACGGGAATTACAATGCCGATTACGAAGCACAGCTATCTGGTGAGAGATGTAGAGGATCTGCCGCGAATCATCCATGAGGCATTTCATATTGCCAACACAGGCAGAAAAGGACCAGTACTGATTGATATTCCGAAGGATGTCTCCGCAGCCCAGACGTTGTTTGTTCCACAGACGGAACCTGTGACCATGCGGGGTTACAACCCGAAAGTGTTGCCCAACAAAATTCAACTAGACAAGCTGACGCAAGCTGTTGCCGAAGCAGAACGTCCATTCATTCTGGCAGGTGGTGGAGTTGTATACTCCGGCGGACATGAAGCACTTTACGAGTTTGTTCGTAAAACGGAAATTCCAATTGCGACAACATTGCTTGGATTGGGAGGATTCCCAAGTGGACATGAGCTCTGGACAGGGATGCCGGGAATGCACGGAACATACACTTCCAACCAGGCGATTCAGCAGTCAGATTTACTGATCTGTATCGGTGCCCGCTTTGATGATCGGGTGACTGGCAAGTTGGATGGATTTGCTCCTCAAGCAAAGATCGTACACATTGATATCGACCCTGCGGAGATTGGAAAAAATGTTGCCGCGGATATTCCAATCGTAGGCGACGTGAAGGCAGTTTTGGAATTACTGAATCAGGATGCGAAACGCGCAGACCTGGCAGATGCATGGAGAGCGCAAATTCAGCAATGGAAGGCAGAGAAGCCTTATTCTTATAAGGATTCTGAAACGGTGCTTAAGCCACAATGGGTTATCGAATTGTTGGATAAAACGACCAAGGGCGGAGCAATCGTTACGACGGACGTAGGACAACATCAAATGTGGGCAGCACAGTATTACAAATTCAATCAGCCACGCTCATGGGTTACCTCGGGTGGACTGGGTACGATGGGATTTGGTTTCCCTTCTGCCATCGGCGCTCAGATGGCCAATCCCGACAGATTGGTAATATCGATTAACGGAGACGGCGGTATGCAGATGTGCTCGCAGGAATTAGCCATCTGTGCAATCAATAACATTCCGGTCAAAATCGTAATCATTAACAACCAGGTACTTGGAATGGTTCGCCAATGGCAAGAATTGATCTATAACAATCGGTACAGTCACATTGATCTGGCTGGAAGCCCGGATTTTGTGAAACTGGCCGAAGCATACGGTGTCAAAGGACTGCGTGCTACGAATAAGGAAGAAGCACGTCGGGCTTGGCAGGAGGCGCTTGATACACCCGGACCGGTCGTTGTCGAGTTTGTAGTCAGCAAGGAAGAAAATGTATATCCGATGGTGACGCAAGGTTCGACCATTGATCAAATGCTGATGGGGGACGAGTAAAATGACGACGAAAAATACCATTGCTGTACTGGTAAATGATCATCCCGGCGTTTTGCAACGTGTATCTGGACTGTTTGGCCGCCGTGGCTTTAACATTGAGAGCATCACCGTCGGTCAATCGGAAGAAGCTGGATTATCCCGTATGGTCATAGTGACTGTAGGAGATGAGAACAACCTGGAGCAGATTGAAAAGCAGCTTTACAAGCTGGTTGATGTGATCAAGGTCATCGATCTCAGTTCCAAGCCGATGGTTGCTCGGGAATTGGCAATGATTAAGGTAAAGGCTGAACCGCCCCAGCGACCAGAAATTATGGGCGTGGTAGAAACGTTCAGAGCAGCTGTAATTGATGTTGGAACGACGAGCTTAATCGTTCAGGTCATTGGCGATACCGAAAAAATTGATGCAATGATCGAATTGCTGAAGCCTTATGGTATTCGCGAGTTGACCCGAACCGGGGTTACAGCTATGATACGTGGCAATGCATAATATGAAGCTTTAACGATTTACCGCTTATAGCGCATTACATCATTAAAGAACCGCCCGCATAAGAGCGGGTGCTCGAAGAGATTTTTAAATGCCATTCAGAGGCGAAGTCTCTTGGACTACCCGCTCATTATGAAGGGTCCAATTAAAAGGAGGAAATTAACCATGGCAGTTACAACGTACTACGAAAAAGATGCAGAACTTAGCGTATTGAAAGGAAAAACAGTGGCCGTTATCGGTTACGGTAGCCAAGGACATGCTCAAGCACAAAACTTGCGTGACAGTGGTGTAAATGTTGTTATTGGTTTGCGTGAAGGCAAATCAGCTGATGTCGCAAGAAACGACGGTTTTGAAGTTCTGAACGTAGCTGATGCAACAAGCCGTGCAGATGTGGTTCAAATTTTGTTGCCTGATGAAACTCAAGCTTCTGTCTACAAAAATGAAATCGAACCTAACCTGAAAAAAGGCGCAGCACTTTTGTTCTCCCATGGTTTCAATGTTCATTTTGGACAAATCGTAGCTCCTAAAGATAGCGATGTATTGCTGGTTGCTCCAAAATCCCCAGGACATATGGTACGTCGTACCTATGTAGAAGGGTTTGGTGTACCGGGGTTGATCGCAATTGAGCAGGACGCAACAGGTCAAGCCAAGGAGATCGGTCTTGCATACGCAAAAGGCATTGGCTGTACACGTGCGGGCGTAATTGAAACCTCCTTCCGTGAAGAAACGGAGACGGACCTGTTCGGTGAGCAGGCGGTATTGTGTGGCGGTGTGAGCGCACTCGTAAAAGCGGGCTTTGAAACATTGACTGAGGCAGGTTATGCTCCTGAGATGGCATACTTCGAATGCTTGCATGAGCTTAAGCTGATCGTTGACCTGATGTATGAAGGTGGATTGGCAACAATGCGTGATTCCATCAGTAATACAGCAGAATATGGCGATTATGTAACTGGACCACGTGTGGTAACAGAAGATACGAAGAAAGCTATGAAGGATGTATTGACTGACATTCAACAAGGTAAATTTGCTCGTGACTTCATCCTTGAAAATCAATCTGGACGTGCATTCCTGACGGCTACTCGTCGTAATGAAGCTAACCATCCGATTGAAGTAGTGGGCGGACAATTGCGTGAAATGATGCATTGGATCAAAAAGTAATAACCTTTTGTACTATAAGCTCGACAACATGAATTATTTATAAATATTAATTACAATGCGGCCCTGCTTATTGCGTGAGCCGCATTGTAATTTAAGGGTCCAAATCCTGAGGAGGTGCGTTAGGTTGCGCAAAATATATATATTTGACACAACGTTGAGAGACGGAGAACAGTCACCTGGCGTGAACTTGAATACTCGTGAGAAAGTAGAGATCGCTCATCAGTTGGAGAAGCTGGGAATCGATCGTATGGAGGCTGGGTTCCCAGCTGCTTCTCCGGGTGATCTCGCGGCTGTTAATGCAGTAGCAAAAGCTGTAAAAAATTCGACTGTTATTGGCCTTTCGCGTGCAAGGGAACAGGATATTGATGCGGTTCGCGAGGCACTTAAGGGAGCACAGGACCCGTGTATCCATATCTTTTTGGCAACCTCTCCAATTCATCGTCAGCATAAGCTGCGGATGGAGAAGGCACAGGTACTGGAAACGGCCCGTGCAGCCATTCGTTATGGATTGAAGTATTTGCCAAAAGTGGAGTTTTCATTGGAGGATGCAGGGCGAACGGAGCTTGATTTTGTGGTTGAAATGGTCACCATGGCTGTACAGGAAGGGGCTTCTGTCGTCAATATTCCAGATACGGTAGGTTACCTAACACCATACGAATACGGAAATATATTCAAACATATCAAGCAAAATGTGGTTGATGTGGAGAAGATTCAATTGAGTGCACATTGCCACAATGACTTGGGAATGGCTACTGCTAATACGCTTGCTGCCATCCTGAACGGTGCAGATCAGATTGAGGGAACGATTAACGGTATTGGTGAACGTGCTGGAAACACGGCCATTGAGGAAATCGCCATGGCACTGGAGACGAGACAGGAATTTTTCCAGGCCAAAACGTCTCTGCAACTGTCTGAAATTGCACGTACGAGCCGTTTGGTTAGCCGTTTGACGGGGATGGTAGTGCCGGGCAACAAGGCGATCGTGGGTGCTAACGCTTTTGCGCACGAATCAGGTATTCACCAAGACGGCATGCTGAAGGAAAAGACGACCTATGAAATTATGACACCGGAAAGTATCGGTCTGAAAGAGAGCAAGCTAGTACTGGGCAAGCATTCAGGGCGTCATGCTTTCCGAGAGCGTTTGGTCGAATTGGGCTACGAATTGAACGAAGAAGAACTGAATCGCGCTTTTGGTCAGTTTAAGGATTTGGCTGATAAGAAGAAGGAAGTATCGGATGATGATATCTTGGCATTGCTGGAAGAAAAATTGGCCGATGCACCTGAAGTCTTCAAGCTGGAAACCATTTTCGTAACTTACGGGAACAAGGCTACGCCTTCCGCACAAGTGCGCCTGGTTAACGATGAAGGTCAGGTAATCGAGACAGAAGCTGAAGGAAATGGTTCAGTCGATGCGATCTATAATGCGATTGACCAAGCCAGCAGCGAGAGTGTTGTACTTTCTGATTACTCCATCAAATCTGTTACCCATGGCAAGGACGCTCTAGGTGAAGTACATGTGGTGCTGACTCAAAACGGAATATCTGTACAGGGACGCGGGGTAAGCACTGATATTTTGGAAGCAAGTGCACGAGCTTATGTGGATGCACTGAATGGTTTGATCGACAAGCGTAAAAATTACAGCAATCGCGTAGATTATAAATCCTAAGTTTATACATGCCTATGAAATGAATATAGACAGGATCGGGTGTTACCGGTCCTGTTTTCTTGTTCTCTGATGGAAAAATCAGCTTATAGGCTGAGCCTATTGAATTGATAGATTCTATATCTTGGTCAAAGCCCTGCTATTTATGTTACAAAGAAGGTATGAGAAATACGGCTGTATGGCTGTATAACAAGAGGAGTGTACGTGATGGCAGACGTTAAAAAGATTGCAGTAATAGCGGGAGACGGAATCGGACCTGAAGTGGTCGCAGAGGCAGAGAAAATTTTGAAACGTACGGAAGAAGTGTTTGGCCACTCATTTGAAACAGAGCATGCGCTGTTCGGCGGGATTGCCATTGATAAGAAGGGGACTCCATTGCCGGAAGAAACACTGGCCGTATGTCAATCTGCAGATGCCGTGCTGTTGGGAGCTGTAGGAGGACCACAATGGGACAACAATCCTAAGGAGCTTCGTCCTGAAACCGGATTGCTCGGTATTCGCAAAGAGCTTGGTCTGTTTTCAAATCTTCGTCCTGCTGTCGTTTTCGATTGTCTTAAGGACGCATCTACTTTGAAACCAGAGGTACTGGAAGGAACGGACTTAATCGTGGTGCGCGAACTGACGGGCGGGATTTATTTCGGTGAGAAGTACAGACGAGAGAGTGCTCAGGGTGAAGAAGCGGTCGATACTTGCGCATATAATGTAACAGAAGTAGAGCGTATTGTTCGTCAATCCTTCGAAATTGCACAAAAACGTCGCAAAAAACTCGCATCGGTGGATAAGGCTAATGTACTGGAAACTTCTCGTTTGTGGCGTGAAGTCGTTAACCGGGTCGCTGTAGATTACCCAGATGTCGAGCTTGAGCATGTATTGGTTGATAACTGTGCCATGCAATTGTTGCGTCGTCCATCTAGTTTTGACGTCATCGTAACGGAAAATATGTTTGGTGACATTCTTAGTGATGAAGCAGCTATGCTGACCGGGTCCATCGGTATGCTCTCATCTGCATCACTGGGAGAAGGCAGCTTCGGTCTGTACGAGCCGGTGCACGGCTCGGCGCCTGATATTGCAGGTCAAGGACTGGCGAATCCTATTGCAACAATTTTGTCCGTTGCTTTGATGTTCCGCCTCACCTTCGGGTACGAGAAAGCAGCTGACGCTATTGAGAAGGCGGTAGCTGAGGTACTGGATGCAGGACACCGTACGGCAGATATCGCGGTGGATAAATCACAAGCGATCTCGACTACCCAAATGGGCGATTTAATTGCAGCAGCTATTCGCTAAAGGCTCCGAAAACGCACCCGTTCTGAAAAAAAGCTTCCTATTATATAGGGCGGTTATACAGTATAACTTTACAGCAAATAATTAGCATCGTAGCTCCTGGGCAATCAGGAGCTATTTGTGTATCAGAAAACTCTAAATGTGAATAAATCGTGAATTTTTAAGCTAGTTTAAAATAATTATAAAAAAGTAATGGTTATAATATTGACTTTGATTTCAGCGAATGATAACATTTATCAAGTAGGTTGTTTATTACAATACAGATGATTGAGGAAAGCACAATTGGTGTTTTTCTTACATATTTTAAAGGAGGATTTCACATTATGGCAGAAAGATTGGTAGGAAGACCCGCACCTGATTTTGCATTGGAAACAGTATCTGGAGACGGTCAAGAATTTGGCTCGGTGAAACTTTCCGATTACCGTGGCAAGTGGCTCGTATTTTTCTTCTATCCACTGGATTTCACTTTTGTATGCCCAACAGAAATTACAGCATTGAGCGATGCTGCTGACCAATTCAAAGAGCTTGATACTGAAATTTTGGGTATCAGTGTAGACTCCGTGCACAGCCACAAAGCATGGATCAACACAGCTAAAGAAAACAACGGTCTGGGCAAACTGAACTTCCCATTGGCTTCCGACATCACGAAAAAAACAGCAAGCGACTATGGCGTTCTGATCGAAGAAGAAGGCGTTGCATTGCGCGGCTTGTTCATCATTGATCCAGAAGGCGAACTGAAATATCAAGTGGTTAACCACAACGATGTAGGCCGCAGTGTAGAAGAAACATTGCGTGTACTGCAAGCTTTGCAATCCGGTGGCTTGTGCCCAATGAACTGGAAACCAGGCGATAAAAATCTGTAATATTAGCTTTACAAGTTGAACTTAAACAAGCAAGCCCCCAACAAGCGGTTACTTTACCGTTGTTGGGGGCTTGCTTGCCTGCACTATGCAGCCGAAGATATAGGAATAGCCTGTCTGATTCATGTAATACAGAGTGAAGTAACAAATAATTATGGAAATGTTGTTGTGTTCTGGAGGAATTTTGCCTGATGAAAGCGAATAAGGTATTGTAGAAGATAAACAAGGCAGAACAGGTTTTGTTCAGAGGAGGCTGAGCCCGGATGAGTTATTGCTGTGGAGCAAGCATGGTAGGAACCAAGGGAACGCTGAAGCATTACCGCACCCAAGTCCATAATGTTCCTTTGCTGTTTTGCCCGGTATGTCGTCGCATTGAAGTTCATTATAAAGTCGAAAATGAGTATGAAATTTTGGCTGAGTATGCACATGGAGATGGGGCATCCGAGATTGATTTTCAGGATTATGTCATGGAAGACGATGATACGATATTTGAAAATTGTGTAAATCGTGAGAGTGAAGATGCAGTTGAAATTGTGAAGCGCCAAATTGACATGTCGCTGGATTTATTGACGGTAGCCAAACAAATGAACGATGAGAAATGGCAGGGAGAGCTTAAGAGAAGACTGGCTGTTATGAGTCAAAGACGATCCCGGCTTCAACATAATAAGAGCGGCAGTTGACATCCTACACACCAAAGAAGCTCTCAAATCTGGAGAGCTTCTTTGGTGTGTAGGGCGCTTATTTTTAACTTATTTTTTTATTTTGGTAATGTTGCGCAGATATTATGACGAAAGAAAATAAGATAAAAATGTGGATTCGACACTTTTTCCGATTGACTGTGATCCTTAATCTTGTCTATCATAAAATAAGACTCGAATCGAAAAAAATGGTCGGAGTTGATTGAAACTGTTTTCTACACCATTTGAAGGGTAATCGATAGATACCTTTCTATTCTTCAAGAATATTACACGTCCGATACGGCCAGTTTATCATTCCGATACAAGGGGGAAGCCTGGCATGATCAGTGAATTCCAAGAAGCCTTGCTTGATACCGTGGGAGCTTGCCCTTCCACACAGATCGCCAATAATAAGTATGAAAATGTACTGGAGAACCTGGATAGTGGTATCATGCTGTTTGACAGTGACGGGGTACTGACCTTTATTAACGTGCAAATGGCGAGATTACTGGAGCTACCACGTAGTTCGCTCGCAGGTCGCAACCTGATGCAAATTTTGCATCATCCTGAGTTAAGTCGGTTTAAGAAGAAGAAAATTATGCGGATTTATAAAGAAACTATCTTTCATAGAAAGCGCTATCATGAGTTGATTGATGAGTATGGTCGGCATTGGTTGATAACAGTGACCTACGGTGATCAGATGGATGGCGATTTTTTGTTTAGTGTAAAGGATGTGTCGGATTATAAGCAGATTGAGCAAACGGCGTATCAAAACGACAAGCTGGCGATGCTGGGACGTATTTCGGCCTCTATCGCCCATGAAATCCGTAACCCGCTTACTGCAATCCGGGGTTTTATTCAATTGCTTCGGCCGCACTTGGTGGAGTTGGGTAGGGATGAGTATGCCCGTATTATTTTAACCGAGATTGATCGTGCGAACGACATTATTTATGAGTTTTTAAATTCGTCCAAGCCTTCTGCTCCACAAAAAACGGCTGTATCTGTGATGGGACTGTTGAAAGAAGTAGTGATGCTGACAGAAAGCGAGGCGTTGATGAAGGGCTGCCAGATCGCACTGGATGAAAATGATGAGCTCATGAAGGTTTCCATTGACGTGAAGCAGATTAAGCAGGTTATCCTCAATATGATTAAAAATGCGATGGATGCCATTGAAAGCATCAGCGGGGAACGAGAGGGATGCATTGATATCCATACCGTGCTTGAGGGCTCTTATGTGCACATTTGCATTGAGGATAACGGCTTAGGTATGGATCACAATACATTGGCGCGTTTATTCGATCCTTTTTTTACAACAAAAGAAAGTGGAACCGGCTTGGGATTGGCTGTGAGCTATCGTATTATCAAAAATCACGGAGGCTTCATTCATGTAGACAGTAAACATGGAAGCGGTACACAATTTAAAATCACACTTCCTGTAGTCTAATATGATGAGATTTTCGCAGAGGGGTCCTGTACATACTATTTCTGTTGTGGTGTGCAGCGTTGGGGTATAGGTATCACCTATTTGAAAAATGTCATCTGAAGCGCATGATCTGAAAAGATGATGCGCTTTTTTGGTACTGTAAGCATGTGCATTTGCATAAATGCGAAAATAAATTCATGAATATAGAACAAAAAAATGATTCACCTTTCACAGATTAAATGCTATTATATACCAGAATACAACATTTTTTTTGATACTATAGACTTAAACAACGGCTTCCAAAGCTGTCAAACGTCTTAGATGATCGGAATCTCCGATATGCAGGGGGCTGAAGAGGCTGAATGAATATACGGCTGGAAGTAAAAAAAACGATAGGCATTGGAATTGCCGCCATAGTTTTATTTGTCTTAGTGCAATTATTTCACGTAACTTTGAATAAAATATACTCCTATAATGTATTTTTCTTGGTATATCCGATTATAGGATTTGCCTGTGCGGCGATTTGTTTTTCTATTTTTTATCAATCCTGGTCCGTATTGCTGGAACAGTTAACCTGGCAGAGACTTCTTATTGCCCCAACGTTTTTGGTGGCTGGTCTGCTTTATCTTGTTCATATCGTTTCGTTTAGTTTCGTAAGCCTGACGGACTTTGCTTTGTCTCCGGGCATTTCGTTGTGGCTGCTGTTTGTAAATCGTGCCTTTACCTCGGTCATGCTCTTATTCGTTTGTTCCCTTCCATTTAGAAAGACGAAGTCAGAATACAAGACAGTGGCTTTGTGGGCAGGGATAGGCTGCACGTTGCTGATTCTAGGAGTTATAAAGGCATATGATGCAGGCTTACCGGATCTACGTATACGGTACGAATTAGGTAACCTGGGCTGGACGTTGAATCTGGTTGTCATGTTACTGCTGGTACTCACATTTATTTTTGGAGTACGAAAATATCGGAAAGTTCGCCCCGCGGAATTGGGCATGTTGCTTATGGTTCGTGGGATTGGGCTGTGTGTTGTGAGCCAGTTGTTCTATTTATTTGCTGAGCAAATGAGTGATATCAATCATCTTATAGGACTTTTGACTAACGTGATTGCGTTTTATAATTTGTTGAGCGGTCTGGTCCGGCTTATGGTTCTGGTTCCTTATCGGGAAAAACAGGCGGCAGAATCTGAATTTAATCATATTGCTTATAACGATGATATAACAGGCCTCCCCAATCGGCGACGTCTTTCCCAGCGCCTGGATAAAATATTGCGCCATTCATTGAAATCTGATGAGACAGTAGCGCTTTTAGTGCTAAATATTGATCGTTTCAAAGCGATTAATGATTCGCTTGGGCATACGGCAGGCAATTATTTGCTGTATGCGGTAGGCGAACGCTTGGGGCATTTTTGCCGCGAAGGTGAAGCGGTCTTTAGCATGGGTGGAGATGAATTTGCCTTTCTTCTAATGGGCTACGAAGATTCAGATGTCATGAGAAATCGTATTGATGATATGGTGAAGCTGTTCGATCAGCCGTTTGATATTAATGGGGAGTCTTATCATGTGATGGTGAGCGTTGGCATAGCTTTGTACCCGTCGGATGCGAATCAGAGCGAACAACTTATTCAACAGGCGGATACTGCTGTACATAGTGCCAAGGAGCAAGGGGTGAATTTTCAGCGGTATGCTAGTGCGATGCAGATGCGAGCGCATGAAAGACTCCAGTTGGAGAATGATTTGCGGCGTGCGCTTGAAAATGAAGAATTTTCATTGGTGTATCAGCCACGCGTCCACCTGCAAAGTGGCGAGCTAACGAGTTTAGAAGCGCTGGTGCGTTGGAATCATCCTCATCGCGGGATGGTGATGCCGGGTGATTTTATTCCAGTAGCTGAAGAAAGTGGCCTGATCGTGCCCTTGGGGGAATGGGTGTTGCGTGAGGCATGTCTCCAAAATAAGCAGTGGCAGGAGCTGGGGTATCCATCGATTCCGATTTCGGTCAATTTATCCATGCGCCAATTCCAGCAAAAAAAGCTGGTTGATGTCATTCGGGGCATTTTGTCCGATACGGGACTGGAGGCACGCTATTTAGAGCTGGAGATTACCGAGAGTATGACTTTTGATAAGGACCGGGCCTTTGAACAGTTGAAAAAAATAAAAGCTATTGGTGTTGCAATCAGTATTGATGATTTTGGAACGGGTTATAGCTCATTGCATTATTTGAAAAATCTTCCGATTGATCGTCTGAAAATTGACCGGTCCTTTGTAAATGAGGTACTGGTTGACAGCAAAAATGCGGCCATTGTATCTACCATTGCCTCTATGGCTCACCATTTGAAGCTGAAGGTTACGGCTGAAGGGGTGGAGAATGAGGAGCAGCTTCAATTTTTGCAGGCGCAGGATTGTCATGAAGGTCAGGGGTATTATTTTAGCCGTCCCATTCCGGCAGAAGTTTTTGAAAAATTGTTTTTACGTAAACCTGTGAATTGGCTGGCTCAGGATGGCGTCTAGTATGCTTGCATTTTACAAAAAGGTAAGTTATACTAAATACCATCCTGATTCAGTTAGTTGACAAAGTTTTGTGCATGTCATACATAAGAATCAAGATGTTATATAATGCGGGTGTAGTTCAATGGTAGAACTTCAGCCTTCCAAGCTGATAGCGTGGGTTCGATTCCCATCACCCGCTTACGATTTTTAAAATTTCGAAACCCTTGTGACTCAAGGGTTTTTATTTTGTTTGCAATAAGAATATATTTTAGCCGGGATACCAATGGGGGATCCCGGCTTTTTGCGTTCCTGCGAACTATTTTCACGCTGATAAATAATACAATATTAAATATTTTTCTTATATGCTATAAATAAACAGATAAAAAGAACTATTTACCATTTTGCGAAAAAAGTATAGTCTCGTAATTGGAATTTAATATAAAAAAAGGATGGTGTAGCTGCGATGAGAAAAATCTCTTTTCTTTTAGCTTTAGCCTTTGTGTTTTTTACTTTTTCAGCAAGTGCTACGTTCGCTGCGACTGATTTCCCAAATACGTCGACGAATGGCATGATTGGTTTTGCTGGACAGGCTAAAAGCGAAACGGGAGCTTCAAAGCCTGCTACAACAGGGGGCAAAAATGGTCAGGTCATCTATATCAATAATCTAAACGAATTGAAAAATCAGCTAGGGGACTCAACACCTAAAATTCTGGTCATCGAAAAGAATATTTCTGCTTCTTCTAAAACCGTGATCAATATTGGTTCCAACAAATCGCTAATCGGCTCTTATGCGCAAAATAAGCTAATCAATATTCATTTGAAAACAACAGCTAACTCGGGAAATGTGATCTTTCAAAATTTAACTTTTGAGCACAGCGCCAGCATTAATGGTAATGATGATATCCAGTTATATCTTACTGCGGGCACAAATTATTGGATTGATCATGTTACTTTTGCAGGTCATAATTATAATGCAAATGGCTCGGATCTGGACAAGCTTTTGTACATAGGGCAATCGGCTGATTATGTAACCATTAGCAACTCCAAATTTGCTAATCATAAATATGGCCTTATTCTGGGTTATCCAGATGACAGCAATAAAAATTATGATGGCATGCCGCATATTACAATTGCTAATAATTATTTTGAAAACTTACTTGTACGCGGTCCAGGTCTGATGAGATATGGATATTTCCATGTGAAAAATAATTATATTAATAATTTTCAGTTGGCTTACACAATAGCAACCAATGCACGAATTTATTCCGAAAATAATTATTTTGGAAAAGGTAGTGAAAAGGGCGGTATTCTGGATGATAAAGCCAATGGTGAATTTAAAGATGTAGGTAGTTTTCCAGCCATCACCAACCAAAAATCGCCTGTGACCCGATGGAATCCGAGCAAGAACTACCGTTATCAAGTTCAAACCCCTGAATATACTAAAGAATTTGTAACTAAGTATGCAGGTTCGTCCAATACAACGTTGGTATTTGGAAAATAAAACTGGTATTGCAAAAATACTGTGATCTGCTATACTGACTGCAAGTAAGTATCCCATAAAAAGGAAGGTAACCATACGTCCGATGAAGTAAGCACACTGATTTTCCCACTCAACTGCACGTTACTGGCAGGCGGCTGCAAGCTGCAACGGGAGAAGTGTGTCTGAAATGAAAGTAGGGACGTATGCGTATATTTCCGAAACGGGATTTGTTTTTTTCGTTCGCGGTGTTATTTTTCATATGCATATGTTCTGAAATAATTCATAGCAGTCATTCTATTTTCCTGTATGCAAGCCGCAGCCTTCTGCGGCTTTTTTTATTGCTTCCGGTGTAAAAACCGGGCTGGGAAAGGATGATCGTGGTATGAAAACCATTTTGCGAGTTCGCAATGTAGTCAAGGAATGGAACGGGACATCTATATTTGAGAATGTGTCGATGGATGTGACGGAAGGAGAACGGCTCGCGTTGTTTGGGAGGAATGGAGCCGGTAAAACAACGTTATTACGAATATTGCTGGGAGATGAAGCGCCAACCTCCGGTCAAGTAGAATATGATTTGCCCATGGAAGAGCGAGGCTGGCTGAAGCAGCAGGATACAGTGGATAGGTCTCGAACCGCACTGGAGGCCGCACAGCAGGCCAGCCCTCGGCATTGGCGTCTCAAGCAAACGCTGGGAGAGCTGGAAGCTGACCTAGCCGATGCTGGTAAGGATATGGAGCAGCAACTGGAGCGTTACGGCGAGCTGATGGATGAATACGAACGCCTGCAAGGCTTTGCTTGGGAGTCTGAGGTGGAAAAGACGCTCACCCGAATGGGAATGCCTACACAGACCTGGTCCATTGCTTATGGTGATCTGAGTGGCGGACAGAAGACGAGAGTACGACTGGCTGGCCTGATGGTCAGGCAGCCCAAGCTGCTGGTACTGGATGAGCCAACCAACCATTTGGATGCCGAAAGTATGCTCTGGCTGGAGCAGTGGCTGTCCTCGTATCCTGGAACACTGCTGTTTGTATCGCATGACAGAGCCTTTTTGGATCAGGTGGCTACGAGTATAGTTGAGCTTACATCCACAGGTATTGAGCGCTATAAAGGTGGTTATAAGGAATATAAAGCGCAGAAGGAGCGGGAACTGCGAGAGCAGGAGGCGAGCTATCGGAAGCAGGAACTGGCGAGACAGGCGCTGGAGGAAACGATTCGAAATTACAGGGAATGGTTTCATCAGGCGCATCGCAGCGCATCCAAGGTTGAAATGGCCATTACGCAGAGCTTTTACAAGGCCAAGGCTAAAAAAAATATTTCCCGTTATCATGCAAAGGAGAAGGAATTGGAGCGACTGGAGGCTAACAGGATAGAGCAACCACGTGAAGCTCCGTCTTTGCACATGAAATTAAATGACAGCGGGTTTCAGGCTAAATATTTGCTGCGTACTGAGCAGGTTGACTTTAGCTACGACGACCATGTCATCGTGAAAAATCTAAATCTGAACGTTGCACGTGGGGATCGTTTGGCTGTTCGAGGACCCAATGGAATTGGCAAAACCACGCTGCTTCGGTTATTAACAGGTCAGCTTGAACCGAAGACGGGAAAAATCACAGCCAACCCACAGTTGAATATCGGGTATTTTTCACAGGAGTTGGAGCAGCTTCCAGAGGATCAGACGTTGCTCGACAGTCTGCTTGCACTCCCAACCATGACCCAAACAGAAGCGAGAACGGTGCTGGGCTGTTTTTTATTTGCCAAAGAGGATGTATTCAAAAGGATCGGAACGCTCAGTATGGGAGAAAAATGCAGGGTAGCTTTTCTGCGTCTGTACTTTAGTGGAGCCAATCTGCTGGTGCTGGATGAACCGACGAATTACTTTGACATTGAAACCCGTGAAATTGTAGAGGACTCTTTACGCCGATATGATGGGGCATTGGTACTCGTCTCGCATGACCGGGAGCTGGTGCGTTGTACGGCAACTCGATTACTCGATATGCAGCCGGGGGGCGGATATGAAATCTACGAGGGGACGGCCGACGAAAAACAAGAAGATGAACGGAGAAGCATCCGAGAGCCCAAGGATCAGGGAGAGCGGGAGGAACGTCTACGATTACAGCTGCGTCTTACCGAACTGATGGGAATGACGGGGACGAGTGAAGCAAATGAGGAGCTCTTGAGCGATATCAGGCGCATTCGTGCCAAGCTGGATCAGTTGAATGATCCCGATATCTGAAGGAATGAAATATAGGCGCTGCTTGCCAAAGTGCAGTAGTTTGCATATAATAATGAACAATAGTTCGTATTTAGAAAATGTCTTGATGGAGAAGAGTAGGCAGTGTCCGATTGAACAGGGAGGAAGCGCCGTAGGATTGAGAGCGTTTCTGCAAATATTGGGCTGTTGAAGTTCGCTCCGGAGCAGTTCCTTGAACCTCAAGCGTCATGTAAATGGCGGTTGTGCAAGTAGGGGATACCGGTTCACGACCGTTACAACGTGCAGAGCGAGATGATGATGCATAGCATGAATGAACCCCCGTACTGATTGCCACAAGGCAACGCATCGGGTAGCTGAACTTCATTGTCTAACGAGGGTGGTACCACGGTCTTTTCGTCCCTTTTCGGGAGAAAAGACCTTTTTTTGTTGTCTGAAAAGCTGGATATGAAGAAAGGGGACTGAACAGGCGATGAGCGAAACCATCCAAATGAAGGAACATTTGCTGGCCTTGAAGGAAGAAGCACTGGAAGTATTGGAGAAGGTGGAAACACCCAAGGAGCTGGCTGATCTACGAGTTAAATATTCGGGTAAAAAGGGTGCACTGACCGAAATTTTGCGCGGTATGGGCAAGCTGAGTGCGGAAGAGCGTCCAGTTGTTGGCCAGGTAGCCAATGAGGTGCGTGAGGCGATTGAAGAGGTCGTTAACCGTAAGCAGGACGAGTTCACGAAAGCAGAAACGAATGAGCGCCTGCAAGCAGAAAAAATCGACGTTACGTTGCCTGGACGCGCAATGCCGCAAGGCGGGCTCCACCCACTTAACAAAGTGATCGAGCAAATCGAGGATATTTTTACAGGTATGGGATATCGAGTGGCTGAGGGACCGCAGGCAGAGACCGATTATTATAACTTCGAAGCATTGAATCTGCCTAAAAACCACCCGGCACGTGATATGCAGGATTCATTTTACCTGACCGAGGATCTGTTGATGCGTACTCATACGTCACCAGTTCAGATTCGCGCGATGGAGGCGATGAAGGGTGAAACGCCTATTAAGGTGATTTGTCCGGGTACGGTATTCCGACGTGATGATGACGATGCAACGCATTCCTTCCAATTCCACCAAATTGAAGGCCTTGTGATTGGAAAAGACATTCGTATGAGTGATTTGAAAGGAACCTTGCTGCAATTTGCACGCGAAATGTTCGGGGAATCGACCGAAATCCGCTTGCGCCCAAGCTTCTTTCCGTTCACCGAGCCAAGTGCTGAAGTAGACGTGACTTTTGTGAAGAAAAACGGCGAGCGCGTGTGGATTGAAATTTTGGGCTGTGGTATGGTGCATCCGAAAGTGCTGGAAATGGGTGGTTTTGATCCCGAGGTGTACAGTGGCTTTGCATTCGGTATGGGTGTAGAACGGATAGCCATTTTGAAATACGGCATTGACGATATTCGCCATTTTTATAACAGCGATCTGTCGTTCTTGAAGCAGTTTGCGCGTCAATAAACAACTATATCAAGGGAAGTGAACCCATATGAAAGTATCATTCGAGTGGCTGTCCGAGTATGTATCACTGGATCAAGTGAGTGCGGAGGAGCTAGCAGAAAAAATCACCCGTTCGGGCATTGAAATTGATGAAGTTGAACATCGTAACCAAGGAATTACTGGCGTCGTTGTAGGCTATGTCAAAAGCAAGGAAAAGCACCCGGATGCGGATAAGCTGAATGTGTGTATTGTCGATGCGGGTCAGGGAGAAGACCTGCAAATTGTGTGTGGTGCCAAGAACGTGGATGCAGGTCAAAAGGTTCCTGTTGCAGTTGTAGGTGCCAAGCTACCAGGAGATTTTCATATTAAAAAGGCCAAGCTGCGTGGTGTTGTGTCCATGGGCATGATCTGCTCGGCCAAAGAACTGGGCATGAATGATAAGCTATTGCCAAAAGAATTGCAGGAAGGCATTTTGGTGCTGCCAGAGGATGCTGAAATTGGTACGCCAATTACGAAGCTGCTTGCCCTGGATGATCAGGTGCTGGATTTTGATTTGACACCCAACCGCTCGGATTGCCTGAGCATGCATGGAGCTGCATATGAAGTAAGTGCCATTCTAGGACGTGACATTTCGCTCGCTGACCCTGCTAAGGATCTGGTGGAAATTAGCGATGCTGCGGCAGATCACTTGTCCGTTAAGGTGGATACTCCTGAACTGTGCACACACTATGCAGCGCGTTATATCACAGGTGTTAAAGTGGGCCCTTCACCGTTATGGATTCAAAACCGTCTGATGGCGGCAGGTGTTCGTCCGATAAACAATATCGTAGATATTACGAACTACGTTATGCTGGAATATGGTCAGCCGTTGCATGCTTTTGATGCGGATAAGCTGGAAAATGGAAATATTGAGGTGCGACTTGCTCGTACAGGCGAAACTTTGATTACACTTGACAATCAGGAGCGTAAGCTGGAACCACATATGCTGTTGATCACAGACGGTGTAAAGCCGATTGCATTGGCAGGCGTGATGGGTGGAGCCAATTCTGAGGTTACGGATGCGACGGTTAGCATTGCGTTGGAATCTGCGAAGTTTGACGGCGGTACCGTTCGTAAAACATCCCGCCAACTGGGACTGCGTTCGGAAGCAAGTCTGCGTTTTGAAAAAGAAGTTGATCCAGGAGCTGTTATACCTGCTGTAAATCGTGCAGCTGCGCTGATTCAGCGTTATGCAGGGGGCACTGTACACCAGGGCATCGTAGAGTCTGCTTCTGCAAAAGCTAAAAACCACATTATCAAGCTGTCGCTAGATAAAATAAACCGATATTTGGGAACCGAACTGTCCCTGCTTGAGGTGAAGACGATTCTTGGTAGACTTCATTTTGGATGTGGCGATGCAGAACAAGGGGTGCTGGAAGTTGAAGTACCTACACGTCGTGGAGATATTACCATTGATGTGGACTTAATCGAAGAAGTGGCACGTCTGTATGGCTATGACAATATCCCAACCACGCCTATTGAGGGACCGACAACTCCAGGAGCTTTGACGGCATCGCAGTCCCTGCGTCGTTCCTTGCGCAGATTGCTGGCTCATGGTGGCTGGCAGGAAACGATCAGTTACTCTTTTGTGCATCCGCAAAGCACAGCTTTATTTAATGCTCTGACAGAAGGCAGCCATCCGGTACGTTTGGCTATGCCTATGAGCGAAGACCGTAGTGTATTGCGTACAAGCATCATTCCGCAAATGCTGGATACAGCGGTGTACAACATGAATCGGAAGCAAGATAATCTGGCGATTTTTGAGATGGGAACTGTATTTTATACAGAAGAGCAAACATTAACCCGCCAGCCGCAGGAAATTCAAGTGCTGAGTCTGCTGCTGACTGGAGTGCGCCGTGAAAAACAATGGAACATCGGAGCCGAAAAGGTTGACTTCTTTGATATTAAAGGTGCGCTTGAAACAGTGTTCGACTATTTTGGACTAAGTGCCAGCATTCGCTATGTGGCTGACCAGCCGCAAAGCTACCACCCAGGACGTTCCGCTTCGGTATGGCTGGATGTGAACGGAAACTCCCAACGGATCGGTACAGTTGGGCAGATTCATCCTGAACTGCAACAGTCCTATGGGCTGAACGATACGTATGTAGCTGAAATCGCGTTGCAACAGCTCGTTGAGCATGCAAACTCCCATATTCAGTTCAGAGAGCTGGCTCGCTTCCCGTCCGTGGAACGTGACATTGCCCTCGTGGTGAATAAAGACGTTGAGGCAGGTGAACTGCTTCGTGTTATTCACGCTGCAGGCGGAGAACTGTTGCAGGATGCACGGGTGTTTGATGTATTTACAGGCAGCAAGCTTGGTGAAGACAAGAAGAGCGTGGCTATTTCCCTGACCTATCGTCATTGGGAGCATACGTTGACGGATGAAGAGATTAATGCGGCGCATTCTCCTGTCGTTACGTCTCTAGAACAAACTTTTGGAGCGGAATTGAGAAAGTAGCAGGAAATGCGGGAAGCCGTATCGAATCTTAGTGACAGAGGTTCGATACGGCTTTTTGGCCTATCATCATAGAAGCTCTCTACTCTGATATTCACCCGCTGCGGGGAAGCCGGACTAATAAGGTTGAACGCTTCACGGAAGGCGGGTTACCCTAGTACCGGATACACCTTAGAATCAACATACAGTAGTATTGAAGGAGGGCATAATTGTGACTACACCAGATCGTACTCGCGTCACTGTAGAGATCTACGGTACTTCTTATAAACTTGTCGGCAGCAATAGCGATTATATGAAGCAGGTTGCTAATTACGTAGATGAACGTATGCACAGCATTTCTCAAGCACATTCGCGTCTGGATATGCCCCGAATTGCCGTGCTGGCTGCGGTTCATATGGCTGAAGAAGCTGTACAAATTCAGGAGATTCAGAGCCATATGAACCGCTTGGCAGCGGAACGGGCGGAGCTCCGGGGAGATCTGGCCCAACTCCAGACGGCTCTAGGGGAACAACAGCAGAAAAATACAGATATGCACCAAGCCCTTGTTCAATTGAGGGAAGAAAAAGAAACGACGCAGAAGAAACTGGTGGAGACCGAATCTACATCAGCCAAGGAAATTGCCGAACTAAGGGCAAAGCTTGAACAGCAGGAGAAAAAAGCGGCTGAACTTGAAAATGCACAAAAACAAGCTAAGCGTGAATTGGAAGAATCTCGTCAAGAGGCTTCTCGTAAGCTGAAAGAGCAGCAAGAGGCTGCAAATGCGCGTGTCCGGCAGACAGAAGAGCAGTTGAAGAAGGAAATAGCCGAAGCGGCTAAACAGGCTGAAGCTAAGCTTTCCGCTGCGGAAAAGGCTCATCAGGAGCGAAAACGTATAGAGCTGGACAATTTGCGATCTACTTTGCAGCAAGAGCATAGCCAGAAGATAAGCGAATGGCAGATCAAATGCTCCGGGCTGAATGAGCAGCTGGAGCAGGAACGTAAACAGGCTGAATTGGCTCTAAATGAGGAAAAGCTCCAGCATGAGGAAGCGCAGAAACGTGCTGAAGAAGCTGCACTGGAGCAGGAGATTCGGATGGAGGAGCTTCAGGAGCAATTAGAACAAGTACAAGCAGGAAATGCAGAGCTTTCTTCTCGTCTGGAGAAGGCTCAAGAGCAAGCTGCAGCATTGGAGCAACAACAGTCCGAGCTGGAGGCTGAACTGCAAACACAGCAACAGGCAGCAACAGAGCGGGAGCAGGCAAACACGCTTGCGCGTGAAGAACTGCAAAGCAGATATGATCAGTTGGTGAATGAAGCCAAGGCTACGCAGCAGCAGGCGGCTAAGCTGGAGGAAGAGCAGCGCCGGATGCAGAAGCTGCTGGAGCAAGCTCATGTATCTTCTCGCAAGCTGCAAAGCGAGCTGGCTACGCTGGCTGAAAGTGAGAAGGCATGGAAGAAGCTTGCAGAAGAACGTCAGTTGGCAGCCGATGAGTTGGAGCTTTCCCTGCTGGAAGCGCGTGAACAGAAGGAAGCGACAGAGGAACAACTACAGCAGACTGTGGCTGAGGTTGAGGCTGCTAATGATAAATATGCTTCACAACAGCAACGGCTGGTTCAACTTGAAGCGAAAATCAAGGAGCTGTCGCCTGAGCTGATTCGTGTTCAGGACGAGCTTGAGAAAGCCCAAGTCCGAGAGCAAGAGAGTGCGAAGGCGTATCAATCGCTTCAGGAGCAATATGGAAGCATGAAGAGCCGAGCTGGACAGCTGGAGCAACATATTAAGCAACTCCAGCAGGAAAATCATGACCGGCAAAGTGAATTGGAACGTGCTGAGAAGGCCTCTGTGGAATGGCAGCTTAAATACGATCAGTTGAAGGCTGAAGCGGAACGTTTGGAAGCTGAAGATGCTGCCCGCAAGGAAGAATTTGCTTCTTGGGAACGGGAAATAGCGGTAACGATTGAACAAAAAGAACAGCTTCAGGAGGAGATTCGTTCCGCGGTTGAAGCTGCCAACACCGCAAAGGCAGAACAGCAGTCCATAGAGCAGGAACGCATGGCCTTGCAGTCTGAGTTAGATGAAGTAGGTCAAAA
The DNA here is from genome assembly GCF_011800295.1 of Paenibacillus sp. EKM301P. Lineage (NCBI taxonomy): Bacteria > Bacillati > Bacillota > Bacilli > Caryophanales > Paenibacillaceae > Paenibacillus > Paenibacillus sp. EKM301P. The sequence continues at coordinate 104,166 of NZ_JAALFM010000002.1, read as the reverse complement.
ATATGAAATGGCGGCTCATCAGCTTCGTTTACTACAAGTACAACAGGACGTAGACCGAGAAAATGCAGAGAAGATTTCAACAGAATTACGTCAACTAAAGGAAGAATACACCAAGCTTCAAACCGAGTATAATGAATGGATTGAGCTTATCGAACAGGATCAGTAGATACGGATTATAAATGTAAGGCAATCCCCGGCTGCTCATGGCCGGGGATTGTTTGTTTATGGTATCGCTAAGAAGTATAAATGACAAAAAGCTGTCCTTTGGCAGATGAATCTGCTTCGGGACAGCTATGCTGGAAGTGTTTGCCGAAATTATTTCCCTTCCTTGCGCCCGGCTTCAAATGGTGTCGATACCGGAATGAAGAGATCGATAATCCCGATAACCAATGCAGCGAGCAATGCGCCCATAATCGAAACACTAACATGGGCCACGACATATTGAGCGACCCAGATAACCAGAGCGCTCACTAGGAAACCAACGATACCGCGTCCAAATGGAGAAACGCGTCGACCAAATATCGCCTCGACGATATAGCCAATCAAGGCAATGACAATGGCAAGGATCAGCGCACTCCAAAAGCCGCCTACACTAAATCCGGGAACGATCCAGCTTACGACCATCAGAACCAGAGCGGCAACGATGAAACGTACAATGTGCCCAAGAATGCTCACGGAATAACCTCCTTTGTTTTTTTGAATTAACAGGGTTAGACAAAGGTTAGTGTGTGGCATGAAGAGCTTTCTTATGTGTAAAGCAGAGTTGGCAAATAGCGTAAGTTTGCTGCTTTCGGTATAATATAGATATAAGTGAAAGGAGCAGTGAAGTTGGACTCTAAAATTTTTAAAACCCTTGAATATCAAAAAATTCTAAATAAACTAAGTCACTATGCCCAAACGGCAACGGGACAACAGACAGCCCTTCAATTACAGCCCAGCGATGATTTGGAGCATATCAAGAAATTGCTAAAAGGTACGGATGAGGCCTATGCTGCTGATCGGTTGAAAGGAGTGCCTTCATTTAACGGAGTGGTGGATATCACTCCTACGGTGAAGCGTGCCCGTATTGGAGGAACGTTAAGTCCGCAGGAGTTACATGGTATTCGGACAACGGTTCAAGCTGCACGCCGTATACAGGTGTATGTAACAAGTCTGCATGAGGAAAATCCGGTTGAAACATTGCTGTATTGGAGTGAGCAACTTTCGGAACAAAGAAGTTTGGAAAACTCCATTAAAGGCTGTATTGACGAAAATGCAGAGGTACTGGATTCTGCCAGTACAGAGCTTTCACAAATTCGCCGGGAACTGCGCTCCGGTGAAGTGCGTATTCGTGAAAAGCTGGATTCCATGATTCGTTCCTCAACTGTGTCCAAAATGCTTCAGGATCAGTTGATTACGATTCGTGGAGATCGGTTTGTCATCCCGGTCAAGGCCGAATACCGTTCTTATTTTGGCGGAATTGTGCATGATCAATCCGGGTCTGGCGCAACCTTGTTTATCGAGCCAGAATCCATCGTGGCCATGAACAACAAGCTGAGGGAAACCAGGCTGAGAGAAGAGCGTGAAATTGAAGTCATTTTACAAAAGCTGACCGCACTTGTCGCAGAACAAGCGGATATGTTGCTGTATGATGTGGATATTTTAGGCAATCTTGATTTTATTTTTGCGAAAGCTCGTCTCGCTCGTGAAATGAAGGCAACGCTGCCCTTAATGAATGATCGCGGGTACTTGAAGCTGAAAAAGGGTAGACACCCTCTAATTCCGTTGGAACAGGTCGTTCCCATAGATGTGGAACTGGGTAATTCGTACACCTCCATTATCGTTACCGGACCGAACACAGGGGGGAAAACCGTTACCCTGAAAACTATAGGTCTGCTAAGCTTGATGGCGATGTCTGGACTGTTTGTGCCTGTTGAGGATGAAAGCCAGCTCTGCGTGTTTGATGCAATCTATGCCGATATTGGTGACGAGCAGAGCATTGAGCAAAACTTGAGTACATTTTCCAGTCACATGACCAATATTATTAGCATCTTGAAAAATATGACACCCAAAAGTCTTGTATTGCTTGACGAAGTGGGAGCAGGAACGGACCCGGCAGAAGGTTCTGCCCTGGCTGTATCTATTCTGGAGCATATACATGCTCTGGGTTGCCGCATGGTGGCGACGACTCACTATAGTGAATTGAAGGCGTATGCCTATGAGCGCAAAGGAATTATTAATGCAAGTATGGAGTTTGATGTCGCTACATTAAGCCCGACTTACCGCCTTCTGGTTGGTGTACCTGGGCGAAGTAACGCTTTTGCCATTGCCGAGCGATTGGGATTACCAGGACGTATATTAGACTATGCCCGTGGTGAGGTAACCGAAGAAGACCAGCGCGTCGAGCACATGATTGCGTCACTGGAGCAGAACCGTTTGACCGCTGAGCAAGAACGGGAAAAAGCAGAGCAGCTGCGTAAGGAAATGGAAGTATTGCGTACACGTCATCAGACCGAGCTAGATAAGCTGGAGTCACAACGGGACCGTATGCTAGAAAAGGCCGAAGACGAAGCAAGAGTTCTCGTGGATAAGGCTCGTAGTGAAGCAGAGAAAATCATTACGGATTTGCGTAAATTGGCTCAGGAAGAGGGAGCCTCGGTTAAGGAGCACAAGCTGATTGCAGCTCGTAGAGAACTGGATGAAGCAGAACCGAAACAACGCAAGAAAAGTACAGTCAAACGTCCGGCGACTCCGCGTACTCGTTCCATCATGGCTGGCGATGAAGTATCAGTTCACAGTCTGAATAAAAAAGGCCATGTGGTTGAACTAACTGGCAGCAAGGAAGCTATCGTTCAACTGGGTATCATGAAAATGAAGGTCAGTCTGGATGATCTGGAGCTGCTGCAACCAGCCCCAACGACTACTCCAAAGGTCCAAAAGTCAGTGACTGGCGTTAAGCGGACACGGGATGATAACGTGCGAAGTGAACTTGACCTTCGGGGGGCAAACGTGGAGGAAGCGCTGATGGAAGTGGACCGCTTCATGGATGAAGCGTTTTTAGCCAATCTGGGTCAGGTATACATTATTCACGGCAAAGGTACGGGGGTCCTGAGAACTGGTATTCAGGAGTACCTTCGCAAGCATAAGCATGTGAAAAGCTACCGTATCGGTAACTACAATGAAGGCGGCACGGGTGTAACGGTTGCTGAATTGGAATAGATATGGGTTGCTGACCGAGAACGCTTGGTAGAACGGGAGGGACGAGGTGAAGATGGCGATTGATGAATTGCTATCACATCCGTTGGGGATGATGCTGGGTTATTTCTCCGTGGCGGTGCTGGAGTTGATTGTATTTTTGTCCTGCTTTGAGCTGGTAACCCGTTATAAATGTTGGGAAGAGATCAAGCGAGGCAATGTTTCGGTAGCCATGGCAACGGGTGGGAAAATGTTTGGTATTTGCAACGTGCTCCGCTTTGCGATGGAGGCTAAATCCAGCGTATATGATACGATGATCTGGTCATTCGTTGGTTTTTTACTGCTACTTGCGGCGTACTTTCTTTTTGAATTTCTGACACCGGTATTTTCTATCGATCAAGAGATTAAAGAAGATAACCGTGCGGTCGGCTTGTTCTCTATGATTATTTCAATATCGTTGTCGTATGTGATTGGTGCGAGTGTAACTTGACACATCCTGTATACTAAAGCTTGGTATACGCATCGGAACGGAAGGATGATAAAGCTTGGAAATGACTATTTGTCCATGGTGTAACATGGAAATTATTTGGGATGAAGAATTAGGACCTGAAGAAGAGTGTCCTTATTGCCATAATGATCTGAAAGGATACTCAGACATAGCCGATGACGAAGAGGAGTCTGAGTCAGTTTCTCCATCTGTTCACAGACATACGGATGGGCATGAAGATGCGACACACGATCATGCGGTTTCTGTAAGTCCGGCGCTCGGCGCTCATGGAAAAGAAGACCTCAAGGGTTATCGTACATTAAGTATTCAGCTCGGCGATGATGAGGAGCAGGATATTTTATACGAGGCAGAGGATGAAATCGTATCTGAAAAGCCAGCTGATGCACCGTTATTGCAGGATAATGAGCTTCATAAGCTGCCTGTGCTGCATACTTTACAAAAATTCGAAGAAAGCGGTGCGGATCTAATGGCTTATGAGCAAGGTGCTGAACAATTACTCGACAGACAAGATGAGGTTCTTGAATGTTCCCAATGTGGAGAGTATATGCTGCATGCGGGTTCGCAAACCGTAACCAGAGAGGGCTTCGAACCATCGATGTCTCCGGTGCTCGGCAAACCTGTTCTGGACTTGCCGTTCGTCTTGAATGTTTATGTGTGTCCTAGCTGCTTCCATGTTCAGCAGACTTTGTCAGAGAATGACCGACTGCGAATGCTGGAGAAACTCAGCGGTATTTCCAATAATTAAATGGCAATTCCCCGGATAGGTCCCAGCTCAATACGGGCATGTTAAATCAAAGAAATCTTTGAACAAGCTGACTCGTAATAAGCTGATTGGTGATTTTTCCGTTAGGGGGAACTGCATTGAAATCAAACCTGAACGGACAATCCATTCTGCTATTAAGCTTGAATGGATTGTTTGTGTTTGCAGCAGCATTGTCCGGCACATTTCTTAATGTGTATTTGTGGAAAAGCAGGCAGGATTACGCGATGATCGGCTGGTTTAATGTCAGTCAACAAATTGCGCTGGGAATTATGGTCTGGGTAGCTGGAAAGTGGGTCAAGGAACATAACAAAATGAATGCCCTGCGCGTGGGAACCGCATTGTCCGGCTTATTTTATCTCATCGTGTTGTATACAGGACCGCAGGCTGTAAACTACATATGGCCGCTAGGAATGTTGTTGGGTGCAGCCTTAGGTTTATTTTGGCTAGCGTTTAATGTCATTTTTTTCGAAGTCACGGATCAGGCAAGCCGTGATCATTTTAACGGATGGGTGGGTCTGCTGGGCTCGTTTTCCGGTATAGTGGGTCCTTGGCTCTCTGGTTGGATTATTGCACGTATGGAGGATGACGCGGGTTATCGCGTGATATTCAGTATTTCTTTGGCCTTTTATGTCGTAGGAGTGGTGTTAAGTTTCTTTCTTCGCAAGCGTAAACCGACAGGAAAGTACAATTGGAAAGAGCCTAAGCAGCGTTTGTCGCAAAAAGGAAGTATGTGGCGTCCGTTGTCGTTATCACTTGTTACACAGGGCATCCGTGAAGGAGTGTTTGCTTTCCTGATTACGCTGCTCGTGTATGTAGTTACTCAACAGGAATGGAAGCTAGCACAGTTTTCACTTATTACATCGGGGGTTTCATTTTTCAGCTTTTGGGCTGTCGGAAAATGGCTCAAGCCACACTATCGCTCGGCTGGTATGTTGTTGGGTGCCGTGCTGTTGGTGATCGCGCTTTTACCATTATTGTGGCGTATGGAGTATAGCACGCTGCTGATTATGGGGATTGGCACCGCTTTGTTCATGCCCTTGTATTTAATTCCTATGATCTCTGCGAGCTTTGATCTAATGGGTACGAGTGAAGGAGATGCTAATCAGAGAGTGGAACTGGTTGTACTGCGCGAACTATGTTTAATGATAGGTCGGTTGACAGGAACACTCGTTTTCTTGGGTGTTCTAAGTATTAGCAAGGCTCCTACGGCGATGATCTGGTTGTTGATTGGGCTGGCATTAATGCCAGTGATTGGATGGGTTTTTATGCGAAGTGTGCTGAAAATGGAACAAAAAACGAAGCAAAGCAAGTCTCATTCCCATGCACGACGCTTGCACAAGCAAACCGAATAATTGAAAAATTCAATACAAAAGAGCCTCCAAATCCGTTGATATAGGAAAAGGAGGTCTTTTTGTATCACATTTAAATTATCGGTTCTGTAGTCTCAGGCGAGGGTTTGGTGGGACGGGTCAGAGAAAAAAGCTCCATTTCAGGTCGGTGTGTGCCCGTCAGTTCATCAGCCAATAGCTGTGCGGCCACCATGCTCGTAACCGTCCCATTTCCCCCGTAACCCTCCAAAAAGTAGCAGTTAGGAAAACGCGGATGTGGACCAATATACGGCAAGCCGTCGTGAGAAGAGCCGAATACAGCCGCCCAAGCATAATCGATTTGAAATGGGACACCGGGAAAATGCTCCTGTAGTGCTTGCAGCAGCTTGTGCTGTTGGTGCAACAGCCTGATTTCGCGCTGCTTGGCAACCAGTACAGGTTCATCCAAACCACCAATGATGATGCGCCCTTCCTGTGTTGAGCGCATATATAGATAAGGACGAGCAGTTTCCCAGATCAGACACTGTTCATGCCATAAAGGCGCCTCTCCGATTGGATTGGTGGCGATAGCGTAAGAGCTTTCTAGCACGGCTCCGCGATCTGTTTTAATCTCTTGAGTTTCATAACCTGTTGCAAAAACAACTTTTTTTGCACGGATCATCCGGCCATTGGCATGACAAACGACCTCATTCTCTTTGAATTCAAAATGCTTAGCTTCTGTATGCTCATATAAGCGAACACCGAGACGGCTGGCAGATTGCAGCAGTCCCTGGGCAAACAAAAATGGATTAACCTCGGCATCTTCGTGCGTATACAAGGCTGCTGGTTTTCGAAATGGAAATCGGGCAGCAACCTGTTGCTCATCCCAGTATTCCACTGGAAATCCAAAACGGGTTAACTGTTTATATTCTTCCTGCAGCACCTGCACATCCTCTGCAGTACTTGCGTAGTACAGGCTGCTGCGGCGAATAAAGGAAGGGTCTCTGTCCAGTGTGGCAGCCAGTTGATCTAGCTGATTCAGAGCATCCCTACACATACGGTAAAACAGTACGCCGTTGGTCTCGCCAAACGTGTTAATAAAAGAGGTTAAAGTCTTGTCATTGCTATATTGCAGCAATCCAGTATTGGCTGAAGAACTTCCATGTACCAGCCTTCGCTTGTCAATAAGTACAGTGTCGACCTGTCGTTCTCCCAATAACCGGGAGCAGAGGGATCCGCCCATCCCGCCGCCGATGATTAGTACATCACAATTTATATCCTCAGCTAAAGGAGGAAAATCCAGCGTTTGCTCCAAGGTACTCGGCCAATACGTATTCCCGCTTATTAATTCCATATAAATAGCACTCCCCATAGGCAATATGTAGTATCTCTTATGTGTACATAGTATTTCGCCAAACGGACAAGATAACCAGCGTGCAACAAAACATTTAAGGAGGGACAAAAAGACTATGCAATCTATGAACATGCAACCCTTGTCAGGCAAAGAACTGGAGTACATCGTTGACTCCATTTCCAATGAGGAACTCCTGTTAAAACAATGTGCGGCAACAGCGGCGTCTATTCAGCAGCCTGCCATTCAACAAGCCTGTTTGCAACTGGCGAAAACTCATGAGCACCACTTGAATGTACTTTTCAATGCTCTTCAACAACATCAACAGCTTGCTCCTATGCAACCGCAGCAGTAATTACTACAAAAGGAGGTTTGACAGGATGTATTCACAAAACAATATGTCATTTATGCCCGAAGAAGATTTGCTCTATAGCATTCTTGCTGATATGAAACGTACAGTACGCGAGTACACAACAGCGACGACAGAATCCAATTGTCCGTCTGTGCGTCAGATGTTCACCGACCTTACGAATGATACATTGCGTATGCAAGGTGATTTGTATCATCTAATGAGCCAGAACAATATGTACGCCGCCCCAACGAAAGCACTGCGCATCGATTTGGACAAACAGATTCAAGAAGCTCGCAAGACCCAACAGGAATGCCAACAGTTCATTCAGCAGAAGTCATCATCCGCCAGAGCATATGGCCAGCCTATGCACCAGCAAGGCCAATCAGCTCACCAAAACAACCCTTATTATATGTAAACGGGATTTTCTGTTTTTGAAGCAATTTCCCATAACAGCCGTCCGTCTGCCGGGTTTACCGGGGCGGACGGTTTTTCTTTGCAGGTTTAAAGTGCGTATTGTATGATGTATAGTAATCTCTTTCGATGGAGGCCTTATGTAGAATGACAGAGCTGAATGAATTGAAATTAAAAGTACTGGAATTGTTAAAAGAAGATGCAAGAAGAACACCGACTTTGTTGGCTACTTTGCTGGGGGTTGACGAGCAGGATGTACGCACCTCAATTAAAGAGCTCGAAGATCAACATGTGATTGTCAAGTACGCCGCTGTAGTCAATTGGGACAAAGTTGATGACGAAAAGGTTACCGCTTTGATTGAAGTACAGATTACACCTGAGCGTGGAAGAGGATTTGAAGGGATTGCAGAGCGGATTTATTTGTATCCGCAAGTTAAATCTGTTTATCTCATGTCCGGAGCATATGACTTGCTGGTAGAGGTGGAGGGCCGAAACCTCCGTGAAGTCGCTAATTTTGTGTCGGAGAAACTGTCGCCTATTGACTCTGTTTTGTCTACCAAGACTAATTTTACGCTTAAAAAATACAAGCAGGACGGAATTATCTTTGAGGACCATGAGGAAGATAATCGTCTGATGATTTCGCCGTAAAGGAAGATCATGATGAATCTCAAAACAGAAGCATTTACCGACACCAACAAAGCCATGAGTTCTTATTTATCCCCATTGGTACGCGAGATCCCATCATCGGGTATTCGTAAGTTTTTTGACCTGGTGGGTGGTAACAAGGACATTATTACCCTGGGGGTAGGCGAACCCGATTTTACAACCCCTTGGCACATGCGGGAAGCCTGTGTCTATTCATTGGAGCGAGGCTTCACCAGCTATACATCTAATGCGGGAACGCCAGAACTGCGTGAAGCGATTAGTGAGTATCTGAATGAGCAATTTGACGTCCGCTATGATCCTAAAAATGAGATTATCGTAACAGTTGGAGGTAGCGAGGCGATTGATCTTGCGTTGCGCGCCTTAATTGTACCTGGTGATGAAATTCTTGTGCCTGAGCCGTGTTACATCTCCTATTCTCCAATCACTTCGATTGGAGGCGGGATTCCGGTCGGCATTGAAACGTTTGCCAAGGACGAGTTTAAGCTGACGGCTGAGGCGCTGGAGGCCAAAATTACACCTAAATCCAAGGTGCTAATTTTATGCTATCCGAGCAACCCGACCGGTGCTACGATGACTTATGAAGATTGGCTTCCGATTGCAGAAATCGTGGAAAAACATGATTTGATCGTCATCTCTGATGAAATCTATGCCGAATTGAATTATGGCGATAAGCACGTCAGCTTTGCTTCGGTACCAGGTATGATGGATCGTACGATTCTCGTCAGTGGTTTTTCCAAAGCCTTCGCTATGACTGGCTGGCGTATTGGATATACTTGCGGGCATCCTGATTTGATTGCTGCTATGCTCAAAATCCATCAGTACACCGTCATGTGTGCGCCCTCTATGGGCCAAGTTGCAGCCTTGGAAGGCTTGCGAAATGGTATGGGTGAAAAAGATCGAATGGTAGAAGCCTATAATCAGCGTCGTCGTCTGATGGTTGAGGGATTCCGTGACATTGGTCTGGAATGCCACGAGCCAAGAGGGGCTTTTTACGTTTTCCCGAGTATTCAAAGCACAGGCCTCAGCTCGGATGAATTTGCACAGCGCCTACTGGCAGAGGCCAAAGTTGCGGCTGTACCGGGCAATGTGTTTGGTTTGGGAGGCGAAGGGTATCTTCGTTGCTCATACGCGACTTCTGTCACTCAGCTGACGGAAGCTTTGGATCGAATTGGTCATTTTGTAGAAAAAGTGAAAAAAGAAGGTTAAATTTATTTTTTTATGGGTAATTCATAGAAAATAGTCTTTTATTTCTAAATTTCTATGCTATAATTTGAAATCGGAAGCAGGAAGTTCAATTTTTCAATTACAGGAGGAGTGCTCATGTCATATGTTGGATATAATTCGCCGAGTTCAATAGGATACGACATTTCCCTGGAAGATGAAATTTTGTTCCTGCGCAATGAGATGATGCGGACGTTTCAGGAAGAGCAGTCCTTGACCTCTGATCTTGTCATCGAGATTAGCTGCAAACTAGATTTGAAAATCAATGAATACATGAAGCTGTACGGTACGGAATGCAGAGTGTAACTGTGTGAAGTCACCATAGCTACGAAGAAGGCCGCAGGGCCTTCTTTTTTTGCGTTCACAACTTATGATATATTAGTGGCATGGAAGAGGGGGCGTACAGATGAAAGCAGGGCTAAAAAGGCTATCGCCATGGATCATCGGAATCATAGCACTTGTACTATTGGCTGGATGTGGGGGGCGAGACAAGGACAGCTTCTCCATATTTATTATGGATAAAGGGGATGCTTCAGTCATTCGTGACGAGCTGGCACAAAAGCTTAAGGATAAGCTGGGCGAACAGGCTCCGACAATCGAGATTTCAGTCAGCCCACTGTATAATCAGCAGAAGCTGGTCGTAGAATATGCGGCCGGAGAACATGATTTGTTTCTTTTGCCGGAAGAGGACATGAAGTTGTATGGACAAAATGGTTCGAATCTACCCTTAGATGATGCCTTTGACAAGAAGACATATGCCCGGGGTGTATTCGAAGGCGGCGTATTTAAGAAAAAGGAGCAAGGGGAAGAAGGAACGGATGTCATCAAGGAAACTCATTTGTTCGGAATTCCGGTGGAGCAGATGAAGATGTTTAAGGACCTAAAATATAACTCAAACACATTATTTGCTACCGTACCGCCACGCACAAGCAATAAGGAAGAAGCCATCAAGGTGCTGAAAGCACTCACAGAATGATAAAGGGGATGAAAAAGTATGGGGATTTATACCAGAACAGGTGATGAAGGACAAACTTCTGTGATCGGCGGTCGAGTGTCTAAAGATGACGACCGTGTGGAGGCGTACGGTACCATTGACGAGCTGAACAGCTTTGTGGGACAAGCGATCAGCTTTGCCGAAGGGGAAAAGTTTGCGGACATTCGGACTCAATTGGAAGAAATACAGCAGGAGCTGTTCGATTGTGGTTCAGATTTGGCGTTTGTTAAAATCAGTGAAAGTAAATATAAGGTCAAAGACGAGCTGGCAGAGCGGCTGGAAGGCTGGATTGATGCATGCCAAGAGGAAAACCCGAAGGTGGAACGCTTTATTATCCCGGGAGGCAGTACATTATCTTCGACGCTTCATGTTTGCCGCACGGTTTGCCGACGTGCGGAACGCCGTGCTGTTACACTAGGTAAGCACACAGATATCAATCCTGCGGTACGTCGGTATTTGAACCGCCTGTCCGATTATTTCTTTGTTGTGGCTCGCACTGCGAATGTACGTCAGGGTGTACCTGATGTCGAATATGTTCGCAGCAAAAAAGTGTTCCGCAAATAAGGAGGCAATCAGGAATTTGTGATGAGCTTGTACTATGAACCTATCGTATATATGATCCCTCCTGAGGAGGAGGGCATGCTGCTGAAGACCATTCTACAAAAACGTATGAACATTTCTCGCAAGCTCATATCCAAACTCAAGCTGACCGAACAGGGGATCATGCTGAACGGGATACGTGTGTATATCAGCGTAAAGGTGAAGTCCGGGGATCGAGTAGAGATCCGCATGGAGCGCGAGCGTTCCGATGATATTTTACCGGAACCCATTCCTTTTGAGATTTTGTTTGAGGATGAACATCTGTTAGTAGTGAACAAGGCGGCGGGGATGATTGTCCATCCGACTCACGGTCATTACACAGGAACGCTGGCGAACGGGGTTGTGCATTATTGGCAGACCAAGGGAGAGCTGTTTCGGTTTCGGCCTGTTCATCGTCTTGATCAGGAGACGACCGGCGTGCTGGTTGTAGCTAAAAATCCGTATGTACACCAGCATATTTCCGAACAGATGATTGCGGGAACGGTGGACAAGCGCTATACAGCTTTGGTGCATGGGCGCCCTGAGCAGCAGGAAGGCAGGGTGGACGGACCGATTGACCGCAACCCGGATAATCCGCATTTGCGTATGGTGACTCCAGATGGTTATCCTGCCCTTACGCTATATAAGCTGGAGGAAGTATGGAGCGAAGGAAGCCGCATCGGTCTAAAATTGGAATCCGGACGTACGCACCAAATTCGGGTTCACATGACATATATCGGATGCCCGTTAATCGGAGACAAAATGTACCGGATTACACCCGATGACGCTGTGCAACGTGAGCGATATGATCAGCTTGATGCCAGGATGCCTCGACAAGCCCTGCATGCTTCAGAATTATCCTTGGTGCACCCTGTGACCGGGGAGCGAATGTCGTTTTGTGCTCCTCTACCGGATGATATGATCGGAATGCAAGAGCTGTTAAGGGCTCAATATCCAGAATAAATATTCAACAAAGATTGAAACCAAATGGAGGTTAATCTAGCGATGAGCCAACTGAAAGTATACCAGTATTCTAAATGCAGCACCTGTCGTAATGCAGTGAAATGGCTGCAAAACAAGGGGCATGAGACGGAACTGATTCCTATTTTTGAACAACCGCCCGGCCCGGAGGAATTGGAAGACTTGATTAAAAAAAGCGGGCTGGAACTGAAAAAGTTTTTCAATACGAGCGGTGAAGTATACAAAGAATTAAAGCTGAAAGATAAGCTTGGAGACATGAGCCGTGAAGAGCAAATTTCGCTTTTGTCCTCGAATGGAAGATTAATTAAACGCCCGATTGTAACTGACGGGAATAAAGTAACCGTAGGATTCAAAGAGGAAACATTTGAGGGGACATGGGGAGCTCAGTAAAGCCCAATTTACCCCCACATTATGTTATACTGTGAGGGTTAAATATTATGATGAATGGGAGCAATACAATCTGTGACACAACGCAATGAACAATCCGTAATGCTGGTTGACGGCATGGCCCTGCTTTTTCGTGCTTATTATGCAACCGCTGCAAACGGTTATATCCGTCGTACAAAAGCTGGAGTACCAACGAACGCCATATATGGTTTTATTCGATATTTTTGGGATGCAGTTCAAACCTTTAATCCTACACATGTCATTTGCTGCTGGGATATGGGTGGAACGACATTCCGTGGGGAACATTTTGCTGCGTATAAGGGCAACCGTGCCGACGCGCCAGATGATTTGATTCCTCAATTTACTTTGATCCGTGAAGTGACGGACAGCCTCGGCATTCCCAACATTGGGGCGGAAGGCTTTGAAGCGGATGATTGTATCGGTACGCTCGCACGTCATTATTCGCAAAATGAGGATATGGATGTCATGATTCTCTCGGGAGATCATGATTTACTTCAATTGGTAGATGAGCGGACACGGGTCATTATTATGAAAAAAGGGCATGGAAATTATATGGTATATACCCCGGAGACCCTGCTGTCAGAAAAAGGGCTTAAGCCAAGCCAAGTGGTCGACCTCAAAGGCTTGATGGGTGATGCAAGTGACAATTACCCGGGAGTACGCGGAATCGGTGAGAAAACTGCCCTCAAGCTGGTGCAGGAGTACGACTCCATTGAAGGCATTCTGGAAAATCTGGATCAATTGACTCCATCGGTTCGTAAAAAGATCGAGAGTGATTTGGATATGCTGCATCTTTCACGCAAACTTGCTAAGATTCACTGTGATGTGCCTGTTGCGTGTGCTTTAGACAGCTGTCTGTTGACGCTGGATCACGTGCAAATTGTCGATAAGTTTGAGCAGCTTGAAATGAAGAGCTTGTGTACGTTGATGGGTGTCGCAACCGGATCATAATGAAGCTGTTAGGCTTGTGCTGTGCATTTCAGGTGGACTAAGTTATATAGGGATGCTGGCGCTTGGTGCGTTAGTGTCCTTATTTGTATACAACTAACTCAGCTTAGATATATAACCATGTGAAGGATTTTATACAATTGTGATAAGGGGATTGACCTTAGGCTCGTTTCAGGTGAATATAATGGAGAGAGATCATGGAGAGGGGATTACAGCAGCTATGACAGTATTGGGAGCAATTGAGGCAGGCGGTACCAAATTTGTATGTGGAATTGGAAATGAACGAGGAGAAGTATTGGAAAGAGCAAGCTTTCCAACAACGACTCCAGCAGAAACCATGGAGAATGTCATTGCATTTTTTGAAGGCAAGGGGATTGAAGCGCTGGGTGTAGGCTCATTCGGACCGATTGATCCTATCGAAGGCAGTGATACATATGGTTATATTACAACAACGCCAAAGCCGCATTGGGGAAATTATAATCTGATTGGCAAACTGAAGGAGCATTTCGATGTACCTATGGGGTTTGACACGGATGTGAATGGAGCAGCACTGGGTGAGTCCATTTGGGGTGCGGCTAAAGGATTGGACAACTGTCTGTATATTACAATAGGTACAGGCATCGGAGCGGGTGCTTTGGTTGGCGGAAAGCTGGTACATGGATTATCCCACCCGGAAATGGGACATATTTTGGTACGTCGTCATCCAGAAGATCACTATGAGGGCACATGTCCATATCATGGAGATTGTCTGGAAGGACTGGCAGCGGGGCCAGCACTCGAAAAAAGATGGAAGGTTAAAGGGCATGAGCTTTCTGTGGATCACCCGGCCTGGGAAATGGAGGCGCATTATCTGGCCCAGGCTTTAATGAGCTATGTATTAATCCTGTCACCGCAAAAAATTATTATGGGCGGCGGAGTCATGAAGCAGGATCAATTGTTCCCGCTCATTCGTACCAAGCTTCAACAACTTTTAAATGGGTACGTACAGCATCCGAGTCTGACTACAGAAATTGAGCAATATATCGTATCTCCGGGCTTGGGTGACAATGCTGGATTGTGCGGTGCTCTGGCTTTGGCCAAGGAAAAGCTGAATTCTTAGAATTTATGGTTGACGGTACTCCAAGGTCCGGTTATCATATAGGCAACAGCATAGTACGGATCAAAAAGGGAAGCACCTTTCTTGCGAATACGCAGGATAGGTGCTTTTTTTGCGTTGTGTATTGTGCGAGTCAGTCATTTTAACCTTATGAGGGAGGAAGAACCATGGAGATTGTATTTTTAAATCGCTTGTCCAAACGGAATGAACAGGGCTGTGAGGAGTTTGCGCAGGTATGGATCGGACAACATGAAGGGGGATGGAGTGCAGGCTGGAGCACACATCATGTACCAGATGAAAGTATAGACGACCTTTGGTATGAAGGCAGTTTGTGGCAGGAATTACTGCATGTATACCGTCATGAGCTGGCACTCAAGATGGCTGAGGGCTACAGGCCTCTAATTCATGGCGTTTTTCATGAGCAAGAAGGATCATCAGGACGTGGACAAACGCTACAAAAGCTGTATTGCTATAGTGATTTGTTTCCGCGTGATGAGGTGTATGAACAATTAACAATGTGGAGACGGCAAAAGGCAGCAACTGAGCGAAAAGCACCTTATTTTATCGCTACGAATCGACTACTTCGACTCATCAGCGTCTATCTTCCTCATACCGAAGAAGAATTGTTAGAACTACCTGGTATGGGCCTGGGTAAGGTGTCGCAATATGGGACGGAGCTATTGGCTATAACGAAACAAAATGATCGGACCACGCCCTTTCCGCTGAACTGGGTAACAGAGATACTTGAAGAAGAAGTTTTTTTGTCATGGCTGTACAAGCAAAAAGAAAACCAGTACAGACAGGAACTGAATAAGTTTAGCCTGACTAGAGCGATTATCGAAGGCATTTCGGACGGTCTTTCACTGGAGCATATCGGAATGAAGACAGGCTTGCACCGTCGAGAAATGATTGAAGCTGTGGAGCATTTGGATAGGGATGGAATGGATATGGAGAAGCTGATCCGCAAGGAATTGGCACATGTATCAGAGGAGGAGCAGGCAGCCATCTGGTCTGCTTATGCAGAGTTGGGAGATACGCTGCTCAAGCCCATTATGCTAAAAGTGTATGGAGAAGAAAAAGCGACGGAAGCAGGGCTGGATCAAATTTATGAGCGACTGCGACTGATTCGTATACGGTTCCGCCATCAGGAGGTACCTGACCGACATGTTGGATAATATAGAGACGATTGAAAGTGTCCTAAAGTACAAATAAGGTGCAGCATAAAAAAAGCAGCAGCGAGTTCCTCATAGGACTCGGCTGCTGCTTTTGATGACCAAGCTTGAAAACCAAATAATTCAAACCCAATCCTTCTTGCGGAAAATACAGAACATACTGACACCTAGTGCCACCATAATCCCAATGACGACAAAATAACCATAACGTGTATGAAGCTCAGGCATATTATCAAAGTTCATCCCATATATTCCGGTAATGACCGTCAACGGCATAAATACGGTTGTAATGGCGGTAAACACACGCATGATTTCATTAGCACGGTTGGCGATACTTGACTGATAAGCTTCTCTAAGGTTCCCCATCAAGTCGCGATAAGTTTCGAAAGTCTCCGAAATTTTCACAGCATTTTCATAAATGTCGCTAAAATATTTTTGTAGTTGATCGTCGATAAGCCGCAAATCCCGTTTGTTCAGGGTATTGATGACTTCCTTTTGCGGGCCGAGCACTTTTTTTAGCCATAGAATCTCACTGCGCAATCCG
This sequence comes from Paenibacillus sp. EKM301P, assembly GCF_011800295.1. Classification (NCBI taxonomy): domain Bacteria; kingdom Bacillati; phylum Bacillota; class Bacilli; order Caryophanales; family Paenibacillaceae; genus Paenibacillus; species Paenibacillus sp. EKM301P. The sequence goes on along the minus strand of NZ_JAALFM010000002.1, from coordinate 87,691 downwards.
ATGATTTCGTTCAAGTGCGACTTTTTCGTATGCATTAGAATGTCTTCTTCCAGCTTTTCAATACGAACTTCAATCCGGTCACCAACCAGAAAATAGTTATCAACGATCAAATCGACCAACAGATACATAAAACGGTCAGGCTGGCTAACTTCCTGCTCCCACAGCATAGGCTTGAGAGTACGAAGCTCATTGATTTTCTGCTTGGTCACCGTAATGATAAAATGGCGGCCGAGAAAAATGTTCAAAGCACGCAAAAATATTTCTTCATCATCAAAACGAATACTATTTACAACGATAAAATAATGGCTTTCATAAATTTCAATCTTTGGACGCTGTTCTTCTTCACTCAAACAGTCTTCTACTGCAAGATCATGCATAGAAAATAAGGGCTGAAGCACTGTCAGATCCTCGACATCGGCATCAATCCAATAAAAGCCTTCTGCCGGTGCAGTGAGCGCCATTTCAATTTCTTCGACAGGGGTAAAAACCCCGTTGTTAACCAAACGGATTTTCATATATGTCACTCCTTATGCTCCGTCGTAACGGAAATACGTTTACCTTAAGCATAAGGAATGGACTCAGTTAGCCAGTTAGCCGGTGCGGGTAAGCGTGCATACCATCAAAAGCAGAAGGCTTTTGGAGCATGCGGAGCCTGGCGTCCCGTCTTTCGGCAAGCTGAAGTCATTCCTATGCTGTTGTTCAGGGATCGCCGCCTATTCGGACTCGGGTCGCCTTCCATTCCGGATTCACCTCACAAATGTTCTTTTTTAGGTTGCCACAGTATCGAAGAAAACACTCTAATCTACACTGTTGCACCGTATTTTTGCCTATTAGCACTTGTATAGTATAACGCTCGGCCTACGGCCTTTCAAGGGCAAAATCATGGGCTAAATCAACAGCAGTCATATGAGCTTCTGCGAAAGGGGGCATATGATTTAACCTATGGAAAAGGTAGACAAAATGTGAATGCAGGGCACAAATTTACAAGTCCATCTTGACGAAGCCCAGCCGATGCATTAAAGTGAACAACAAGAACTTTGTGAACCCAAAATGAATATAGCGAAATCTTATCAAGAGCAGGTGGAGGGACTAGCCCGATGATACCCGGCAACCGGCGATTTTATCGCACGGTGCTAATTCTTGCAGGACTCGCGCTTTGTACAAAGAAGCGTAGCCCTGACAGATGAGAGAGGCGCATATGGATACAAATATGACCTTTCTCTAACCGAGAAAGGTCTTTTTATTATATGCCCGGCATCTCTACCAGACGATTTTCGCACAACTTACCGATCAAGGAGTGAGTTTACATGCCGATTAAAATTCCAGATACACTGCCTGCTAAGGAAGTACTGGAGGGCGAAAATATTTTCGTAATGGACGAAAGCCTGGCTTATCATCAGGATATTCGTCCGTTGCGCATCGCCATTTTGAATTTGATGCCTACGAAGGAAACAACGGAAACCCAACTGTTGCGTCTGGTCGGCAATACGCCGTTACAAGTGGATGTCACGTTGGTGCATATGAAGTCACATGTATCTAAAAATACATCGCAAGAATATTTGAACATGTTTTATAAAACGTTTGATGAGATCAAGAACAGTCGTTTTGACGGCATGATTATTACAGGAGCCCCCGTAGAACAACTTGAGTTTGAGGATGTGACCTACTGGGAGGAGATCCGGCAAATCTTTGAGTGGACGAAAACAAATGTTACTTCGACCATGCATATCTGTTGGGCCTCACAGGCAGGCTTATACCATCATTTCAATGTTCCGAAATACGGGCTCGATACCAAATGCTTTGGAGTATTCCCACACACCGTTATTAAACCTAAAGTGAAACTGCTACGCGGCTTTGATGAACTGTTTTATGCTCCCCACTCTCGGCATACCGAGGTTCGGCGGGAAGATATTGACCATATTGCCGAATTAGAAGTTTTATCCGAATCCGAGGAAGCTGGAGTGTACCTGGTAGCCACGCTTGATGGTAAACAAATTTTTGTAACAGGGCATTCTGAATATGACCCACTTTCGCTGAAATGGGAATACGATCGCGATATAGCCAAAGGACTGGATATTGACGTCCCCAAAAATTATTATCCTAATGATGATCCTGGACGCATACCGCCCTCGATCTGGCGGGCTCATGCCAATTTATTATTTTCAAATTGGCTTAACTATTATGTATACCAAGAAACACCTTATGATATCGGACCTCAGATTTAAAAATGGGCTTGTAGTTTACCCTTATACAGTACCACCTTGCAGTAGCGCAGCAGTATAGTCTTGGACATCCATTTTTGCAGCATATGTTATAGCACCTACTATGGAAGTGAACAGGAGGATTCATATGAGTGTTAAGCAGTGGAGAATCGAAAGCAGATTGGCACAAATCGGTTCAGTAGAGGAGCCAGTAACCGGGGCTGTTAATTACCCGATTTACCAATCTACGGCGTTCCGCCATCCCCGTCTGGGTCAAAGCACAGGGTTTGATTACATTCGGACGATTAATCCCACGCGAAAGGTACTGGAAGAGGCTGCTGCTGCACTTGAATCTGGTGATGCAGGCTTTGCTTGCAGCTCAGGTATGGCAGCGCTGCAAACGGTATTTGCTTTGTTTGGACAGGGAGACCACCTCATTGTATCGCTGGATCTTTATGGCGGGACCTATCGTTTGCTAGAGCGTATTTTATCCAAATTTGGTGTGACCGCAACTTATGTGGATACAAACGATCTCGAAGCACTCCAACAGTCATGTCGACCGAATACCAAAGCCGTATTCATAGAAACGCCTACCAATCCGTTAATGATGATTACTGATATTCAAGCGGTGGCTACATGGGCATCACAACATGAGTTGCTTACTATTGTAGATAATACGCTGCTAACACCATATTTCCAGCGGCCATTGGAACTTGGTGCGGATATTGTGGTACATAGCGCAACCAAATATTTGGGCGGACACAACGATGTGCTGGCAGGGTTGATTGTAAGCAAAGGAAAAGAGCTGTCAGCTGAAATTTCCTTCCTGCACAATTCCATAGGGGCCGTGCTTTCCCCAAGCGACTGCTATCAGTTGATGAAGGGGATGAAGACGTTAGCGCTACGTATGGATCGACATGAGCATAATGCTACGGTGTTGTCTAATTATTTACTGACGCATCCAGCAGTGGCGGAAGTATTTTACCCGGCGCTTGAGGGCCATCCAGGTCGTGAGATACAAAATAAACAATCCAGCGGAAACACGGGTATTTTCTCTTTCAAAGTAAAGGATGCTCGCTATGTGGAGCCTTTGCTTCGTCATATTAAGCTTATTGCGTTTGCCGAAAGTCTAGGCGGTGTGGAATCGCTAATGACCTATCCTGCTGTGCAGACACATGCGGACATACCGGCAGAAATTCGGGATGCAGTCGGGGTAGATGACAGGTTGCTTCGTTTCTCCGTAGGTATCGAGCATACAGATGACCTGATTGAAGATTTGCGTTCGGCACTGGAAGCGGCACGTCAAGAAGTAGAAGGAGGGGAGCAGCAATGATAGAGGATGCGAGGAAGATCGGAGAGGATCTGGACAAAGGGCGGAAATTCGCAACCAAGCTGCTGCATTTTGGCTCTGAAATTGATAGTGTTACAGGGGCATCAAGTGTCCCGATCTATCAAGCTTCGACCTTTCACCATCATGATATTTTTAATCCTCCACAGCATGATTATAGCCGATCAGGTAATCCGACACGACAAGCATTGGAAGATTATATCGCCTTATTAGAAGGTGGAGCTTGTGGTTTTGCCTTTGCATCAGGTATGGCTGCTATCTCCACTACATTTATGCTCTTATCCGCTGGTGATCATGTCATTGTTTCGGAGGACGTATATGGAGGAACATATCGACTGCTGACCTCCATCTTGAAACGGATGAATATCGAAACGACCTTCGTTGACATGACGGATCTCAACCTTGTGAAAGAGGCGTTGCAGGAAAATACAAGGGCTGTGTATATGGAAACCCCATCTAATCCGACCCTCAAAATTACCAATGTAGCTGGAATAACCTCTTGGGCTAGGGATAATGGACTTTTGACGTTGTTGGATAATACTTTTATGACACCTTATTATCAACGTCCGATTGAGCAGGGAGTCGATATTGTATTGCACAGTGCGACCAAGTTTTTGGGTGGACACAGCGACGTACTGGCAGGGCTTGCGGTAGCTCGTACCGAATCGTTGGGGAGACAAATCAAGCAGCTTCAAAATGGATTAGGTACTGTGCTGGCACCGCAAGAGTCTTGGCTGCTCATGCGTGGTATGAAGACACTGGAGGCGCGTATGGCTCACAGCGAAAAAAGTGCAGCTAAGCTTGCCAATTGGCTAAACGAGCGCAATGACATTGAAGCGGTATACTATCCGGGCCTGGAAAATCATCCAGGGCGTGTGATTCATGAGAGTCAATCGAGCGGTTATGGTGCAGTGATATCGTTTGATGTGGGTTCGGGTGAACGTGCAAAAGAGGTCCTCAGTCGCGTACGTATTCCCATTGTGGCGGTGAGTCTGGGAGCTGTGGAAAGTATTTTGTCGTACCCAGCAATGATGTCACATGCGGCAATGCCGCAAAGTGTACGGTTGGAGCGCGGGATTACAGACGGACTACTTCGTTTCTCCGTAGGTCTGGAGGACATTGATGACCTGATCCGTGATCTGGATGAGGCGCTGAGCTAGAATGTTAGACGCCCATAGCATCTCAACGTTATACGAAGGAAGCAAATAGGTACAGCCCTAAGCAGCAGGTTTCCGGTATTCAGGAGACTTGCTGTTTTCTATATGAAAGACATGATAGACAGTGTGAAAAAAGGCACTTTTCAGTCTAAGTATGGTTCCTTACCAAAAGATATGTTAGTATTATCATTAGGTTTTACTATGCTAAATAGCACAGACAACATACAAGGCTAGTCATGAACATACATTACGGCAGGGTTCGAACGCAGGTTTGTGAAAGCATTCTCGTTCATAAGTCCTGTCTTTCATTTCGTCGCCCTGTGACAGCGAAGGAGGATACACCATGAGTGTAATCGACCATATTTTAGATAAAGCCCTGCGCGGCGAACGCCTGAATTTAGAGGATACCGTTGCTTTGTTCGAATCAGACGAGGTTGAAAAAATAGGTCATGCGGCGAATAAAGTCATGAATCGCATGCATCCCGATCCCATAAAAACCTTCGTCATCGGACGAAATATTAACTATACGAACGTGTGTGACGTATACTGCCGCTTTTGCGCTTTTTACCGCAGACCGGGTTCCGATGAAGGTTATGTTTTGCCGGATGAGGTGATTTTCCAAAAAATTAAGGAAACGCAGGATGTAGGTGGCACCGAAATCTTAATGCAAGGCGGTGTAAATCCAAACCTGCCGTTCAGCTATTATACCGATTTGCTGAAAGCTATTAAGGAACGTTTTCCAGATATTACAATGCACTCCTTCTCACCAGCTGAAATTCACAAAATGAAGGAAAAATCCGGCCTATCCATGGAGGAAACGATCCGAGCCATTCATGAAGCTGGATTGGATTCGCTGCCGGGTGGAGGCGGAGAAATTTTGGATGACCGTACACGCCGCAAAATTAGCCGTCTCAAAGGCTCCTGGCGTGATTGGATGGATGTCATGCAAACAGCTCACAAGGTTGGGATGAACACAACGGCTACCATGGTAATCGGATTTGGCGAGCTGATGGAGGAGCGTGCGCTGCATTTGCTGCGTGTCCGTGATGCTCAGGACGAATGCATTGAAAACAAATATAATTCTGAAGGATTTCTGGCCTTTATTCCTTGGACCTTCCAACCAGACAACACTAATTTGAAGAAAGAACGCCAGACGCCAGAGGAATATTTGAAGACTGTAGCGATCAGTCGTCTTGTTTTGGATAACATCAAGCATATCCAGTCTTCATGGGTAACGATGGGACCGGAAATCGGTAAAAAATCACTGTACTACGGTTGTGATGATTTTGGCAGCACCATGATTGAGGAAAATGTAGTTTCCGCTGCAGGCGCAACGTATAAGGTTAACATCGAATCCATTTTACAGTTGATCCGTGAGACGGGTCACATTCCGGCACAGCGCAATACCCGTTATGATATTATTCGTACTTTTGACAGTGCCAGCAGTATTGAGCATGACTTTATTATGCAAAATTAATATCAGCTAATATCGTACATTATAAAACGCTTATCTTTCACTATCCTATGTACAAGGATAGTGAAGATAAGCGTTTTTGTGCGGAAGAGTGAATACTACAATATCTTTAATCTTTTTTCTATTATGGTTAATATATTTGGGCTTTGCTACGTTTCCCATCGCTTCATATACATGATCTCAGCCTGTGGGTCTGCCATTTGGATGGCCGCCTTAAAGCGCTGCAAATCCAAAAGATGAACACTGTAAATGATGACCATTTGTTCTTTTTTATCTGATTCGCTTTTAATCTTGCCCTTTATCTGGGCGGCAGAACCTTCAATAGGTGTGCTGTGTAAACGCAACCTGCGATATATGGCATCTTCGACAGTTGGCTGTTTTTTGCTGACAACACAGACCATGCGTCTCAGACCAGTAAACATCAGCCGAGTCGTTTCATAGGCAGCGAGACAGGATAAGGCGGAATAGAGGGCTGGCTCCCAGCCTAACACAAAACCAGCCGTAATGAGCAGCAGGCCATTACACAACATTACGATCTGTATTAACGGAATTTTCCGATGAATTAGCAACAAAGTGGATGGACGGCCATCGTCAGATTCGCTGAGTCCTAATGAATCAAGCAACCCTCCGTGACGAGCTGTCAGCGCTGCCCCAAGCCCAATACAGATTCCGCCTCCCAAAGCGCATACGACCGGATGGCCACTCACTGCCGGAAAAGGCGAGAGAATGATGGCTGAGCCTGAAAAGGCAAACAAGCCGGGGAGTGCGCGAAGCAGCATGGGTTTGTGAGTAGACAAAGAATACAGCAGCATTAGTGGCAAGTTTAAAATGAATAGCAGTAACCCAAAATGCTCCTGTGTATAAAGCGACATGAGTCTGGAGATTCCCGTAACGCCTCCAGCGATCATATCATGCGGATGTAAAAACAATTCCAGACCGACGGATGCCGTAATTCCGCCAATTACCGTATAAAAGACAGGGAACCTGCTCGCATCTCCTGAAGCGGGCTTCACAAGCCGCCTCATAAAGTTTCGGCATGTTTTACAACGTGCGGCATAGCCTTCCCTCCTATGGATTGTCGTATCCAGCTTTTACAGTTACGCCGATTTGCTTTCTTCCTTTCGTAAGCGAGGGTCCTTAAATTTGAATATTTTGTTTAGCATATTAAAGATAGGCTTTGACTGCTTTGTCAGAAGCGGTCCAAGAATGGCCAGTATGAGTACATAGATGGCTGCAAAAGGTTGAACAATATCAAGCAAACCGCCTTCTTTACCCAAGTTGGCCATGATGATCGAAAATTCGCCTCGCGCCACAATAGTCAAACCGATATTTGCGGATGCTTTGGGAGATAGGGACGCTGTACGCCCAGCCAGCATACCCGCCCAAATGTTACCAAGTAGTGTGAGAAGGACTGCTGCCAGCGCAAGCCATATGGCGTTACCTCCTAGAGACAGCGGATCAATGGACAGTCCGAAACTGAAGAAGAACAGGGCACCAAAGAAATCGCGGAAAGGAACAATTAAATGCTCAATCCGTTTGGCGTGTTCCGTTTCGGCCAGTACCAGACCGACCAGCAGGGCTCCAATAGCTTCTGCTACATGGATCGTTTCTGAAAAACCAGCCACCAGAAACAGTGAGCCAAAAACAACGAGGCCGAATACCTCATTGGAGCGGATACGGAGAATCCGATTTAGCAGAGGGACGGCCTTTCGACCGATAATAATAACTGCAAGCATAAAGCCAAGTGCGATGAGTGCCGATAGCAGTACACCCCCGAGCGAGGAAGAGTCGCTAAGAACCAATCCGGAGAGGATGGAGATGTAGACGGCGAGGAAAACATCCTCAAACATAATAATACCTAAAATCATTTCTGTTTCAGCATTAGCGGTACGCTTGAGATCGACTAGCACCTTGGCTGCAATCGCACTGGATGATATTGTCGTAATTCCGGCAATAACTAGTGTCTCGGCTACAGGAAAGCCGCTCAGGAAGCCGAGAGCCAGCCCCAGTGTAAAATTGATGCCAATATAAATGGTACCGCCCACAGCAATGGAACGACCTGATTTAATCAACCGACCTACTGAGAACTCCAGCCCTAGGTAGAAGAGAAGAAACAGCACTCCGATTCTCCCCATAAAATCAATAAACGGGGCGCTTTCGATAAACCGAAAATCAAAATGCCATAGCTCCATCGCATGAGGTCCAACTGCCATTCCGATCAGAATATAAAAAGGGATGACCGAGAAGCGCAGTTTGGAGGATATCAGCCCCGCTGCAGCGATTAGAGCAATAGCCAATCCAACCTCAAATACCAGATGATCCATCCAATCACCCGCTTCCGTTCATAAGGATTTGTTTAAAGCGTTTCTGCTGGTCACGTTCTCCAACAACAACTACAGTGGCATCATCGCTAATAATCACTTCAGGGCCAGGATTTACATATTTTTTTCCCTTTTTCTCCACAATGGCGATAACCGTGGCACCCGAATTTTGCCTTACATCAAGCTCCCCAATGGATTTGCCTATACTTGCATAGTGGGATTCCACTCTGTACCATTCGATAATAAAATCGTCAAATGTCATCTCTACACTTTCGAGCTGCTTGGGCTTATAAGTCATACCACCGATGATGGAGGCTATTAATCGTGCTTCCTGATCATTCAGGGTTGTCATAGAAATGCTTTGTTCCAGATCCTCGTAATCAAAGTGATATAGCTCACGTCTGCCGTCATCATGAATAATAATGACAATTCGGTCGCCACTCTCCGCATCAATTCGATACTTAATTCCGATTCCTGGCAAAATAGACTCTCGAATATCCATTTATAAAGCCTCCTGTATAATACGTTTATTTAAGTGAATGATATGGGAAATAAATCACATACTTTGGAAGTGATATGAAAAATTAGATTGCATTAAATTTTAAATAAAAAATGGAAAATTAAATTTTACGCAGTAGATGAATAGGAAAAGTTAGCAAAGAGACATGCAAATGTGGTGATATGCATGCTAAAAGGAGGTTAAGCCACATAACTAGAGGTAAATTTGATGGGGAACAAGAACAATTGCTTCTTTAGCTTACAGATGACAGGTATAAAAGGCAGACGTAGCTTAGGGATGCTCATTAGCAGCACAAGCGCTATCAGAATGACAAAGGGAAGTGATTTAGTCGCAGCGATCACCAGATGCAGTAATGGGGAGGATTTGCGCACCGCTGGTTTGGAATGATGTTCCAGACCGTGAGAATCCGTTTCTAACGAAGTAACATCAGCATGAAGCATAAGTGAAGATCCCGAAGTAAACTGAAGGGATTGAGTGGTATCTTCCGCGTGAAACGTCACAGGAAGGGACAAAATCTGAACGAGGCTCAATATGACGATCATGAATGTGCGCAGCATGTTCAGCATCGTTGACATCTTATCTCCTCCCTCTTGTGAAAAATTCATATCACTATAACCTTAACATACCCCGCCCTAAATATTCAAACGTCTTTCGGTTTTTACCTAATCACGGTAATTGTTTATAACACGCTTAACGTCTCTTTGAAACCTGATCGGCCTCTTTTGCATATGTCTTTTTGTTTCCAGTCGTTCACTTCGTATAACCCTTCAGAGGCCGCCATATACTGAAAGCAGTGATCGAAAGGAGTGAGCCAATGGAACTGTTTACAGTGTGGACCAATACAGACGGAGATCAAGAAACCGACCGTTTTTACGAAGTGGTCAAAAGTAGAACCAAGGGACTACATATGTCACGGCGCGGATTTCGATTCACTTTCAGACAGCTGGACAACAAAGTGGCATGGACCTGCAAGGGCACTGAAAGCAATTCAGCGTTTGAAAGCTTTCTTCCCTGTGTATACAGCATCATGTCTTCGGCAATAGCGGATTATATTATCGAAGTCAGGGAGTGGGGGATTCTCGATCATATTCTCAACAAAGCCTGCTCGTTGCTGGAGAAAGAGGACGTTGAACAAATTCGTAGCATGATTCGCTCACTGTTAAATGATGATGGTCCCCGAGGACGTTTAAAGCGCCATGGTAAGCTGACCACCCTCTTGGAAAAGGACTTTAAGGAGCTTCGTGTAATCAATTTGGAAGGGCTTATTCAATTCAGACTGCATGCGTACAAAAAAGAGCTTGAAGAAATCGTTGACTATGCGATGGAAGAATTCTGGGCAGATCGGCAATACGAAGAATTTATGGGGCTGCTTAAATATTTTGTGTTTTTTCAGGAGAGCAAAGTTCCACTCGTGCATGTACTTCACCAAGGCGGGCATGATTTTATCATTCTCGATAGTGCCATGGTGCCCATACCGACTCCTGATGCAGATGATATTATTGTGGAAATGCCCGGTATTGAACTGGAGATGGAGGTAGAGGATCGAATCGTCAGCACTCTTATTTCGATATCTCCTGCTTCCATTATATTGCACACAAACGATGAGCACACCCCTATTGTGCGGACGCTTCTGCATATTTTTGAAGACAAAGTGAAGCTGAGCAGACTTTATCCGGGGCAGGATGTTCAAAAATAATTAATAGTCCGTATAAACTCATGGATTTCTGGAAAGCCTTTGCCTCAAGGGGAGGTTTTTTATGAGATCCATGTTGGTATGGAAACGGGTTTTGGGAACCATGTTAATCGCAATCTGTCTGGTATTATCCGGCAATGAGGTTTACGGTCACAAAGAACCGGTCCAGCATAAGAAATGGCAATCCGCACCTGTTATAGCTCCACGCGAAGAGCAGGTTATTACGACCATGACGGTCACGGCAACAGGTTATACAGCAGGGTATGAATCCACTGGCAAACGGCCGAATCATCCCGGTTACGGTATTACGTATTCCGGTGTAAAAGTGCGTCGTGACAAAAATACACTGTCCACGATTGCGGCTGATCCGAAGATGTTTCCTTTGGGCAGCATATTGTACATTCCAGGTTACGGTTACGGGATTGTAGCAGATACAGGTTCAGCGATTAAGGGCAATAAAATTGACTTGTATTTTAAAACAATCCGGCAGGTGTATTCTGAATGGGGCAAGAAAGATGTGGATGTTCAAATCATAAAAAAAGGAAACGGCAAGTGTACCGAAAAAATGATAAAATCGCTGCAAAAGGCGATAGAAACGCATAAGACCATTCCGCCCGAGACACTGGATGCTTCCATATAATCCTTGAATATTGTTTTTCCTGACTTCACATACTATGTTTCGGGATGAGCTTATCCCGCAAACCATACTGGGAGGTCGAGGAATATGCCAAATCAAGGCGGTAGTTCTTTCATGAACAAAGGCTTCAAAGCAAACACAGGAAATCAGTTCAAAGCGGAATTTGCACAAGACGATACGGTAGGCGTTGTTTCTCAAAAGGTGAAGCAGTCTGAACAAAATAAAATTCAAGACAACTTCCAAACACCAAATGAGAAGTATGACGAAGAATTTGCAACAGATCAAGGCGGTACAAGTGCAGTAGCGCAAAAAGTTCAAAACTCCAGTCGCAGCAAAATTCAAAGCAATGCACAAACACCGAACGAAAAGTTCGACGAGAACTTTAACACAAAATAAAAAGCATACTCAACACGAAATGCTCCGGATTGAATTCCGGGGCATTTCGTGTTGAGTAAAAGTGGCTAGATACAATAGGTCTGAGGTTTTATCTCCTTTTTAATTTTTTTTAAGGTGGAATTAAGGTTTAAAGTGCAAAATAAAGTCAGCTAAACAACACCACCTTGAAGCATAGGGTTTGGGAGGAGATATACAATGGACGAATTTAAAAATAATAATTCCGGGCGCCGGAACGACAATGATCAGGTTGATAACGATAAAACAACTCGGCCAAACGATTCAAATGGTTCCTCATATTACTATTCCTATGGCCCTTTCTCCTCAGTGCAGTCGGACGGACAACGCAGGGAAGGGCAGTCGGTGGAGGACGTTGAGATTACGCCACCGCAGGCAGTGAGACCGCTTCCTTCCTCTTATCAACGTGCTATGCCTGAGCAACAGGATGGTTCTGATCGGAATAGCGGCAACTGGCAATTTAAACCGAATAAGCCCAAATCGCAGGTAAAAACGATTTTGTTATCTTTTTTAGCCGGAATGCTGGTCATTACGGTATTGATGTATACAGCTGACCGAACCAATATGTTCACACCGGAGACAGCGTTGACTTCGGCGGCAGCTGAAAGCGGAGAAACGACGAATTCGGGAACCACTAACTCGTCTCCAAGCGCAGTTCCGGCTGTTATGCCTTCAGGTACGGCTGATGTTCAATCTGTTGTAGCCAAGGCTGGCCCGGCAGTCGTCAAAATTGAAACACTTGCCAAGCAATCTAGTGCTGGAAGCGGCAGACAAAGCAGCCCTTATTACAATGACCCGCTGTATCAATACTTTTTCGGTAACCAGTATGGGGATAGTGGCAGCAGCGGCAACAGTAATGAAAATGAAGGCAGCAACAGTGGACAGCTGACTCCGCTGGGTATTGGTTCCGGTTTTATTTTTGATAAATCGGGTTACGTCCTGACTAACAACCATGTTGTGGAAGGCGCGAGTGTGGTACAGGTTACAGTAGAGGGAACCAACAAGCCTTACGAAGCCAAAGTCTTGGGCAAAAATGCAGATCTAGATTTGGCAGTTCTTAAAATTGAAGGCAAAAATAACTTCCCGACCGTAACCTTGGGAGACTCCGATAACGCTAAAGTCGGCGAGTGGATGGTTGCAATCGGTAACCCAGAAGGCTTTGAGCATTCGGTAACAGCCGGTGTGCTAAGTGCGAAAGAACGTACCATCACCATTAATAGTGAGTCAACTGGAAAACCGACACAATACAAGCATCTCATTCAGACGGATGCCTCCATTAATCCTGGTAACTCTGGCGGACCGTTGTTAAATCTGCAAGGGCAGGTTATCGGTATGAACGTAGCTGTTAGTGCAGATGCACAGGGGATCGGGTTTGCAATTCCGTCCAATACGATTTTGGAAGTCGTCGATAAGCTGAAAAATAACCAGCCTATTCCAAAAGAACCTGTACCTTTCATTGGTGCAAGTCTGTTGAACTTGAGCCCTGAAGTAGCCAAGGAATTGGGTACATCTCTGACCGAAGGCTCGGTTGTTCGGGATATTATATACAAATCACCAGCTTATCAGGCCGATCTACGTCCTTATGATGTAATTATCGGAGCTAATGGCACGCCTTATAGCACATCACAGGAGTTAATTCAATTCATTCAAAAACAAAAAGTGGGTACAGCACTTACGCTTAACATCGAACGAGCCGGGCAGAAAAAAGATATTCAGCTAAAAATAGGCAACAAAAATGACTTTAGCTCGACTCTTCAGCAGTAAGAGAATAACTCTAGAATTGAACATGAACGTAAGAAACGGAAGGAAAACGACCCTTCCGTTTCTTGCTGCATGGGGTGCAAGATGCTACACGCGTTTACTCCTGCTACAATAGAGGGAAAAGAAGAAGAGATAAAGGAGTTTGATCGTGTATGCGCTCTACTATTCTGATTATTGATGATGATGAAAAAATTGTATCCATGCTGCGCAGAGGGCTGGCTTTTGAAGGATATGAAGTGCTGACAGCCGCCAATGGAGCAGAGGGATTAAATAAAATGCTAACAGCTGAGCCTGATTTGGTCGTGCTCGATGTAATGATGCCGCAGGTCGATGGTTTTGAGGTTTGCCGTCGTATGCGGGAGGGAGGAAGCACGGTACCTGTCCTGATGCTTACAGCTAAGGATGAGGTGGAGAACCGGGTGAAGGGTCTGGACCTGGGGGCTGATGATTATCTCGTGAAGCCGTTTGCTCTGGAGGAGCTGCTGGCACGCGTACGAGCGCTTTTGCGGCGTAAAACTGAACAGCAGGACAATAATGGGAATCGGCTTACCTTCGAGGATTTACAACTGGATAACGAATCACGTGAAGTAGTTCGTGGTGGCAAACGCTTGGAACTGACGGCCAAAGAATTTGAACTACTCCATCTGTTCATGCAAAACCCAAAACGCGTTCTGTCGCGTGATCTGATTATGGATAAAATTTGGGGCTATGACTATAGCGGAGAATCGAATGTGCTGGAAGTATATATTGCCATGTTGCGACAAAAAACGGAGCAGGATGGTGGCAAACGGCTTATTCGTACCATTCGGGGAGCTGGCTATATTTTAAGAGGTGATGTGTAATATGTCTATTCGGTGGCGGCTGACAGCTTGGTATTCGAGCATCTTGGCTATAGTGCTTGTCATTTTTGGTCTGGCTATTTACGGACTAGTATATTACTACACATATAATGAAGTGAAAAGTCAGCTTATGACTCAGGCGCCACAGATTAACAAGCAATTACGCCTTATTATAAAAGGAGGATTGTTTGAGGTCCCTAATCTGGATTTGGGATTGGAGCAGGGGCGTGGAATAGATGACTCACAGCTCTATGTTCAAATTTACAATTATACGTCCGGTGTAACCAAAACGACCCAAAATATGAAAGACCTCAGTATCACCTTCCCTGTTCCGTCTACAGCGGCAGGAGCAGTTCAAAATGAAGGAATTCGGCGTGTGAACGTAAATGGTGATTCCTTTATGATTATTCAACAGCCGATCAAATCCGAGGAGTTGGGCTTGGTGGTCGGGCTGCTACAGGTAGGGCAATTCACGGGCTCTCAGGACCGACTTATGAACAGGTTACAAAATGTGCTTGTGTACGGTTCACTATTTGCCTTACTCGCTGCTGCGACCTCTGGCCTCTTCCTGGCTCGTAAATCTATGAAGCCGCTGGTTAAGGTCATTGAGGGGGCCAATCAGATTCAATCGAGTAATGATTTGAGTGTTCGGATTGAATATGACGGACCACCAGATGAAATTGGACAATTGATCGGGACGGTTAACAACATGCTGGGGCGTACAGAAGTGTTCTACAAGGAACTTGAAGATGCATATGGTGCGCAGCGCCGGTTTGTGGCCGATGCTTCCCATGAACTGCGCACACCCTTGACGACGATTCGTGGCAACGTTGATTTTCTGCTCAAAATGTGGACTACCGAACCGGACGAGCGACCGAATATGGATGAAGCCATGATTCGCGAGCTTTCCATGGAGGCGCTGAATGACATGGCGGATGAAGGCAAGCGAATGAGTCGCTTGGTGAGCGATATGTTGTCACTCGCAAGAGCGGACACGGGGAAAACATTCGATAAAATGCCTGTTGCGCTGGAGCCGCTCGTAAACGAGGTTGCTCGTCGTGCTCAGTTTTTGGAGCGAACGGCCGAATGGAATGTGGGCGACTTTTCGTTGTTGAATGGTATTTATATGGACGGAAGCAAAGATTATTTGCAGCAAATGCTATTCATATTCATTGATAATGCTTTTAAATATACACCTGAAGGCACAGTCCGATTTGATGCGATTGTTTATCAGGGACAGGTGGGGCTACGGATCAGTGATACAGGTATTGGTATGGACAAAAGTGAGGTTCCCTTTATTTTTGACCGGTTTTACCGGGCAGATGAGTCACGCGGCGTGACAGAGGGAATTGGCTTGGGATTATCTATTGCCAAGTGGATTATTGATGAACATCAGGGGTCTGTGGAAGTGGTTACGCGCCAAGGAGAAGGAACGACCTTTGTCATTTGGCTTCCAGTCAGCTTTTCCGCGCCTTTGGAATAGGCTATAATAGGAGGGGAACTACATCATAGAATTGGCCGGTAGAGGCATAAAAGCCCACAGCTGTCCAGTTATTGGGGCTGTATACTGTGTCGAAGAAAGTGGGGGCTATTTTTGGAGGTACTCAGAATTTCGCCCCGGGGTTACTGCTACGGCGTAGTCGATGCCATGGTATTGGCTCGTCAGGCAGCCAGAAATTTGGACTTACCCCGGCCTATTTATATACTAGGCATGATTGTTCATAACAGTCATGTCACCAATTCCTTCGAAGACGAAGGGATCATTACATTGGACGGACCGAACCGCATGGAGATTTTAAGCCAGGTAGAGAGTGGTACTGTCATTTTCACTGCTCATGGCGTATCACCAGAGGTTCGCAAGCTGGCACGAGATAAAGGATTGACTACGGTTGACGCAACCTGCCCTGACGTCACGAAGACACATGATCTGATTCGGGAGAAGTCTGCCGAAGGCTATCAGATTATTTATATTGGCAAAAAGAATCATCCAGAGCCAGAGGGAGCTATCGGTATTGCTCCTGACCATGTTCATCTGATTGAAAAGGAAGAAGAGATTGACAGTCTTACACTGTCAGCAGACAAAATCCTCATTACGAATCAGACGACCATGAGTCAATGGGACATCAAGCACATAATGAAAAAGCTTCTAGAAAAGTACCCAGGTGCCGAGATACACAATGAAATCTGTTTGGCGACACAGGTACGTCAGGAAGCGGTAGCTGAGCAGGCAGGACAGGCGGATCTGGTAATCGTGGTCGGTGACCCGCGAAGCAACAATTCCAACCGATTGGCTCAGGTGTCAGAGGAAATAGCTGGTACTACGGCTTATCGTATTTCTGATTTAACCGAGCTGAAGAGGGAGTGGCTTAAGGGCGTAGCCAAAGTAGCTGTGACCTCCGGGGCTTCAACACCTACACTGATTACCAAAGAGGTCATTACGTATTTGGAACAGTATGATGCGGATAACTCGGAAACATGGGAGATTCGGAGAACCATTGATATGAAAAAACTGCTGCCTCCTGTACGAGAAAAGTCAAAAACGACGAAATAGTATGTCATTGATTACAGCCGTTATTCGGATACAAACATCCGGGTAGCGGCTTTTTTCAAATTGTTTAAGTACCGATATTATTCAATTAGATCAGCTTCACTAAGTCAAAAAATAGAACTATTAGGGATAATTAAGCCTTGACGAGGCAAGTTAAAACAGGTATAGTTGCTTTAACGAATAAAAGCTTAAAAGCGAACAAGCGTCTAAGTGTCATAACATTATTCTATGTGGATAATAAAATATGGTTTATAGAGAGGAAGAAAAAAATGATCGTTATCGCTGGTGTTCAAACACCTGAAGAACATATTGAAGCTATTGTTGAAGTGATTGAAAAAGAAGGATTGCAGGCTCATGTATCCCGAGGATCGGATCGTACGATTATCGGACTGATTGGTAGCGTAGAGCCGAAGCTGGCAGAACATCTACGCCAAATGAAGGGTGTAGAAAATGTAGTTAAAATTTCGAAGTCCTACAAATTGGCCAGCCGTGATTTTCATCCGGAAAATACGGTGATCTCCATCAAAGGTGTAAATATCGGCGGCGGCGAGCTTGTCGTTATGGGGGGACCATGTGCTGTTGAGTCTGCTGCACAGATCGATGAAATTGCCGGATTGGTCAAAGCTGCAGGCGCGCAAGTCCTTCGTGGAGGTGCCTTTAAGCCGCGTACAGGGCCATACAGCTTCCAAGGAACGGGTGTAGAAGGTTTAATCATGATGGCTGAGGCGGGGCAGAAGCACGATCTCTTGACCATCACAGAGGTCATGACACCTGAATACGTAGACATCTGCGCGGAATACGCCGATATTCTGCAAGTAGGTACACGTAATATGCAAAACTTTGATTTGCTGCGCAAGCTGGGTACTTGCGGCAAGCCAGTATTGCTCAAGCGAGGTTTCAGCTCGACTTATGACGAGTTTTTGAATGCTGCTGAGTACATCTTGGCAGGCGGCAACCCGAACGTTATGTTGTGTGAGCGCGGTATCCGTACATTCGAAACCTACACTAGAAATACGCTCGACTTGTCCGCGATCCCTGTTTTGCAACAGTTGAGCCATTTGCCGGTCATTTCCGATCCTAGCCATGGCACAGGTAGACGTGAACTGGTTGTTCCTATGACGAAGGCTTCGGTAGCAGCGGGAGCGGATGGTTTAATTATTGAAATGCATACAGACCCTGACAACTCGATGACGGGTGATGGTGTACAGTCCCTATTCCCGGATCAATTTGCAGATTTACTAAAAGATTTGGAATTGTTGGCTCCTGCAATTGGAAAAAAAATTCCACACACCTAGTGCTGTATCTTAAAACTAATTATTAACATTAATGCATAAAAGTTTTGCCGCAATGCAGTAAATAAGAGTAAAATCACCTAAAAGCCCGATGTTTCGGGCTTTTTGTATTGTTCAAATGTTATCAAGGGCGTAAGCATATCTAACATTAGTTTAAAAAATACCTTACATAGCTATTGACCCGTGTCATGTTTGAGATTTATAATGACGACAGAAAAAAACATTCGATCATGAACATTTCAGGGTTGTATAAGACTTAATGTTCGGAAAAATTGGGAGGAAGAAGACATGTCCGTTGAAAACGTATTGAAAACAATTCAGGAAAATAATATTGAGTGGGTAGATTTTCGTTTTGTAGATTTGTCTGGTCGTGCTCACCATATTTCATTGCCAGCTTCCGAAGTAGATGAAGAAACATTTGTTAACGGTGTTGCTTTCGACGGTTCTTCCATTCCCGGCTATCGTGGCATTGAGGAATCCGACATGGTTATGCTGCCCGATCCAGAAGCGGTTTTTATCGACCCTTTCACTCAGCATCCTACACTGAATATCCTGTGTGATATTGCTACGCCAGACGGCGAAAAATATGACCGTGATCCTCGTGGTATTGCCAAAAAAGCTGAGGAATTTCTGCAATCCGCAGGAGTGGGTACAGCGGCATTCTTTGCACCTGAATCTGAATTTTTCATCTTTGATGATGTTCGCTACGAAAGTGGCATGAACAGCTCCTCCTTCTTCGTAGATTCCGAGGAAGCAGCTTGGAACACGAACCGTAAGGAAGAAGGCGGCAACCTGGCCTTTAAAGTGGGTGTGAAGGGCGGCTATGTACCTGTAGCACCAGTAGACACCCAACAAGACATTCGTAGTGAAATGTGCCGTTTGCTTGAAGAAGCAGGTCTGAGAATTGAGCGCCATCACCATGAGGTGGCTACGGCAGGCCAAGCGGAAATCAACTTCCGTTTTGATACACTTAAGAAAACAGCAGACAACCTGCTCGTTTATAAATACATTGTACACAACACAGCGCGTCAATATGGTAAAGTGGCAACATTCATGCCGAAACCGATTTTCGGGGACAACGGAAGCGGTATGCACGTTCACCAATCTATTTTCGATGGCGACACTCCTTTGTTCTACGAAAAAGGTGGTTATGCTAATCTGAGCGAGATGGCTCTTCATTACATTGGCGGTATTCTGTACCATGCACCTGCGTTGATCGCTTTGACCAACCCAAGCACCAACTCGTTCAAACGTCTCGTTCCTGGCTACGAAGCGCCGGTTAACCTGGTATTCTCCAAAGGTAACCGTTCTGCGGCTGTACGTATTCCAGTAGCGGCTGTAACGCCTAAAGGCTGTCGAATCGAGTTCCGTACACCAGACTCCACAGCTAACCCATACCTTGCTTTCTCAGCAATGCTGATGGCGGGTCTGGATGGCATCAAGCGCAAACTGAACCCAGTCGAATTGGGCTATGGTCCACTCGACACTAACATCTATGAGCTGTCTGACGCTGAAAAAGGCAAAATCCGCAGTGTACCTGGTACACTAGATGAAGCTCTGGACGCTCTGGAAGCCGATTACGAATTCCTGACTGAAGGCGGCGTATTTACGAAGGACTTTATCGATAACTATGTAGAGTTCAAACGTTCTGAAGCTAAATCAGTGAACATCCGTGTTCATCCACATGAATACAGCTTGTATTTTGACTGCTAATACTACATTGATAGCATAGCAGATTTGAATAACACTCATTAGCCTGCGGGGAATAGTTGTTGTTCAAGATAGGTCTCCGGTCTTATGCCGGAGACCTTTTACCATTATGATAAATATTACAAAATGAAGATGTTAAATATATTAACATTCACAGCTTTGTCACATCATAAAGTAAATCGGAAACATTTTTATACAAGTATTGAACGCATTTATGAATACTGCTATCATAGCGATAATATCCACACCAGAGTAGAGAAGGGATGGGAAATTGTTGAGTAAGAGAGCCTACAATTTTAATGCAGGACCGGCGGCATTGCCGCTCAAAGTACTGGAACGTGTACAAGCTGAATTCGTAGATTTCCAAGGGACAGGGATGTCCATCATGGAAATGTCTCACCGTGGAGCCGTGTATGAATCTGTCCATAATGAAGCGCAGGAACGTCTGCTATCTCTGCTGGGCAATCCACAAGGCTACAAGGTGTTGTTCTTGCAAGGGGGCGCAAGCACGCAGTTTGCCATGTTGCCTTTAAATTTCTTAGGCGAAGGACAGATCGGAAGCTATGTAATGACAGGCAGCTGGTCGGACAAGGCATATAAAGAAGCTAAGCTATTGGGCAAGGCTCACATTGCCGCCTCCTCCGCTGATGAGAAATTCATGCGTCTTCCGAATGTGGATTCCTTGGACTTGCCTGAGAATACTGCATATGTGCATATGACGTCCAATGAGACGATTGAAGGTACACAATTTAAGCAATTCCCGGATACGGGTTCCGTACCGCTGATTGTGGACATGTCCAGTGATATTTTTTGCAAGCCTTTTGATGTTACTCAATTTGGATTGATTTATGCTGGTGCGCAAAAAAATCTGGGACCTTCTGGTGTAACGGTCGTGGTTGCCCGTGAAGAGCTACTGGCTTCCTCACCAGGCAATATTCCTACGATGCTGCGTTACAGTACTTATGAAAAGAATAACTCTCTCTACAATACTCCCCCGTCCTTTGCCATATACATGGTGAATGAAGTGCTCAAATGGATCCAGGAGGAAGGCGGTTTAGAAGGCATCGAGCGTGTGAATCAGCAGAAAGCTGATCTGCTATACGACCGTATTGACAGAAGCGAAGGCTTCTATCGTGGTTGTGTGGACAGCGCTGATCGTTCTATTATGAACGTAACCTTCCGCCTTGCGAATGAGGATCTGGAAAAACAATTTATTAAAGAATCCGAACAAGCGGGTTTCATCGGATTGAAGGGGCATCGCAGTGTAGGAGGGCTTCGCGCCTCAATCTACAATGCGGTTCCACTGGAGAACTGTCAAGCATTAGCCGAGTTTATGGATGGATTTAAGCAACGTAACAGTTGATTATACAGACATATATTTCGATACACGATATTTGATATCGAAAAAGTAAAAATAAAGCCTTCCCTGAATGTGTATAGGGGAAGGCTTTTAGTGGTGTAGGGAAATTGATATTTTTTTGTCGTTTGATGTCTATATCCCTCTGATTTTGTTAAAATGAAGAAAGTGTATGTTTTCAGTATACACATTTTAGTTAGACTTTAGGTTATTTGTCTAATGAATTTAATAATGAAAGGAACGAAAAACTGATGCCATTACATATTGTGCTTGTCGAGCCGGAAATTCCAGCTAACACAGGGAATATTGCCAGAACGTGTGCAGCAACCGGAACTCATCTGCATCTGGTTAGGCCACTGGGCTTCCGTACCGATGATGCTACGTTAAAACGGGCTGGGCTTGATTATTGGTATGCTGTTCATATTGAGTATCACGATTCTTTTGCTGAAGTACAAGAGAAATATCAAGAAGGTCGCTTTTTTTATGCGACGACAAAGGCAAAACAGCAGTATAGTGATATTGAATTTCAGGATGGAGACTTTTTGGTGTTTGGTAAAGAAACGAAAGGTTTGCCTCCTGAACTGTTAGCTGCTAATCCTGATACATGTATCAAGATGCCTATGTCAGATAAAGTAAGATCTCTAAACTTGTCGAATTCCGCTGCGATTATCGTATATGAAGCGCTGAGACAATTGGATTTTCCAGGTTTATCGTAACGAACATCAATCGATCAAGTATAAATGCGAATAAAGAACCAGGACCTTAGTTGCTGATAAAAGTTGCACTATTATTGCTCGAAAGTACATGACAGTAGAGCTTAAATAAAGGATATATGGTCATAAATTTGCGGAAATTCTTTGTGAAGGCTAATGATAATTGGCTTTCCGGTCGATAAAAATATTATAGACATTCTGTACCATACTTTGATATGGTTCATGATTTTATGAAAAAATGTAATAAAATTTCCTGTGATCAGCAGGATTCGACAAAAAGACAGCGAATACTACATAAAGAATAGTGTCTTTGTACCTAGTTTTTCGCCTGGAAAGAAAATTGCAAGCTAATACTCAATAGGAGAGGTGTACGATCACGATGAAACCTGCCGGTGTGGTACGTAAAGTTGATCAGTTGGGGAGAATAGTTCTGCCTAAGTCATTGCGTAAAAGATATCAAATGAATGAGGGAGATCCTGTCGAAATTTTGGTTCAGGGCGACCATATTATTTTGGAGCGTTATCGTCCAAAATGTGTATTCTGCGGCTCAATAGAACAAGTGAACGATTTCAAAGAACGTTATATTTGTGCTCAATGCCTGACAGAAATGACACAGTACTCCTCCTAAATGAGGCAAAAGCATCACGACATTCGTTCGTGATGCTTTTTTTCGGATAGAGCTATGCCTGAACAGCATATATTTAATTGGATGGTAAACTACACTACACCTAACTATTTATAGAACAAAAAATGAGTAGGGACTGGACGCAAATTACCATCTGACGGTTTGTTTACGATTCGGCCGTTTAGTATAAGGGACGATGAACCGCCGCCGTCCAAATTATAAGCATCTTGAACACCCAGATTGAACATCTTCCCTTGGAGTTCTTCGAGCGTTGCACCTGAACCCCCGCTTTCATTGTAGCCGTCTACGACAATAATGAGCAACTGATCATCTTTATAGTTGCCAATGACCGTACGTGGAGCCCGCTTGGGAGAGACTTTCCATTTGTCAGGAATAGGCACTTTTTGTCCCCTTTGCAACAGAACGGGAACAAAGGTAGCTCCAAAGGCAGGTTTTAAGCTGTCAAGAGCACTTTGATTGTAAAATTTGCCCCCAATAAGCTTGCCGTCGTTACTCAATCCGACGAATGACAAGTCCTTAAAACTCGACTGAAAGCCAGTAAGATAGCGACCGTTCAAGACAGTAGTGCTTAATGGATAGCGTTTGCCATCTCCATCGGCAAAGCCGCCTGCGTTGATGCCTGCAATGGCTCCGTGTCTCAAGACTGCACGCATGGTCGTCTCTGAGCCACCCAATTTGTCATTTCCCAAAGACATTTTCATTGCCGTAGGATCTTTAAGTTTGACTTTCATAGCGTATCCGTGATAAATTCCCGGGTTTACTTTAAACAATTCAATGGTAATCCGGTTGCTATCTACCTGGTAGTAGGGAACCCCCAGTTTGGCAGTGATGCGCCGATTATAGATAACCGCGGGTCGCTTGGACTGCGCAGAGGCAGTCACGACAAGCTGATTCATCGTTTGGGTCGTTTGTTTGTAGAGCTCAGACGTCCGGCGAATCGTAGATAAGGTATACGTTGCTGTTTGCTTGGCTTCATCAAGCTGCTTGCCTACTGATTGCGTTTGTAAAGTAATTTCGGCTTTTTGCAGACTCGGAGATGTAGATTCAGGAAAGCTCAAAGGGGGATGCACTAACAAAATACACCCTAACAAACCGATAAAAGGAGCAAGGGCCAACATAAAGAACCGGTTTACTAGCTTTGCATCTACATTCATTTTAGCAAGTCCATTTTTTTCTGAAGTGTATTGAGCTGCTGCTTGACTTCATTTAATTGGGTATACAGTTTATTGCTATTATCGGTCTTATTATTGGCATTATCCTTTGTAAAGGTCAGTAGTTCGTTGAAGGACTGAACCTTGCCCTGTAATCCGCTAACTTCCTTGGAAAGTGCAGTCAGTTGCTTTTCATAGTCGGATTTGAGTACTTGAATCTGTTGGTCTGTATGGGTTTGCATTTCGTTTAGCATTTGCTGCTTCAAGTGATTGCTATACAGATAGGTTGCGAGAGCACCTAGTATAATAAGAAGAAACCAAAATAGCAGAAAAGTCTTTACGGGCAACCCCTTTCTTGAATTGCTCCGCCGGGCTTCGGCAGGAGGACGTTCAGGTGAAGCTTGCATGTGATTTTCAACTCCCGTGTAAATTCAAATTTCCAGTCTTTATTTGCAGTACCAATTCTATCATGGGCCTATTTATTTCGCAAAAGCGAAATAGTCATATAAAAATATTGGAAAAAGAGATTGCATCGGAAGGAAGTCCTAGGATACAATTTCCTTAAATCGTTTTCGCTTCCTATACGTTCACATTTACGCAATTTCTACATAAGCAATCTCTAGTTTTTTGATTATTTTCGCTTAATATGTATTTTTTTGTAAATCAGGAGGTTTAGATATGAGAAAAGTATGGCAGGTGGTCATCATAGATATCCATCCTACAAGTATGCTGGGAACGAAGCTTATTTTGGAAGACCAGCAGGATTTGCTTGTGAGAGGGATGTCTTCCTCCGGCACAGAAGGCCTGGAGCTGGTTTGCTCCATTCGCCCGGAAATTATTTTAATGGACTATAGATTGCCTGAGGGAACGGCGGAACCGTTTTTGACACAAATGCGGGTCTTGTCTCCGGACAGCCATATTGTTATTATGACGGATGAGGACAATATTACGTTGTTCCAGCAGTTAATCTCGCTTGGCGCAAATGGAATGCTATCCAAGCAGGCATCACCGAGCCAGTTAATTCACCTGATCAACGGTTTGCGCGAAGGATTTGCTTCATTACCAATGGATTGGATTCGTTGTGGAAACTGGCCATTTATGCCGTTAATGGCTTCTGAGCCTTTTGACGAATTGACGCAAACCGAAGTTTTTATTATGGAACGTATTGTACAAGGAATTACATATGACAAAATTGCTATCGAGATCGAAGTTAGCCGGCGCTCCATTGATAATTATTTACGTAAAATTTATGCGAAATTAGGTGTGTCCAGCCGGGCGCAGGCGATTGAACGTTATGCCTTATATGCGCGTCAGATGAAGCAGTTATATGCTTGACGCGTCAGCCCGGAGATCATGACTATTTTTCAGGAGAAGGAGGATGTTCATGCAATATTCCTTTGCTTCACGAACGGCTGCGATGTTGGCTTCTCCAGTGCGTCATATCCGGGAAAATGCGAGAAGACATTCCTTTATATCTTTGGCTGAAGAATTGCCTGCACAAGAGCTGTTTCCGGTGAAACTGTTGGAAGAAGCAGCTCATGATGTGTTTGGCTCCGGCCCTGACGCCCTCCAGTATGGTGAACCGGAGGGCTATTTTCCGTTGCGGGCATGGCTTGCGGGAGAGTGGGAGCAGCGTAAAGGAGTAAGAGTACCGCCAGGTCAAATTCTTCTCACCACAGGCAGCCAGCAGGCCATTGACTTGATCGTAAGGCTGATGGTGGATGAACGTGATCCGGTATTGGTCGAGAACCCGACATCCCCTGGATGTTTACAGGTACTATCTATGCAAGGGGCGCAGGTCGTTCCTGTAGAATCGGATGGGGAGGGCGTTATTCCCGATAAGCTTGAAGCTTTAATGATCCGTTATCGCCCCAAGCTTTTTTTTGCTACGCCAACGTTTACGAATCCGACAGGCGCCTTATGGAGCGCGGCTAGACGGCAGGAAATTTTGGACCTCTGTAGGCGTCATGAGGTGTTGGTCGTTGAGGACGATTCTTACGGTGAATTGCATTTTAAGCAAAAACACGAAACCCATGATAAGAGTCCACATGCCCAGAGCCGAAAGTTTGCAGAGGCTTACCCCTCACTATTCGCACTGGATCATGCGGGTCAGGGCGGTCAAGTGCTATATATCGGTTCATTTAATAAAACAGTTGCCCCTGCACTGCGAACTGGCTGGGCGGCTGGTCCTGCGCCGCTGATCGAAGGGATGTACGCTTTGAAGCAGCTGGCTGACGTGCAATCCAGTACGATGAACCAACGGCTGCTGTTCCAATTGCTGACCAATTCGCGTTTTCAATGGCATGAGCACTTGGCAATGTTGAACAAGGAATATTCAACTCGGCTCCAATTACTCTTAGAGCTGCTGAAGCGTCCGTTTTGGAAAGACGTGACGTATCATATTCCATCTGGTGGAATGTATGTTTGGGTGAAATTGCCCGCTGGGCTGGACAGCGCCTTGCTGCTCAAAGCGGCGCTACCCAAGGGCGTAGCCTTTATGCCAGGTGCGTTGTGTGCGGTTGGCGATGAAGGTGCGGCCCATATTCGCCTTAACTTTAGCCACCCGGGCCGAGAACAACTGCTTATGGGTATGAATTTAATCGGTGAGACGATCGGAGAATTTACTGCGCGAAGCTAGTAATAATCACTATCCGGGGTCAGTCATCCTCTGCCATCATTCCAGGCGCCGCTTCAATGCCCTGTTGCTGCAGTACTTCTGCATACTCGCTCAGAGCGGCTTCACCAAACGGAGTCAGCCGATAACGCCCGCGGGCTACACGTTCAAACCAACCGTAGTAGTTGCGCTGGAGTACGGCAGCAGCGTCGCTGACGGCTGCTGTGCGGGCGAGCTGCGCCGGGGCGGCTTCCCCCAAACCCTGTAAAGCAGCGGCTACGCGCAGCGCTTTTTCCCGGTAGGCGGTGACCAGCTTGCGCCGGGTGCTCCCGCCGACATTGTGGTCACCGCTGCGTGCGTGAAATTCCCGCAGCAGCTTTTCCTTGCGCGAGCCGCGGCGAACGGTGGTCGTTTTGTGAACATCATCACTAGATGCCACGGGCTTACACAGCACCTCAACGAGCGGAGGCTTTGTTTTAAAATGTGTGACGGTGAGCAAGCCAAGCCCCAACTGGCGGCACAGTCCGACCAGCTCACTCCAGCGTTGATTCACCGCCCCTTTTTTGGCACGATTCCGTTCTACAGCCACATATACATTGCTGCTTAGCTTCAAGCGCTGCATGCCTTGCAGTACCAGCGCCAGGTTAAACGTCTTTTTTATCTCCACAATTAGAGGCGCTTGCTGCCCTGGCTTGATCCCCATCAAATCGCAGTTGCGCACTTCTCCTTTGACTTCATATCCCAAATTTTCAAAAAAGGCTTTGACCGGAGCGTACAGCTCCGTCTCATGCCGAACCGCCATGGATTCTCCCGCTCCTTTATCCCATTATTCCGAGCTTATATTGTACCATAATGCGTCAGGTCCGCGTCGTTGTTGTCTATTTTAGCATAGTGAATCCCTTTGTTTTTGGAAAAAGCCTAGAGACCTGTCACAAAAAAATAGGTCAATTCTGAAATCAATCTGCATAGGTATGTATTACACTTTTTTTAAGAGGATCGCATTATATCCTGAAAGGCGTGACGAGTGTAGCCATAATCATCAAGAGTGGAGGATAGTCATTACGCAGTCATGGGAGGAACCGAGCATGAATATTTTTGACCGCCTTGCGGAGTACCGAGCGGAGAACAACCGCTTGGCCTGGAACGGCACTTTTAGAGAGTATATCGAGATACTCAAGAAAGACCCGACACCGGCGATGACCGCTCATGCACGGGTTTACAAAATGATTGAATCTTTTGGTGTAGAAGAGGTTGGGGGACATAAGCGATATAAGTTTTTTGAGCAGGAGATTTTTGGGCTGGATCGTGCACTGGAGAAGTTGGTGGAGGAGTACTTCCATTCCTCAGCCAGGCGGCTCGATGTCCGCAAGCGTATCCTTCTTTTGATGGGACCTGTTAGCGGAGGGAAATCAACACTGGTCACTTTGCTAAAGCGTGGTCTGGAGAAGTTTTCGAGAACAGATCAGGGAGCCGTGTATGCCATAGAAGGCTGCCCTATGCACGAAGATCCCCTTCATCTTATTCCTCATGAGTTGCGTCCCGAATTCGAAAAGGAATTGGGTGTGCGCATTGAAGGTAATCTGTGCCCATCCTGCCAAATGAGATTACGTACGGAATTTGATGGTGATATTGAGAAGGTTCGCGTGGAGCGGGTGTTTATATCGGAAGAAAACCGGATCGGCATAGGTACGTTCAGTCCTTCTGATCCGAAGTCGCAGGATATTGCCGATTTGACAGGCAGCATCGACTTTTCCACCATTACAGAGTATGGTTCGGAATCGGATCCACGCGCCTATCGATTTGACGGAGAGCTGAATAAAGCGAATCGCGGACTGATGGAATTTCAGGAAATGCTGAAGTGCGATGAGAAATTTTTGTGGAATTTACTGTCTCTGACCCAGGAAGGAAATTTCAAGGCCGGACGGTTTGCTCTCATCAGTGCAGATGAATTGATCGTAGCTCACACCAATGAATCGGAGTATAAAAGCTTTATTGCGAATAAAAAGAACGAGGCGTTGCAATCGCGGATGATTGTAATGCCAATTCCCTATAATCTGAAAGTTTCCGAGGAAGAAAAGATTTATGCCAAGCTCATTGAGCAAAGTGACATGCGTCATATTCACATCGCTCCTCATGCGCTGCGAACGGCTGCCATTTTCTCTGTACTCACCCGGTTGAAAGAAACCAAGAAGCAGGGGATGGATCTGGTTAAAAAGATGCGCATGTATGATGGTGAGGAGGTCGAAGGCTATAAGGAGGCCGATCTGAAGGAGATGCAACATGAGTTTCTGGAAGAAGGCATGTCCGGTGTAGACCCAAGGTACGTCATTAATCGTATTTCCAGTGCGCTGATTAAGCAAAATGTGGAGTCCATCAATGCTCTGGATATTTTACGAGCCATTAAGGATGGTTTAGACCAGCACGCTTCTATCACAAAGGAAGAGCGGGAGCGGTATCTGAATTTCATTTCCGTGGCTCGTAAGGAATATGATGAATTGGCGAAAAAAGAAGTACAAAAGGCCTTTGTGTACTCTTTCGAAGAATCAGCCAAGACGCTGTTTGATAACTATTTGGATAACATCGAGGCTTTTTGCAATTGGGCGAAAATCCGCGATCCGCTCACAGATGAGGAGCTCGACCCGGATGAGCGGCTTATGCGCTCCATCGAGGAGCAAATCGGGGTGTCGGAAAATGCGAAAAAGGCATTCCGTGAGGAAATATTAATCCGTATTTCTGCCTATTCCCGCAAGGGGCGAAAGTTTGAGTATCATCATCATGATCGGCTGCGAGAAGCCATTGAAAAGAAGCTGTTCGCCGATTTGAAGGATATTGTGAAGATCACAACTTCAACCAAAACGCCTGATGCTAATCAGCTCAAACGGATGAATGAGGTGATTAAGCGGCTGATTGAGGAGCATGGCTACACTGGAGCCAGCGCCAACGATCTATTGAGGTATGTAGGCAGCCTCCTGAATCGGTAAGGGGAAATAAACAATTGTGTAATGAGGCTATGGATTGAAATGGATGGTGAAGAGAATCCGGCAGGCACAGAGCGTTTGAGGTGCTGACGGGTTCTTTTTTTGTATGAATAGAGAGTTGGATTTATATGTTTTTCTGAAATTAATATGTAAACAATCACAATCAATCTTCTGCTTTTTTAACATTTTCTAAAAAGTTGCCGATAAATATGGTAATGTAAAATCTATGTAAACTATTATTTGGAGGAACTTATGATTCATGTCGCTGAGAGTAGATTAAAACAGATACAATACATTGGTATTACTGATGGCGATTTGGCTTTATTGCATCATTATCAGGGGCTATTCCAATCTATTGTAAATGAGGTAGTGGATCGTTTTTATGAGCATGTAGAAAAGGTTCCCCATCTCATGTCGATTATCTCTAAATGGTCGAATATTGAGCGACTAAAGCAAACACAACGTGAATACTGGCTTTCTCTCGCAGATGGGAAAATAGATGATCAGTTTATCGAGCACCGCCTTTTTGTGGGGCAGGTACATTCCCGGATTGGATTATCTTCCGATTATTATTTGGGTACGTACATTGCTTATCTGGATATTGCAGTAGACATTTTAAAGCGTTCGGGGATAGAGGATTGGTATTCTATTGTGCACGCTCTTTCCAAAATGTTCAATCTGGATTCCCAACTTGTGCTGGAAGCTTATCAGGAAAAGGAAAAGGAACAAGTTAACGAGCTCGCCGATGAACAAACGCAGATGCTGACTGTGGTGTCCCGAATTGCACAAAATTTGACGGGGATGATTGCCGAACTTAGGGAAAATACCGATAATATCGCGGAGAGTGCCTGCAACACTGCTTCTTCACAGGAACATACAGAGGAACTGGTACTGCAATTAAGCGATGAGATTAAGCATATTGAACAGATGAGCAGTACCATTCGAGAATTGTCCGATCAGACTCATTTGCTGGGACTGAATGCGGCAATTGAGGCAGCCCATGCACAAGAAGCAGGGCGTGGATTTCAAGTGGTGGCGCAGGAAGTGCGAAAGCTGGCATCTAATTCAAAGCAAGCACAGGAGCAAATTCAGCGCAAGGTGCTGGATATTGCCCGTATGCTTGACAGTGTGCAATCCGAAACCGCTGCCACAACAGCCAGTGCCCGGCAACAGGCTTCCAGCTCGGAAGAATTGGCTTCATTCACAAAGCTGATTGAAAACATGGTGAAGGAATTGGAAATGTTGCAGCACTCCTCGGAATTGCTGGAGGTGTGAGATGTAGCTTGAGCAGTATATCCTGGGGAACTGGAAGTTTTCGGAGCGTTAGCTGGCTGGATACTGGCAAAGCGACGATCTTCCTGTTGGCAGTCCAGTCAACACAACAGAGGCAACAGAGGAAGTGCATATTCCTATGAAAGAATGACCGAATTTTTGAAACAAGGAATTAGAGGAAGCTTTTTTTCCATTCCATATGAGCCGCAAGTACTCTTTTCCATAACTCGTCCCGTTCCTGGTGGCTGTAGTTAACGAGCGGCTCACCAAATACATCAGCCAATACTTCCAGCCACTGCGATTTCTTATCCAGCTCTATTTTTTCCAAACCGTTTAGCCCGCGTTTTTTCCACATACATCCTCTGAGTTCATTCGCTTCTAATGCTTGCCTTTGCCGAATTAGAAACAGGTTAAACCATGGAGATTCCACGGAGCGGCTATAGAAATGATGTTTCGGCTTAAATTCTTCCAAATCCTGAACAACCGTAGGGGCAAAATCAACGCCAACAAATGAAGCGAGCGGGTCATGTTCTAAACGCCAACCTTTAGTAACAACTTCAGATTCCATAACTTTATAACGAAGAGGGGCTTGTTCATAAGTCCCCATAAGGAGTGGAAGAGGCTCATATGGCATATCGCCCAGTCCGACATCTACAATCCATACTTCATCTTCTTGCTGCTCATTTAGCAAGTTCACTGTTAGTCCAAGATGAAATGAATTAATGCGTGGCTCAGCTCCTAAAGGTTGTACCCCAGCATGATGCAAAGAAACTTTGTACCCTAGCGAATGTAGCAGCGCACTAAAGGCACCATTCAGATGAAAACAATAACCACTTCTCCCATGTAGAATGAGCTGAACGGATTCTTGAAAACCAATGGCAGCCGGCTTTCTTGCAAAAATGTCCAACGTTTGCCATGAAAGATTTTTTACATGTGCCTTATGCAACTCCACTAAATAGGATGGGGTAGGAGGCTGAACTTCGGAAATTCCAATTCTGTTCAAATAAGCCTTTATTTCTTCTTTTGTCATGGTGTACATGTGCAGTCACCTCTATTGTTAGTTTGCCAAATTCTCTTCTCGAAACAAATGAGCATTGAGTCTTAGCATCATTGTAAAAGGGGTACGTGCTGTGTACAATGCTATAAATTTATGGCTGTACCGGTACAATCAGCAAATCAATTCGTTTAGTAACATGTCGATTTCCCGTAGATGGCTGTCAGAACACAAAAAAACAGACCTGATTATCGGGTCTGTTTTTTTTCTTATTTTCAAGCTAACTAATTATAGCAGTGATCTAAGTTCACGTCGGTATTTGTTCAAATGCACGAACGATGGAATGACTCGCTTGGCAGAACGGAAGCCACCTATTCTAAGGTTGCGGACCACATGATAGGGAGAGATCAATAGCGTATGAAGCAGATGCAGATCCTGAGTACTCAACGGTCGATATCGTTGATAAAAGTCTATCGCGCGCAGCATCTTTGTCGCGTTCCAAAGACAATTCCGATGAAGAAGATGGGAGAGATCTTTCATCCTTACGTGTAGGGAACAATTTTCAAAGTCAATCAAATGGATTTTGAGCTGCCTGTCTTTGACCAGATTGGGATAGTTATAGTCACCGTGTATTAATGCAGCTGCTTTTTGCTCCTGCTGGATTGCAGCTCGAACTTTGGGCTGCTGTAGACGATATAACACTTCTTCACAAAGAGCTAGGAGATGTGCTGTGCCTTTGTAAGGACTGAGACGTTTTTTATATTCAGCTATTTCATCGCTCAAGCCTTCATAACGGATTCTGGAAGGCGGCGCTTCCGTGACAGGAAAGCCTACGGCACTGGTGTGGAATTTGGCTAAAGTAGAAATTCCCTTTTTGAAGTCTATTCTTTTTGTAAATTCCGGTCTGGGTCCATGAACCCAATTAGTTAGTGTATACGAAACACCTTCATAGGTCATGTAGGCTGTTTGCTGTACGGTTGGATAGACCTTTTGGCTACGTGCAAACCCGCGTTCATCCAGGTAGGACAAGACACGTGTAATAAAACGAATCTCTTCTTCCGGAAATTTGTAGGGTTTTAAGCAATAAGTTGTATTAGCGGTTTCAATCTTGTGAATGTCCTTCATTTGACGGCTACGCTGAATTTTGATTCCGTACATTTGCTCAACGTTCGATAAAATCGACATTTTGCTCCTCACTTTCTTTTATACACGGGCCCATTCCTGCAAAATATGGATGATTTGTAATCGAAGAGGCCACGACTGATCCCAGTTGTCTAGGATTTCGCGGTCTCTTGAACGATTCGGATGTCGAGAAGCATGCCAAGCTTCTCGTGGCAGTTTATATAAAGCTGTAACAATCTTCCGCTCAGTTCGGCTGAGTGGTTTGCGTTTTTGATATCCCCTTAACAAGGATTGCACAAATTCAGGATTGAATTGAGTTGTATTCATAAGAGCCTTTGCCAAATCAGCATAGACGGAGCCAATCTTAGCCCGATCCCAATCAATGATTTTGAGATGACCGTCGTCTGAAATAATGACATTCGGGGTGGTGATATCACTGTGTATCAAGGAGGGATGCCGGCGTTCCGTTCGAAGTAGTCTTATAATGGATGCGTCCTGCAAATCCTTCCATGCACGTCTGGATAAACGTATACAGTCCTTGCCATGAGTGTTGTACCAGTTGCGATACTCTTTATCCTTGCGGCTGATTTTTGTCATTTTTTTTTGGAAAAGACGGTCTTGCTTTTTCCATATCCGCAATTGTTGAATGGTCGAAGGGGAATTTCCTTTCTCCATCCGATGTAAGCCGGTGGATGTAGCGTGAAGTGTGGCAAGGGCTAACCCTAGTTTTTCGAAATCTTCAGCGGTTTCCAGTCCCCGTCCTTTGATCCATTGACTTACATAAAATGGCGTTCCTTGATGTAGTGTCCATAGCTTGCCGGAATGAGTAGGGAGCCATGTGGGCATGTAGTTATACTTTCTCTTTTTCAAAAGCCTTATATAGCTCGCAGCTCGTTCCATCTGTTGAATCGTATTGGAACGAGCCATCTTTGAACGACTAAAGGGCTTTAATGCATAAGTTCCCTTTTTCGTTTTTACTTGGATTACTGCATTTTTTCGGTACAGTGATGAGACTAAGCTTGATTTTAAGGGGATCAGGCCGAAACGACGGGTGATTTCGCGAATCTGTGCTTTTGTATAGGATTTCGCCATAAGAACCTCACTTGACTTTTAATTGAAGAAAAAGGTAATCCTCTGTTAGTTATCAGTCTATTCATGAGGAAATAATAGGTGCAGTTTTATGGAGCTATTCTCTTACTTTTCCTGTTCACATTCGTCAAAAAAACGGAGCAGCGAAAGTTCGCTGCTCCGTTTTAATTTGCTCTGTATTACGCAAGCCTGATTATGAATGATTGATCAGTTATCGTTGTCATCTTCTTCGTCTGTATCCACGATCGCTCCAGACGATGCATGGATTTCAAGCTCGACAGTTCCTTCGTTGGTGAGTACCTTGACCTCATAGATGAACTGTCCGTCTTCCTTATCTAATTTAGAAGACAGAAGGGTACTCCCAGGCACATGCTTAAGTGCAATTTGTCCAGCCTGCTTTTCAGTTAGAGTGACGTGGTTGGGCTTGTAAAAGGAAGACTCGTCATTCGAGTCATGATCAAGCTCAGAATGGGAACGGATAGTTTTCCCGGTATAAGCATCAACATCTATATCCCAATCTTTATCTCCTTGCTGAAGATCCACTTCATAGTATACCTTTCCGTTCTTGCGCTCCAGTTCGACATCCTCAACTTGCGCATCATTTCCCACAGCCTTCTTGGCAATATTGGCAGCAGCAGTCGCTCCAATTAATCCCGTAGGTTTAGCAGCCCATACGGCATTTGCCGAGACACCTGTAACCGTAACTCCAAGCAGAACCGTGGCTGCTATTATTCCTAATGTATAGTTTTTTTTCATTACCAATTCCTCCTTGAACTGTATGCTTGAATACAGCTTAACCCTTGAATATGAGAGGAACATAATAGAATCATGAGAAAACAATGAGAAGCTATAAGCAAGATCATCAGGGCGTCATGATTCGTCGTGATCCTGTTTTTCTTTTTCCCAAGTGATAGAGTCGATTGAGCCTGATACTGCATTGATCTGCACCACTGCCTCACGCCCATCTTGTATCTCAACCTCAACAAGATAATAGAGGCCTTTGTCATTGCGGTGCAGTTCAATATCATCGGATGTTCCATTCACTGCTTTTGCAGCAAGCTTGGCTGCTTCATTCTCTGTAATGACAAGAGAAACCGGGTCAGGTTTATGGACTGGATTTGATTTGTCACTGGG
This sequence comes from Paenibacillus sp. EKM301P, assembly GCF_011800295.1. Classification (NCBI taxonomy): domain Bacteria; kingdom Bacillati; phylum Bacillota; class Bacilli; order Caryophanales; family Paenibacillaceae; genus Paenibacillus; species Paenibacillus sp. EKM301P. The sequence continues at coordinate 52,709 of NZ_JAALFM010000002.1, read as the reverse complement.
TTGTGAGGAACCGGGGGGGTGATCTTGGGGTTCCTGCTTTGCATCTGTATACATCTGTGTCCGCTTAATGGATTGAATGACACCATCATAGGCATTGACTTTTATTACATACTTCCCTTTGGTGCGTTCTAGCTTGATCACATAAAAATTATCCAAACGTTGGGATTCGAGCACCTCACCGGGATACTGATGCAATACAGATTGGACCACGGTTTTTTCTTCCAAGGGCGAAGCTGATAACGATCGTGCCCAGGGCCACTGTAAAAGGCAAATGGTGATTAATATAGCCGCTACCATACCTCCAATCATCCAGGTATAGATCGTTTTCATTGGTTTTGCCTCCTTTGGCTTATTATTCTGGAACAGTAGGGAGGATGATCGTTGCAGTTGTTCCACTTCCCTCTATGCTTTCTAGCCCAATTTGTGCTTGAATAGCTTGAGCAATTCCTGTAGCTAATGATAAGCCTAGCCCGGCCCCACCTTCCTCGCGGCTTCTGGCTTCGTCCACACGATAAAAGCGGTCGAAAACTTTAGATAATTTTTCTTCAGGGATTCCAATTCCTTGATCTGTGATTCTTATGCAAGGTTGAGCTGTACCGTCCACAATATCAATCATCAGGTGTATCGGCTCGTCACTGTATTTGCGCGCATTATCCAAAAATATAAATAAAAGTTGTTTTAATTTATTTTCGTCCGTATAGGCGATGCAGTCTGTTTGTACATCCAGTTGAATTTGTCTGGCGAAAGCATTTTCAAATGTAGCTTTCAGTTCTGTCCCTACTTTGGTCAAGCGTACAGGTTCTAACACGACATTCCATTGTTCTTCGTTTCTGGCCAATAGAAGAAGCTGCTCTGCCATATCCTTCATTCGTAGCGCCTCAGAATGGATCGCTTCAACGGATTCGGCAAAAATACTGGGATTCTGCAATCCCCGTCGTTTAAGCAGACTGGCATAACTTTCAATAATGGTTAGAGGTGTTTTCAATTCATGGGACGCATTCGAAACGAATTGTTCTTGGCGAACGAAATTCCGCTCCAGCAATTCAATCATGTCATTAAACGTTTCTCCCATTTCGACTAGCTCGTCGCGTGATGACGAATTGAGCGGAAGACGTTTGAATTTCCCGCTACGTTGAATCTCTTTCATCGTGTTAATCATGGATGTGATTGGATGTGTAATCAGTCTGCCCAGCAGTCTTCCCGATAGGACGACAGGAATAAAAGCAATTCCTGTGACTGCAATAAGTACGATCCTGAGTACCTGAAGCGTCTGCATCGTCGGTTGCAGGCTCTCGATCACCTGAAGATTGACAACCTCTCCATTCGACCAAATCATGGGGACCGATACGTAAATATAACGGTTGCTTTCATAGGTAATGATGCGAACCTGCCGTGTTTCATTAAAAACGCCCTTCACCAAGCTGAGAGACTGCTCTGATGAAGAGGTGATAGGGGCAAGAAAGTCGCCTTCCGGTCTCATTAGCCGAAGCATACCATCCAGCGGCACATAAGCTCGTAGAAGATTCTCAGTGGCTACGGATACTGGAGCGCGTTGAATGCCATGAATCATGTTTTCTGCTGCGGCTTCTACCTGGTTTTTTCGACTGTCTATCGAAAGTTGGCTGAATAGAAAATAGACTAAGAAATTAATGACTACAAGTAAAACCCCGAATAGTAACGAGGTGTACGTATGGATTTTGTTCTGCAGCTTCATAACGATTCCTTCAGAACATAGCCAATTCCGCGTACAGTATGAATCAGCTCAGGGAGTTGGCGCGAAGGGTCAATTTTATTCCGCACGTAGCGAATATACACATCGACCACATTGGTATCACCAATATAATCAATGCCCCATACATTCTCCAGTAATTGTTCACGACTAAGTACCTGCCGCTGATGTCGAAGTAAATGAACGAGCAAGTCAAACTCTCGCGGCGTAAGCTCAATGTTGTGCTCTCCACGAAGAACTTCACGAGTACCTTCATGGAGACGTAAGTCCCCGGCACTAAGCCATTGATCTGCCACTTGTGAAGCCATGTCTTTCGCTGCACCTACCCTGAGCGCGGCCCTTACACGTGCAAGCAGCTCTTCGATCACAAAAGGTTTGGTAACATAGTCATTGGCTCCCAAATCGAGTCCCTCTACCTTATCCGCAATGGAACTTTTAGCCGTTAGTAAAATGACAGGAACGTTCGCATCATGTTTACGAATCCTTCGAAGGAGTTCGATGCCATTAAGACCGGGAATCATAATATCCAGTAAAACCAGATCCCAACTACCTTTGCAATAGGTCTCCAGTCCGTCAATTCCGTTTTTTTCTTTACTTACTTGATAGCCTTCAAATTCAAGTTCGATCTCTAGAAGTCGGGCAATCTTCTCTTCGTCTTCTACGATCAAAATGGATTGGTTCATAATCATGCCCTCCTGTAGGCGAATAGCCGATACGGAAGTATTTTAGCATATACGGACAGGTAAGACACTTCAAAGCACGGGACTGGGAGAGAAAGAGCTTAGCATAATGCGTTATAATTATGGACAATCCCCTCGATCAGATGTAGCCCCTATCATAGAAAGGGCATTAGCGACCGGGGAGTCAGTGGGTCACATGGCAGTGTTTTACTCAAAACATTATTTTATTATTTGGAAAACAGGGGCAGTCTGATAGATACAGCAAATTATTTTTTTATACATCATAATTCGGTAAAATATAGACTGGAACGGATACGCGACATGACGGATTTTGATCTTAATGATTCCCGCGAGCAGTTTATATGCCATACATGTCTAATACATTATTATTTGCGGGAGTATAAGTAGTCGAACGTTTTTTGAGGCAGGGAGGGAAGGACATGGATAAAAGAATACTGATAGCGGACGATGAGGCGAGTATTCGGAATGCACTGGCCTATGCGTTAAAGCGGGAAGGTTTTTTGGTGGAAACTGCCGTGGATGGAGAGGATGCATTGGAAAAAGTGCGTTTGTTTCACCCGGATGTGCTCATACTGGATGTGATGATGCCCAAACTGGGCGGATATGAAGTGTGTCGCCGTTTGGAAAGCCGAAAGGGCATCGGTATTTTACTGCTAACCGCAAAAAACGATATCGTCGATAAGGTGCTCGGACTGGAGTTGGGGGCGGACGATTTTATGAGCAAGCCGTTTGACCTAAGAGAACTGCTCGCACGTATTAAGGCATTGGTACGGAGACTGGAACGAGAAGGAGCGCCTGCGCCGGAAGGAGCGGAAATAATACTGGACCCGTTGCGAGTGCGTCCGTCCAGTCGAACGGCTGAACTCGGAGCAAAAGCATTGGATCTGACCCCCAAGGAGTTTGATGTGCTGGCGCTACTGGTGTCCCATGCTGGAAGGGTATATACGCGGGACGAGTTGCTGGAACAAGTATGGGGCATCGATTATGCAGGGGGAACGCGGACGGTGGATATTCATATTCAGCGCTTGCGCAAGAAGCTAGAGCCGCACCAGTCGATGCTGCAAACTGTGTATGGAATCGGCTATAAGGCGGAGAAAATGACGTGAACGAACATCATTCACTCCATCCAGAAGGAAGCTTGCAGTCCACTGACCAGCCAAAGCGCAAACGTAAGCGTACAGGCTTGAGCCTGCGCTGGAAATTTCCGCTGGTCCTGGCGGCTTTACTGCTGTTTACTGTCGGTGTGCTGAGCTGGCTCGTACTTACCGGTATTCGTGCTAATCAGACAGACCAAATGGAACGCGGCTTAAAGCGTCAGGCGGAAATCGTGGAGATGCGCGTAAAACAGTCTTACCTGTTGGGAGTTCACCAATCGCCCGAAGACTTCATGAAAAAGCAAGCACCACAGCTTGCCGTGGAGCTCGGCGTATCCAGTAATATGCGCGTTATTTTATATGATGGCCGGGGAGATGAGGTCGGAAATTCTCTACCACTGGCTTATAGAACAAACGTCGGCCAGGCGCTTTCTTATGCGCTCCAAGGGAAAATTGCGTATATTACGGAAGGTAGCTCAGTTACTTATTTGGCTCCGCTGCAAGGTCCGGACGGCTTGCTGGGAGTGGTACAGCTTCATAGCTCAACAGAAGCGCAGCAGCAGTTCTACCAGGCGATTGCCCGCTTGTTTTTATGGACAGGAGGGGCGGTGCTGGTTTTAAGCTTTGTTCTGGGCTTAGGCTATGTCAGCCGCCAGACGAGGGACATCGGACGACTGACTCGCGTTTCTGAGCAGATCTCGGCAGGGCACTATCCAGAAGCTCGATTGCTGCGACGTCAGGACGAGCTAGGAAGGCTGGATGAAGGGATGCTCCAGATGAGTCATGTGATCCGGGCTAGTATTACCGCGCTCGAGAATGAAAAGCTTCGGCTGGAAGAAGCAGTTCAGCGTTTGCGAGAGCTGGAGCAGCAGCAGAAGACTTTTATTGGCAATATCAGTCATGAACTGAAGACTCCGTTGACCTCTATTCAGGCTTACGCTGATTTGCTGGATATGTATGGGGATGATCCCGAATTGGTGCGTGAAGCCAGAGAAAGTATCGGTAAGGAAACAAAACGGTTGTATGAGCTTGTCGAGGATTCACTGAGACTATCTGTGCTGGACAAATACGATTTTGAATTACATACGGAGGAAGTGGAGCTGCATTTGCTGCTCGAAGATGCAGGTAGCCGAATACGGGGGAAAGCTGCGGCGCGTGGACTAAATTTTTCGATGGATACCATTCCAGCCAAGGTGTGTGGAGATCCTAAACATCTAATGCATATTGTACTGAATTTGCTGGATAATGCAGTAAAATATAATCAGGACAAAGGCTGGATCACGTTATCCAATCGAGTGGAAAAGGACACTGTGATAGTGTATATATGCAATTCCGGTCCATGGATTCCTAGGGAAGAATGGGACATGATTTTTGAGCCGTTTGTTACCTTAAGCCGTGATCGTTCTCGCCAGGACAGTGGTACGGGACTTGGTCTGCCTCTGGCACGCAGACTGGCAGAGCGCATGGGTGGAGAGTTGCAGCTTACAGCTTCGGGCGGTACTGGGTTGGAAAATAGCAATGGTCATTCAGTTGCAAGTGGCAATGAATTTTCGCTCAGGCTCCCCCTGTTGGTTCATGATGGCTCTCAGTAGATAGCTTTAGAACTGAAAATGTTGTCTTATTTACAATTTGGAAACAATTCGATGTATTCACGAGATGTTCAGGCATTAAGCTGGGGGTAACGTTAACAAGGAGGCCGTTATACATGATGAAGAAAAACCTAGACAGCTACGGGCAAAAGAACGGCTTTCCTCGTCTCGAATATCCCTATGCACGCTTTTTCAGACACAAAGTCACAGGCTTGCTCATGACTGGCTTGATCGCTGGAGGATTGCTCAGCGGCTGCGGCATAAAAAGCGTAGGAGAGACAATTCCAACATCCGGTATGAAAACGGGGCAAAAGCTTACTGTGATTGACATGGATGCAGCTCGGCAGCAAGTATCGGACGAACTGGTGGTACAGTCCATCGACAGGCTGGGAGATGTCTACGCGAGGTCATGGCTGAGTGATGAAGAATTGATTGTGGAGCGCCAGAATCAGTTATGGATTCATAATGTAAAGACCAACAAGGAGCGAGTTTTAACACCAGGTCGTAACGCTCTACAGTTACTTGCTGTGGTATCACCGGATCAACGCCATGTGTTTTTTACGGAGGGCAGTGCCAGCAGCAAGTATGATATCCAGGGCTATATTTTAGAACTCAGCAGTGGTAAGGTTACATCGGTTGGTCAGCTGGACATGACTAACGAAGTGAGCTGGGGTGATAAGGATCATCTCATTACAGGTACACCAGACGGTAAGATACATCTGATTGGTCTGAACGGCAAAGCAGAAGAACTAAGCTTTCAAGATCCGAATCACTCAGAATTAATTGCTCATGTCGAGAAGGTGGGTAACGACATATTTTATACAGGCAATGATAAACAAGGATATCCGGTACTGAATCGGTTCTCTCTCAATCATCCTCAAGCTGTGACCATTGCAGAGGGGGCCATGTCTTTTGCTGTGTCGCTTGATGGTAAATCTATTGCCATTGAAAAGCGGAAATGGAATACATCCGAACCAGCCCGTATGATCATTTTGGATGAACAAGGCAAAGAGAAAGGGGTCGTGGGTCAAGGGACTTTAATGAGTCGTGGAAGCTGGTCCAGCGACGGGACCAAGCTTGCTTTTTCCATTTATGATGAGGATCAGCAAGGAATGAGAGGACTATATGTATTTGACCAGTCCACGGGTAAAACCACTCCCGTCACGGCTGATATTCAATCCTATGACAGTCCAACAGTGTGGAGCCCTTCCGCCCGGTTTTTATCCATGTACCAGAACATTTCGGAAGGTGGAAAACAACTGAATCAGAGCTACATCGTCGAATTTAAGAAAAAGTAGTAAAAAAAGGCGCATTTCCTTCTTCGGAATGCACCTTTTTTAAATTAGGCTGGCTATTCGATTGTGGGTCACTGCACAAACTTGCGATGATGTTTCTTCCCATCATATGAAAATAAGGCGAGCTTCCCCTCAATCATCGTTTCCAAATGAACGGTACGCCCCCACAGTTGATATACATATGGAAGCGTGCGCTCCATATATTTTAAATCCAGCTCAATGCCTTCATATTGATGCTTGAGCTTTAACTCGCCCGTATGCAGGTAGTCTCCGTCCTCAACGACGATGTAAGGGGAGCCTCCATTTACGCGTGAGAACACAAGCTGATCCCGTATGTTTTCCCAGGATTTATCGGTAATTTTCCAATCCGGTCCCCGTTTCTCAAACACGTACAAATCTAAATCCTCTGTTAGCTGCTTGGTCATGTAATTGCGTATAAAAGAGGTGTCCGAATCAAACTCTCGCACCTCGAACATTTTAGCTCGGCCCTCGCCCGGTTTGCGTCCTTGACGCTCTTGCTCCTCACGGGTCGGGTTATCCCATCGCTTTTCAATATCTTCAAATATTTTCAGTCCCAAATAATATGGATTCAAGCTTTGCTTGGAAGGCTGCACAACGGAAGCATTCAGCATGGCAAATTCAACAGTTTCATCCCCGGTCAAATCCAGTTCCCTGACAATCCGTTGATGCCAATAAGAGGCCCAGCCTTCATTCATGATTTTGGTCTCCATTTGGGGCCAGAAATACAGCATTTCATCCCGCAGCATCGTCATGATGTCCCGCTGCCAATCCTCCAGTACCTCGGAGAATTCCTGAATAAACCAGACAATATCTTTTTCAGGTTCCGGTGGGAACTGGCGTACCTTGATCCCCTCGGTCTCCGCCGAATCATGCTGCTTTACTGTGTCCAGTGACCACAGATCATCGTAAGGTCCGATGGGACGCTTGTGTTTTTTAGGTTCTTTTTGCTCCTTGATTTTGAGTTCCATGTATCGTTGTTTATCTAGATGCCTTGGTTTGATGAGCTGTGGGTCTACATGCTCTTGTATCGCCAGTACAGAGTCAATGAAGGATTCCACGGCCTTTGAGCCGTATTCCATTTCATAGCTGCTGATCCGTTCTGCGGTGGCAGACATGCTCTCGACCATATTGCGGTTGGAGGCCGAGAAGCGGGCGTTGTGTTTGAAAAAGTCGCAGTGCGCCAACACATGAGCGACAATCAGTTTATTTTGCACCAACGAATTTCCATCCAGCAGGAAAGCGTAGCAGGGATTGGAGTTAATGACCAGCTCATAGATTTTACTCAATCCAAAATCGTACTGCATTTTCATCTTGTGAAATGTTTTTCCGAAACTCCAGTGGCTGAAGCGCGTGGGCATACCATACGCACCGAATGTGTATACAATATCCGCCGGACAAATTTCATACCGCATCGGATAGTAGTCGAGACCGAATCCATTTGCAATCTCCATAATTTCTGATATCGCGTATTCCAGCTCTTTCTGGTCGGTACTCATCCCACCGTTCCCCCTTCCCGTTTGCGAAAAAAGGTGCGTAGGGCTTGGTATACCTCACCTTTTTCCTTGATGACATAGTACATAAACTGATCTGCCTTAATATTCTTGTAGGCTGACATCAGCGTACTGCTGCGATTATATTGGTTCACTTCTCCATAGCCGAACATATTGCTGCGCTTCATAAGCTCCTCGATTAGTTTCACACACCGTTCATTGTCTGAGCTTAGGTTATCGCCATCGGAGAAATGGAAGGGATAAATATTATAAGTCGAAGGAGGATAGCGTTTATCGATAATCTCCAATGCTTTCAAATAAGCAGAAGAGCAGATTGTGCCACCACTTTCACCGCGAGTAAAAAATTCTTCCTCCGTAACCTCCTTGGCTTCGGTATGATGCGCAAGAAAGACAATTTCCACCTTTTCATATTGGCGACGCAAAAAGCGAGTCATCCAGAAAAAGAAGCTGCGGGCGCAATATTTTTCAAAAGATCCCATACTGCCTGAGGTGTCCATCATAGCGATAATTACCGCATTGGATTGGGGAACGGTTTTCTCTTCCCATGTTTTGTAACGAAGATCGTCCGGACTAATATGATGGATGCCCGGATTCCCCTCACGAGCGTTGCGGCGCAGATTTTCGAGTATCGTTCGCTTCTTGTCAATGTTCGCTTGCATGCCTTTTTTACGTATATCATTGAATACGATAGATTCAACCTCAATTTGATCCTTATCTTTTTGCTGCAAATGCGGCAATTCCATTTCCTCAAACAGCATATCTTCGAGTTCTTCTATGCTGACTTCAGTTTCCATAATATCATGTCCTGGCTGGTCGCCTGCTTTCTCACCTTTACCTGGCTTCTGGGAAGCAGGATCCCGTCCGATGACATCCCCCACCTGACTGTCGCCATCCCCTTGACCTACATGCTTTTGCTTTTGGTAGTTATAAATGAAGCGATATTCATCCAGACTGCGAATGGGCACTTTGATAATCTGTTGACCGTCCGACATTATAATATTTTCTTCCGTTATCAGATCGGGTAGATTTTGCTTAATGACATCTTTGACCTTCTGCTGATGGCGTTGCTGGTCCTGGTACCCTTTGCGATGCAGCGACCAATCTTCGCGGGATACGACGAATGAATATGGCTGGCGTGGTTCCGTCATTGTTAGGCACCCCCCAAGTGGATACACGGCACAGTTTGGCCTTGTTGGTTATTAAGTATATTCACGGGGATGTACGATATGTGATGGAACTCGATTTAAATTCTGCCCGTTTGCTTTTATAATGAAAGTAAAAAATGTAAAAAAAGAATGGAGAACCTTGGTTATGGAAGAAATTGCAGTGCTTATCGTAGACGATGAACAGGGACTGCGAGATATGTTGACAACAGTTTTAAAAAAAGAAGGGTTTCTACATGTTAAGCATGCAGCCACGGGTCAAGAAGCGTTGCAAATCGTGATGGAATCTCGTATTGATGTGATTGTGCTTGATGTTATGCTTCCTGATCGTGATGGATTTGAGGTGTGTCGTCAGATGCGTCTATACACGGAAGCTCCTATTCTTTTTTTGACGGCAAGAGATACAGATTTGGACAAATTAATGGGATTTGGTATTGGTGGGGACGATTATATTACCAAACCGTTTAATCCGTTAGAAGTCGTTGCACGTATGAAAGCTCGAATGAAATATCGAAAAGTGACAACAGCGGACATGAAGCCTGCCTTACGAACCTTAGATTTTGGATATTTTTGTCTGGAATTGGAATCAGGTGTGTTGTATGTGCAAGACCAAGAGGTCGATTGTCCTGCACGTGAATGGCTGCTGCTGGTATTTTTGTGCAAGCATCCTAACCGTATATTCAGTGTGCGTCAGCTATACGAAGCAATATGGAGCGAGACCTTCCTTGGTGATGAAAAGACAGTAGTCATTCATATCTCTCGTTTGCGAAAAAAAATAGAACCTGATCCCAAGCACCCGCAATTTTTAGTTAATGTAAGAGGGCTAGGTTATAAAATGATATCAGTCAAGAGGGGGGAGCAAGAATGAACTCTCTCGTCAAGATGTCCTTTCGTTTTATAAAAGTAACATTATGTTTTGCTCTAGCCTATGTTCTTTGTTTTCTTATCTGTACTGTTATATATATTTTTATAAAAAGTACATTTGGTACATCTCATAATATGAATATTGATCTCTTCTGGATCGGACTTGGAATCGTGCAGAGCCTTGTGTTTATAGTTGTCTATGGATGGTATATCGGCAAACCCTTGGTGTATGTAATTAAATGGATTGGAAATATAGCAACAGGGGAATTCCAGGCACCGCTAAGTGAGCTAGAACTGCCAGAGCGCAAAAAAAATCAGAGAAATAATTATAAGCCTCCGTATCAATTGTATAAAGAAGTTTTTGAACAAATGAACATCTTATCTGCTCAATTGCGCAGTAATGAGGAAGAGAGAATAGAAATAGAAAAGCGAAAACAGCAGTGGGTAGCAGGCGTAAGCCATGATCTCAAAACGCCATTATCCTATATTGAAGGATATGCAGCCATGCTGACTACTCAAGAGTATGATTGGTCCGATGAAGAAAAAAGAAGCTTTAGTATGGCTATCAGTGAGAAAGTAACGGAAATGAAGCAGTTAATTCAGGATTTGAATGCTTCTATGCAGCTCAAGGAGGGTGCCTTGCCGATCCAGCTGAAGAAGGAGGACATTGTGGAGTTTCTCCGCAATACAGTCATAGATATCGCTAACCATCCTTCGGCCGAGCAGTACGAATTTTCTTTTATGTCATTGGAGGCAGTATGTACCATATCCTTCGATAGTAAATTATTAGGTAGAGCGCTGAAAAATTTTTTGATGAACGCAATCATTCATAATCCTTCAGGTACACATATTTCAATGGATGTAAATAAAGAGAGCGATAAGCTTCATATTTCGATCGAAGATGATGGAAAAGGAATGAATCCAACTGAATGTATACAGGTGTCTCATTCCAAAGAGCATGGCATATCTATTGCCAAAAGCTTTATTGAAGCTCATAACGGAACGCTTCATATTCTTCCGGGAAGTAAAAAGGGTACCAGGGTGGAAATTACTTTGCCGCTAAATATGTAACTCTTTAACATCTGTGCCTTCACATTTTGGAGTCCGCTCGTTTTTTTGCCTGTTGTTTAGGAACTGTTTACCTGATGTTAACTTTCCTTCTGTAAACTGTATGTAACTAAAACTTCAGCATTAAAAGTCGAGAGGAGATCAGGAAATGTCTGAATATGTAATACATACACAGCAGCTAACCAGGCGTTTTGGAAAACGAGAATTTGTCAAACAAATAAATCTCCAGGTACCTGAGAAGCAAATTTACGGATTTTTGGGACCAAACGGGGCGGGAAAAACGACCACGATTCGTATGCTACTCGGGCTGATTAAATCCACATCTGGGGAGATTGAGATTTTTGGGAAAAAGCTCAAGGATCATCGCATGGAAATATTAAAGGATGTAGGTTCTCTGGTTGAATCACCTGCCTATTATGCCCATTTGTCTGCATATCGAAATTTGGAAATCGTTACAACAATACGTGGGCTGCCGACCCGAAAAATTCATAAAGTGCTGGATTTGGTGAGATTAAGCAAAGATGCGTATCGACCGGTAAAAGGATACTCCTTGGGGATGAGGCAAAGGCTAGGAATTGCCATGGCGTTGATTGCTGATCCCAAATTGTTGATTCTTGATGAACCGACGAATGGTTTGGACCCGTCTGGTATCCAGGAAATTCGGGAGTTAATTATGAGCCTGCCTGATGCTTACGGAATGACGGTATTGGTTTCGAGCCATCTACTAAGTGAAATCGAACAGATCGCAACCTATGTAGGGATTATTAATCAAGGAGAAATGATTTTCCAGGGAACGATGAAAGAACTTACAGACAAAAGCAAGCCTCAATTATTCATTGAAACCCAAAATCCTGTTCAGGCTGCTGGAGCCCTGATGCAGCATGGATGGATTGCCGGAGCTGAATCCATGGAGCAAAAAGAGGTCATAACTCCTATTGTGGATCGGCAACAATCATCGGAGATGATCAAAGTGTTGGTAGAGCACAATCACCCCGTCTATCGGGTAAGGGAGAAGAAAAAAACATTGGAGGAAATATTCCTGGAGCTGACGGGTAAGGAGCGAAGTTTATGATACTCCAAGTTATCAAGGCGGAAGGATATAAGCTGAAAAAAATATGCTGGTGGCTTCCTCTAATACAGGGCTGTGTCCTTACAGGGATGACTGTCATGGAATGGTATCTCTACTTTCGTCAGGGGCCGGGAGGAGTCTATGCTGGTTTTGCGGTTATGTTTATGTTCATCTCGTTCGTGATGCTGCTTGGCGGTACACTTCTAGCAAGTATTATGGCGGGTACAGAGCATGATACCCAAACATGGAAGCAGCTTATGGCCATGCCGGTTCCCAGAAGCTACATCTACTTATCCAAAATGTTTTGGATTGTGATTCTGCAGTTTGGTACTGCCTTGATTACGATAGCAGGGATGAGTCTCATCTGGGTGCTGTATACAAACGAGCCCATTCCTTGGCGAGTTATGCTGCTGCAGCCGATTAACGCCAGCTTGGCTACTCTGCCTGTACTTGCAATTCAACTTTGGTTGTCTACGCTTTTTACTAATCAGGCATTCCCGTTAGCATTTGGCATATTTGGTTCTATTGCCAGCTTGTTTTTGGCACGAACCAGTATTCTTTGGATTAAATTATTACCTTGGTCGTATCCGGCTCTATCAAGTCCTCTAATTAAGGGATACGTAATGTGGGTGATCATTGCTTTATGTGCAGGGGTCATCTTCACAGGACTCGGTACTCTACAGTTTAGAAAGCATGAATTCAAATAGGAGGAGGAGAAGTATGGGATCCATTTTACGCGTGGAAGCGATGAAGCTTCAATGGGTCATGGTATGGATTCTCATTATATTAGATGCGGTTATCAATTCTTTAATGGGAGTCCTGGAACTGAACGATTTGAAGCAGTTTTATGAGCCTAGCTGGTTAATGCTATACACCTATGCGGCGCAATTTCACTCGATGTTTTTTTATCCGCTTTATTGTGGAATTATCGCTTCTCTTTTGTGCGCATACGAACATCGAGACGGGGGATGGAAGATTTTATTGAGCAGTCCATATCCCCGTCAGCGAATCTATTATGCAAAATATATATTGCTCATTCTCATCCTGTTTCTTGATCAGCTTACATTCATAGTAGGATATTTTGTAGGTGGGTATATAGCAGGTGCTCCAGGAAAAATCCCTTGGTTGCTCGTCCTTTCTACCGGATGGGGAGGGTGGTTCGGGATTCTACCATTGGCAGCCCTCCAGCTTATGCTCTCGGTGAAAATCCGCAATTTTGGAGCTTCACTAGGAATGGCTATTTGCTGTGTGGTGCCTAATATTGTTATGACAGGCTTTCACTCTTCCATAGGCGCATGGTTTCCCTTTACGATTCCTTATTATATCATGTTGCCGCAAACAGCGAGCTATGCTCCTAGAGTTGAGCCTTATAGTCTTGGTTTGATTGTACTTTTTACGTTTTTAGCCTATCTATTTGCTGGAAGAAAGATGTTTGTGAATAGAGATTGGCTGTAGCTAGGATAGCATGAGCATGTAATCCCAGGGCATCTCTTTGTTCTCAGAAACACTTAATAAAGCAGAAGCAATCCCGGCGACGCCTTCAAGCAGGCCTGCTTTTGTCAGCCAGGCCAAAGAGCTGTCTGCCCTTGGCTCGGGGTCCAGATATCCAAGTGGGCTATCGGCTTGAAAGCGATCTATCAGCTGACTGGTTAAGTGTTGAATAAGCGGGATAAACGCTGGTTCCTTACTGTGACACCACATTCGCCAGGAGATCGTAAGTAACCCGGCAAGACCATGACACAATGCAGAGGAGTCCATTTCCTGCTTATTAACCTCATAGGTAATGGCACCAATACAGGCCTTCACAGCCATTTTTTGCAGTTCTTCATTATGAAGAGCCTTCCCGGCAAGATATAAGGAACAGGCAACGCCGGGAGTACCGTAACACCAGGCTTCTCTTGCTCGTTTTAAATCTAACTGTAAAGAGCCTGTTTCAGCTTCAAAAGGAACAATATGAGGCCAGTAGTAGCCGTATGTATCCTCATTTTTATACTTAAGCAGCCATTCCGTAATCGTTTCAATCGCTTGATATTGGCCTTTTACTTCAATTCCAGAACTGTAAGCTACAGATAGTAAGGCCAATGGTCCGGGAATGCCATGTGCCATTCCGCAATTGAAATTACCCATAGCATAATTGCTTTTATCACGATCCAAAAACTGGAACTTTTGCGGAGAGTACCAGCCTGGAACATAGCGGTTGTGAATTTTTATAGGATATGTGAGATCGGTTAAAAATTGAAGAATAGGCTCGACAAGAGGAGTACAACTAGGATCGATTGAGTTCATCACAATATATCTCCCAATCCCGGAGGCTCCTGAAATCGTATCAAAGGATTGCATGGGCATCCCTTCGTGCAGAGCTAATTGTGCTGTATTCAATTGCAGCCATTGTTCTGTCAGAGGAATCATCCATTCATGTATTTGCTGTAAAAAATGGCTGTAGTATTCGCCATGATTGGAGGCTTCTCTCACAGAAGAAGCGATGCCGGTCCAGCCGCTGTAAAGTGAGACATCATTCAGACCTTTTTTAGCAAGTGAAGCTTGAATGTGCTTCATATTCAAGTAGATTGCCTGATTCCAATCATACGTGGAGTCTGAAGCACGACATTGAGATAGTAAAAAAATATTACCCGGATAACCGTGTGAAAGCGAAGTATCTCCCCATGGGTGATATTTTGTTTCGGGTGAAATATTTTGCTCTGCGTGGACTGCTTTGTAGACCGATTCAGGGTTACTCAGGCGCAAGGCGATTGTTGTACTGAAGTCTTTTGCCTGTAATTGCTCGCATGCTTCCATAACAAAATGGTCCGTTTTCATACGAATGCCCCTTTCATTTTTTCCTTCATTATATTGTTGCTCAAAGCTGGCGAGTTGTCCTTAAAAATTCTAAAAAGTAACGAGGGATTATCTTAATTGCATTCACTAAATTTAAGATGGATGTAAGAGTTTTATAAAGTCTAGTTAAGATTATATAAATTATAATAAAATTGTAAAAAATAAAAGGAGGTAGCAAAATGAAAAATCAATTTGATCTGGACTTGCAAGTTGCCAAAAATGAGGTTGCTCCTAAAGAGGTTCAACCAGCTAGCGGTCTTATCTGTACTCCTTCATGTGCAACAGGTACTTTGAATTGCCAAGTTAGTCTTTCTTTCTGCAAAACGTGTTAATAACGAGAAACAAGGTACAAAAGGCACGGTTTTATAACCGTGTCTTTTCCCGGTTATAAAATAGGGGGAGGAATTATGGTTGGAGATTTGCAGGAAAGGTCAGTTGAGATCAGCAAAAATATTACACAAAAACTGATAGACCTATCATATACAGAAAAAATAGTTCATCATAGAAACAACCTTTCACCTTCGCGTGGGACGGCCCCTTGGAATCCCGGCTGGCTTGCTGATGGAGTTCCAGGTGTATTCGTGTTGTTGGCCGAGTGGGGTTATCTGAAACCTGATCAGAATTGGGCAGAACATGTGCATACACAGTTGTTGTATTTACATCGCAATTCTTTAATATTACTACCCGATATATCTCTGTACTATGGTTCTACAGGTGTAGCATATGGAATATTGCTTGCCTCAAATAACAGAGCTAATTATCAGCAACTGTTAAATCAAATAAATGATTATATTCGTACTCAATGGGTAAAGTCACCCGTTATAAATACAATTACAGAGTTCAGCAAGCAGATGGACGTTATCCACGGCCTGCTCGGAGTGGGCAGATACACATTAGAGATTCCTGAAGACGACGAGAAGATGTGCAATCTGACCCATCAACTATTAGATACTATAACGCACTTTATACCTGAATATATACATTCGGTATCAAGGGGAAGTTCGACTTCGATTCATCTAGGAATGGCGCATGGCATCACCGGAATCCTTGCACTACTTGTCACTGCCCTACAAAAAAAGATTAGAGTTAAAGGATTACATGAGGCTATAGAATATATAGCCGATTTTTTGCTTATTCAAATTCAGGAGGATCAATATGGTTTGTATTGGCCTGTAAGCTCTCAAGCGACTTCAATGAACAAGACAGATAACAAAGAAGGAATGAGAGAAATTGAAGGCTGGTGCCATGGAACCTGTGGGATAGCATGGACTTTATTCAGAGCAGGAATGGAGTGTAGCAATGAAGAATGGACAAAGATAGCTGAACAAGCTATGAAATCCGTATTTTGCTTGGATGATGAGCTTTTAAACGCGCTATCCCCCACTTTCTGTCATGGATTGGCGGGTTTGCTTCATATGGCTCATAGATTCTATTACTTCACTGGTAATCAAGCTGCATTAGGCTTTGCCGACCAAATAGCATTAAAGTTGATGAATCTATACGATGAAGAGCTCCCATTTGGTTATCAGGACTTGGAGGGGACAACTCATGTTCATAATATAGGAATACTGCAAGGGGCAACAGGAATTGCATTAAGCTTGTTGGACTATGGAGTAGGGAAGGAACAACCTAAATATTCAGGGAGATGGAGTGAATTGTTTCTAATTTCGTAAAAGCTCTGTCTTAACTGCTTATCTGAAGCCGTGTTTTTGGGGAGGATTAGATGAAACAAAAATTTATGGTTATATCATCCTTTAAGAAGATTAAGCATTTTTTTGAGACTTTAAGCACTCCAGAAAACATTCAAATTATGTTTTATGATTCGCTTTACCAGGCTCTACCGGATATTGATGAGCAGTGCATCGGTGTAGCTTTGAATCAGGATCACGTAACGCTAGAGGATTTATCTCACTGGCACACCATTAAAGAAAAATTTACAGTCCCATTTATCTTCCTATCCTATCATTGTGATGACAAACGGCAATTGGATCTCCTCAAACAACTGCTTTCCATGGCTTCATCTGAATATGGGCTGGAAAGAGATCAGGAGGCAATTAGTTTATCACCCAATGTCATTTTTGATCCTGCTGGTAAGGTTATTTGGAAGCAAGGACATGAGCATATGCTGACGATGATGGAATTTCGATTATTGATGTATCTCCTTACAGCGAAAGAGTGTGCATCCACGATTGATCACATTATAGACAGAGTATGGGGAGTTGATGCTTTTACTACATCTAATACGGTGTATGTGCATATCCGAAAATTGAGAGAGAAAATAGAAGATGATCCAAGTCATCCGAAAATACTGGTAACATGCCATGGAATCGGTTACAGGTTGAATATATTTCCTAAAAACTTGGAGGTGGCCAGTTGTGAAGAGACAACTGCATTACACTGATGCTCATAACCTACATAGAGAACCGAGAGATAAGAATGAACGATGGTTCAGCGCATGTGATTATTTTCTAATCAGAGCCCCATTACTACCGTTAGAGCAATATTTTGAGGTGTTTTCGGATCAAGATGTAGATAGCCATCTTTCTTTGGAGAAAATCACTCGTCGACTAAAGCTTGTGTCCCGTGAAGCTGTTATTCGAGAAGCTATTTCATTGGCCTCTCCGTCCCTTATGCAGTTTCTACACTACTTGAACGATGACGATGCTTTGGAAGATAAAGGAGAGTTACAAAAGTATGAGAAGACGCTGAATAGTTTTTATCGTTATTTTATTCGGATGACTACCCGAACGACTCCATTTGGATTATTTTCAGGGGTGGGGCAAGGGATTTGTAAGGATACTACCCATTTGGACATAGGTACCTATCATCAACATCTGAAGAGAGCTAGACCTGACATGGAATGGATATATAAGATTATCCGAAAAATGGAGTCTGACCCAGTCATATTTGATCAATTAAAGGTTTTCTTAAACCGAACGGTTATGATCAAGGGCGATCGCGCCAAATTACCATTTCGGCCTAAGCATGGAGCGGCAGAAACCGATGATTCGGCCGAAATGTTTAGTTCCATTCGGCTTACGGACGTCGTTCGCCTGACGTTTGAAGCTGCTGAGCATCCGATTCAGGTGATGGAGCTTAAAGAATTACTATTGAAGGCATTTCCTGACGCTACTACGGAAATCATCGCTCATTTTTTGCAGCAGCTTGTAGAGCAAGAGTTTATTTTGAGCGAGCTTAGACCTCCACTGATGGATCACTCACCTTTTCATTACATATTTGAAAAAATTAAAAAAATGGACATGTCTGATCATTGGACTGACATTTTACACGAAATTGATATTTTATTACGACAATACAATCAGTGCATGATTGGAGAAGGAGAGAAGGCCTACCGAGAACTATGTGGAAAAATGCTAGATATCATTGCTGTAAAAACGCCTGTACAGGTCGATGTCAAATTAGCTCAAGAAGTAACGCTGCCGAGACATGTGCTCGATGATGTTGCATTAGGAGCTGAAGTCATGTGCAGGTTGTTTTCATCCCCAAAAACGGATGAACTGGACGAATATTTAAATCGTTTTTTGGAAAAGTACGGAGTGTACCAGGAGGTCCCTATCAATGAACTGTTTGATGAGGATTGGGGACTTGGTATACCAAAGACGTATCGTACCAATGAGAAAAAATCAATGGGCATGGAAGCATTTAAACGCAACGCAGTTCTCTTTCAATGGCTTTCGAATGCCATTGCCAACCATGACATAGAAATCGTTCTTTCAGATGAGCAGTTGGAGCAGCTGACGATATCCGATAATGATGACACTTCCCCGGAATCTTTGGAGGTATACTACAGTATATTTGCCGAATCACCTGAAAAAGTTGATTTAGGAGACTATAAGCTTTTACTTGGGCCCAGCGCCGGTTCTAATCGGGCAGGTAAAACTTTTGGACGTTTTCTGGATATGTTTAGTGAAGAGTATGTTCAGAAATTCTCTGATATTTATGATCATCACCGATGCTTTCATCCCGACGCCTTGTTGGCAGAGATGGTTTTTATGCCTGACCAGGGAAAAATATCGAATATATCACTGAGCAAAAATTTTATGGAATATGAAATCGTGTCCGGAACGACCTCTTCTAAAGATGAGGAGCAGACACTACACATGGATGATTTATTGATAGGTGCAACTCACGACCGTTTCTATGTCAAGTCCAGGCGTTTGGGTAAAGAAATCATCCCCCTGCAAACCCATATGCTTAATTACAAGCTTTCACCGCATGTATTCAGATTCTTGACCGATATCACCAACAAAGAGCTTGGCACATGGTCATACTTTGACTGGGGGCCACTAGAGCAGTCTCCTTTTTTGCCAAGACTTGTATATGGAAAAATTGTTATTAGTGCTGCGCAGTGGAGGCTTGGCAAGGCTGCATTGAATATTTCAGATTTAACTGAGCCTCAAGCAAGGGAGGAGCTTTTTCATACTTGGAGAGAACAGTGGAATGTGCCACGCTATGTTTATTTAACGATGGGAGATAACCGACTGTTATTGGACCTGTGCAATCTCTTCCATATCAAAGAATTGCTTCGTGAGATGAGCAAGATGAGGGAAGGACAGGAACTGCTTCTTACCGAGTGTTTGGGCGATCCATTCCATACCCCGCTACATGGGACCGCTGGAAGATATATGGGGGAATTTGTGTTTCCGCTCAAGAAGAAAAAAATAAAGGGGAAGCCGAGTATTCCAAGTTTACCCCACAAGATGGATTCTCAAAAATTCATGGCTTATACCCCTTCGGGCATTCATAGAGGGTTCCTTCCAGGAGGTGAATGGCTGTACCTTAAATTGTATGGAGTCAAGGAAAGGGAAACGGATCTTATTTCCTTAAGCTTGGATCAACTCCGAAATAACCCGGAATTTGAGGATTGGAGTAAAAAATCTTATTTTTTGCGGTACGTTGATCCTGAGCATCATATTCGTCTGCGGTTTCAAGGAGAGCCAGGTCAACTATGGAGTGCTGGCTTGGCGCAATTAAATCAGTGGGCAGGTGAGCTGCGTGAAGAGGGACTTATCACCCATATGGTACTGGATACATACCTTCCTGAGTTGGAGAGGTATGGAGGGCAGACACTTATGGACCTGGCAGAACAGGTTTTTGACGTGGATAGCCGATGGGTTATCGCCTATATGGCAGGAATTCGTTCCAAAGCTTTCAATCTGGACATAGAGATTGCAGCTGTGATTAACATTATTCACTATTTAAGCAGCTTTGGTTTAACGATTCAGGAGCAAGCGGACTGGCTAGAAGGTAGAATTGACAGCAAGCCTTATATGAAGGCGTTCAGGGATGTTAAAAAAGCATTGATTACCGCTGTAGAATCGGAATATGAATGGATTAGACAAGCGGATACGGCTACACAGGTCGCTTTGTTGGCACTTGTAGAAAAAAGACAGGCCATGATTCAACAGTATGCTCAAGCGATAACCCTGGCTGAAAACAATCATGAGCTTACGAATCATGCTAATGATATTTTAGGCAGTATCATTCATATGCACCTGAATCGTCTGCTGGGTGTAAATCGGGAACGGGAAATGAAATGTATGGCTTTGGCAAAGCATACAGCGGCCAACCTGTTGCATCGGAAAGGAGTGCGCCATGTCACAGTCTAAAGGACAAACCAATGACCTGGTTTCCTTGTCCTACCAAAATATATTTCGTACCTTTTTATTTTGGCCTCGTATATTCAGGCTGCTTTGGGACACACACCCTACTTTTTTGATCGCTATACTTATTACAAATTTGTTGAAGGGTGCCGTTCCTGCTGTGATCCTTTTAGCAACGAGGGAATTAATTAATAGTGTTGTGGCAGGAGCGTCAGGAGGAAGCTTTCAGCCTGTTTTTATAGCTTTTGGTGTTCTAATAGGTGTCAATTTGCTGTACGATCTGATCAATATTGGGGAAAGCTTTTTTCGTAAAATGTTTCAAAGCCGGCTATCAAACCAGGTAAATATCAGAATTATTGAAAAAGCACAAAAGATGTCTTTGCAGTCGTTTGAGGATGCAGATGTGCAAAATATGCTTCAACGTGCTCAGGGAGAAGCAGATTACAGACCATTTGAAATATTTACTCAGATCCTCGCCATTATGAGCAGTGTGGTAACCTTATTTTCGACGGGTGCTATTCTTATTGCGTGGAGATGGTGGGCATTTTTATTCATTTTTCTCATTCCATGTTTGTCATTCTATTCCTTTTTACGCATTGGGCAAAGAGAATTTAATGTTCACTTTCAAAGAGCAGGAAGACAACGCGAATCCTGGTACTTGTCTTTTTTGGTGACGAGAGATAATAGTTTTAAAGAAGTGAAAATATTTCAACTAGGAGATTACCTGCGAAAAAGATATAAAATGATACTCGAAGGGTTTTATCGTGAGGATAAAGTGCTAGCGGTTCGTAGATCCTATACTTCTCTTGCATTTCAGATTGTGAATCAGGGTGCATGCGCATTTATTATTTTCATGGCCATACAAGCCACTTATGTTGGTCAAATTTTAGTGGGGAACCTGGTGAGCTTAATTCAAGGTATCACGTTAACCCAGTCAACGTCGCAGAGTATTGTACAAGGTATTTTAAGTCTGTGTCAAAATAATTTGTATATTAAGCAGCTTTTTGACTTTCTGGATATGCCGGAGGAAACGAAAATGCAAAAGTCAGTTCAACACTTTCCTTTGTCTGCTATACACAGTATTGAATTTCGAAATGTATCGTTTAGATATCCTAACACGGAGGAGAATGCCATTTCTAATGTTAGCTTTACTCTTCATCAAGGAGAGAAGCTAGCCATTGTAGGGAGAAATGGATCGGGTAAATCAACAATTGTAAAGTTACTCACTCATCTGTATTCTGATTTTGAAGGAGAAATCTTAATTAATGGACACTCAATACACGAATTGGATAAAGACAGCTTTAGGGGAAAGATAGGCGTCGTTTTTCAGGACTTTGTACATTATGAGATGTCTGTTAGGGATAATATAGGCTTTGGTCATGTGGCTTCCAGAGAAAATGATGAGGCCATTTGGGCAGCTGTTGATAAGGCAGGCATTGTAGATTTGATAGCTGGTCTGCCAGAAAAACTGAACACTCTGCTTGGAAAATGGTTTGAAGATGGACAACAGCTATCTGGAGGGCAGTGGCAGCGCATAGCAATAGCTAGGGCTTTTATGAGAAATGCCGATATCTATGTGTTGGATGAGCCGAGTTCTTTTTTAGACCCACACGCAGAGAAGGAAGTTTTTCAAAAATTTGATCAGCTTGTTCACGAGAGAATAGGAGTATTTATTTCACACAGATTGTCCTCCGCACGTATGGCGGATACCATTATTTTAATGAAGGAGGGCAGAATTGTGGAAGCGGGCAGTCATAAACACTTAATGGATATGGACGGAGTATACGCTGAAATGTTCAGGCTACAAGCATCTTCGTATCTTTCACAAGGAGAAAGTGAACTTGAGCAAGAGATGCTGTCACCTCCGTTGGTAAAGGCGACAGGCGGATCGTAAGAAAGGACAAATCCCCTCCTATTTTAGGAGGGGATTTTCTATCCCAACCACAAAACTCGAACTACAGCCATACTCACAATACCCACAACCACAGTAGCCAGCAAATTTTTGCTCCACAAAGCGGTCACCAGCGTAGGAAGGACCGCTATAAGCACTTGCCCATTAAGAGTGACCGAGGTTTCAGTTCGTACGAGCAGATTTTCCATGACCAGTGCCGTGAAGATGCAAATGGGGATGTAGGACAGCCACTGTAACACAGGTTTGGGCAACGTCAGTTTTTGCAGCACGACGAAGGGGATGATTCTCGGAATTGCCGTGACAATCATACCGCCGATAATGATATACAGGACATTGGGACTAATATTCATTTGTCAGTTAACACTCCAATCGTTGCGGTGATCATGGTCGCTACAATGACTGCGATATGTGATGGCACCCACCAGGACAAAAGGTACATTAGAACGGCCATACATAGCACAAGCAGCAGGCGATGCTTGAGTTTGGAGGTCTGGACACTTTGGAGTTGGGAAATGAGTAGGGCCAGAAACATTGCAGGTAAGGCAAAGTCTAGACCAAAAGCTTCCGGCTGGGAAATCCAATTCCCTAGCACTCCACCAGCCACACAGGAAGCAATCCAAGCGAGATAAGCTGTAATATTAAGTCCGTTCATCCAGCGGTCACTGACCTGCCCGCCTTTAGCCAATTTATCCGACGCTACCCCAAAGGATTCATCCGTCAAAAGGATACCGATGCCTATGTTTTTCCACAGTGAGTATTTAGAAAAGTAAGGAGCCAATGACGCACTTAAAAGCAGATGGCGAGCATTCACAATAAATGTTGTTAAAATAATGACAGACGGAGGACTGGCTGCCGCCAGCATCGAGCACATAATAAACTGGGAGGCGCCTGCGTATACAAGCGCTGACATCAGACCAATTTCCATGGTGCTAACCCCTGATGAAGCGCCCACAATGCCAGCTGCGAATCCAATACATACATAACCAAGTAGTGTAGGAATACAATCTTTAACCCCTTGTAAAACGCTCAGTGAATCGGGCTTCGTTCCGCTCAATTCCGAAGCTATGGACATGTTAACCTTACCCCCAGTGTATAAATTTTATAATAGTATATAACGGAAATTGCGAAGTATCAATATATTATACAATTGTATGTTATATTGAATAATCCCTATAGCGAACAAGTAGTTCGTAAAAAAAGGGCGCCCCAGTCAGTTCATGACTTACGGGACAACCCTAAGGTGGTGGCTTATATAAGCTCTTGCCGTTTTTTCAGATATCCGTAGAGAATCATTCCCGAGACCGCGCAGATGGCTGCACATAGACCAATAACTCCATATCCCGCCTGAAGCCCGCGCAGTATGCCAAGCTCAGTGGTTGCTCCGTAGACTATCTTGACCCCTTCGATTACCCAGCCGATCACATAGTTGCCAATGACACTACCTATGCCCATCAGTGTGACGACGAACGTAATAGCTGTATCACTGTCTTTCGGATATCTCCGTGCTATGAACGCCATCACGGTCGGATAGATCATTGCAATGCCGGCACCCGATGCGGCAAAGAGAAACGCCAGTCTCTCCCCACCCGCGATTGCTGCAAACGTACATATCGCTGAGAAGGCGGAGAATAGAATCGTCGAAAGTACAAACCCCATCCGGTCTGTGAGCGGACCAAGCAACAGGCGCCCCAACGAGAAGGTAAGAAAAAACGCTGAGAGCATGCTGGACGCCTTCACCGTGCTCCATGAATACGCTTTCTCTAAAAAGTTGACTAGCCAGCCCCCAACTGCGAGCTCAGAGACTACCCCAAACGACAGGATCATTACCATCATCCAGAGTGCCGGATCGCGGGTTAGGGTCTTGAGTGAGGTCCGTTCCTCATGCTGCAGATCGTCTCCCGGGAAGGTGCTGAGCAGCGCGGCCACAATCGGCAGCAGGCAGAGCGACAGCATAGCCAGATACATTCCCCGCCAGTCTAGCGTATGTCCAAATACCGTCAGTGACATGACTCCCGTCGCCAGCAAAGGGGCGACTGTTGAGCTAAGCCCATAGAAAAAGTGAGACAAATTCATCATCGTGCCGGTATTTTTCACAAAAATCCTCGCCCCCAAAATTGCGAGTGCAATCTCCAGCATGCCGTTCCCGATATACATCAAGAAGTAGGACGAAGCGAAGAACGGATACGTGTGCGACAGGTAGATGAACACTCCCGAGATGATCATGGAAGCAAAAGAAATGATGCTGACCGCCTTGATTCCCCACTTACGGACAAGGACAGCGGTGAACGAGCAGGCAATCAAATAACCAAGTGCGTTTAGAGACAACAATGTTCCGAGCTGCTGTTCATCCAGATTGAAGTCGAATTGAATGCGTGGAATGGCAGGACCTTTTATATTTTCCGAGATACCAAATACAATAAAGCCAATAAAAATTGTCGCCAGCTGCATCATGTACATGTGGCGGGACTTGCGGGTTTGCGGATTCAAATTTAGTCCCTCCTAGATAGTCAACGTTGATTTTCTCGCCTGTTGGGTGTTCAGGGATGAAAAAGTCACAGGATAGCGGCCCCCTTCAGGATATTACAATAGTTTTGAAAAACGTTTTAGTAAGTGAAGTTTAAGGACATTTATAGTTAATGTCAACAGTAAATTATAGCTACAGCGGACACTTTTGTGTATTCTTCATATATAGACTTTGGGATACGAGGAGGTATAATTCGGTGGATTCAATGCAATATATTATTGGTTCTAATTTGGCTCAAATTAGGAAAACTAGAGGACTTAGTTTGGATAAGGTGGCTGAACTGACAGGGGTTAGCAAAGGGATGCTGGCTCAAATTGAGAAGGGGAAATCTAATCCTACGGTAACCACACTTTGGAAGATTGCGAACGGCTTGCACGTATCCTTCTCCACTTTTCTTAAGGAAGACCCGCCGCAAATCACCAAAATTCGTAGAGCAGATCTGCATCCAGTTATTGATGAGGACGGTAACTATTTTGTTTACCCTGTCTTCCCGTATCACTCGGAAAAGAAGTTCGAGGTATTCACGGTAAGTCTGAAGCCAGGCTTTACACACAAGGCAGAAGAGCATCTGGGAGAGGAAACGATTCTCATGATCCGTGGGGAAATGTACTTTGAAATGCAGGGGCAACAGCTCCAATTGAGTGCAGGGGACGCCGTACAATTTCAAGGATCTGATATCCATACCTATCGTAATAATTCGGATGAGGATGCCGATTTTTATGTATTGATTTATTATGCGGATTAGTGGGATGATTAACATAGTCTACAACAGACTTCCACACAGGATTCTGCAAAATCCTGAGATATAAAAAGAGAGCAACGAGGAAAAGAGAGGAAAGAACCCATGGAAAGCAAGTACATCCGAGAAACCTACTGCTTTAAGACGTCCCGAGTATTTCCCAACGATATCAACAATCATAACACGCTCTTTGGAGGCCGATTGATGTCGTATATCGACGATATCGCATCTATTGCTGCCGCCAAGCTGTGCCGTACGAACACAGTTACAGCCTCGACGGATTCGGTAGATTTTTTGCTGCCTATCCACCCGAGCGATTCTGTCACGCTGGAAGCGTTCGTAACTTGGACAGGCCGCAGCTCGATGGAGGTGTTCGTAAAAGTGATTCGCGAGGGATTGATGACTGGCGATCGCAAAATTGCAGCTACCGCCTTCCTGACCTTTGTGGCATTGGACGAGAACAATCGTAAAGTGACCGTCCCACAGGTGATTCCGGAAACAGAGGAGCAAATACAATTACACCAGACGGCTCCATCGCGCGCAGCCATACGGCGTCAGCGGAGGGAAGAAAGCAAGCAGCTGGCTAGTTTTCTGACGACAGATTTTCCGTGGGAAGTGTAGTGTACTAGACATCCCCATTTTACCGTTTTAGCATAAAAAGGAGCCGTTTTCCGTTAGAGATCACTACGATCTGTTCGGATGACGGCTCCTTTTGATAAGGATCTGAGCTATTCCACTTTGACTACACGGAAATGCTGGTTCGTCCCGCCATTATCGCCCCATTGAATGGCTTTGGCTCCATCGGCAGTGGCACCTTCGGAAATGTCGATTAGCTTGCCCGTTGCCCGATTTTTCAGCTTATAATAGCCTCCGGTTACGGATACGAGCTGCCAATGCTGGCTGGACCAGCCTCCATCATTCCACTGTTCAATAACTGCGCCGTCTGCTGTAGCACCGCTTTCAACACCAATCAGCTTCCCGCTGTTCCGATTCACAATTTTATAATATCCGCCGCCTGCATCCTTAAGCTGCCATTGCTGGCTTGGCGCTCCGGAATTCGCACGCTGCTCTAAATCTGCTCCGTCTGTCGTCGCATTGCCAATGATGCCTAGCGGCTTGTTGCTCTTGCGGCTTACCAGCTGATAATAACTATCCGGGTCGATGACCATCGGCGTAGTTACGCCCTCAACTACACCACTGGCGGTATCAATGCTGATGCTGTCGAACCAATCCATAGCTAATGAGGTCGCGGTTGGAAAACGCAGCGGCAGCCATACATATTGAGAATCCTGCACAGGACCGCTCCACGCCCCAGCCCAACGGTCGCCCAAATACAGATACGAGGTCGTCTGCGTACCTTCAACAGGAATGACGTAAGCCGACTGTGAACCATAGGTTGTACTATCCCCGAAGTTCATCGTATTGCTCCAGGTTCCTTCAATGCTCGATGCGGTAGCATACTTGGCCTGATTGGGATTCCAGCCGGTTGCCCCGGATGTAATCAGGAAGTAGACGTCTCCTTTTTTGAACATCGCTGGAGCTTCACGATATTGTCCTGGCCAAAGTGTAGTCACCAGCGATTCAACTTGAAGGAAATCCGGTGTCAGACGATAAATGTTCAGATCCGCGTTTACACGGGTAGCCGAAATCAGGTATGCAGTACCGTTATCGTTGTATACGGTCATATCGCGCGAATCATAATCTAGCGGACGGAAGCTGCCCTGATACGTATAATCTCCGTCTACAGTATCGGATGAGGCAACTGCCACTCGGGCTTCGTTGTAATTAATCCCGTTTTCCTTGTGCATCCATAATACGTATTTGCGTGTTTTTTCGTTATAAATCACTTTCGGACGTTCAATATTCGATACATTCAGCTCTGCGGCCGAACTGCTGGTCAGCACGTTTTTACGAAACTCCCAATTTTTTAAATCAGAGGAACGATAGGCGGAGACCGCCTTGAATGTTCCATTCGGATTACGATTTTCACCAAACCAATAATAATAACCGTCCACTTTAATCATCCCGCCCCCATGGGCATGGACCACGTTTCCATCTGTATCTTTAAACTGAATGCCATTTACTACATTCGCTGAAGCAGCTGAGGCGATCTTAGGTGAAAACATCTGAAAAATGCTTAACGAAAGCAAAATAGTGAGCATAATACACAGCAAGCGGGCAAAATCATATTTCATTGTTTCGTCCTCCTCTGTATGGTTATTTTAAAGCGCTTTCATTAATAGGGTCTATGAAGTAGTTTTGATAGAGCTGCTTATCCCAATTGTATCCATATTGAATTGAAAGTGCTAGAGTAGTATATTGACCATGTATATGGCAAGTGTCATCCTAGTTTAACAGACTTCAATCGACTGGTGAGTGTTACAAACTGGCTAATATCCATTAGGTATACAGGAGGCGACCATGGAAATATACGCGATTGATACAAGCAAGCCGGAGGCTGAGGAACATTATGAATTACTGGTAAATCAGGTTTCACTGGAAAAACAGCACAAGTTGGATCGTTTTTTACATCGAGAAGACGCTTTGAGGGGGTTATACGCCGATGTGCTGTTAAGGTGGTTGGTTTGTCGGCAATTAAAAATACCAAATGCCAGCCTTCAGTTTACATACAATGCTTTTGGCAAGCCCTCCTTGTTGAATGCGCCGGCATTCCATTTTAATGTTTCCCATTCGGGAAAATGGGTAGTATGCGCCATTGATGATCACCCGCTTGGTATTGATATTGAACAGCTCCGTCCTATTGATTTTGAGGTAGGCAGGGTATGCTTTTCAGACGCAGAGTACGATGCATTAATGCAGGAGGATGCAGAGAGTCGTTTAGACTATTTTTACGATCTTTGGACGCTCAAGGAAAGTTTTGTGAAGGCCGAAGGGCAGGGGCTGACGTTGCCGTTAAAGTCTTTTTCATTCGAGTTGGAAGCACGACCGTCTATAGGTTTCACGACAGAGGGTTTTACTACAGAGTATTGTCACTTTAAGCAATATAATGAGCTAGACCCAGATTATAAAATGGCTGTCTGTGCAGCTCATGATCACTTTGCGCAGGAGGTACAGCAGGTAGATATAAATACACTACGTTTGGAAGTGGCAACCTTGGCGTAATATGCAGCAGATCAAGCATATAGTTGGAGAAAAGGAGATGAGTGGCGTTGACATTCGTTTTGTTCAAGCACGGCAGGTTATATGGGGACTGGGCTTCCAAAGGAGACTCCATCGTTGTACAGCATGGCCGCATACAGGCCATTGGATATGCCCGGGAGCTTGAATTGCAGTTGTCCGGTAAGGAGTACGAGACGGTGGATTGGGAGGGTGCCAATGTACTGCCGGGCTTAACTGATGCCCATATGCATTTGTCTATGCATGGTATGAAGCTGGCTATGCTGGATTTCACATCAGCTACTTCCAAGGACGAGATGCTGGCTATGCTGCGCAAGCGGGTCGCTGTAACACCGCCGGGAGAGTGGATTTTAGGACTTAATTGGAACGAAAACGCGTTTATTCCTGTTGAAATTCCAAATATAGCTGAGCTGGATGCCATTACAGATCAGCACCCGGTATATCTGACTCGTACGTGCTTTCATACGTTTTTGGCCAATTCAGAGGCATTTCGGCGTGCAGGTATTCACGAGAACACCCCTGATCCGGCTTCAGGAGCCTATGGACGAGACGCAGAGGGACGGTTAAATGGATTGATTTATGAGGAAGCATCCTTTGCCTTTACAAGCGTGCAGCCAGAGCCGGATTATTCGGCGAAGAAGGATACGATCCGGCGAGCTTGTCTGGATGCGCTACGGCTGGGTCTGACTGCTGCGCACACGGAGGATTTACGTTTTTTGGGCAGCATAGAGACGATGCAGCGAATTTACAAGGAGCTGCGAGAAGAAGGTCTTGCTTTTCGCACACACCAGCTCATCTATCATCCATTTATGGAAGAAGTGAAAGCACAAGAGCTGCGTGCAGGTACTGGAAATGAGTGGTTCAAAATCGGTGCGATTAAAATATTTGCTGACGGCGCTATTGGTGGAAGAACGGCTTTATTATCCGAACCTTATAGTGATGCTCCACATACGTGTGGAATGGCCATCCAACCACAGCCAGAGCTGAATCAGATGGTGGCAGCAGCCAGAGCCGCAGGCTTTCCAGTGGCTGTACATGCCATCGGAGATGGGGCGGCGCACATGATTTTGACAGCGATGGAGGCCCATGGACTAACGGAGGAAAGCGGGTTGCCGGATCGTCTGATTCATGGGCAGGTGCTACGGGCTGATTTGGTTAAAAGAATGGCGAAGCTGCCGCTGATTGCAGACATCCAGCCTCGTTTTGTCGCAAGTGATTTTCCCTGGGTGCTGGATCGGGTTGGGAAAGAACGGACCGAGTATTTATATGCCTGGAAAAAGCTGCTGCAAGCAGGCATTCCGTGTGCTGGAGGCAGTGATGCGCCGATCGAGCCCCTAAACCCATTTCTGGGTATACATGCGGCAGTGACTCGCGCCAAGCCGGAAGAAATGCATGAGGGCTATCTTCCCGCTGAGAAGCTGGATGTTCACGAAGCCATTCATCTGTTTACTATGGGAAGCGCAGTAGCGGCTGGGGAAGCTGATGAAAGAGGGACAATCGCTGAAGGCAAAGCCGCTGACTTTACCGTTATTGACCGCGATGTATCGGAAAGTCACCAAGCTTTGCTTGATGTTAAGGTACGAATGACCGTTGTGAACGGGCAAGTTGCATACCGGTCGTAGGCTGGTAATACGTATGTATGGCAAAAGCCTTCACCTTCACTTTTTACGTGAGGTTGAAGGCTTTTGACTTTTACAAGCCACGCTGTATGAAGCGGTCCGCATTTTTCACACTGACCCACAGATCAGAGCTTGCGCCGCCTGGATACCAGTAGGCGAAGCCAGCAAATCCTTGATCCTGACCCAAGCGGTACTTACGAGTGATGGATCGCCCTTCTTCCAGCCATAGCTTATGAAGCTGAGTATCTTTGTAAGACACGGTATACTGCTGAATATCCTCGTCCCAGATCGGTTTGGAGGAGATACGGGACACCAGCAGATTTTGCAGATCTAGTGAAATATCAGAGGAAGCGATGGATTGCCCGTTAGCGTTAAGTGTCCAATTCCGTGTAAATAACGGCAGCGCCAAAATTGCTTTTTCCGGATCGGTGGTTTGTACAAAGCGCCGCACGCTTTCACGCAGCCATGGCAGGGAGGACACGGAGCCAGGGATCGAGCTCCCCCCCCAATGCTCGTCATATCCCATCAGGATTAGATAGTCTGCCGCAGCGCCAAGCCTTTGATAATCAAAAGCGGCAGTCCAGTCCGTTCCGTAATCAGGAGATACACAGAGCGCCAGTACCGCATTTTGACTTTTCAACTTCGCTTTTAATTGTTGGACGAACAATGTAAGATAGGCACGATCCTGACCATCTACATTTTCAAAATCAATGACAAGCCCATCCAAATCATGTACAGATACAGCATTGGCAAGTTGAGTTATGGTTTTAGCCCGTAGAACCTCACTGGACAGAATTTGGTGCGTCAGCGCCAGATTGGAACGGTTGCCCACCATAGCCCAGATTTTTTTTTGATGCTGTTTGGACCAGGAAAGCAGCGAAGAGTTAGTGTAATCGCTGATACTGCCCGTTTCGTTCAGAAAAAACCAGCGTGGTGACAGGGTGTTGATGTTGGATTGAAGCACCGTATTTTCAAATTGCTGAACGGTTTGGTCATATTGCCAGCCTAATCGAATGGAAGAAGCGGTGGAAGCAGCTTGGTGAGCATGCTGTGTTGAATACGTCAGCAGACGCTCCAATAATGCCGCTGTTTCTTCACGAGTGAGAGAAGATGCCGGGTGGAAATAGTTGTTCTCACCTTTCATAAAGCCGTAACGATTCACGGTGGTTACCCCTTCAAGAGCCCAATCTGCAATTTCGTCACGATCGGTGAAAGAGGATGTGATGCTACCTGATCCGCCCGAAGAGCGGATGAGACGTGCAATCATTAAGGCTGCTTCTTGCCGGGTTATAGGACTGTTGGGTTGGAATGTGCCGGACGTTCCTCCCTGTACGATATCGAGCTGCGAAGCCGCTTCGATCCAACCGTAGTACCACGCTTGCTTGGGAACATCCCTATAGGAGGAGACAGCTGCTTGTACAGGCTCCAGAGCGAGGACACGATCCAATGCGGTAACCCATTCAGCTCTGGTAACGGCCTTTTTAGGTGAGAAGTAACCAGGTTGTGTACCGTTCAAAATTCCTTTAGCGTGCAGGGAAATAATAGACTGATAGGCGTAGCTGTGTGAAATATCTCGAAAAGCTACGCCGGATGCTGCTGCCGGGGCAGCTAAGTATGAAGTGAATGCTGTGAATATTGTAATGGCTGTAGTTGCCGATAGAGTAAACCTGGTTAGCCAACGCGATCGTTTGGAACTCATCCCAATAACCTTCTTTTTTATGATAGATTGTAAGTGTATATATTGTTACTCGACGAATAATACTATCAAAAAGAGGAAAGTTATTCATTGCTAAATTGCTGGAAAAATACCAAAAAACCTGCTACCGATGGGTAACAGGTTTGATATTGGATAAACTATGCTTTTTTGGCATACATAATACCGATCGTTTGTGGACCACAATGACTAGATATAACACAGCCTGCTGTTGTTAACAGTACCTCTTGTGCGTTCGTTTCCTCTTGTAGGCGTGCTTGCAGCATCAGCGCATCTTCCTCAGCCAGAGCGTGCACGACAATGATCATATCGTTATCCATCAAATCCCGCTGGTTCAGGGCATTTTGCAGCATTTGTTCCAGTGCTTTTTCACGTTTGCCGCGGACCTTATAGGCAGGCGTCATTTTTCCATCAATCACTTTGATTACTGGACGAATTTTGAGCAGACTGCCGATCAGGTTTTGCATGCCTGAGCATCTTCCGCCTTTATATAGATATTCGAGTGTATCAATCACAAATTCCGTGTCGATTAGCGGTCTGGTTGCCGTCAACATATCTACAATCTGCTCTATTGTACTACCGTTTGCTGCCGCGCGAGCAGCTTTCATCACAAGCAGGCCAAAGCCGCATGAGAGATTTAGGGAATCAAAAACCGTAATGCGACCTTCTGGAAATTCGGAGGCAGCGAGCAGCGCATTCTGGTACGTCGATGATAGCTCGGAGGACAGACTGATATATAAAATGTCCTCTCCTTGTTCTATGTAGGGCGTAAAGGCTTGAATAAAATCTGCCGGAGAAGGTGCGGCGGTACGAGGTAAGCGTCCCTCGCGGCTGACACGCTGAAATAATTGTTCCGGGTGAATGTTCACCCCATCTTGCAATGCTTCATCACCAAATACGGTATACAATGGTACAATGCTAATCTCGTACTGTTGACGCCAGTGAGCAGGAACATCACTGGTACTGTCTGCAAAAATTTTAATTTTGTTCATACATTAAATCCTCTCTGTGAGATGCAGAAAAATCATAAAGATTGCACAGACGAAGGATAAATATCCGCCGTGCTATTCGGAATGGCGAGACCGATGGCAAGTAGTGCAATAAAGCCTACAATAATGAGTGCATTAATGATTAATCCAATAATAGCAAAGGTTTTCTTACGGTTTTTTAACGCAATGCCGATGATTCCGACCACAAGTCCGCTACAATTGAGCAGTAGGCTGGCTAAAAAAATAAAGGGAATCAGCATGGTTCCGGTTTGCTGCAAGGCGACTTCCGGGTTCATAGTTTGGTATTGGCTGAAATGAGCCATCAGATTAATGACCATAATAGCTAGAATAATATATCCGATCAGACTGACGAGCGACATAATAAAAGAAGCAATTCCGGGACCGGAATGCTTGAGCTTGACCGGAGGCTGGAACACAGGAGCTTCTGAAAAAACAGGATGCTCCTCAGACGCAGCAGGCTTTTGCAAATTAGGATCTTGGTTACTCATTTTTTCAACTCCTTGAACATAGTCCGAACAGGTACTAATTTTCCACAAAATAAACAAAAAAGCAAGCCACTTTACACATTACCCTCCAATAGACAGGGCTTAATCATCAAATTTTGTATGCGGTTTGTTTACACACACTGGCTGGTAAACTTCATGCTGTTCCGATAAAATAAGAAGAACATTCGGGTAAAAGGATCAGTGAAAAGGAGTATAAAAAAACATGCAACGAAGATGGATTATGGTAGGATCTATAATGATGATGTTGGCGGTAGCCATTGGAGCGTTTGGGGCGCATATTGTAAAAGCACGGATTGACGCGGATGCATTGGCCGTATATGAAACCGCTGTGAAATATCATATGATTCACGCTGTCGGATTGCTGATCATTGCGTTGGCTGCCGGACAGTGGGGCCCTTCGACCCGCTTAAGATGGGCTGCGCGGCTGTTGTTCACGGGTATCATTTTATTTTCCGGCAGCCTGTATGTGCTAAGTTTAACCGGAATCCGTGTGCTGGGTGCGATCACCCCATTAGGAGGCGTGTGTTTTATTGCAGGATGGATATTGTTGGCATGGGCTGCTGCCGGTCTAAAGAAAGAGAATTAGAAAGCTCATTGCCCCAATTTAAAAAAAGAGAATCGATAGGAAAGACGCCATGTTTTTCCTATCGATTCTCTTTTTTCATGCTTACTTGTTCTAGTGAGATATTACATTTACGATGTGATCTCATCAATCTCATTCATTTTAAAGGAGTACACTTGCTTCTCATCAACATGATACACACTCAGCAGGTTATTATCATGATCCAGGTTGAGTATGCGGCATGGAATGCTACGCTGTCCGCCGTAGCGGTTCACGATTAACCGTACAAGCGTATTATCATGTATATAGCGTTTGATCCATTCGTACGTACTAAGGTCTTGTTGTATTGCAGGCTTTGGCTGTACGTGGGATTGTTTGATCTCTTGAATAACGGGTGTCTTGTTCGTAATTGCGGCTGATTTCTTTTTGGAGAATTTTTCCGCAAGCGTAGCGGCTGCATCAGACGGGCTATTAACGGCCGACTGTTTTTTTAGATACAATGCAGCTTCAATTAAATTACCAAGTTCGATACCGGATTGAATCCGACTATCCGCAATTTGTTCGTTTTGGCTCAAGAGATGAAGCAGGAACTGAAGGGCCTCTACGTTCGAACGACCTTTAACTAATACATCAACATTAAATAAATAACTGGTTTCGTCTTGATTTGATTCCTTTTTCATACATCCTCCAGCCCAAGCCCTGGGTAATTAGTCTTTTGTAGTACCTATCAATATATCATTAAAATGTAATCTGTCATAGGGCCTAGGGCCCTGTTGTTGGACATTAGCAAAAATAAATTCTATATAAAGCCCTATGAGCTAAATTTTTTCTGAATCCACAGGAAATGTACATTTTAGCATATGTGTACATGAATGAGGACTGTGTATGAGAAGAATTAATAGAGCTAAAGTATGCATATACCGAGAATAAGTGAGGTGGGGAATGAAATCAAGTAATTTAAATTTTAAATATTTTACAAAAAAGTATAGCGTGGCATATCTTCATTACGGATCTTTTTCCGCCGAGAAAAAAATTAAAATCCCCCTTAACGAAAGAGGGATTTGGCATATCGAAAACATGGTATACTATAGTAAGCAAAAAATAAAGTGGATGTTATATTCAATCAAAATGGGATTCGTTGTGATTGAATATGATAGTCATGTTCGACTGCCCAACTCACAAGGCTACTCCAGAAATTTTCACAGACTGAAATGATCTTTGTTGGTTCCGCTAAATCTCCGGACATAACCAACTTAACTAGATGATCAAATCCCTCTGGACGACCCGGCAGTTCCAGTGCTTCTGGTAGAACCATTGAGCCCGTTGAGAAAAGCTTCTGATTGTGTAACCCAACTAACATAGCTCCATATTGGGCAAACTGCATGATCAAGTACGGCAAGTAGGTACGAGGGCCATTTATACTGACATTTCTAAGCTTTCCAATAAACTCATACATTTCACCTACAAGCACTTCGTTGATTGCATGCCTGAAATCTTCCTTTGTTGGGGATTCGGCAGCTTCCTTTAATATGGAAAAAAAGTCTTTAGGATCATACAGACGAAGTGGGGAAAAGAAGGGTCCATGTGTCAACGGCCACGTACCCTCAACAGTAGAGGCGGTTTTCAGAAGAATGTCTGAACTACAGACGTTCACCTCGGCTTTCCAAGGACCCGCCGACCATTCATGGCTAAAATCTACGGGAGCGTTGGATTCACTTAGTACACAAAACATTTCAATATCTGAGAAAGGGCCGTCCGTACCTTTGGCAACAGATCCATAGACCCCTATAGCTAGAATTTTGTCTTTGTATACTTCATGCAACCTAGCAGCTATTTCATGGCACGTCTGAAGCCTCTCATTTCGGGAAATGTGGACAGGTCCATTCATGTTCATTTGTGATTCTCCCTCCGTTTTTAGCAAGCATGGTATGGAGTGCTGTGGGGAAATAGCGACAAGTGAAAACATCTATTTTATCAGTAGTGTGGTGACTTATGAAGCCCTTTGTTAAGAGAACTAAAAACATTACGGTCAATAATTTTATTTTTCATTGTGTGATTAATGAAATGCCTAGCAGAGATTTTGTCAGTCTTAGAATATACTCTTCCAAAACTTCATTTTTTGAAGTGAGCTTTGCATGGAAGGGGAACTGGTCCATCAACCTTCATAAACCCAATACTTGTGCCCGTATCATTAAATATGCTATAGCACTCGGATGGGATTACAGCCAAGAAAAGAAACAGATGAAAATGGATCAGGCTGATTTTCTTATAGCCGAACTAGGTTTAGAGGACTAAGGTGAAGTGTTTGATCGTACGAACTAAGAGACTTGTCCAATCTACTGATTCGCCATTTGGTTCGCCATTCAGCGAGGGTTTAATTTCACCTGTGAGCCCTTGCCGCCCGTCTGGATTCCAGTTTCCTTTACACCGACTTCCTTCAGATCGCCCAGTAGACGCTCCAGTACCGCTTTGGCGACAGGTGCTTCTTTTGCGCCTGAGGCCTTAACGACCAATTGTACCGGTTTACCAGAACGCAGTTGTTTGTCCGCCTGACGCAGCTTCGTGTCGTAATCATGCTCCTCAATGTGAGCGGTGAAGCGAAGCTCCTTGACCTTTTCTTTACCATGGTTTCCTGCGGCTTGGCCGTTATTTGTTTTGCTTGCTGCGGCTTTTTTTTGCACAAGCGCTTTTCCTTTGCCCTTTGCAACCAAGCTGCACGGTGGCGGACTACTCATCAGTGAGGTGCAGACCAGGTCCACTCCCTTGGATCGGGCCATAGCCAAGGCTTCTGACTTGGAAACAACGCCGAGCTTCTCCCCTGAGAGTCCGGTGAGCACTACCTCGTCAGCTTTAATTTGCTCGTTAATTAATACTGCCACTTCAATGTAGCCTCCCTTAAACAATGATAAAACTATCATATACGGAACCTATGTGCGATTCAATTGAACTTCGATATATCCTTATTGACAAAAATCACTAACCCCTATACTCTTTTACTGATAATGATTATCATTTTCCGATGCATATACATACAGGGGTGATTGAGAGAAATGAAAAAGATGTGGAATGGCCTATTGTTATTTGTAGTTTTAGCGATTGTATTGGCAGGCTGCGGTTCGGCTGCGAATAGCTCGAAGACGGAAGGGGCTACAGGGTCTGAGCAGACATCTACAGCGGCTGGTCCGGTTACGGTTAAGGACGACCATGGGGAAGTCAAGCTGGACAAGCCAGCGGAACGTGTCGTTGTACTCGAATGGACGTTTACCGAGGATCTGATAGCACTTGGCGTACAGCCGGTCGGGAATGCGGACAATGCCAATTACAAGCTGTGGGTGACACCAGAGGCGAAGCTGGCTGATACCGTAACGGATATCGGTACACGGGGCGAACCCAATCTCGAAGCGATTGCGGCGCTCAAGCCGGATCTTATTATCTCTAACGCCGATAACAATGCAGCGATCTATGCGCAGCTTAAGGGAATTGCACCAACGATAGAATACGATCCTTACAAGGGGAACGGCTATGATTACGACCGTATGGTCGAGATTTTCAAGCAAATCGCGGTGGCTACCGGTAAAACGGAACAGGCTGATAAAGTATTAAGCGAGCTTGACCAGCACTACGTAGAGGCAAAGGCAACATTGGAGAAAGCGGGCAAAGTAGACTTTCACTATGCGCTGACACAGGCCTTTACAGCTCAAAATGCTGCCAGTCTGCGAATGTTCAAGGATAATTCAGTTGTAGCGGGTACGCTTGCGAGAATCGGCATGGTGAACGACTGGAAGTCGGACCAGACTGAGAAGTACGGATTTAGTACCGTAGGCATCGAAGCTCTTCCAGCTGTACAGGACAGTAATTTTATCTACATTACGCAGAAGACGGACGATATATTTGGCGCTGCGATGAAGAACAACACGGTATGGAACGGACTGAACTTTGTTAAAGAAAAACGCACCTACCCGCTAGACGGTACAACATGGACTTTCGGCGGCCCAATTTCGTCCAAAGTACTGGTTGATCAAGTAGTCGGAGCTCTAACGAAATGACCCGAA
Organism: Paenibacillus sp. EKM301P; assembly: GCF_011800295.1. Taxonomy (NCBI): domain Bacteria; kingdom Bacillati; phylum Bacillota; class Bacilli; order Caryophanales; family Paenibacillaceae; genus Paenibacillus; species Paenibacillus sp. EKM301P. The sequence goes on along the minus strand of NZ_JAALFM010000002.1, from coordinate 14,370 downwards.
CGGACACAACGGGGTTATCGAAGACTTGGCGTATAGGAAGCATCTTTGGGGGCGGCTTGATCGTCCTCATCGTGCTTTTTTTTGTAAGCTTGTGTTATGGGGAGGCTTCGATCCCGCTCCATACAGTCATCGAGGCGTTGACCCAGCGTCAGAATACGCTTGAGCATAACATGGTTTGGGATCTTCGGATGCCGCGTACGGTCATTGGAATTCTGGCTGGCGGTGCGCTGGCCATCGCGGGTGCTTTGCTTCAGGCCATCACCAAAAATCCACTGGCAGCTTCTGATACCCTAGGGATAAACGCGGGTGCCTACTTTGTGGTCGTACTGGGTGCGGTGATGTTTCCCGGATTGCTGCACCAGGCGCCATTTCTATTTGCCGCCGCTGGCGGTCTGCTGGCAGCGGTGCTGGCTTACTTTATGGGCGGGGGAAGAGCGGGAACTCCGATTCGGTTGGCGCTTGCCGGCTTGATCGTATCCATGGTTCTTGGTTCGTTCACCGGAGCGCTACATATCTTTTATTCATTTGAAACACAGGGACTGTTTCTCTGGGGTTCGGGCTCACTGGTGCAAAATGATTGGAGTGGGACGACTTACGCTTGGCCTTGGGTCGTAGGACTCTCGGTAATTGCTGTCTTGCTGTCAAGGCAGTTTGATGTGCTGGATCTGGATGAGTCCACATCCACGTCCCTTGGACAAAAGGTTAGCTTAACCCGGGCGGTGGGTATTGTATTGGCGGTTCTGCTGTCGACCATTACAGTCAGCGTCATTGGTCCCATCGGGTTTGTAGGTTTGGTGGCTCCGCATTTGGTGCGCCTAAGCGGGTTGAAAATGCATCGTTGGGTGCTGCCCGGTTCCTTCCTCTGGGGGGCACTGCTGTTGATCGGCGCAGACGTGCTGGCGAAAATGATTCACAAATCAAGCATGGATCTGCCAACCGGAGCGGTCATGGCCTTGATTGGGGCACCTTGGTTGATTTGGCTGATTTTGCGGAAAATGAAGCTGCCATCCGGTATCGGCGGACAGTCTTCCATGAACATAGGTGTGCGCTCTCGGAAATTACCTTTTGGCAGACTGGCTACAATATTTGCGTGCTGTGCCGTGCTGCTAACGGTATTCAGCCTGATGTTTGGAGGAATGCGCATTCCAGTGGGGGATCTGCTATCCGGCCTGTTTGGCGGGGAGAGTGCGAATTCGGCTTTGCTTCAATTTAGAATACCACGTACGCTGGTGGCGGCCGGGGCTGGTATCGCGCTTGCGGTCAGCGGCGTCTTGATCCAACTAGCGGTTCGTAATCCTTTGGCGGATGCCTCGATCATTGGAGTTTCGTCAGGGGCTGGTTTCGGTGCGCTTGCAGTGATTATCGTGTGGCCTGGGCTGCCTATTTATATGCTGCCCATCGCGGCGATTGCTGGAGCGGCAGTGTCGGCAGCGGTGATCTTCTTTTTATCGTGGAACAAGCACCTAAATCCGTCAGTGGTCATCCTGCTTGGGGTTGCCGTATCTGCCATCGGATCAGCCGGTATTCAGGTGTTGATCATCCAAGGTTCGCTCTGGGGTAGCACAGGCTATATCTGGCTGACTGGTAGCACCTACGCTCGAAACTGGGGGCAGGTGGCAACCATTCTGGCCTTTCTACTCGTGTTGTTGCCAGTAGCATGGTGGCTGGCTCGCCGTTTCGATCTTTTGGTATTTGACGATAGCAGCGCTATGGGACTGGGGCTTCCGGTGCGCCGCACCCGGCTATGGGCGATGGTAGTAGGTGTGCTGCTGGCGGGTGGAGCAGTAGCCTGTGTGGGTACAATCGGCTTCATTGGGCTGATTGCTCCGCATATCGTGCGTACGTTGATCGGGCACCATGTACGCCGTTCCATTGTTCTGTCTAGCATCTTGGGAGCGGTCATGCTGGTGCTGGCGGATACGATTGGACGGACCGTGCTTGCGCCGACCGAAATTCCTTCTGGATTGCTGATTGCACTAATCGGTGCACCGTATTTTCTGTACTTGATGTACCGCTCGAATAAGAGTAAATCTGTGTAGTTGAGATGACACGAACAGGCTGTTTCCAAGCGGATTCTCCGTGAGGAAGCAGCCTTTATTATTTTTTTCTATGTAATCATCTGAGGAATCATCTGAATTAAATATTTACAAATCTAATAAAGTAGATATAATGTGAAGTATGGAACCGTCATTGATTTATAAAGCTTTGTCGAACGAGACTCGTCGTCTGATTATGCAGTGGTTAAAAAAACCAGAAGATTATTTTGATGAGCAGGCTTATTTAAAGCAAGGGCTCAATTTTCAAATTGGTGTATGTGTGGGAGATATTCAGGCCAAATCGGGGCTTGCACAGTCTGTAATCTCAAGTTATTTATTAACGATGCAAAAATCCGGTTTGTTAGAGTCTGAGCGAGTAGGAAAGTGGACGTACTACCGTCGGAATGAAAAAACAATACAGGAATTTGCCGAGTACATCCAAAAAGAACTATAAACAGAAAGGAGTTTTTTTTCACATAACATATCTACAAATCTATATATATAATTAATTGGAGGCTTATACTTACTATGAAAAAGGTTAACCCGATACTTATTATCATTCTAGCTTTGGGCGTGTTCGGCATTATTACAACGGAAATGGGTATTATAGGTGTTCTTCCCCAAGTCACTCAAAAATTCAATATATCAGCTTCCCAGGCTGGTTGGCTCGTCAGTATATTTTCTTTCGTTGTTGCGATCTCAGGGCCGTTTTTGACCTTACTCGTTTCTGGCATGAATCGTAAAGTTATTCTATTAATAGCAGTATTCAGTTTTGTTATTTCAAATCTTGTCTATGCCTATACTACTCATTTTGAGGTCATGCTCATTTTTCGTGTTCTTCCTGCAATATTTCATCCTGTCTTTTTTTCAGTTGCCCTCGTGACCGCATCTAATCTTGTTCCCCCTGAAAAGAGCAGTAAAGCCGTCACCAAGGTTTTCGCCGGAATCACGGTAGGATTTGCTTTTGGCGTACCCTTGACTTCTTATCTTGCTGAGAAAATAGCGTTAGAAGCTGCTTTCTGGTTTGGAGCTGTCGTAAGCATGATTGCATTTGTAGGAATCCTCATATGGCTTCCTTCTCTACCTGTTCAGGAAAAAATGTCTTATGGCAAACAGCTAAGTGTATTACGCAAGCCTCAATTATGGTTCAATATTATGTCAGTTATTTTTATCTTTGCAGCTATGTTTTCAGTGTATAGCTATTTTGCTGAATATCTTGGAGAAATAACCCGTATGAACGGGTCATGGATCAGTATGATGCTGATGGTCTTTGGAATCGTTATGATTTTTGGGAACTTTTTATTTGGGGGATTACTACATAAAAATCTGACAAAGACTGTCATCACGTTCCCGTTGCTATATATGGTCATTTACGTACTCACTTATGCTCTGGGTACTTCTTTCCTACCGATGATTGTGGTTGTGCTCATTTGGGGAGCTGTACATTCCGGAGGGCTAATTATTAGCCAAGCATGGTTAACCACTGAAGCGAAAGAAGCTCCAGAGTTCGGTAATAGCCTATTTGTCTCATTTTCTAATCTCGGTATTACGATAGGGGCTGCTATGGGTGGGTGGTTTATCTCTCACTTGGGAATACACCAGCTCATCTGGAGTGGAATGATGTTTGCACTGCTAGCATTTTTATCGATTATCACAAAAATAAAAATGTTCAAATCAAATGCAACGGAAGTCAACGTGCGTTAAAATATGGAGAGGCAAACGGGATCTTGGCGTTGCTTATCTGGGGAGTGGTATCCTTAATTAAGCGCTTTCGTTAATCGTAATGAAGGAGTAGACATCTCTATGTGTTGAAATTACATTATTTATGGGGAGGAATCTGATGGATATTCGAATGTATCACGATCTGGAGGCTCAATTGGAAGAAGCGATTTGGGCTCTTGGAGAGGAAGCAGCTCTTACACTTCCCATAGATAGCGGTATGGCCGAGGAAAAGGCACAGAAGGCTTGGGATCTAATCCCTGAGCCAAAGCATACATGGGGCATTACAGGTGTAACCTTACATCAGTATGTTCAAATACTCAACTATAACAGTCATATGGAGCGATCAGTAGAGCTTTTAAATGACGAAATTTTAGATTTGGAAGGTTCAGGGCACCGAATTATACATGCAGAGCCTTACATTCAAATGGCGGAAACGCATCTTCTTCAGAGCAAGCCTGGATTAGCTTATAAATATCTCAAGAAGGCATACTCGATTGGGGGCGCACGGGCATTTCGGGATCAGCCCAAGCTTTATCTCGAAATGGCGAAAAGTAAAGCTCTGGATGAACAGGATATATTACTTCGATTTAAGGCGTTGGATGTGAATTCCAAACTTTTGAGCGAATTAAAAGATAGCCAATAATCAATGTAATGGTCTTATTTTTTATTTATGAGGAGGACGACTGCTTTGAAATTAAAAGAAGTGCTCTTAGGTACACACAGCTTCGAAGCGATGAAGATTTTTTACGGTTCTCTCCTGGATTTGCAGGTTGTAGAGGAGGGTCCATCGCGGTTATCGTTTCAAGTAGGTGAATCGGTGCTTGCTTTTCAGGAATCCTCCCATATGGAAAATGAGTTTTACCATATTGCCTTTACGATTCCAACCAATAAATTTATAGAAGCCAAACAGTGGGCTATCAACCGAGGAATTTCGTTGATTTCAAGGCACCAAGAAGATGAGTTTTTTTTCGAAAACTGGAATGCAACCGCGTTTTACTTCTATGATCCGGATCAAAACCTCGTTGAATTCATTGCCCACCATACACTCGATAATGCAGTCGCTGAAGCTTTCGGATCTCCCTCGATACTTCGTATAAGCGAGATTGGTCTTCCGGTCGATGATGTCCCAGAGGGTTCTAGAATAATTACCGAAACGTTCCAACTTAATTCATGGGGAGGGGCTGGACAGAAATTTGTACCGCTAGGGGATGTGGAAGGTTCCTTTATTGTTACAGACAAGCAACGTCCCTGGTTTCCTGATGATAGGCTTCCGACCGTGTTCAGCATCCGTGTCTTGTTTGAAGGTATATGCTCTGCCCGTCTTTCGCTTCATAATGGGTCGTATGAATTGAGATCAACCTGAGTTAAGGCTTCATCTCATCGCCACCACCCTGGATTTCTAGAATAGATCAATAAGAGGAAAATCCGGGGATTACCATACATATAGGAGAGAATAGATGAATATTAGATTGCTAAATTCAAATGAAAATTATCCGTTAGAGCTCTTGTTACTAGCTGATCCTTCGCGCCAACTTGTTGAGGAATATTTGAAAAGAGGGCAGTGTTATGTAGCAGAAATTGACCATCAAATTGTGGGAGTCTATGTTCTTTTACCTACAAGACCTGAAACAATTGAGGTGGTGAATATTGCAGTATCGGAAGTCATGCAGGGTAAGGGGATTGGCAGACAATTAGTGACACATGCGATTGAAACAGCCCGGATACAAGGCTATAAAACATTAGAAATTGGTACAGGAAACTCTAGCATTGGACAGTTAGCTCTCTACCAAAAATGTGGTTTCAGAATTGTAGGTGTAGATCTAGATTTCTTTGTCAGACATAACTATGTAGAAGAAATTTATGAGAATGGCATACAGTGTAGAGATATGATTCGTATGTCTCAGGATTTGTAGAGCTTAATTTTCTTTGCAAACCCTTCAAAGGTATCTTAAGTAAGGTTCTGAAAGGTATATGATATTGTGCCAAAAGATGGTACAATGAATTGCGGAAAGGCTATACAATCATTGGATTGCAATAGTCCTTTTTTAATGAGCTGATATCCTACTAAGTTCCTGACAAGGGGTGGTTACTTTGTACAACACAACAACCACGATACTCACAGAGATAGCAAAACATATGAGAGATCATGATTTAATCCTAAGTGATTTAGCTAGAGCAGCCGAAATGAATCCGGGCACCATGAGCAGTATTATTAATGGGAACCGCACACTTTCAGTCGATCAGTTAGACCGAATTACACAAGCGATGGGCTATCCCGTTGGTTATTACTATGAACGCTACGTGTCTGAGTATTTAGCAGAGGCTAATCCGAATTGGCGTCGAATGAGTCCTTTTATACATAATTGTGCGAGACTCAATAAATTGGACTGCATTCATGATGTGGTTAATTTATTGATGGATAAACTAGGCTATTCAGAATCTTTATTTGAGCTTGCCGAAGAATTATTTCATGAAAAAATGTATCAAGCGGCAACCATACTTTATGAAAATGTGGCTATAAGTGAGAAAAAGCAATATTCAGAACGTCTGGCTATGTGTCAGTATCGCTTGTTCCATACAAGGCAAGGAGATAATCAGGAGAAAAACTATGAAGCAGCCGTTCAATTTGAAATATACGTTGATCGACTAGATGAGATAGAACAGTTAGATGCATTAAAAGATCTGGCGAATACATACCGTTCGTTACGAAAATGGGACAAAGTAGAATTATTCGCTAAAGCTCTGGGAGACAAGGCAAAAATTCAATATAAACTGGAGCAAGAACGCCATCCATCCAAAAAAGAAAATGCAAAGAAACCAAGCTTTCCTCTGTTTGCTTATTGGGCTTTTTCTCATTTACTTCGTGCACAAGCATATGACGAGAGGAAAGACTATGAAAAGGGACTTCATCATATCAAAAAATATGCAGATTTAAGCTGGGTTTTGGATACAGATGAAGAAACATTGAAATGGAAAAATAAATATGAGGATTGGGCGGTAGTAAATACTTATGTAAATAAGCTTCTTTCAGGCGAAGAGAGCGTACTTCCCGAGTATGTAGCTTATATTTCTTCAAGGAAAGATGAGGTTCTTCCCGCACTTGATAATATCCTGGAGGCGGCTAATCGATACCAATTTGATGTAGATGATATTTTAGAGCAATTCAAGGAGGACATTTCATCTTATTTAGAACAACAAAAAATCGAAGGCTTTTATACTCAAAGATTCATAACAGAACGTTTTATACATTTTTCTAAGGAATTATCAGTCTACTTTTTGACTAAAGGAAGATTCTCTGATGGTTTTAAATTTTTATTAAGTTGTTTGGAAAAATCTACATTAATCAATAATAAATCATATATAATTAAATGTATGAGGCTTTTTGAGTCTTATCAAGAGCATTCATCATTTGAGACGAAGACAGCTTACAGAAATTTGATTAATGAGGTGGATCAAGATGAAGCGTAAAATAATTCTGACCTTTTTAGCAACCAGCTTTATGTTAGTAGCGATAGTTACTGCCCCTTTACTTTTTCATGATCAAGAACATGGCTATCAACCGAGTCACCATGGCGAAATGTAATTATTCTTAACAGAAAAAAGATGCATGATATTTAAAGCACTTAAAAGGTACAGAGTATAAACCAAATGGATAAGGGAACAGGTTAGATGGAGTTATCCGTCTAGCCTTTTTATTGCGTGTTTTGCGGTATATAAGCAATATGAGAAAATCTTCTTTTGAGAAATATATGTAAAAAGTGCAAAAATGTATTATGTATTGTATGCCGAGTTTACGTTGAAAGGGTGGTTTATCTATGGAGATCATACCTACGATTAGAGCAGAAGTTCAAACCTATCTGATACGGAAAAGTTTAACCATGACCGAGTTTGGTCACATGATTGATTTGAATGTAGGTACAGTTAGTGGCATTGTGACGGGCAACCGATCTATTTCTGTTCACCAGCTAGATCGCATCACTATGGGAATGAATTTACCACCGGATTATTTTTATGAACGTTATATTGATGAATGTATTGAAGAAGAACCGCTCAACTGGCGAAGAATTAGTCCTTTTTTGTACCGTTGTGTGGAGTTAGGGCGACTTGATTGCTTGCGAAGAGTTGTAGGTATGTTGCTAGATAATCCTATTTATCTTCCTTCACTTTTTGAAGTAGCCGAGGACTCTTATAAAAAAGGTTTTACTGAAGCAGCGGCATTCCTTTATGAAAATGTGGCAGAAGGGGAAAAGTATCAGTATTCAGAACGATTGGCCGTTTGCCAATATCGATTGTTTACAATTCGTATTGGAGACGATCAAGAGAAAAACTATGATGCAGCAATTCAATTTGAACCTTACGTTGAACGGTTAGATGAGATAGATCAGCTTGATGCGCTAAGAGCGTTAGTAAATACATATCGTTCTCTACGAAAGTGGGATAAATTGGATGTGTTTGCAAAAGCATTAGGAAATAAAGCTACAATACAATACAAAATTGACCAACAGCATCATGAAAATAATGAACACACAAAGAAGCCGCTATACCCTCCATTTGTCTACTGGGCATTTTCGCATTTAATACGTGCTGAAGTTTGTGATGCTAATAAAGATTATGAGACAGCGCTCCAACATATCCAGAGATATGCCGATTTAAGCTGGGTAGAAGAGAAAGATAAAACGACTCTAGAATGGAAAAATCAATTTAAAGAATGGGCAACCGCTAATATTTATGTGAATAGGCTTATGTCAGGCGACTTAGGTGTAATCCCTGATTATGTTGCTTATTTCTCTTCAAAGAAAGGTGAAATACTCCCTGCAATAGATAATATAATTGAGGCGGCTAATCGATATAATATTAATGTAGATCACATCCTTGAAATGTTTAAAACAGAAATTCAATCTTTTTTGAATGAACAGAATCAGGCAGGCGTGTATACTCAACAAATTAGTTCAGAACGTTTTACTCATTTATCAAGGGGATTAGCAATCTACCATTTGCGTGAAGGGAAGTTTTCAGATGGGTTCACATTTTTGTTCAGCTGTTTGGAAAAGTCTGCTGAAGCTAATAATAGAATACAAGCAATCAGATGTATGAGGTTGTTTACACATTTTAAAGAACATGCATCTGCTCAGACGAAGGCAGTCTATGGAGAACTGATTAAAGCGGTTAACGAAGAGGAAGAGTAAGCTGATCCCACCATTCCAATTGCAAATAAAATGCTTTTAAGTTCAAAACTACGCCTGACACTGATTCCTGAGTTGCAGGATATGGTTGAGGGGCGAAGTTTAGGGCTAATAGTGCCACGTTAATAAATGTATCTTATAACAAGGGAGTATGATACTTAAGACATAATAAATCTGTTTATTTCAGTTCAAATGTCACAAGGATTAAAAGGAAATAACAGGATAGTAGATGGATTTTCCTAAATCACCCCTTTTGATAAGATTATTTCCATCAAAATTAAAGTGGGCGTGGTAGAATGGGGAGAATTTTAGTTCCACCTGACAAATTGATGGAAGTGGCTGATCAGTTCTTACACGGAAAGCATGAAATGGAACGTATGCTGAATTCTTTGAGCGGACAAATTGATTTTGTGCAACAAGGCTGGTCAGGGGCTACCCGAGAAAGATTTTTTCAGGAATTCCAGGTTTCTCGACAATCCATGAGTGTAACGCTTGAACGACTTTCTACGGTTGCACAAGAACTCATTTTTATTTCAAATAACTTCACACAAGTAGATGGGGAAAAAGTCGTATTAGATGTGCCAGGGAATGGTGTACCTATCAAAACAGCATCCAGCGGTGAAGGTTGGTTACATAAAATTTTTGAACAGATTGGAAAAGCGGAGATCACCAAGGCCGAAGCCCAACTGGAAGCTAGCAAGCTACAAGGAGAAATTTTCTGGGATACTGCACAGGGAGCAAAAGGTGCTATTCAAGAAGATTTAACCTTAGGGATACTGCCTGATAAAGAACGGGATTATGATCATCCTATGGCAGCTAAAGTAGGCGAAATTCTCGGTCACGTAGCTACGACATTGCAGGGCGCCGGTGAGGTAGTAGCTGGATTAGGTGGAGAAGGATTATCAGTTGCTGTTTCATCTACAGGAGTTGGAAGTATCGTTGGAGTACCAGGATTAATTGGATCTGCAGCTTTGGCAGCGCATGGAAGTACCACCGCATTTAAAGGTGCAAGTGGAATAGGAGAAAAAACAGCCGAATTGTGGCAGATGGTGAAAGGAGAAGGCGGAGGCTCATCAAAATCTACCCCTTCTTCGGGAGCTAAGGCAGAAAAGGCTCCACATGTGATCGAGGGAACCCACAATAATAATATGGGTAGCATAATTAAGGAAGGAAATAAGACAAAATATACAAACCCTGCTGGCAATGAATTGACATGGGTTGATCAACATCCCAAAAATATTAACCGGGATATTGAGAACTTTATGAATAGCTCAGATGTAGGAAAGGCAACTGAAGCAAAAGTAGCTGGCTTTTTAAAAGAAGAACGGGAAGTCACAGGTTTTGGACAAAAAATATTAAAGAAAGATGGTCAACTTGCAGGTGATTTAGATGTAGTTACAAAAAATGAATTAATTGAGGTTAAGGCTTCAATTAAAGCAGTTAAAGAAGGACAACTTGAGAAAATGACAATTACAACTGATAAGCTTTATTTTAATCCAGAACAGAAGAAAGTTATACTTTATATTGATAAGCCTTTGGGCAATCTATCTCAAAGCAATATAGAAAAATTAGATAATATCAAGAAACTAGGAGTAACTGTTGTAAATTCCTTGGAGGAATTAAGAAAGGTGGTTAAGTGATGGGGAGTTCGGCTTTTATTTTAATAGAACGAGAAAAATATACACCTGAGAAATTACTAGGAGATGCAATCGTAGCTGCCTTTCATGCAGATGCTGGATTATATTTTGACAATGATAAAAAATATAAGAACGAGCAGTTTTTTTCAACAACTCTAAATATTTCTTATAACCCACTAGGTACTGAAAATAACCAGCAGTTTATATTCTATATTGACGGAATTGAAAATCACGAAATTAATTATGAGCATGATGAGGATGTTAGTGGATTAGATTCAAGCTTGTCCTTGTACCAAGTAGGATATATTGAAGATGTTTATGGTGTTGAAGAGCTTATTTTTCGATTTATATATGAATATCTCAAACTTAATCCTACTGACTATTTTTGGATTCCTGATTATGATTGGGTTTACAGTTGGGAGGATATGCAGAAGTTTAGATCTCTGCCTTATGATCCAAACTGGTGCTATAAAAATCCTAAATCAATATAATTTACAACGATTAATGAATATCTATAAGCTTGCTCCTTTAACAATAAAATGGGAGCAAGCTTTTTTCATAGTAATTTATCTGATAAAGAAGATAATTTGCATGCACCTAAGAATTAAGAGGCGGGTTTAAACAGGAGAGTCTTCAGTCAGGCTACTAACTTAGCGATATGGGTAAAGTATACAGAAGGTGCGTGAATGTTATGAAGTATGATACATTCTTAAAATTATGGGAAGAACAAAATAGTCTAATGAGACTATTGTTCTGTGAAAATAAAGTGTTAGACTGAAAAACAAAGCATTAGACCGTGAAAAATAAAGTTGTAGACTGGCAGCCGGCGTTAGCCGACGGGCAGGATAACGCAACCATTAGATGGACTTATGGTTCTCATATGATACAATTTATCCCAGAAGTATCTTCGCGGGTTAATGAAAAGCAGCGGTGACGAACTAATAGGAGACCAACACAAAAAAGTGGTGGTTTTATGGATATGCAATAATAGTTTACTATAGGATCTTATTCCTCGGTTCGTCTGAACCGATTGTAACGGAGATTCATGAAGTACCTGGAGAGATGGAAATAAAAGTGTTACCTGACAATGGACAGAGCGGGATTGGAAGAGCGGAAGTGAAGTGGCAAAGCCCGTAAGCGTAGGTCACAGCTCATAATACGAACGGAGAACTATAGCTTAACCAAGAAATTACTGGAAAATGCGGAGGGTAATTTGGATCGCAATTCGCTGGAATCGAGCGAAGATTCACTTCGCAGACAACTGGTGGCACTACGCGCCGAATGGAACTTGGTACTAAAAGGAGGGGGAGGACACATGCGAGAAGAACAGGAAATATTCGTGGGCAAAGGATATAATAGGTCGTACGCAATTGCTACGGGTCTACCGATTTTAAATATTAGGGGTAGCTTATCGCGTGAAAGTAACGGCCAACTACCGTTTCCGTGGGTGACAACAGGCATCAAGATTGATAAAGAACAGATGTTGGAAACCGTTATGAAGCAGAAGACACTCGAGTATTTGTTCAAGATGCAATTCAGTAAGGAGGAAATGACCGACCGCAATTTGGTTGTAGGCTGTTATGAATATAAGAATCCGAATGACAAGGAACAAATAACGCTATATGCGCTGGTTTCGTTGAAGGAATTTCTCGCGAGATACGGCGATGAACGGGCATCAGAGATTCTGATGCGAGTTGGCTGCGCATACGAGAAGATTATGGAAGAATGCGATGAAGCCATTGAAGAACACTATGCAGTGTTGCGCCGGGCACTTCATTTGAAGAATCTGAGGGACAAATATGACGTCGTTTACGAGTGGGTTGAAGAGGAAGGGCAAAAGACGTACATAAACAGATACACCAAATCGAGTTATACGAAGATTAAAGCTGAATCATTCGTAGAGTTGACCAAACTCTATGATGAACAACGGAAGAAGGATGCAAAGAAGACGTTCTCGACTCTGGAGCCGTTAGAAGCATTCATGCAAGCATAAGAAAACCGCCCCTTTACGGGGCGGTTATTCAACGTTTCATCGAACGAAGATTCGAGGAATATCCAGCGATAGAGAGGATTCTCGACAGTCGCATCGGAAAGTGCTGACCCGTACGCCAGATATGGTCGAATGGAACTGATGGAAGACGTTGATCCAGCCAATTATTTCGGCAAAACCATAGAGGTGGAACGATTTAAGGCGATTGGAAGCCTAGCGATTCAGGGAGAATTTATCGACCTCGGTGTTTCTTACTGACGGCAAGCCGATCGGTAGCACCGAAACGGTTGTAGATATCAACGGGGGTGACATGTTCTCGCTCCCTAGTGGCAAGCCGCTGCAGAGTATAAGTGGCAAGTCCTTCGAGGCGTGGCAGCGCGACTAGCTGGATCGGTACGGCGGATGACAAGAACCTCATCTTGTATCAAATAAAATTTATCAAAACAGCCAGTCTTATCGCATGAAATAATTTTACACCACTTGTTACGCTAACAGAGAACGTTAGTTCAATAAACCAGCGGCAGTCTAGGACTTTATTTTCAGGTCCTTGACTGCCGCTGGTTTTATATTTGGGTCAGTCTAAAACTTATTATTCCAAGTCTGACGATTTAGCAATTCAGAATCAGCTTAGGAGCAACAAATCCAGTCTAAATCTTTATTTTCATCGGACAACTATTAGAGAGAGGAGGGATTTAAGAATCGGAAATTTTTATCATGGATTTGATAAGAGGTATTTTCAGTTATTTTCATTGTGGGCTGGGACTTGCAAAAATATTGGAGGCTTATAACAGATACAGTCTAAGAGGTTTTTTAATTGGAGCTACATCTTTCCTTATCGGAGGTTTGGGGCTTTACTTCACAAGGCGCTATGTATCATTGGATAAGTTATTATAGGTAGACAAATATTTTATTAAAGGAGTATACAATGCTAACATCAAAACAAGAAGAGAGCCTTAGTAAATTTATAAGTAAGATTCTGAGGCATACACCAGAACAGTTTGGTCTTGAGCTAGACCATGAGGGTTATTGTGACATTCAAGACCTGATGCAAGGAATAAGATCAGAGAACAGATGGTCTGATGTCAGTGAGTCGGATATCGAGCAAGTAGTAAGCCATTGTCCAAAGCAGAGATATGAGATGGTTAATGGGTACATAAGAGCTAATTACGGGCACAGTGCAGGCAGATTGAATTATAAGGAAGCTACTCCACCAACGATTCTCTATCACGGTACAAACACAAAGGTAATCCATAACATTTTCACCGAAGGAATTAAGCCAATGGGGAGAAAGTATGTACATCTGTCTGAATCCCTTGAGTTTGCAATTTTAGCAGGCAAAAGACGTGGGGAACTGGTGATTCTCGAAGTAGACACAGCAAAGGCATTGGCTAATCAAGTGAAGTTTTATAAAGCCAACCATGGTGTTTGGCTTGCTGACCTTGTACCCCCACAGTATTTAAAGAAGCTTGAATAAAACGTAAACCCAAAACATTAACGATGATCACAAAGACTAGACAAAATCATTCCATATAGTCTCTGTGATATCGCCTATTTTGCTGTACATACATAATCCTCCTAAAATTTTGAATGTATCCACGGGTGTCCACACTTACCCGCAAATGTCGCATAAAATATCCCGGATGAACAAAGAGGAGGTGCATGTAACCATGATACACATGGAACTCATTCAAGTGGGTGAGCATACATTTATCGGAGTCGAGGTCTAACTGCCTAAAACAACCCTGTTGACGATCTCCAACTCCCGTGGTTACATCATGTGTGGTGCGTCTAAGATGTACCGA
>NZ_JAALFM010000193.1:0-203 GCF_011800295.1 Paenibacillus sp. EKM301P | reverse complement strand
ACGCTGGACAGCTTCAAGACATCCTGCCAGATTTGGGCTAGCTTGGCCTCCAGTGGCGTCCGCGGTGCCACATACTCCAGGCCTCCTTCAAGGCGTGCTTCTGGTGCTGGCAATGCCTTCCGGTCAATTTTCCCGTTTGGCGTCAGCGGGAAACGATCCAGCTGTACCACATACGTCGGGATCATGTAATCCGGCAGCTTCGG
>NZ_JAALFM010000192.1:0-203 GCF_011800295.1 Paenibacillus sp. EKM301P | reverse complement strand
ACGCTGGACAGCTTCAAGACATCCTGCCAGATTTGGGCTAGCTTGGCCTCCAGTGGCGTCCGCGGTGCCACATACTCTAGGCCTCCTTCAAGGCGTGCTTCCGGTGCTGGCAATGCCTTCCGGTCGATTTTCCCGTTTGGCGTCAGCGGGAAACGATCCAGCTGTACCACATACGTCGGGATCATGTAATCCGGCAGCTTCGG
>NZ_JAALFM010000191.1:0-203 GCF_011800295.1 Paenibacillus sp. EKM301P | reverse complement strand
AACCGGGCCACATGCTGTGGCGGCAACGCTTCACCACTGGCAAAGACATGGCGCAGCGTGCCCAGCTTCGCTTGCATTACTTCTCGTGGCTGCTGCTCCACATACTCCAGGAATGCACGCAGCATAGCGGGTACAAAGTGCATTGTAGTCACGCCGTCGCGGGCAATCGTGTCCACGATGTCTTCCGGGTTCTTTTCCCCGCC
>NZ_JAALFM010000190.1:0-203 GCF_011800295.1 Paenibacillus sp. EKM301P | reverse complement strand
TCGGTCAGGGCCTGAATTTCATATAACGGATAGGTTTCATAGGCACGGGAAGCCAGTGCCTGCTCCTGAATCTGCTTCATCAGCCCAGCAAATGTCATCTCTTTCTCACTGTGAATCCGTACAGGAACGGTGTTAATGAACAACCCAATCATTTTATCGATGCCCGGAATATCTGCTGATCTGCCGGAGACGACACTGCCAAA
>NZ_JAALFM010000189.1:0-205 GCF_011800295.1 Paenibacillus sp. EKM301P | reverse complement strand
GGAGGCTTAGCTCAGCTGGGAGAGCATCTGCCTTACAAGCAGAGGGTCGGGGGTTCGATCCCCTCAGCCTCCACCATATTTTGTTCTCTTACATGGATGAAATATGGGGGAATTGTGAATCATATGCATATTGGGGATTAGCCAAGCGGTAAGGCAACGGACTTTGACTCCGTCATGCATAGGTTCAAATCCTATATCCCCAGCC
>NZ_JAALFM010000188.1:0-207 GCF_011800295.1 Paenibacillus sp. EKM301P | reverse complement strand
GCTTAAAGGAATATTCTAAAACGCAATTTCGTTTCGGTATCCAGTTTTCAAGGTGCAATTCGCTTCATCGAAGCGAAGTCCGATGAATATTTCGGTTCCACACGATGTGTGAATGAAACATTCGTCGAATCTTGAGAGTTTGAACTCTCAAAACTGAGCAACGAGTGAGTAAGTTCAGGATATCCATTTCATTCACACGAACGTGAT
>NZ_JAALFM010000187.1:0-209 GCF_011800295.1 Paenibacillus sp. EKM301P | reverse complement strand
GAAGAGAAGTTCGTAGACAGCCCGTTCGCCGCGGGCGAGCGGCTGTACCGCACGGGAGACTTGGCGCGGTGGATGGAGGACGGGAACGTGGACTTCATCGGCCGGATCGACAACCAGGCGAAAATCCGGGGGTACCGGATCGAGACGGGCGAGATCGAGTCGCAGCTGCTGCGGGTGGAAGGCGTGCGCGAAGCGGTGGTGCTGGTTCG
>NZ_JAALFM010000186.1:0-210 GCF_011800295.1 Paenibacillus sp. EKM301P | reverse complement strand
CGAGTCCTCCAGCATAAAGCGGATACGATCGGCCGGATATTCCGGATCAATCGGCACATAGGCTCCGCCGGCCTTCAGGATCGCGTAGATGCCTACGATCATGTCTAATGAACGGTGGACCAGAATGCCCACAGGCTGATCCGGCTGAACCCCTTGCGCACGCAACGTCCGCGCTAAACGGTTGGCTCGTTCGTTCAGCTCCGCGTAGGT
>NZ_JAALFM010000185.1:0-210 GCF_011800295.1 Paenibacillus sp. EKM301P | reverse complement strand
ATGGAGCAGATGGGTAGCCGCGGGAACAATGGCTTTACGATTGCCAATGCTTCCATGTCAGAGCAAACAAACTATGACTTCAACATCACCGTGGTGCCAGGCGATGAAATCCATGTCCATTTGGAGTACAACGCGCAGGTGTTGGAACGTACAGCTGTAGAGCAAATCCGTGAGCATTTGCTGCATATGATTGAAGAAGCGATTCACCGA
>NZ_JAALFM010000019.1:0-59570 GCF_011800295.1 Paenibacillus sp. EKM301P | reverse complement strand
GGAGAAGAACCGAAGATGAAACAATATAGAAAGAGCGATTAGCTCATTTTGAAACTGACGAGATAAAATATCTCTTTGTTTGATTTTGCGAACAAAATCAGTTTACTCACTCGTTGTTCAGTTTTCAAAGATCAAACTTTATTTCGAATCAGCTTTTCGCTTCATCAACTCTTATATCCTACCACATACCAACCAACTTTGCAAGTTTTTTTCAAAAGTCTTTTTTGAAACATTCGCTCACAACCTTGTGTTTCTTGGCCGGAATTAGAATATACCATATGTAATTTTAGTTTGCAAGTATTATTTATATAAATTTTCATAACACATATTTATTAATCGTTTTCTTTCATATATTAATTCTTTTGTTTTTACTCGTGGTTAACTATAAAAAAGAACCTCCTCCCTTTTAAACCAACAGGAAAGAGGTTCTGTATTTTATATCTACTGAATTATTCGGAGCCCATAAAGGCAAAGCGGATTACTACAATTATAGCAAGCACCCACATAAGCCAGTGAATTTTAACTTTATTGCTGGTAAACAGATTACTGAACACAGCCAGCACAACGTAAGACAGAATACCAGCAGAAATACCATTCGCAATTCCACCTGTAAAAGGCATCAAAACAATAGTCAGAAACGCCGGGAATGCCAACAGGAAGTTATCCCAGTCAATATTACGAACCTGACTCATCATCAACACCCCAACGATAATCAGAGCCGGAGCAGTAGCCGCAGAGGGCACAACCAGTGCCAGCGGCGCAATAAAGAGGGCCAACAAGAACAGAACGCCTGTCGTTACAGCAGTGAGACCTGTACGGCCACCTTCTTCTACCCCTGCGGAGCTTTCTACAAATGCTGTAATTGTACTTGTACCCAATACCGCACCAGTACTTACACCAACAGCATCTACCAGCATCGCTTTACCGATAATTTTCTCGCCTTTTTTCTTATCTTTCATTATGCCTGCGCGTGTAGCTGTACCTACCAACGTACCGAACGTATCAAACAACTCTACAAATGTGAAGATGAAAATAATATCAAACAAACCAATATGCAAAGCTGCCTTCAGGTCTAGCTGACCTACTGCCAAATTGCTGAAATTTGGAATCCAGTGGCCTGTTGTCAAGCTACTCAGATTCGTTACACCCATCGGAATACCGATTAATGTAGTAGCTACGATTCCAATCAGCAATGCGCCTTTGACCCGAACGACCATCAACGCTGCGATAATGAGCAACCCGATTAGCGCCAGCAGCGCATCCTTTTGATGTACCAGGCTACCCAGAACCAAATTAAAAGCATGACCCGGAACCGGTTGACCAACATCTGTCCCTGGAACAATACTCACCATAACCAGATTACAAAGCTTGAAGCCAACAATTGTGATAAACAAGCCGATACCAACTGTAATAGCGGTTTTTAAATTTTCCGGAACTGCAACAAGCAGCATCTGTCTAACCCGGGTAACAGTTAAAATCAGAAAGACGATACCGGATATAAATACAGCGCCAAGTGCCGCTTGCCAAGTAATCATCCCATTAGAACTCAAGACTACAGTCATAAAATAAGCATTCAAGCCCATCCCTGGTGCCATACCGATCGGCACATTTACAAACAAGCCCATCAGAATGGTTACTAAACCTGCACCTACTGCTGTCGCAAAGAAAACAGCTTCACTAGGCATCCCCGCTCCAGTTGGTCCCAAAAAGGTATTGTTGACCACCAGGATATAAGCCATGGTCATAAAAGTAGTGATCCCCGCAATAATCTCGGTGCGGACGTTCGTGCCATGTTCCTTTAATTTAAAGAAACGCTCCATGAGTCGTAATTCCTCCTACGCAAAGCATACTCGTATTGTTGTCGTTCAATTGCTGTAATATTCGCCTTCATATACGCTATATTACATCCGTTATTTTAGGCTCTCGCCTACGGCTTGTCAACAGAAAAAACGAATGTTACAAATTGAACACATATGTATTGTTCGGAAAATAGATAACCCGCAAGCTATTATACAGCTGGCGGGTTATTATTTAGGATAATCAGATATTTTTATACTTATCAAAAGCATCCGCTGTATCTGGTATATTTTCCAGATAAACGATCTTCCCTTCTGTATCCAGTCGGGCTTTGTCCACTCCAGTAAGTGTATAAACTTCGCCTGTTACTTTTTTACCGCACACTGCCCATTTAGTTTGATAGGTATCAGCTTCTTCGGAAACAAGCTTCCACCCCTCATACATATGCTTGATTTCGAGCGTCCCCTCGAAGAACATGTTCAAAAAGCTTTTCCAACTGTTCATCCCTTGTTTTCGATTACCATTCAATACAAACTCAATCTTCTCGGAAAAAAGGCTGGTTAATCGTTCTCTGCTCGTCTCATCATCTTTTGCTAAATCATAGTAGTGAAAATAGTCTTCTAAAATCTTCATCGAGTGGCCTCCAAAATCATTTTGTCCTCGCACATTTTTACATATTCTTCACATTGCTAGACATACGCTGTAGTGCATCTGTTAAAGCCACAATTTCCTCGTCTTGAAAATTGTAGAGAAGTTGTTCCTGAAAGGCTTGTCTTTGCTCTGTCAAAACTTGCAGCTCTTGAATCCCTAATTCGGTTAAACGTATATAAGTTACACGCTTATCCTGCTCTTTTTTACTGCGTAAAATCAGACCTTCCTCTTCCAGCCTTTTTAGATGCCGGGTCACTGCTGCACCATCCAGAACGAGCAGATGTTGAAGCTCCAGCTGACTTAATTCCTGACGATGGTCAATATGATACAAAATTTCGACCTTGGTAAAGCTGGTTTTTAACTGTGCTTCAAAAGCGTTATTCATTTCTTTACACAAAAGATGCATGCGATAAAATAACTGGCTTTTTTCAGAGCAATGTTTGATGACTATCTCTCCTCCTTCTGATACTTGACCCATCAATTGATATATCAAGTATTATACACCCTCACTATAAATAAACAAGCCATGAGACAAGTCTACATATCACAAAAAAGTTGGGGCTATGGCTTTTCTCCATCACGCAAGTCATATCCAAACGTAATGCTATCGCCCAGAAATACAGCATGGCTACCTTGGTATTTGCCTTGATTAATTGGCATTCGATGTCTCTCCTATTCTATTAGATCGTATTATTGATTTCGATAAATTTATGTTCAATTGCTGTCATTTTGTGATTGGGACGAGATATTAAATATGTATCCATATAGCCAAAAACCGGAGGAACGGGTAGATAGGATGCTACTTTAAATTGCCGGGCCAGCTTTTTGGACATAAGGGTAATTCCCATTCCCATTAGAGCGAATTCCACCATCGTATCAAATATTCCAACCTCGACAACCTCGCTATGGGTCAATTGCATGTCCTGATACATCTTCTCTAAATGCGTGAGGTACAGGCAGCTATCCGACAATATGATAATAGAAGCTCCTTGTAGTACTTGCTGGAGATCCGAACCTTCGTGTATACCTTTCCCCACCAGCACCAGCTCTTCACGGCATATTTTTTGATAATGAATATATGGGTTGGTAGGATATCCTGTAACAAAAGCAATATCAAGCTCTCCGTCGAGGATGAATTGTTCCATTTCCGTGGTGGTTCCCGTTTTTAATGTCACCGAAACCTGCGGATACATCTCATATACCTTCGTTAGCGCCCTTGTTGTTTCGCCTGCTACAATGGACTGCATCGTGCCGACGCGCAGTTTTTCCTCCTGGGGTCTCATTTTCATCTCCGTGTCTTGCCATAGCAGCAAAATTTGCTTGTACTGAGCGTATAAAATTTCGCCTGCGGGTGTCAGTTCCATACCACGAGACTTTCTGTAAAATAACGCTGTGCCATAATAGGTCTCCAGCTTCTTTATTTTTGCCGTCATATTCGATTGCAGATGATTCAGCTTCTGGGCAGCTTCTGTTAGACTTCTAAGCTCTGCCACCGAAACGAATGCCTGCATATTTTGAATATCCACCGCTTTACCTCCCATCAAATAAAATGATATCTACATCATTAACAAGCATTATTCTTTATGAGTTAAGTGTATTATATTGGGCTTAAGCGTTATTTTCTACTCACATTTTAAAATTAGGAGGGATGGCACATGGTTAAACAGAAGATTCGTGCAGGTATCATAGGAGGTTCGATGAATAACAAATGGGCCAGCCAAACGCATATTCCTGCTTTGCTCAAGCACCCGAGCTTGGATATCACGGCCATCGGCACTTCCCGTATGGAGAGTGCACGAAAAAGTGCAGAGGACGTAGGGGCAACATTAGCTTTTGACGATGCCAAAAAGCTCGCAGCTTCCGAGGATGTGGACATGGTCGTGGTGAGCGTAAAAGTTCCCCATCATTATGAGGCGGTGATGGCGGCTATTCAAGAGGGAAAGCATATTTTTTGTGAGTGGCCTCTGGGGGCCAACACTGCGGAAGCTACTGAAATGGCTAAGGCGGCGGAACTGGCGGGCATCCATCATACCGTCGGCTTGCAGGCACGTCAGGATTTTGAGGTGCAAATGATGAAAAAGCTGGTGGAAGACGGGACAATTGGTGAAATAGTATCCTGTCATATGCAAGTAGCTACTCCCGGCAAAGGAGGACGAACAAATCAGGATACGTCTTATCTGCTGAATAGAGCCAGTGGTGCCAACCTACTGACCATTAACGGAGGGCATTCCTTGGATGCGCTACAATACATCGTTGGGGAATTCCGCGAGCTATCGGCCATCACATCCTCCCGTTATAATGAAGCCATTATTCATGAAACGGGTGAAGTCATTTCCAAGGATACTGCCGATCAAATTCTGATTCACGGACTAATGGAAAATGGAGCACCGACATCCGTTCACATTCAAGGTGGAGTGAATTCTAAGTTTGAGCTAGAGATTCAGGGGAAAAAGGGCATTTTGCGTTTGTCACAGAATCCTTCGCTTGGGCATATTCAATTTGGGAATCTGACGCTTGAAAAACTGATATATGATCCAAGTAGTGAGCAGAGTCATGCGCCTAACGGTGTTTTTGAAACAATCAGTATAGCTCATGAACCTGATAGTACCCTAGATTTCCCAAAAGAAGGGGTAACCCTGAATGTAGCCAAAGCTCATCATGTATTTGCCAGGGATATTTTGACGGACACCCGTCTCGCCCCCGATTTCAACCATGCCTTAAAACTGCATCAGTTACTGGACCGCATCGAGGAATCGGCTACAACTGGGAAAAAGATCGTATGGTAAGTTAGAATTTTAAAAAAAGAACCTTCAATACCATGATAGATGTGGATTGAAGGTTCTTTAAAATATTTAGCAGTTGAAATTCTCCTTTATTTAATGAAGTCATGCATTCTCGACTTTTATACTATCACCTTCAACCAAAATAACCTCTTCGTTGCTGATTGGATATAAATTTAATTGGCTGCCATATTCCTCAATGATGTTCTCCACCGCTTTTTTAAACGGGATGTTCGTATGGTGAGGGACTGGATAGAATTCAATTGCCCTGAGTGCAGCAAAGGAATCCAAAGCAGGCGCCTCCTGCACATTGTCCATAAGTCGGGCATATTCGATATTAGGTGATAAAATCATCGAACCTGCCGATTCGCCTATATACAACTTCCCTGCATTAACTTCCTCAGCAATGATTTTGTCAGCTCCGGTTCTTCTTAACTCTTGAAGTAAATAAAATGTGTTGCCTCCGGTCATATAAATATAGTCATTTCCTCTAATTTTACTCTCTATTTCATTCCATGTTGCTGTGCTGATTTCGATTTCATCCACGATTAATCCTAAATTCTCTAATGCTTTTTTCCCTGTATTCACATAAAACTTAACTTTCTCTGGAATACTTGCGGTTGGGATGAAAGTGACTTTTTTTCCTTCCAAGTTTTCATCGGCGAAATGGACTAAGCATGGTGCAACATCCTTAAATGAGGACGACAAAAATAATTTTTTCATCTCTTTATTCTCCTTAGTAGCGTTTAATGAACCGGGATATGTAACACTTTAATCTAGATAAATTATAAAATATATTGGTATCAAAACATGACACCATTAGAGGATGACATGAAAAACAAACGTTTAATTCCATACTTGATTTAAACTATTTATAGCTTGAAGCTAATAAATTCATATAAAAAGAGGAGACATTACCATTGCATAATATCTCCTTTTTTCAACTTCATATTCTGTTTTGTAATAACAAATGACTTTATATATCCGTCGCATGAGGCCATGCTGTTCGCCTTTAGCTAAACCTCGTCGATTGAGGTTGCCGTGCAGTAAAACTTTCCCGAGCAAAGTTTCGACCTTGCCCCCGTAAAAAAAGACTCCCACCGCATAGCGATAATTCGCCGATGCGGAGGAGCCTGATGTTGTATTGGTGAATCTCAAAGGGTTCGTGGTTACGATGCGGGAGTCTCCACGCTTATTCCCACTCGATTGTTGCTGGTGGTTTGGAAGTTACGTCGTACACGATACGATTGACGTTGTCCACTTCGTTGACAATACGAACGGAGATTTTCTCCAACACGTCCCAAGGGATACGTGCCCAGTCGGCGGTCATACCGTCGATCGACGTTACTGCGCGAATACCTACAGTGTAGGAATACGTACGGGCATCGCCCATAACGCCAACACTCTTCATATTCGGCAGAGCGGTGAAGTATTGCCAAATCTCCCGATCCAGACCCGCTTTGGCAATCTCCTCGCGCAAAATAAAGTCAGAATCACGGACAATCTTGAGCTTGTCCTCTGTCACTTCGCCCAATACACGGATGGCAAGACCCGGACCTGGGAATGGCTGACGCCATACAATTTCGGCCGGAAGTCCACATTCTTCACCGACTTTACGCACTTCATCCTTGAACAAAGCATTCAGTGGCTCGATCAGTTTGAACTTCATGTCTTCCGGTAAACCGCCCACGTTATGGTGCGATTTGATGGTTTGCGCCGTTGCTGTTCCGCTCTCTACAATATCTGTGTACAACGTGCCTTGTGCCAGGAAGTCAAAATCATCGAATTTAGCGGATTCTTCTTCAAAGACGTAAATAAACTCGTTACCGATGATTTTACGTTTTTGTTCCGGATCATCCACTCCTGCCAGTTTGGACAGGAAACGCTCACGTGCATCAATTTTGACAACTTTCATATCAAATTTACCAACGAACGTCTCCATTACACTTTCGGCTTCACCTTTGCGTAGCAGTCCGTGATCAATGAACATACATGTCAGTTGGTCGCCGATCGCTCTGTGAATAAGCATGGCTACGACGGAAGAATCCACGCCGCCACTTAAAGCGCACAGTACTTTCTTGTCGCCTACTTGCTGGCGGATTTCACGGATTTGCTCTTCAATGAACGATTCCATGGTCCAGTTGCCTTCACAACCACACACTTCATACAGGAAGTTGCTAATCATCTCATTACCTTGAACAGAATGACGCACTTCTGGGTGGAATTGTACCGCATACAGATTCCGCTCCAGGTTACTCATCGCAGCAATCGGAGCACTCTCTGTTCCCGCATCCAGTGTAAAGCCAGTTGGCAGATCTGTAACGTGATCGCCATGGCTCATCCATACCGTTTGACGAGAATCCAGCCCTTTAGTCAAACGGGCATCCTCATTGAATTGCACGTCTGCTTTGCCATATTCACGCTTGCCCGCACGTTCTACTTTACCGTCCAGTTGGTGGGCCATCAGCTGCATGCCATAACAAATACCAAAGATAGGGATGCCAAGATCATAAATTGCCCGATCCACCTGAGGAGCATTGTCTGTGTATACGCTGGAAGGTCCGCCTGAGAAAACAATTCCTTTCGGCGCCAGCTCTCTCAGCTTCTCCGCAGGCGTATTGTATGGAAGGAGCTCGCTATATACGCCGAGATCCCGAATTCTTCTTGCAATTAACTGGTTGTATTGTCCTCCAAAATCGAGAACTACAACGATTTCATTAGGCTTATTCATTACCGTGCCTCCCTCAATTGTTCGTTTCATTATACGCAACGATAAAACAACACGTCAAGAAATCAACCATAGTTGAGTGGTCATGAAAAGATTGATAAAATAAATTGATTCTAAATTACTTAATCTGCCCGTAGGAGTGTACACGATGGATGTGCTGAAATGGATTGCGCAATTGTTCGAAGAATATGGATACGGCGTCCTTTTTTTCGGCTTGCTGCTGGAGTTTATTGCCTTGCCTTTTCCCGGGGAAACCACGATGGCTTATGCGGGATATCTCTCCTATGCCGGTACTCTGGATTTCAGCAAGCTGGTGCTGTTAGCCTTTTTGGGCACAACCATCGGTATGACCATTACCTACTTTATTGGAAAATGGGCTGGACTTCCCTTTATTCAGAAATACGGCAAATGGGTTTTGTTATCGCCGGACAAGCTACAGAAAACACAAAAATGGTTTCAACGTTATGGATACTGGCTTATTTTCCTTGGATATTTCATCCCAGGTGTCAGGCATTTTACCGGCTATTTTGCTGGAATTATAGCTCTTTCTTTCCGTAAATTTGTCCTGTATGCTTACAGCGGTGCTTTATTCTGGGTCGTCCTCTTTCTAAGCATCGGCAAGCTGTTTGGCCCGCAATGGGATGCCATTTTCCATTTGGTAGAGCTGTACGCACTACGAATCGCAGCAGCGGTTGGATTCGTAATCCTGCTATATTTTATATATCGGTGGAGAAGCTTCCTGTTTGGATCGCTATACAAATCCAAAAAATCAGTAAAAACCAGCCACAAGGATGACACGGAATAGTTAAACTCCTTCAGCCGAGCCCACATTCGCGGCTCATGATTCGAGCTACCCCTGCTCCAAACATAGACATTCCGATGATACCTTGGTTCTACGTCGTCAGCATACCCAACAATGGACCCTGTAAATACAATGGGGTCTCCTGCATTAATAATGTTTCCAAATATGCGGGTAATAAGCAGACCCTCCGCAGATGACAGGACCAAAAAAGGAATCACCCACTAGACAGTAAGACACCTACGCTAAATCCCGAACCCATAAGCCGTTATATTAAAGGTAACAAAGCGATACGGAGAAATGCCCCCCCAATTCCATTAATGTTACCTACAGCGAATAACTCCCTGTACTGCCAATCTACCATTCTAATCAGTTCTAATACGACAGACTCCATAAATTAAACAAAAATATAATTAACCATTTATCACTAATCATCAGATTACTTTGCAGCCGTCAAGGCATAAATTCATATATTCAGAGCATACTAAGCCAACAAACTCCAATATCGGAGGATTTTACGTATGCCAAATCAGAATAAAAGTTGTCCACTTACTCATGTATCCTCTAACTTGAAAGATAATGTAAATCATATCGAGAGCTCCTTTGGAAACAGCGGAGATGTAATCATTAAAGAGCTATTATGGATGCAAAAATGGCCAGCAGCTCTTTTTTATATCGATGGTCTGGTTAACACTCAATTGCTCCATGATTCGGTTCTCCGTTCATTGATGCGAGTAAATGAACATCATGTACCGGAGGGCGCAGAACCATTCGACTATTTGAAGAATCAAGTTTTGATTGCAGGTAACTCAGGTAGTGTGGATGAAATGGACGCCCTATTCAATCAAATGTTATCCGGCAGTATTATCATTTTGCTGGACGGATACGCAAAGGGCATATGGATTGATGCGGTCGGTTGGGAGGATCGCAGTGTTAGCGAGCCCCAATCCCAAAGTGTCGTACGGGGTCCAATGGAGGCTTTTACCGAAAATTTACGAACCAATACCGCTCTAATTCGTAGGCGAATCCGCGATCCGCGCCTGTGGATGGAAACAAGACAGATCGGGCAAGTCACCCACACCAATGTGGCCGTAATGTATGTCAAAGGCATCGCTGACGAAGGAGTTATTCAGGAACTGAGAGAACGTTTGGACCGAATTGATATTGACGGAATTCTGGAAGGGGGTTACATCGAGGAGGAAATTCAGGATGAAACCTTCACCCTGTTCCCCACCATTTATAACAGCGAGCGTCCGGATTCAGTCGCTGCCAGCCTGCTGGAAGGCCGAATTGCTATCTTGGTGGACGGGACACCCTTTGTTCTGTTGATTCCTGCACTGTTTGTGCAATTTTTCCAATCACCAGAGGATTATTACCAGCGTGCTGATATCAGCACGTTGTTGCGTTTGCTGCGTTTCTTTTCCTTTTTTATCGCTATGCTTGCGCCAGCAGTTTATATTGCGGTAACTACCTTTCATCAAGAGATGATTCCTACAAACTTATTGGTCAGTCTCGCTGCCCAAAGGGAAGGCGTACCGTTTCCGGCTTTTGTCGAGGCGATGCTCATGGAAATAACTTATGAAATTTTGCGTGAAGCAGGAGTTCGAATTCCCAAGACTGTCGGGCAGGCCGTATCCATCGTAGGTACACTGGTCATTGGACAAGCAGCCGTGGATGCAGGAGTGGTCTCGGCGGCTATGGTTATTGTTGTGTCCATTACAGCGATCTCCAGCTATGTTATTCCGGAAAACGGTCTTTCCATTGCGGTTCGTATTGCCCGCTTTGCTTTAATGATGCTAGCCGCAGCCTTCGGGCTTCTTGGAATATTGATGGGGGTAATCGTACTTTTACTGCATTTGACCAGTCTGCGATCCTTCGGAGTATCTTATATGAGCCCGTTCGGTCCCTATGTGGAAAGTGATTTGAAAGATACGCTGTTTCGCCTACCTTGGCCTCGCATGAAGACACGGCCTCAATCCATCTCTATCCAAAATACGATTCGCCAAAAAACGAAAAAAAGACGGATCGGTAATAAATCAAAAACCAGAAGGGATCAGCCATGAAGCAGACCATACATTTGTTCTTCGTCTGGGGCCTGATTGCATTACTGTTAGGTGGTTGCTGGGATCGCCAAGAATTAAATGAGCTGGGCATCGCTATTGGGATCGGTGTGGATATGGAAGGAGACCAGTATCAGGTAACCGCTCAGGTGGTCATTCCTTCTGCTGTAGCTTCCAAATCATCACCAAGTGCAGGCCCTCCAGTCGTTACTTATCAGGCCACTGCACCCACGATTCAAGAGGCCATTGAAAAAATGACGAATACAAGTCCGCGCTCCATTTATTTATCTCATATTCGTATGCTGATTTTAGGTGAGGAGTATGCGAGAAGGGGAATTGCTGATGCGATTGAAGCCATGATGCGAGAGCCTTTTACAAGAAGTGACTTTTATATTGCGATAGCCAAGAATAACAAGGCTTCTACGATGTTAAAGATCCCCACTCCAATGGAAAAATTGCCGGCAAATAAATTATTTGCTTCGTTAGATACCTTAACCAAAACCTGGGCTCCTGCTACCAAAGTAACCATGGATCAACTTCTTAGCGATCTGGTTAATCCCGACATCCAGTCCACTCTGCCCGCATTGGAAGCTGTGGGAGATATAGAATCGACCAATGAAAAAGGTATGGATGCCACCAAAAGCATATCGCCTGAAACCATATTGCGGTTTTCAGGTAATGGTGTATTCAAAAAAGACCGGTTGCTGGGATGGATCAATGACTTTGACAGTAAAGGGCTCAGTTACATCAGGGATAAAGTGGAGTCTACAACGGGGCACACCGATTGTCAGGGAGGAGGTAATATCGCCTTATTAACCTTAAGAAGCAACACCCAAAAAAAAGTGATCATTCGCGATGGAGAACCTGTTATCTCCATATCCGTTACCAACGACAGCACAGTACGAGAGGTCAACTGTAAGCATATGAAGTTAAGCAGTATGGCTGATATTAAAGAAATTGAGGCCGCAAGCAATGAAAAAATTGTTGAAATTATGAAGCATTCCGTAGAGACTGTTCGACGTGAGTTTAAGTCAGACATTTTCGGTTTTGGTCAGCTGATCCACCAGTCCAAACCTGAGCTTTGGAAACGACTAAAAGAAGAAAAAGAAAATCCATTTATGGACTTACAAATTGAATATAAGGCAAAGACTACGATCAAAAAAATTGGTTCTTTGTTTGAATCGTTCCAAAAAGAAATGAAGGAGTGAGCTTGGTGGAGGAGAAAGGGCGTATCAGCATTACAAATATAGCCGTACTCGTTTTTTTGAGTATTATCGGAGACTGTGTATTGGTGTATCCCTCCCTCATTACTAGCATATCCAAGCAGGATGCCTGGATCAGCTCATTACTTAGCATCCCTGCAGGACTGGCTGTACTACTGCTACTCCTGCGGGTACATCAGCTGTATCCTGATCTCACCTTTGTGCAGCTCTGCCAGCGAATTTTGGGTCCGTGGCTAGGCGCCCTCATCTCCATATGGTATTTGTTCCATTTAATGATGAATTCAGCGATTTATTTAAGAGAAGTCGGAGATTTTATGAACAGCCAGACCTATGTAATGACACCTCTTCCTGTTATCAATTTACTCTTCATCCTTGTGCTGATGTGGGGGATGTATATGGGGTTGGAGCCTATTGCACGTACAGCTCAAATATTGTTTCCTTTATGCTTGGCTTTCGCTTTGTTTTTAATCCTGTGCTTGCTTCCCCAATGTGACAGTCAGCAGCTTAAGCCTATTATGGAACAAGGTATTCCTAAAATTATGGAGGGCAGCCTATTTGCGCTCTCCTACCCATTCGGTGAACTAGCTTTTTTACTGATGATTTTTCCCTATGTGAGCAAAAAACCGGGTCTAAAAAAATCAGTTTTACTCTCAGGACTTACGGCCAGCATTCTGTTAAGCGTACTACTCCTGGTTTCTCTCATGGTGCTGGGCCCTTTTGTAACCGAACATAGTGTGTATACCTCTTATACGCTATCTAAAAAGATCAACATAGGAAATTTCCTGCAGAGAATTGAATCCATGATGAGTACTGCCTGGATTATCACTACTTTTGTTAAAACCATTTTACACTTCTATGCCTTTACCTTAGGAATGACTCAACTACTGCGATTAAATAATGTTCGGACCTTTCTTGGTCCTAGCTTCATGATCCTGTTTGGTCTGATTATCGTGTCGGCGCCTAATATTACTTACTATCTGGATACGATCGTCAACGCCTGGATTTATTGGGATTTGACGGATTCTATTGTCCTTCCTTCGCTACTGCTTATCGTATACAAGTTAAGATCGAAAGGCCGCCACAGCCTGGAACCCAGTTGATCCACACCCTTTAACGGAAGGAGCCTTCACCGTGCTAATCACCACTGTTATTATCTGTATCGGTCTAGCCATTGCTGCCAAAGATTTGCCAGGCTTGTATCGAAAACATCGCTTTAAAGATATGTTCGTGTACATCATTATGCTCGGAATAGGCACATGGCTTAGTGTCCTTGCCGCCAAGTCAGAGGTTACGCCAAGCCCGCTGGTACTGATTGAAATCATCTACAACCCTGTTAACGCTTTTGTGTCACATGTATTTGGTTTTTAGAAAGGAGACAGCCACATGTCAAAAAAAACACGTATTAGCGTTCGGCAAGTGACTGTCCTGATGTTTATGAGTTTAATCGGGGATATGCTCTTATTCTATCCGACTATGATTACACATATTGCTCATCAGGATGCCTGGATCAGCTCCATACTGTCCATTCCGCTGGGCTTAATCATAATTTACGTGCTTATTCGCGTTCATGAGCTCTACCCGAACCTTACACTTATTGAAGCGATTCGTAAAATTTTGGGGCCCGTGTTCGGAACCGTTGTTTCCTGCTGGTATTTATTTTATTTTTTAATGAACACCGTTCTTATTGCGAGAGAGGTAGGCGATTTTCTGACTACACAGTTATTTGTAGAAACCCCTCTACGTGTTCTGCTCGCTATGGGAATAGCCTTAATGGTGCTTACTGCGTTAGCCGGAATTGAAGCTTTCGGTCGTGTTAGCGAGATGCTATTACCAGCATATATATTAATTTTCTCTGGTCTATTCCTTGCACTCCTGCCACAAGTTCAGCTTTCCAATGTACGGCCTGTTTTGGAAAATGGGCTGGCTCCTGTTGCTCAAGGAATGGTTCCAGGCGTGGCAATGCCTTTTGCCGGAATGTCTATTATGCTTATGGTTTTTCCTTATGTAAACAAAAAAGCCCATTTTAAAAAGGACATATTGCTCGCTTCCCTTATAGGCGGAATCGTGATTAGCCTATTTCTGCTGCTCTCCCTGCTTGTGATTGGACCCTTTGTGACCCATTACAGTCCATACATTTCTTCTGTACTCACGACAAAAATTAATGAACTGAATTATATTACACGTGTTGAATCGCTTGTTGCTTTAACCTGGGCACTGGCTGCCTATTTCAAGGGAGTTCTTTTTTTCTACGCCTTCACTTTTGGAACACCCCAGTTGTTCCGAATTTCTAATAGTCGTCCATTCGTCATACCCGCAGGAGCGATTGTGTTTGGTATGACCATTTCGATAACCCCAAATGTGTTTTATTATGTAAGAACTCTTGTTTATCCCTTGGCTGCCTGGCATTATACGAACGGCTTGATCATTCCGCTTCTTTTGTGGATTGTTTACCTCTGCCGGCAAAAGTGGAAACATCGGCAAAATACATCCAAAAATGAATAAAAAACCTTTTGAAACCGATGCTTAAAAAGCATAACCCGATTCCAAAAGGTTTTTTTAATTTATGCCATATCCTGAATGTATTCCAGCGCGGCATCAATATGTCCTTTTACCCTTAAACCACGCCATTCATGAACTAAAATGCCATTCTCATCAATAAGGAACGTAGAACGAACAATGCCCATGTACTGCTTGCCGTACATCTGTTTTTGCTGCCAGACACCATATGTCTCAGCCACCTGATGCTCTTCATCAGATAACAGCTGAAAAGGTAGGCCATACTTGGCAATAAACTTGTCATGCTGCTTGAGTGGATCGGGGCTTATGCCGAGAATCACGGTGTTTAAGCCTTTAAACTCCGCATGTTTATCCCGAAAATCGCAAGCCTGGGTCGAGCAGCTAGAGGTCAAATCCTTGGGATAAAAGTACAACAATACCCTACTGCCTCGATAATCCGACAGCTTGACACTCTTTCCCTCACTCCCAGGCAATTCAAAGTCTGGTGCCGCTTGTCCAATAACGGTCAATGTCGTGGACATCTTATCATCTCCTATCTTTTAGGGGTTCTTATATCATCCGCCCTATGAGCCAGCCCCCCGGTAACGCCGAATCCCCCAGTTCCAAGCCAGTAAGCCTAGTGTGAGAAAGACAATTCCCATCACAGGAGTTAAGAGCGCCATATGGCGCATGTCCTCTCGTTGAAGGAACAGGGAAGCGGGATATACGCCAACAAAAGCAAAAGGCAGTATCCAAGTCAGCACAACCTGAATGGCACGGTTATAGATCGTTACCGGATAACGTCCGTAGCCCTGAATATTGTACATGAGCGGAATAATTCCTGTGGGCGCATCCGAAAAGAATGAAAGAGAAGTCAATATGGTGTATATACCCGTATAGATCGCCACGGCACTTAAACTCAAAACGATCAACGCTGGTATAAACCACCACTCCATAGCCAAATCCATCTGTGCGCCGCTGATCCCCATAATAATCAGACCAATCACTGAGCCAACCAGCGCGGGTGGGTCCACATTTTCAAGGAAAATCTGGAATAGATTATACGCAGGACGGGTCATTACTCGGTCGAGTTCACCTTTTACAATATAACGCTCGCTAAAGTTCCAAAGATTAACGAAACAACTAAACAGTCCGTAAGGAACCATAAAAAATCCATAAACGAACACGACCTCATTTTCACTCCAGCCACCCAAGCTGTCTGTATGCATAAATATAACTAAAATAAAAATAAGATTCGTGGCCTGAAAGAGCAGATCCGAAATGACTTCTACCCAAAAATCGGCACGATAGGTGAGCCGTGACTTCATGTAATTTTTCAAA
Source organism: Paenibacillus sp. EKM301P (assembly GCF_011800295.1). Classification (NCBI taxonomy): domain Bacteria; kingdom Bacillati; phylum Bacillota; class Bacilli; order Caryophanales; family Paenibacillaceae; genus Paenibacillus; species Paenibacillus sp. EKM301P. Next base: position 43,695 of record NZ_JAALFM010000019.1, on the reverse strand, counting down.
TATTCGCTAATGAGACCCAAATAGTACATCATCGGCTTACCCTCCCTGCACGAACAGACGTCTGCGCGCCAGCCGCCAAATGATGATCATCGGCACGAGCAGAACGACCAGCCAAATGATTTGGATACCCAGCACATTCCATATGCCAACGCCTTTTACACGTCCCGTAAATACAGAGCCCGGCAAATAAGTAATTGCCTGAAACGGCATCCATTGGGAAATTGTCACCAGCCAGCCCGGAAACAAGCTAATTGGCAAAATCAACCCAGAAAACAGGTCTACGACTACGCGCTTCATACGCATCATGCCCTCATTGTTTTCGATAAAAAAGGCCGTCAAGCCCGTAATAATATTAATCTGAGTGTTGATCAGAAAGCTGAAAAACAGCATGACCAGAAAACCAATCCAGGCTACCGGGTCACTGGGAAGCTTCACGGGGAACAGCAGCATCGCAATCGCCATGCCCGGAATCATAAACAAGAGGAAGCGAAACATCCCCTCACCGAGTCCCTGCATAAACTTAACAAGTACATAGTTATAAGGTCGGATCATCTGAATAGCAATGCTTCCATCACGAATATCTGTCGATATTTCGCGATCCAGATTGTTAAAATAAAAGGCTCTCGCCATCCACGATACGGCTACATAGGTCGTCATCTGAGCAGCAGTAAAGCCTCCAATACTACCCGCATCGCCATATATCGCTTTGTATGTGAAATAATACACGCCGATATTCATGGAATAAATAAGTATGCCCGAATAATAGTTCACACGATAAGCAAGCATCGTGAGAAATCGGATACGAATAAAATCGGTATATACGCTAAGCATGAACTTTGGCCTCCACTAGCGGATTGCCTTGGCGTTCTGCCGAGCCAGACTGATAGATACTGCGAACGATATCATCCGTGTTGGTTTCAATGATTTTGATATCCGTAATGTCCGTGCGGCCAACTACGCTAGCCAGCACATCCGATACATTAATATGAAGAGGAATCCACACCTTGGCAGCCAAATCGTTATCCATAGTCCACGTCAATGGCATATCGGCTGTCCATGCCTGCAATTGCTCCAGCACAGTCGTCGTACCAAATTGGAACCGTACTTCCCGACCTGTCCCCCAACGAGCCTTGAGATCATCCAGTCCACCATCATAAATGATATTCCCATCATCCAACATAATGACGCGCGAGCACAGCGCCTCAATATCCTGTAAATCATGGGTCGTCAACAAAATAGTGGTCCCGTGTTCCCGGTTCATATCCTTCAAAAACTCACGAATTTCGGACTTCACCATAATATCAAGCCCAATGGTCGGCTCGTCCAGAAAAACAATCGACGGATTGTGCAGCAAAGCAGCTACCAGTTCACAACGCATCCGTTGTCCAAGACTAAGTTTACGCACCGGGCGGCTTAGCAAATCCTGCAATTGCAGCCTTTCTACCAGCTCATCCAGCCTGCGTTTGAAGTCCATAGCCGGAACCTGATATACTTTGCGCAGCAGTTGAAAAGACTCGATCACGCCGATGTCCCACCAAAGCTGGCTGCGCTGACCAAAAACAACGCCTATGTTACCTACAAACTTCTCGCGATCCTCATAAGGGACATAGCCCCCCACCTTGAGATGTCCCGATGTTGGCACGAGAATACCTGTCAACATCTTAATCGTGGTGGACTTTCCGGCCCCGTTCTCACCAATATAACCGCATATTTCCCCTTGCGGAATACGGAAGGATATATCTTTGACCGCAGCCACCTCGTTGTATTCGCGGGCGAATAAATCAAGGAAGGCACCTTTTAAGCCCTCGCGGTTTTTTTGAACCTTAAATGTTTTGCGCAGATCCTGCACATCAATTGCCAGCATGTTATACCTCTCAATCAGGATTTGTAAAATCCATAGTTAAATTGATTGTGCTCCAAAAAGAAATTATAATGTAATGAACTGAAAAGCGAAAGGGAGAGCATCCATGACAAGCAGAACCAAAAGGACGATATGGTCGGTTCTAGCCGTGGTAATCGTCGCGATTGTCGGCTTTGCCGTGTACTATTTTACATCCATTTATAATCAGCTGGATAATCTGCATAAAGAGGGTGCTAACTCCCCCTTCAAAAATGTAAAGCAGGTCGATCAGGTTCGTACACCGGAACCGCCCAAGTGGGAAAGTACCGATATGGTCAACATTTTGCTGATGGGTGTCGATGGTCGTGGCATCCAGAAAGGGGAAGTCCCCCGATCGGACAGCATGATGGTTGTATCGCTGGACCCTGTGAAGAAAAAAATGCACCTGTTCTCTATTTTGCGTGATACGTACGTGGATATTCCCGGCTACGGAAAAAATCGGATCAACACCGCCATTACTCACGGACCCAATACGGCCATGAAGACGGCTGGCGATCTATTGGGCATCCCAGTGCAATATTATGTGTATACGGATTTCCAAGGCTTTATTAAACTGGTGGACGCTGTAGGCGGCATTGATTTTGAAGTGGAAAAGGATATGCATTATACAAGTAATGCGGATAAGCATGAATACGATATTGATTTGAAAAAGGGTATGCAGCATCTGGACGGCAAGACGGCGCTTCAATATGTGCGATTCCGCCACGATGCCATGTCCGACTTCTCCCGTTCCGGACGGCAACGGGCATTTTTGGAGGCTGTAGCCCAGAAAATGCAGACCACGACTTCCATTGCTAATCTGCCAAGCATTTTAGAGCAGGTTAACCCGTACATTGATACGAATCTCAGTGTTAACGATATGTGGAAGCTGGCGAATGTGGGGTACCAAAGCAGCTTTGCAGGCAGCGAACAGGTTCCACCGATGAAGCTGCTTGGCGAAGAAAATGTGGGCGGCGCGGCAGTTCTTACCGTCCGTGATCCGGAAGAACTGAAATCTTATGTACAGGATATATTTAATAATCCTCCTACACAAACACAGGAACAAAATAAGGATCAGAACGAAACGAAACAGCCGGATAGTGCATCGTCCTCCAAGACGGATAAAGCTTCCTTTACAGGAGGCAATAAAACCAGTACTGAGGATGCTTCCACACAATCAACAACAAAGACAGGACAAAAAGAGCTATAATGATGTATGCAGGGGCAGCCGTGAACGCTGCCCTTTGGCGTGTGTATACCCTATTTTAATGAACGGAAAGGAAGTTTTGATGATGAAACGGGAAAACTCCGAAGCACTATATAAAGAAGCCCTGGAGCATATTGTCGGGGGCGTTAACAGCCCTTCACGCTCCTTTAAAGCTGTGGGCGGTGGCGCTCCAGTATTCATGAAACGCGCCCAAGGTGCTCATTTCTGGGATGAGGATGATAATCGGTATATCGATTATTTGGCGGCCTACGGTCCAATTATTACCGGACATGCTCATCCCCATATTACCAAGGCCATCAGCGAAGCGGCTGCGAATGGCGTATTGTACGGAACCTCGACGGCATTGGAAATCAAACTGGCCAAGATGCTGAAGGAGGCTATTCCTTCTATGGATAAAGTCCGGTTTGTGAATTCCGGCACAGAGGCAGTCATGACGACGATTCGTGTAGCACGAGCCTATACGGGGCGGAACAAGATCATCAAATTTGCCGGCTGCTACCACGGTCACTCGGATCTGGTACTTGTAGCCGCAGGCTCCGGCCCTTCCACACTGGGCATACCTGACAGCGCAGGTATTACAACCAACATTGCGAGCGAGGTCATTACTGTGCCATTCAACGACCTTGACGCATTGCGCCAAGCTTTGGAGCGCTGGAGCGACGATGTGGCGGCAGTCATGGTGGAGCCGATTGTCGGTAATTTCGGCATGGTGATGCCACAGCCAGGCTATCTGGAAGGGCTGTGCTCGATGGCGCGGGCGAACGGCTCCCTTGTCATTTATGACGAGGTCATTACCGCCTTCCGCTTCCACTACGGCTCAACCCAAACGTATGCAGGTCTCGACAATCATGATGCGATTCAGCCGGATTTGACCGCGCTGGGCAAAATCATGGGCGGTGGTCTGCCGATTGGTGCCTACGGCGGCAGCAAGCAGATCATGGAGCAGGTTGCCCCACTCGGCCCAGCCTATCAGGCAGGTACAATGGCAGGCAACCCGGCTTCCATCTCTTCAGGCATCGCCTGTCTTGAAGTCCTTCAAGGGGAAGGCGTGTACGAAGAGATGGAACGTCTGGCTGTGAGACTGACGGACGGTATTCAGTCTTCCGCTGATCACTACGGCGTGCCGTTGACGATCAACCGCATTCGTGGAGCGTTCTCGACGCATTTCTGCGATCATCCGATCACGAATTACGCACAGGCGCAGGACACGGATAGCGAAGCGTTCGCATCCTTCTTCCGTCACATGCTGAATCGTGGTATCCATCTGGCTCCGTCCAAGTTCGAAGCTTGGTTCCTCACAACAGCGCATACGGACGAAGACGTGGATGCCACGCTGGAAGCAGCGGACGATTCGTTCCGTGCGATGTCACAAGGTAAATAAGCAGAGCAGTAAGCGATAAAATATGAATAGAATGAGAGCTGGAAGTAGTCTTAAAGATGGGTATCCGACATCTGGGACTGCGTTCCAGCTCTTTTTCATTTCACAACTGTACCGGTACAGTTGTGAAATTTATGAATTGTATCTGGTTATACCATCCGGTTATATTGAGAGAACCACAAGTTGAGATCATGATTACGGAGGTTTATTATGCACAGTCGTTCCAGAAATGGGGTCGCCTATCTGGCAGCTCTCAGCTATGCAGCTATACTTGGCTTCTCATTTTTATTTGTAAAACTGACAGTGACGGAGGCAAGCCCACTGGATGTGATCGCCCACCGCTTCGCGTTGTCATTGATTGCTTTGACCATTCCAGTGCTGCTGGGTTGGATTAAAATCAATATCAAGTGGCGTGATGTGCTGCGTATCTTGCCATTAGCGCTGCTTTCACCGTTACTGTTCTTCCCCTTGCAAGCGTTCGGGCTGATGAGCACTTCTTCATCGGAAGGTGGAATTATTCAAGCTACTGTTCCTATCTTTACACTTCTGTTAGCCTCCTATTTTCTTAAAGAGCGCACAACAGTGCTTCAAAAGATTTCCTTACTACTCTCTGTCTTTGGTGTGGTTTTTATATTTGTGATGAAGAGCGGAGCACCGCTAGCTTCCAATAGCTTTGGCGGTATTGTTCTGCTCGTGCTCTCTGCTATATGCCTATCTGGCTATAACGTGCTGGCTCGTCCATTAACGCAAAAGTACAGTCCGATGGAGTTGACCTACGTTACCTCCATTTTAGGATGTATCGTTTTTAACCTGGCGGCCTTGGGGTATCATGCCATAGACGGCTCTATGAGCGCCTATACCGCGCCGCTGGTAAAGCCAGATTATTGGCTAGCACTGGCTTATCTGGGCATACTGTCTACCCTCGTCACCTCGCTGTTATCGAGCTTTGCCTTGAAGTGGATCGAAGCCTCCAAAATGAGTGTGATCGGTAATTTATCCACCCTTATCTCCATGATTGCCGGTGCTTACATTTTGAAAGAGCAGCTTGCCTACTATCACATTATTGGTGCTGTGGTGATTATTATTGGTGTAGTGGGCACCAATTTCGGAGGACGAAAAAGCTTCGCGCCGATCAAAACAACTTCGGCAAAATCCCAATAATGGACTAAGAGCAGGCACAAATCTTGTCTTAAAAAAGAAATCTCCAAGCTGGGCAATTCCAGCCTGGAGATTTCTTTTTTATCTTCTTTGCCTTCGTCGGACTAGACCGGGTACGCCATGACACTCATTAATGCCAGCTCCGGCTGTGTGGTGTCCAGTCTACTATATTGTACGATGATGGGCACATCGCTAGTGACCGTAATTGCGTAAGGAATACCTGTCGGAATCCGTTCGCCGGACTTTTCCAGCGAGGCTGTTCGGATATGGCGGGTTCGTCTTCCTTCCACCACCTCGATCATTCCCTCCAACGGCTCGCGGTCTTCAAAATAAATGTCTATGCTCAGCTTTGCCGCACAGTTTCCACAGTTCAGCACACATATACTTTCATGACTGAGCAGCTCTCCCCGGCTTTCCGGTGGAATATACCCGTCGGGAATGACCCAGAATAAGCTTCCTTGCGGCTGATTAGCCGCCTTTTCCTGTGACCGTTCAGTATCTCCCATGCCAATGGCCTCCTTTCAGCTATGAATACTTTTACATCTCTATGCCTCTTTTCTACCCGTACGGATTCTCCTGGGTACGCAGCAGTTCAGCCAGAAAAGCAAGCGCCAAGCCCTGACCCCACCCCTGAATGCGTTTGTAGGGTACGTTTCGGTAGCCATCTATATCGTTCATTACAGCAGTTCCAGCGGATACGCCAGTCACTGTGCCGTCCTCTTTAATGCGGGAAAGGATACCGTCAATCGCCTTTTGCGTGTATTTGTTAAACAATCGGCCCTGCATAAGCAAAGCAGTCGCAATTCCTGCCGAACCAGAGGTTTCCAGATAAGAGGTATCATCGTTCAGCACCGTATGCCATAGCCCTTCGGGGGATTGCAGCCGCACCAGTGCATTGAGTTGGTCACGCAGTGAGCCGTCAATGATCATGTAGGATGGATGCTGCACCTCGACACATTTCAGCGCCTTGGCCATCGTGAGTGCTGCCCATGAATTGCCGCGCGCCCAGTATATGCCCGACATGCGGCTTTGGTTCGCATGATCCCAGCCATGGTAATACAAATTCGTATCCGGGTCCTGCAAAAATTCTTCATGCCCGTGATATTGCCGGATTCCATCCTCCCAATATGTCTTGTTGCCCAGCAAATGACCGATCCGCAGCAAATAATAACCGGCCATAAACATCGTATCCACCCATGCTTGCTGCGGAAATACATCATGTAGTGAATTCACGGTATGCTGGAAAATGCCGTCGGCAAACCGTTCAGCTTTTTTCGTCAAAAATTCTGCCATCTCGATAGCGATATCCAGGTATTTTTGCTCACCTGTAGCCTGATGTAGCGTCAACAAACAATGCCCGACAGAAACGCCGTTCACCGACAGTGGCGGAAGTCCATCCTCAATATTTTCGTCAACCCATTCTTTCAGCTTGGTCAAATACTGTTCATTGCCTGTCGCTTCATAGGCTTCGCATACTCCATAAAAGGCTACTCCACCTGGCCAATCCCAGCTATAGTGCATTTGAAACGTGCGTTCCACTACCCGGTCAATCACCTGTTTAATCTGTTCCTCATCAAAACTCAATGCGGGCATTTCCACGTCTCCTCCCTTGGTAAGCTTCACGCTAGTTGCCCTCCTTGCCACCTGTTCCAAAAAAGGTCATCCGTCAACGTAAGTACATGCGCAGCGGTTGCAAATCCAGTTCCTTCACAGCCGCCGTCACCATATTTGCAATCCGAACCGCGCCATTCTCATGAAAATGTGTATTATCCTCTAAACCGCCGGAAAAGTTCATATATTCCCCAGGCAGCAGCCACATAAAAAGCTCCTTGCTCTCTTCGGGGCCAAGCTCTTCATATAACTCCTGCGTGCGGGCAGACAGATCAATAAGCGGCACGTTCGCTTCTTCGGCCAGCTCGCGAACCGCCGTTATATAGTCGCCATGTGTGTCGGACAACGTACCGTCCACGTTAAAATAGCGACGATGTACAGGCGTAATCAGCACCGGGGTTCCGCCCTTGCTTCTCGCTCCGTCGACATACAGGCGCAGATGCTCCTTGTAGGTCGTAATAGGCTCCGTGGCCCGCTCCAGATCGGGCTTCTGATCATTATGGCCGAACTGGATGAACAGGAAGTCTCCTGTCTTCATTTCTTCCAAAATAGCGTCCAGCCGTCCCTCGTCCACGAAGCTCTTGGAGCTTCGCCCCGATACGGCGTGGTTATCCACGCAGACATCATGCTTGAACAGGGCCGGCAAAGCCTGTCCCCAGCCTGTGTACGGATAGCCGGACATCCCTTGATCCGTAACCGTGGAATCTCCGGCTAGGAATAGCCGGAGATTCTGTGGTGCTGGCACAATCTCCAGCGCATTGAGTCTCGGTGCGGTGCCAGATACGATGAGGCGCAGTTTACCATCCCGGATAGGCACCGTAAACATTGCCTCGGTGAACTGGCCTGGCAACGTGTGGACGGGAGGCAGCATATGCTTGCCCTCACCAGCCCGGAGCCGCGTGAGCGTTTCCGCCAGTGGATCGCCAAGCAATACGGTGACCAAAACTATTCCGTCCGGTACATCTGCAACAAACGAAGCGTTCAGTGGAATACAAAAGCTGCTTCGCAGCCGTGTATGTGCATCCTTGGCTGGATTCTGCCTTTGTCGGCCATACACATGCTCCGTAGTCTCGAAGCCATAGCCTTGCTCAGCCGTATACATGCAATCCGGGGATACGGCCTTGTAGCCCTCCGCAGGCTTCCCCGGACCAAAGTCAAACTTCCACATTTTACTCACCCCTCAGCCATCACCCTAAAGACCTCATCATTCATCGTATGCATATCCAGATGCAGCCCATTTCTATGCGCGAGCTTTATATCCTCAGACTATACATTTTTTAGGTCTTATCCCTTCAGACCACTCGTGCTCATTCCTTCGACGATTTGCTTTTGGAAAGCGAAGAATACAGCGATGACAGGCAGCAGACTTAGGATGGACATCGCGAACATTCCTCCCCAGTTGGAGGCTGACTCACTGTCGAGGAACATTTTGAGTGCAATCGATACGGTATATTTTTCTGGCGAGTTCAGATACAGTACCGGGCCTAACAAATCCTCCCACTTCCAGTAGAAAGAGAAGATTGCCGCCGTAGCCAGCGAGGATTTGAGCAAGGGTAAAATAATTCGAAAATACAACCGGAACTTGCCGCATCCGTCAATCGTCGCCGCTTCATCCAGCTCTGCTGGAATCGTCCGTATAAACTGCACCATCAGAAAGATGAAGAACGGCATCCCGAAAAAGGATGGCACCACCAACGGTAAGATCGTATTGATCCATCCAAGCTTGGTGAAAATAATATATTGCGGTACCAGCACTACATCCCCCGGCAGCATCAGCGTCACCATCATCAGAGCAAACCACAAGTTACGCCCTTTGAATTTCAAACGTGCGAAGCCAAATGCGATCAATGAGGAGGAAAGCACAGCGCCAATCGTGGAAATCACTACGATCGTGAGCGAATTCAGAATATATGTGCCAAAGTTATAACCAGTCGTGCCTTTCCAGCCTGTTACATAGTTTTGCCAAATCCATTCTGTAGGGAAAAGCGAGGAGGCCGTGACGAATATCGTCCGACTTTCTTTAAAAGAGCTGAACAGCATCCAGAACACGGGATACAGCATTAGGAGCGCCAGTGCAGCAACCAGAATGTGATAAATTGGCCATTTGAACGTTTTCCATGCCATTGGTATCAGCGCCCCTTTTCCGTTTCATAGAACACCCAGAACTTGGATGTCATAAATAAAATCGCTGTCAGTATCGCAATCATAATGAGCATGACCCAGGCCATAGCCGCCGCATATCCCATATTGCTGAACATAAACGCCTGTCGGAACAGATACAGTGAATGCAGCATCGTTCCATCCATTGGACCACCCTCACCCTTGGAGATAACATAGGCTGGGACGAAGGTCATAAACGCACTGATCGTCTGCATAATCAAGTTAAATAAAATAATCGGACTCAGCAGTGGCAGCGTAATACTGAAAAATTTTCGTACTGGCGTAGCGCCATCTACACTGGATGCCTCGTACATTTCAAGCGGAATGTTTTTCAGCCCTGCCAGAAAAATAAGCATGGATGAACCAAATTGCCATACAGACAAGGTGATCAGCATCATGAGCGAAGCATTCGGATCACCAAACCATTTCACTGGGGTTGCCCCCAAGGCCGAAAGCAAGCTGTTAACAATGCCCTCATTACTGAAAATATTGCGCCACATGATGGACACTGCAACGCTACCCCCGATAATAGAAGGCAGATAATACATCGTCCGATAGGTGCCTACCATGCGTGACTTGGTATTCAAAATCATCGCCACAAACAACGCGAAAATCAGTCGCAACGGTACACCGACCAATACATACGTAAATGTGACCCTGATCGAATTCCAATATTTCGGATCACCTGTGAACATTTTTTCGAAGTTACCCAGACCAATCCATTTGGGCGGGGTGAACAGATTGTAGCTCGTAAAGGACAGATACAGCGAAATAAACATTGGAATTAACGTAAATGCCAGAAAGCCCACAATAAACGGGCTGATGAACGCATATCCGGTCATATTGGCTTTCAAGCTCTGATGATTTCGCAAGCTCATCAAGCCTCCCCTCTGTTGCATTTAAAAAAATTTCTAATTCAAAGATATTATATAGTCGTTGTTATATGAACTATATTGTGATATCTACAGAGGTTGCTTCTGCAATGGGTTCGTCGGATCAACCGTGCGCAAGTCATGCTTTGCACTACGCACGGTTAACCTAACGAATCGGTCCTTCAACCCTGCATTATTACTCCTTGTTATTCGCAAGGATGGTATTCGCATCAGCCCGGAATTTGACCGCTGCGTCTTCAGGCGTCATCTGTCCGAAATTGACTTGCTCAATGTAATCGGTCAATGTAGCAATCACTTCCGGCGATCCAACCGGTGGCGGCGGGCTCATTGGAGAAGCTTTTGGCTCCATGGAAGCCACAAATTCAAACACCTGCTTCGTTGCCTCGCTCAACTCTGGCGCTACAGCTTCCTTGATTTTGGCAGAAATCGGTACGCCGCGTTCGCCTTTAATCAATTTATTCGCTTCAACATCGTTCATCCAGAAATCAATAAACTTTGCGGCCTCATCCTTCACCTGTGAACGGGAAGCCACCGCCCAGTACATGGTAGGCTGCATATACACGCCTTTTTCCATATTCGGTCCAAACATCGGAGCAAGCGCCATTGGGCGATTAACGACCTGTTGTAAGCCCACATACTGATTGGACCACTGCCAAATGCCGATACCTGTTCCTTTTACGATATCCGATTCCTCAAGAATTCCCTTCGTTTGGTTCATGACTTCAGGAGTCGGTGTCGCCCCCTTCTTAATCAGCTCAGCTAAACCACCGAAGAAATCAACAAACAGCTTATCGTCATCATACCCCAATCCTGTTCCTTCCGTATTGTAGAGAGATTTTCCATGTGTCCGCAAATAGTAGTGGAAGAAAATATCCGCAGCCATGGAGCTGTCAAAGTAAACTTTATTGGAGGCTGCCTTCAAAGCCAGCTCTTTGTATTGGTCCCATGTCCAGTCATCAGGAATTTTGTCTATGCCCGCTTTTTTGAGCAGTGCCGGATCGTACTGGAAGCCCAGCACATTGACACCTGTTGGAATACCATATTGCTTTCCGGCAATGATTCCGGTTTTGAGTACATTTTCGTTTACATCAGCGACTTGGATTTTCTGATTCAAGTAAGGCGCCATATCTTCCAGCTGGCCGTTCTTCGCATATTGGCTAATATACGAAATGTCCATCTGCACGATATCCGGCAGTTGGTTCGCTGCCGCCTGCGGTGCGAGCTTCTTCCAGTAGTCATCAAAAGAGGCATATTCCACATCAATCGTTACATTCGGATTTTTTTGCTTATACAAATCGATAACCTTCTGCGTATATTCGTGGCGCGTATCCGATCCCCACCAAGCGATCCGCAACTTTACTTTCCCGTCTGCACTTGCGCCCGAATTGCCTCCACCGTCTGCTCCACTACATGCCGTCGTCAACACGAGCAGCATCGCTATGACCAGAAACCATCCCTTTTTGCCCACCTATCTCTCCCCTTTTCGCTGTTCTAGAAAGGAGCCTTATTACGAGTAACAATGTACTTACGCTTGTTTGATAGCGTTTACATTTGCTCCTGTTGTTATTTTCCCAAAAGCAGAGAAACATTGGAATACACAAATCAGATTTCAAAGGTTTAAAAAACAGAGGGACTCAGCTGCTCATCCCCGTTCGTGTGATTTAATGTACTCGGAGGGTGTCATACCTGCCCATTTTTTGAACACCTGGCTAAAATATTGCGCGTTCCCGCCGAAGCCGAACCATTCCGCCAGCTCAAACACCTTTACGTCTCCCGTCTCCCGAATATGCTCAGCCGCGCGCTCGATCCGGTAACGGTTAACATAGTGTGAAAAGTTTTCCCCCGTCACTTTTTTGAAGATTTTCCCTAAGTAGTCGGAATTCATATAGAGCATTTGACCCGCCACTCCGTTCAGCGAAAGATCGGATTTTCTATAGTTTTGCTCAATAATAGTGATCATTTTATCCACCGTGGAAGATTGGCGATATACATTGCTTTTATAATAAATTGCGGTCATTCGTTCGGCGGCTTCCTGTACAAAAGATTTGAGGCATGCCAATGTTTTTTGCTCTGCCAGCACGACCATTCGACTCGTGAACGCCGCACGCTCTTCTTCAGGACATATACGAATCATGGCAGCATATAGCTGTAGCACATAAGAACGGGTTACGGAAATTTCCAGCTTCATACGGGACAGGATGCCGAACAGCCGATCCACTTCCTGTGCAACTTCCTCCCTATTTCCAGCCTTGATCAGCAGACCGAACTTCTCTTCGTCCAGTTCCAAATCTGCCATCTCCCGGGTGTCATCAGCCGCCAAATCTTCCTTCGTAATGAGGCTGCCCTCCCCGGTGTAAAAGCGGTGATTCATACAATGCAATGTCTCCCGGTACATCCCCCGCGAATGCTGCATGCTATCCGACTCGCTAACTGCGACGGTCACCTCTAGCTTATAAAAACGGTGGAACGTCGTACGTACCGCTTCAATCTGTTTCATAAACCCAGACGTGTCATCCGCACTTTCCAGCACAATCAGCAGCTGCCCTTGCATCGTCGTACTGAGCAAGACATGATCCATTAAATCCCCTGCTATATTTTGCAAAGCAAACAAATGCTCCGGCTCGTGGGACTCCTCTACCCGCAGCAGCAGCATTCGAACCTGCTTATCTTGCAACTCCAGACCGAACAAACGCTCATAAAAAGCGATATCACGGCTACCGTAAGTTTTATAGGAAATAAACTCCTTCAAAAAATGCTCCTTCACATGCGGCAGCATACGCTGAAAATCAAGCTTCATCCGGTTCACAAACTGCTTGCGTTCTTCCTGTTCCTCTCGCTCCTGTCCCAGCTCAGTCAGAGCCTCATGAATTTGCCGCTCATTGCAGGGCTTCAACAAGTAGTGCTTTACCCCGTATTGCATGGCCCGACAGGCATAGTCAAAATCTTTGTAGCCAGACAGCAGAATAAAACGAACGTCTGGAAAATGCTCCGTCGTTTTGGCAACGAGTCCGATACCGTCCAGTCCTGGCATGGAAATATCGCTGATCACAAAATCAGGCGGGCTCGCCTGGATCTGATCATATGCCTCAATCCCATTACGCGCCGTACCTACCAGTTGTGTTCCGGCCTTGCCCCAATCGACCACCTGTGATATGCCTTCCAAAATCATACGCTCATCATCAACCAGTAGCACCTTGTACACGACCCTGATCCCCTTTCACATATGGAATACAGACATGAATTGACGTACCTGTTCCTGACTCGCTGTGCAGTTCTATCCCCCAAGGTGTACCAAATGTCAGGTTAATCCGTTCCTGAATATTCGCAAGTCCAATGCCCCGCCCACGGGTTGTGATCTGACCGCTGCGTAGCTTTTCCAAGAAATCCGGGCTCATTCCAGGTCCGTCATCTTCAACCCGCAGGAACAGCGCTCCCTCGCTTTCTCTGGCCACAATCGTGATCCGACACGGTTCAATACGCGGCTCCAGCGCATAATGGATCGCATTCTCCACCAAGGGCTGAAGCGTTAGCTTCGGAATTTGTGCATCCATCAGCTCTTCCGGGACATCGAGGTGGAAATTGAGGCGCTCATCAAAACGTGTTTTTTGGATCGTTACGTAGCTCCTCACGATATCCAGCTCTTTTTGAAGCGGAATCAACTGCTCTTCAAAACTGACCGTGCTGCGTAGTAGAAAAGCAAGGGCTTCCACCATCTCTGAAATCCGGTCCTGCTTGTTGGCCTTGGCGAGCCAGTTCACAGATTCTAACGTATTGTATAGAAAATGTGGATTAATCTGTGCCTGAAGCGCCTTTAGCTCTGTTTCCCGCAGCAATAGCTGCTTGGCAACATTCTCATTAATAAGCTCGCGGATACGGCGGATCATCTTCTTATACGTCCGATGCAAGAGACCAACCTCATCCTGTGTGGAAAGGGGTACCGCCCCAAGCGCTTCCTCTTCCAGACGGTCGAGGTCGCCTTTTTCTATTTTACGCATGTTCTGGATCAACTGAACAATCGGTTGAGTAATGCTGCCCGACAGCCTCGCGCCCAGCGCCAATGCAATAAGCAGCATAATGACAAAAATAGCGCTTACAATTTCTTTGATTATCGTAATACTGCGGAACATATCATCAAAGGGAGTCATATGTAAATACGTCCAGCCCGTATATGAGGATTTGATCTGAGCAGCAAAAAAGGTTCCGCCTGTATAGGTCGCGATCCCGTAAGGTTGCTTCCGCTCAAGCTCTGCCTGAATATCGCTCTCACTCAAAAGCGGTGTTTCGGGATAAATCATCCGTCTTCCGTCTGTAATCATCAACTGTCCGTCACGGCCGGAGGTCTGCACACGATCCGCTACAATCCGGTCAATTCGTACCCGAATCGCAAGCGTGCCGAGCCCGTTCAGCGTAAAATTGGAATCGGTAAAGGATTTGAATTGCCGGGCTGCCAGCAATGAGGAATGACCTGCCGCATACCATGCATGGGAGCCGTCATATTCGTCTGCCAACTCCGACAGGGTGGATCGAAGCTCTTGGGGGATACCTTCGCGGTTGCCCGCACTCATGACCTGTCCCTCTTTGTCGATCACCATCATAGAATAGACATAGGTTTCAGAGCCGGCGAAGGCAATAAGCCTATTCGTTATTTTTTTGCGCAATACCGTTTTGACATAAGGTGATGTTTCCTTTTCCAATTGGAGCAAATAACGCTGAAGCTGCTCGTCCGTTATTACCTTAAACGTAACTTTTTCAACATCCTTCAGTTCATTTTCAATGCCAATCGAAGAAATATTGAGTACTTCAGATGTCTTTTTATACATTTGATTATCATAAATATGAAATACGTATTTAAGTATGACTGCAACAACCGCAAAGTTAACCAGCATGAGCACCGTAATCAGCAGTACCATCTTATGATGGATTCCAGCATTTTTGTAAGCGCTCTTAAAATAGGTGATCAGTACACGTCGCCTCCTTCGCACGTCCTGCCCGTCCAGCTCAAAATGGAGAAAACTCTATATATTATACAAAATACCCCATGCCTTGGTCATTCGGCAAGAGGTATTTGGGCTTGCTTAGCGTTAATCGGTTGCTTTCGATTTGTCCGCCTTGCTCATATATTCGTCATATCGGTCATCAAGTTCACGTGCCATACTCCGGTATTTACGCGTCTCCTCGACAATAGGGTCCATTTGAGTCTGAACCCGCACCTCATATTTGGGACTGAGTCGTTCCCGTTTTTTGGCCTCATTCTCACGAATTTCGCCTTCCGTCAGCAGTTCACTGAGCTGGCGTTCCAATTCTTCGGACTGGCTCATCGCGATTTCCTCCTTCAGAATGATGGTGTACGTAGTATTATAACCCGGTTGCGTCTGCTTCTTTCAGCACTTGAATAAGTTGAGAATGAATAGCTGTATTCGTAGCTACAATATGCCGTACACTCAGGTCATAAGGTTGGCCCAATGTGTCCGTAATGGTACCTCCTGATTCCTGTACCAGCAAAGCGCCCGCGGCCACATCCCAGGCATTCAAACCGATTTCGCAATAAGCAGACAAACGTCCCGACGCCACATAAGCCAGATGCAATGCTGCCGAGCCGAGCGCCCGAATGCCGCGTACCTGAGGTGTAAGAACCTGCGTAATTTTCATATTCAACGGTTGTGCATACGTACGATCCGGCGGGAAACCGATGCACACCAGGCTATCTCCCAGCGTCTCTTCTCTCGATGTTTGCATGCGATTGCCGTGGACATATGCGCCTTTTCCTTTTTCCGCTACAAACATTTCATCACGGGACGGATCATAAATTACCCCGACAATCACTTCACCACGATGAGCCAAGGCAATAGACACACTGTAGTACGGCAGACTGTGCACGAAATTGGTAGTGCCGTCTACCGGATCAATAATCCATAAATATTCCTCTTCACGGGCAGCTTCTAATGCTCGGGCTGAAGCTTCGGCTCCCGGCTCTACCCCTTCTTCACCCAAGATGGCATGATCGGGAAAATGGGTGAGAATGAGTCTACGAATCATCTGTTCTGCACCTTTATCTACCTCTGTCACTAGATCGGTCGGCGACTGCTTGGTATTCAATTGTTCAACTGTGCCCAGCCTGCTTTTAATCCATTCCCCGGCTTTGGATGCCGCATTAATAGCCACGGCCGTATAGCTTTTTCCTGATACGATATAGGGAACCTTTTCGTTTTCATGTTCGTTCAACGTGTTCACTCTACTTTCTATATCATTGTTACGTGGTTTACGAGCCTGCCCAACAGACATTCTCTTAACCATCTCTGTTTCAGTACAAGTTTGCTAGTTTACACATTCTAGTATACACAATAAGCTTCATAAAGTTTCTCCATATGGAAGCTTTATCCGCGAAATACTGCTTTCTAAGGCGTAATTTCTATGGAAGCCCCATCCAACACTTTGACCCCGTTATCTTCCTGAAGACGCAGTTCATTCATTAATCCGAACAACGCTTCATCCTTAAGTTTGGCTTCAAGCATGACATCAATCCGATCCGTATATCCAGCGATATTACGCAGAAAGGTCAGCAATGGCTCCACCAGAACACCGTCTGCATGACCACGAGGGTCTTTTTCACTTTTGGGACTGGACGCATGAATTTTGGGCGGCAATGGATGATCCGCAGAAGATCCGGCTTGGGCCAATTCCCCTTTCCAGGTATCCAATATATCCGGCCAAAGCTCCCACGGCTTCTCTCCCTCGTTATTGACCCATTGATGATGAATATCAAGAACCATTGGTAAGCCTGTTATTTTGCAAGCTTCCAGTGTTTCCACCGCATTGAACGTTTTATCATCATTTTCCAATGTTAACCGTTCTCTTAATGAAAGATCCAGCGCACTAACCTGCTCTACAAAACGCTGACCTGAGGTCACCTTATCTCCGTATGCACCACCAATATGAATGTTGTTCTTGGCTTCGGCACTAAGTCCCATAGCCTCCAGCATCGCCACGTGGTACTTCAGATCATGAATAGAGCTTTGCAACACTTCAGGACGGGGAGTGCTCAGCACTGTAAAATGATCGGGGTGAAACGATACCCTCATCTTATTCGCCTTGACATAGTCCCCCACCTCTGCAAAATCAGCAGCAAGCGCCTGAAATGGGTCCCAATCCCTCAGATCTTGATGGGTCGCAAGCGGAATCAGCTTGGATGAGAAACGATAGACCTGAATATCACTCGCACGATTATGACGCAGCAGCCTCAATGTATTATGGAGATTTTCGGCTGCAATCCGTTCTAACTTACGGATCGCGGCTTCTCGGTCTCCGATCTTGTTAAAGCTGGCCATGGTCATGGTTTTAGAAGGGGATGCATTTTGCACGGTGACCGACATGGCAACATAACCGAACCTTACGATCATAGATGTCCTTCCTTTCAGCAGTTCGCAGTAGATGGCAAGGCCGATTTCATTCTGTGACCTAAACCCCTTTTCTACTGATCATACCCGGAAAAGCACCTGCTGATTCGGTGTATTGCACAAAACTGTAAGAAACAAACAGCTAGGATTGCTGCTGTGCTCCAAAAAACATTTCATCCGCCAATGCGGTCTGAATTCTTGATTCCTCTTCATTCAGCTTACGGATGAGAGTCATTTCTACCTCGGTCACTTCGTCACCTTGGAAATTGATTTCGGCGATACAGCCCACAATCTGAACGATGGCTACTGCCACGTTATCCACGCTGTAAGCGATGACCTTCTGTCCTGTCGGAAAAACGCGCAGGCCGGATTTAACCATTTTGCCACGTCCATATTCCAGCAGTTCATAAAGTTCTTGTTCGCTCTTAAATTTGCACACCGAGTTAAATTCAGTTTGAAAGCCCATGTGTAGCCGCCACCTTTCATACTTAAGAGTTTGGTAAAATGCTCAAGTCTATCAATGTATATGAACAAAAAGGAGAGTGATCAGCTCCCCTTCGTTTTTCGTTTATGAGTTCTCATAGTGCAGTGCCGACCTGCGCTCATAACGCTCCAGCGCAAGAGCAATCATGCGATCCAGCAGACTTACATAGGATACGCCGGTTTCTCTCCACAATAATGGATACATGCTGAACGGTGTAAAGCCAGGCATTGTATTCACTTCATTAATAAGGATATGTCCATCTGAGCGTCTGACGAAGAAATCGGCACGGGAAATCCCGCAACCTTCCAGAGCACGGAAAGCTTGCAATGCGGCTTCACGGATACGATCTGCCACTTCCTCGTCCAGTGGTGCCGGAATGAGCATTTCCGATTGACCATCGGTATATTTGGCAGCATAGTCGTAGTAATCACTCGACGACACAATTTCACCCGGTACCGAGGCAATCGGCTCGTCATTGCCAAGTACGCTGACTTCAATCTCACGGGCATCGACGTACTCCTCCACAATCACCTTCAGGTCAAATTGCAGAGCCAGATCAACAGCCTTTTCCAGTTCTTCTCGGTTACTCGCTTTGGAAATACCAACACTCGATCCCAGATTGGCTGGTTTGACAAAGCAAGGATAACCCAACTCAGTCTCTATGTTACGCACCAAGTCATGACCGGTTTGTGCCCACTGTGTACTATTAAAATAGCAGTATTTCACTTGCGGCAATCCTGCATGCTCAAACAGCTTCTTCATGACGCCTTTATCCATACCTGCTGCCGAAGCCAGCACGCCTGCCCCGACATAGGGCATATCAGCCATTTCGAACAGACCCTGAATCGTTCCGTCCTCGCCAAAGGTGCCGTGCAGCAGCGGAAACAGTACATCCAGCGTCTGCTCTCCATACAACTTGCCGAACAACGTATCTAATGCCGCCTTGGTGCCACCCTCAGCGTGCTCCAGCTTCAATTGGTCTACAGTAGTCAGAGGCGCACTTAACAGCGTCCCTCTACGCCAATCGCCAGCCTTCGTAATATAAAAAGGAATAATCTCGTATTTCTCATAGTTAAAAGCGTTCATTACCGCATACGCCGTTTGCAGCGATACCTCATGTTCGCCCGATTTACCACCGTACACCAGCCCTACGGTCAATTTTTGATTTGCCATGCCTATCCTCCGCTTTCCTGCTTTCGTCATTGTGCCTGATTTGCTTCACTGTACCTGTTATCCATCATCTCATTTAAAAATAGTCGGCGATGTGATAAAAGCGATATACCGTATTGTCCGTCCACGCATACGAATTTTTATAGTCCCAATAACGATGTCTGGAGCTTACCGTATGTGCATTGACTAGCGGCATGCCGCCAGCATCAAAGGCCGTTACCACCGTGCTGTGCTGGAAGGTTCCGTCACCATCCCAATCATAAAAAATGACGTCCCCCAGCATGAGCTGCTCCGGTCGACTCACCTGCTCTGCGGTCAACCCCCAGGAGCTGGAGCCCAAATACCGCTCCAGACTGTTGGAAACCGCCCAGCTATAGCTCCACAGCTCACGTCCGGCGACCCGTCCTTTATACCACCAGCCCGATTCTCTTTTACCAGTATAGTGGATCGGTGCACCACCTGCAAAGAGGCACTGCGAGATATAATTGGTGCAATCCACATCAAACGCCTCAAACTCCGGGTTAAAGTTATCCCACCACTGATCTGCATAGGCCGCTGCTTCTTCACGACGATATCGACTGGGGCGTGCTGATGAGCCGAAGCCCAGCACACCACGATTCAGCAGCGGCAGACTTCCTCCCTGATTAAACGACGCTTGTTCAAAAGGAACCTCTCCTCCCGCCGGCTTTCTTTCTGCCGGATCGCGCTCGATCCTCGTCACCTGCCAGGCTTCGCCCTCGCGTGTAAACGTTAGACGCTCCCGTTCAATCCGATCCTCCCGGTGCGTCATCCCGCCCTTCTCATAAAAGAGCCTCACATGCAGTTGTACATCGACCACTGCCTCATCCGGGTTATCCTGCACTATTCGTAGCGGCTTGGCGCGTGTCTCGCTGCGCAGGGGAACAGCGTCCCGTTCGTTGTACCACTGCTCCAATCTGGCCGCACGTGCCGCCCGCTCCATTCGCTGGCCCACCTCCAGGTACTCATCCGGCTGTGGTACACCATTTACCTCACTGCGATTGTACTGATTCACATAAGCAAAAAGGGCCTGTTTCCATTCCCGCTCCCCCATCCCTATCCCTCCATTTTTCGTCTCGCTATCCTTATTCGGGGATAACCACGCTGATATATAACTTCCTTCTTTCCTCTCTGGTCGGATATGCTCTCTATCTATAAGTATGAATCTCTAAAGCTTGGTATGAACATCGAAACGCGGGGGAACGGAACGTTTTATTTTCCAGTCTGAACACGCATAATTTAGGTCAAAAAAACTTTACGGAACCGTCTGAAAACGGTATACTTAATCCAAAAGCAATCATTTTGAAATCATGTTTCATCTAATGAAACGAATTACATTCATCTCAACCTCTTAACTTACGATGCACCACTGAAGATGAAATTGAGAACGCAACCAATTAAAACCAAATGTGCAAGACGTCGAACAAAGACATCCCTATTTTCCCGCAAGCATCCACTTCAAGGAGGTAATACTTATGTCAGGAAAAGATCAATTCTCCATTGCCCGTAGTTTGGAAGTTAACGGGAAGCCTTATCGCTACTACAGTCTTAAGGCACTGGAGGAACAAGGAAAAAGCGGTGTTGCCAAGCTGCCTTTCTCCATTAAAGTGTTGCTGGAAGCAGCGGTTCGCCAGTTTGACGGACGCGCCATTACAGAAGAACACGTGCAGCAGCTGACAGGCTGGGCTGAGGATCGTGACACCAACAAGGAAATTCCGTTCATTCCTGCACGTATCGTGCTTCAGGATTTTACTGGCGTCCCGGTGGTTGTCGATTTGGCAGCTATGCGTGATACGGTGAAAAAAGCGGGCGGCGATCCGAAACAAATCAACCCGCTCGTTCCCGTTGATCTCGTAATCGACCACTCGGTCATGGTTGATGCCTTCGGTACCAGTGACGCGCTGGACTACAATATTAATGTAGAGTTTGAACGTAACGAAGAACGGTATCGTTTTTTGCGCTGGGCGCAAACGGCATTCAATAACTTCCGTGCGGTGCCGCCATCCACCGGTATCGTTCATCAGGTTAATCTAGAGTATCTCGCTTCCGTGGCTGCCACCAAAACCATCGACGGCGAAACTGTTGTCTTCCCGGATTCCCTTGTGGGAACGGACTCCCATACGACGATGATTAACGGACTCGGTGTCGTAGGCTGGGGTGTCGGCGGGATCGAGGCAGAGGCGGGTATGCTGGGGCAGCCGCTGTATTTTGTCACTCCTGATGTGATCGGCTTCAAGCTGACAGGTAGCCTGTCGGAAGGAGCTACCGCTACCGACCTGGCGCTGACAGTCACGCAAATGCTGCGTAAAAAAGGCGTGGTCGGCAAATTCGTAGAATTTTACGGCCCAGGTCTGGCCAACATTAGCTTGGCTGACCGTGCGACCGTGGCCAACATGGCACCGGAATACGGCGCAACGATCGGCTTTTTCCCGGTTGATGCCGAAACGCTGGCTTACCTGCGCAGCACTGGACGTTCCGATGAGCAAGTCAGCCTTGTAGAGGAATATTACAAAGCTCAAGGCATGTTCCGCACATCCGATACCCCAGACCCTGTGTTCAGCGATACGCTTGAGCTGGACCTGGCTTCAGTTGTACCGAGTCTCGCCGGACCCAAACGTCCGCAGGACCGTGTTGAGCTAAGCCGCATGAAAGAAACTTTCGAAGGCATTATCCGTACCCCGGTAGACAAAGGCGGCTATGGACTGAGCGATGAAAAGATCGCACAGAAGGTTCCACTGACCCATCCGGACGGCTCCACCAGCGAGCTGGGTACTGGCTCAGTCGTGATTGCAGCGATTACAAGCTGCACGAACACCTCCAACCCAAGCGTTATGCTAGGCGCGGGCTTGCTCGCCAAAAAGGCAGTACAGCGCGGGCTCAAAAAGCCAGGCTATGTTAAAACAAGCTTGACACCAGGCTCGCTTGTCGTAACGGAATACCTGCAAAAAGCCGGGCTGATCGAACCGCTTGAAGCCCTCGGCTTCCATGTGGCAGGCTATGGCTGCGCGACCTGTATCGGTAACTCCGGACCCCTTCCTGACGAAGTGAGTCAGGCCATTACAGACAATGATCTGACCGTTGGCGCAGTTATTTCCGGTAACCGGAACTTTGAAGGACGTGTGCATGCGCAAGTCAAAGCCAACTATCTCGGCTCACCGCCACTGGTAGTCGCTTATGCTCTCGCCGGCACGGTAAATATTGATTTGGTGAACGAACCACTCGGTTACGATCAGGACAATCAGCCTGTCTACCTGAAAGATATCTGGCCTACTTCCGAAGAAATCAAGGAAGCGATTAGCCTGTCTCTGAGCCCGGATATGTTCCGTCGCAAATACGAAAATGTATTTACGGCCAACGAAAAATGGAATTCCATTCCGGTTCCTGAAGGCGAATTGTATGAATGGGATGAAAACTCAACTTATATTCAAAATCCGCCATTCTTTGAAGGGCTTCAGGATGGTGTGCAGGATATCAAGGAAATCCGGAATGCCCGTGTACTTGCCTTGCTGAATGATTCAGTCACGACGGACCACATTTCACCAGCAGGCAACATCGCCCCTTCCAGCCCGGCAGGACTGTACTTGAAGGAGCATGGCGTGGAACGCAAGGACTTCAACTCCTACGGCTCCCGTCGCGGTAATCATGAAGTCATGATGCGCGGTACATTCGCCAACATCCGTATCCGTAACAATGTAGCTCCAGGCACCGAAGGCGGTGTGACCAAGTACTTGCCTACAGATGAGGAAATGTCCATCTATGATGCATCCATGAAATATCAGGCAGCCGATCAGAACCTGATCGTCATCGCCGGCAAGGAATACGGCACAGGCAGCTCTCGTGACTGGGCAGCCAAAGGTACGCTGTTGTTAGGTGTTAAAGCCGTCATTGCAGAAAGCTTCGAGCGGATTCACCGCAGTAACCTGGTCGGTATGGGTGTATTGCCGCTGCAATTCCAGGAAGGCTATGGCTGGTCCAGCTTGGGCCTGAACGGTCGCGAAACCTTCGACATTCTCGGCATTGACAATGACGTGAAACCAGGTCAAGAACTTACGGTTGTAGCCAAACGCGAGGATGGCACCAAGTTCGAATTCCCGGTCACTGCCCGTCTGGACAGCACCGTTGACATCGACTACTACCACAACGGTGGTATTTTGCAAACCGTACTGCGTCAAATGATTCAAGCGTAATGATATAGCATTATATATACAACACCCCTGATTGCAGATTCATCTGCGATTCAGGGGTGTTTTTTATCTGTATGAGGCCCTATGTAAGGCAAAAAACAGGACAAAAAAAGCCGATCCTCTCAGGACCGGCTTGCCACTGTATTCTCTTATATCCTTGCCTTCGCATTGCTAAACTACTTCGAAATATCCAAAAAGCCCTCTCCGAATACATCCCGTACGTCATGAATGGTGATAAATGCTGCTGTATCGATAGCTTTTACAATCTTTTTAAGCGCCGACACCTCTTGTTTGCTAATGACGATATATAGGACCTCTTTTGGATTTTTGGTGTAATATCCGTGGCCTGACAGGACGGTAACTCCACGGTCCATCTGCGTAATGACCATCTCAGCAATTTTGTCTTGATGCTCCGAAATAATCATGACCGCTTTTTTCGGATTCAATCCTTCAATCATGAAATCCATAACTTTCGTACCGACGTACAAAATAACGATAGTTAGCATTAATTTTTCCGGGCCAATAATAAAGTAGGAAGAGAAGGCGACAATCAGATCAAAAAACAACAAGGCATAGCTGATATTCCAATCCAGATACTTGTTGGCAATCCGGGCTAAAATGACTGTTCCTGCCGTTGTACCACCGACCCGTACAATTAAGCCAATGCCGACCCCTACCAAAACTCCGGCAAATACGGCATTAATCGTCGGCTCATGCGAATCAATCCGCCAGTTGACTGTTAAATGTAAAAACAGCGAGTTAAAAGCGACCGCAATTATAGTATACAGAGTCGTTCTCTTGTCCAAAAATTTATATCCGACAATCAGCAGCAAGCCATTAATGACCAGATTGACGATCGAGGGAGACCACTGAAACAGGTAGTACAAGATGATCGTGACCCCTGTAACGCCCCCCTCGCCAAATTCATTCGGGATCACATACAGATTAACAGCCAGCGCGAAAAAAAACGCACCTAGAATAATAAATACGATATCTGCAATACTTTTTTTCATATATGCTCTAATCCTCTCTCTAACATTTCAACGGATGAATTGCCAGATGGATTGGCTGACTCTTCTTGCCAAAATACGCTGACAACCAGTTCATGGTATCCACTACCCAACATAAAGTCAATACAACTTTGACACTTTAATTCGCCACCAGACTGCCTTAGTCCAACCTTAGAATTCCGCAAAATTCCGCTAATACAAGGTTATTCGACAAAAAAACACAATCCCGACTACTAAACTGAGAAAACGGGCCTCTAGCCCTTGTTTAGGCCCTAGGCACATTTTCCCCTAAAATGACCATCCTCCTAATACACATTTTGGACACATACGACCATCTTCCTGTTTTATGTCAAAAGCGTTTTACTTTGGATAAATGCGGGTATAATGATTGAAACATTACCAAGCAACCTACACGGCATTACGACATCAAGTACATATACATAGTCCTATACAGACGTCCTAAGCAACTCAATCTGAATTTGACAAAATGGAATTGGAGGAATGACCACATGAATACAATGAACTTAACTGTCCACACCCTGATGCCTTTTCACCACCAATACCAACGTGCCAACGCGGTGAGTATGCAGAAGAAAGAAGACAGCTCGGAGAAGAAGCTCAGCTTTCAGGACATTTTGAATGAAAAAATGGGTAAAAAATAAAGCTCCGTTAATCCGGTAGCATGATCCCGCTTTACATAAGCTGAAAAGCCGTAGTTTTCTACATCGACTGTAGAGAACCACGGCTTTTTGTTACTCACGCGTTTCTAAACCTAAACTCATACGTTTATGGAAATAAACCTCTGACGAGCTTAACTGTACTTTTCGTTGAGGCTTCCCAGTTGATTGACTTTTGTATCGCTACCGATTTTTACTGCCCAGCTTCCCGATACTGCTCTGCCTTCTCTCGCATCCCGGCGGCAACGGCTTCCTCAGTATTCAGTCCCTTATCGGCCGCATAGGCACGAATGTCCTGCGTGATACGCATACTGCAAAACTTGGGACCGCACATCGAGCAAAAGTGGGCTTCCTTGGCCCCCTCTGCTGGTAGCGTTTCATCATGGTAGGACAATGCCCGCTCAGGGTCAAGCGAGAGATTGAACTGATCGCGCCAGCGGAATTCAAAACGCGCCTTGGACAAAGCATCGTCCCGCTGCTGTGCCCGCGGATGACCCTTCGCCAGATCGGCAGCATGCGCGGCAATTTTGTAGGTAATAACTCCTTCGCGGACATCATCTTTGTTCGGCAGACCCAAGTGCTCCTTCGGCGTAACGTAGCACAGCATGGACGTCCCGAACCAACCGATCATGGCTGCCCCGATAGCTGAGGTAATATGATCATATCCTGGTGCGATATCCGTCGTCAGCGGCCCTAAAGTATAAAAGGGGGCTTCCTTACAAATCTCCATTTGTAAATCCACATTCTCCTTGATTTTGTGCATAGGGACATGTCCTGGCCCTTCAATCATGACCTGGACATCATGCTTCCATGCAATTTGCGTGAGCTCGCCCAACGTCTCCAGCTCTGCAAATTGTGCTTCATCATTCGCATCATAGATACTCCCTGGACGCAGACCATCCCCGAGAGAAAAGGCCACATCGTAGGCTTTCATAATTTCACAGATTTCTTCAAAATGCGTATACAAAAAATTCTCCTGATGGTGTGCAAGGCACCAGGCTGCCATGATCGACCCGCCCCGGGATACAATTCCCGTCATTCTATTCGCCGTCATCGGTATATATCGCAGCAATACACCCGCATGGATTGTAAAATAGTCCACTCCCTGCTCCGCCTGCTCAATCAGCGTGTCTCGATACAGCTCCCACGTCAGCTTCTCAGCTTCGCCGTTCACCTTTTCCAGTGCCTGATATAGCGGCACCGTTCCAATCGGTACGGGAGAATTCCTGATGATCCATTCGCGCGTTGTATGAATATTCCGGCCTGTAGACAGGTCCATGACGGTGTCTGAGCCCCAGCGCACAGCCCAGGTCATCTTCTCCACTTCTTCCTCGATGGAGGACGTAACTGCGGAATTCCCAATGTTCGCATTGATCTTTACGTGAAAATGGCGTCCAATGACCATGGGCTCGCTTTCCGGGTGATTGATATTTGAAGGTAAAATAGCTCGTCCAGCCGCCAGCTCCTGTCGTACAAACTCGGGCTCTACACCTTCGCGGATCGCCGCAAATTCCATTTCAGGCGTAATGATCCCTTGCCGCGCATAGTGCATTTGCGTCACAGTACGCCCTTGCGAAGCCCGTAGCGGACGGTTGGTCACGCCGGGAAATTCCACTGTCTCCCGTTTGGAGCCGGGTTTCAGTCCATTATCCTCCGGCTTGACGGCGCGGCCCTCATAAGCCTCCACATCCCCCCGTTCCAGTGCCCAAGCTCGCCGTAATGGTGGCAATCCCTGACGGATATCGACCTGGTAGGCTTCGTCCGTCATCGGACCGCTGGTATCATACACACGCAGTGGCTCATGATGCTCGGTGCCCTGCGGCGTATGTGTGGGTTGTAGCGCGATTTCACGCTCAGGCACAGCAATATCCGGCCGAGAACCTTGAATATACACCTTACGGCTCCCCGGAAAGGGCTTTAGCCCACTGGCTTGCTCCGCTTTGGCCTTCTCTCCCTCTACTTCTATTATTCCCGCCAATCCTGCATCTGCTGATTTCATTCCTGTTTCTTTTGTTCCTTTTGTTTCTGTCGGTTTCATGATCCATTCCTCCCGTATCGTTGAAATGACACACCGATCCGGAACCATTCCCAGGGTGGCGCTGATCTATGCAAAAAAGCCGGTTCCCTAGGGAACCGGCTAATCAAACGAGACAGCTATCCAAACCGATCGCACGTGGAATAATCATATTCCAATGCGCGGCCGTAGACAGCAGCTGCGTATACATTTCAATGGCCGATTACTTCCCTACGCTGGTATGATCCAGATCAGGTGCAAAGGGTCCGGAATCTTGCCTGATTCCATCTCAGCCCGCATTACAGGCTCCCCCAGTAACTGTGATAATTTCTATTCACATGAATTGGCGGCTATAACAAACATCCCGCCATCTCTATCAGACTACTTTAAATTTATAGCTTTGGCAACCCTTGTATGATTTCCTTTTGTATTGATTACTGTCACGGAAGCATAAGCCCCATTTCCTTGGCTGCTTCGATCAAAATCGGTGCAAACTCATGCAGCGTCTCGGGCGCAAGTCGACTGACCGGGCCGGATACAGATAAAGCCGCCGTGACCTGTCCCTTTCGGTTCACAATAGGCGCGGCCACAGCCGCAGCTCCTGGCTCACGTTCTTCATAGCTGGTCGCATAGCCCTTCTCACGAATGTCCTGCAGCTGGGCTTTATAAACCTCCGGGTCTACCGAAGGTGGCCATTCTTCACTGCTTAGCAATACCTCCAGCTCCTGCGGTGGCATAAAGGCCGCCAGCACCTTGCTGGAGGCTCCCACAGCCAGCGGCATACGCGCACCCACAGGCGCAACCCTGCGGATCGCCTGATTGCTCTGCACGGCTTGTATGCGAATACGCATGCTTCCATCCCGCAGGTACAAGCTGACCGTTTCCCCTAAGCGATCACGCAGTCCTTCCATTGCAGGCTGTAACAACACCGCCGGCTCATCGCTTTGGGACAGATGCGTGGACAGCTCCCATATGCGAAAACCAAGCCTATATTTTTCCGTTTCGGCATTCCGAACGACAAATCCCCGATCCTCCAGCGTAGTCAAAAGACGATGAACAGTGCTTTTATGTAGACCAATTTGGGAGGCAATCTCCGTTAGACCAAGATCAGATTCTGCGGTAAAACACAGCAGTATATCAAGTGCACGCTCTACAGCGCGGACGGTTAATTTACGGTCTTCCATCGTGAACCGCTCCTCTTGTATCCATATTCGTTTCACACTATGAAACATGGTTACATAAATTATATAGAATAGTCGCGGCTACTGTAAACCGATGTTTTTGTGACAACCATATTACAGAACAAGAACAAACATCGACAATTCTTTGCATCATTTTTACTTTTCCGGTTCAGGCGTTGACTTTGGATAATAGCCATCATACGATAATAGGTATCTATACGGACATACCCTACTATTTTCAAGTGGAATTATACCTAAATTTTATGATTCGAAGATCAATTTTATATAAGGAGGCTCTTACATGATTTCGACATCCCAGCGCAACGCTCAGCTACAGACCGCTGTTCAGGAGCCGTCCACCCCACTCTTTAATCCCCGTATGCTGCGGTTCAAGCACGTTGTGATTGCTCTGCTGCTGTCGGTCGTATTTTTTCTGTTGTTTTGCTTTATTGCCTTGCATGCTTACATCGCCTGGGTGCTTACGAATCCCACCGTCGCACCCTTGTACTCTAATCCGATGCAGGCCAAAGGCATGCCTTATGAAGATGTCAGCTTCCCAGCCAAGGATGGTAGCCGTATCGTACAAGGCTGGTATATCCCGGCGGATCAATCGCGGAAAACCATTATTTTCAGTCATGGTTACGGGGCTAATCGCGAAGAAAGCTGGATTCCTATGTATGATCTGGCGCATTATGCCCACAGTCTGAACTTTAATGTGGTCATGTTTGATTATGGATTCGCGTCACAAAACAGCAAGGCCGTCGCAACCGGAGGTAAGGCGGAATCCCAGCAGCTTCTTGGAGCGATTCAGCTTGCGAAGCAACGCGGCTCGTCGGAAATTATCGTATGGGGCTTTTCTATGGGAGCAGGAACCGCTCTTCAGGCGGGCTTGCAAACCAAGGATGTGGACGCAATGATTTTGGACAGTACCTTCCTGCTGGAGCCAGATACACTGTACCATAACATTCACAATCAAATTAATCTGCCGAGACATCCGTCTTTGGAAATTTTGGAGTTGCTGTTTCCAGTCTTAAACGGCACCAGCTTGCATCAGATTCCATATCAAGAGGTTAAAAAGGAGAACTATCCGTTTCCAATCATGTTTGTGCATGGTACACAGGATGAAAAGGCTCCTTACCCCATTGCGGAAAAGCTTGCTGCCAATCAAACCAACCCGCTTTCCAGTGTATGGATTGTCAAAAACGGGATACATGAGCTTATTTTCAGAGAGCATCCTCGTGAATATTTGCGACGGGTATCGACATTTCTAAGCAGTGTGCAGGAGCTGGAGGACAAGAAAACCACTGCTGCTGCCCATAAACAAACGACTACGAAGTAAGAAATTATTTTCAAAACAAGTAATCATCGCCTTAAAGAAGCCTGCCTATGGACACTTAACCCGTGCCGTAGACGGGCTTCTTTTTTTATTTTCCATGAGTAATTACTGTTCTGCGCAACAGGTATAACCTGATGAAGGAAGTTCATAGACATATTCACGGTGAGACGGCGAATATACTGGGTACATATGCATCCAGGACAGATCTGCTAGATCTGCCGGATAGCCATAGTGGGATACGGGAGGTAAAAACGAATGCTGAGTACTTATGGGTCTTTCCTGCCCTTACGTGTGCTGGAGGAAATTCGTCATTGGAAGCAGCAGGAAAGTTGGCACGTGGAAGTGATTAAATCTGCTACTGAAGGGCTAGAGCCTGCTTATGTGCGGCTGCTGGATGATTGGCGAACCGTATTTGAACAAACGGAACGCACCGCCATCGAGCTGCTCGAAGAGCAACGGAGCGCGCTTGATCCGGCAGAACAGGCATGGCAGCATCAATGGAAAAAAGAGTCGTCTGTTCCTCAAGCACATACACACCAGCTGGATGAATCATCAGCACATTCAAGGGGATCAGACGCATCAGCGACTGGAGAGAAATCGTTGTCTGAATCAGGCTTGAATTCACAGCCTGCCTCACAGGAATTAAATCGTCGATTGGACGATTTGCTGCAAACCGCGAACCGTCAATCACAAGAATATGTACGGCAGCTAGGTTTGCTGACTGAACACAGTCATGCATTGCGTCAACAGCCAAAATCCGCCGGAGTTGTAATACACGCAGCACATGAAAGTCAATATTTCCTGATCTCAACCACTCCCTTTCAAGAGCCCGGCTCCATCGCGCGAGCCGCTGGGCTGTATCATGTAGCGGCAGAGGGTGAGGATTACCCGGAGCAAGCGTTTCGAGAGCGGCATGCCGGCATGAGAGGAGAGGGTTCTGGGGCTACTAAAGGCGTCCAGTCCGGCCAGGCTCAACCTTCGCCAGCAGAAAAGTCCTTAATCGGTCGCCCGGTCCCTATTGGCGGACATCGGCTCCCTCCGCTTCCCTACCCTTATAATGCGCTTGAACCGTACATTGATGAAAAAACGATGCGTATTCACCATGACAAGCATCATTTGAGCTATGTGAATGATCTGAATAAAGCGGAAAAGAAACTGGAAGAAGCCCGAAAAACAGGTGATTTTGACCTCGTAAAGCATTGGGAACGTGAACTGGCATTTAACGGTGCAGGTCATTATCTGCATACTCTTTTTTGGACGATCATGAGCCCTCAAGGCGGTGGAAACCCAAGCGGACCGCTGGCTGAACAGATTAAAAAGGATTTTGGCAGCTACGATGCCTTCAAAAAGCAATTTAGTTCGGCAGCCGAAAAGGTCG
Organism: Paenibacillus sp. EKM301P; assembly: GCF_011800295.1. Classification (NCBI taxonomy): domain Bacteria; kingdom Bacillati; phylum Bacillota; class Bacilli; order Caryophanales; family Paenibacillaceae; genus Paenibacillus; species Paenibacillus sp. EKM301P. The sequence goes on along the minus strand of NZ_JAALFM010000019.1, from coordinate 12,542 downwards.
AGGGCGGCGGCTGGGCCATTCTGGTGTGGAGTCCGCGCGCCGGGCGGCTTGAAATTTTGCAGGCCGAAAAGCACCAGAACCTGACTCAATGGGAATCTATTCCGCTGCTGGCGATCGATGTGTGGGAACACGCATATTACTTAAAGCATCAGGCTGAACGCAATAAATACATCGAAGATTGGTGGCATGTCGTCAACTGGCCTGAGGTGGAAGCGCGCTACGCTCAAGCCTCCAAGCTGAGATGGCAACCATTCTAAACTAAAATAAACTACACCTGCAAATCGTACCGCTCTCTGAGCGCTGCCATCTGTTCTGCCAATCCTTCCAGTTGCACCAGCGAGCCATCGGCAGGCAAAATGGCCGCCCGACTCTCGACTACACGGCGTAGCGATGCTGTGTACGCCTCGACAGACGGCACTCCGGCCAGCTCTGCCAGGCTGCCCATCGTTGCCGGATTAACCCGGGGATAATCCGGCTGCTGCACGCCTGCCGGTGTATCCCCGGCTGCCTCCCGATAAAACTGCTGCACCGCCTGTGCGCGCTCTGCTCCGTGGCCCTCAATCATCACAAAGGCCGTGATGATATACGCCTTGGCTTGACGCCGCTGCGCAATGCCGCAAAACTTGCGTCCTCGGACACTCACATCGTAATCCCCGGGACAGAAGGACCCGATGATTTCTCCAGTCTGCGCCTCGGCAGACCACGGGGCCAGCGCATCGGCAATCAGCCCTGCCATGAGCCGAAAATCCTCATGCAGGCTGATGGCCCGCTGCGGATTCGGCAGGATCAAGGACAGGTTCAGTACCCCTCTGTCCAGCATGACGGCTGCTCCGCCTGAAGGACGCACGCATACCGACGTTCCTGAACTACGCACTCGCTCCATCGCCTGTGGAGCGTTGGGAAGCCTGCGATCCCGGTGACCAATCACAAGCGCTGCCGGATGCCGCCATACATGCAAAATGGGCGCAGCTCCTTTCCCTACTTGCCGACAAGCCAGCTCCTCCCAAGCCAGCGGAAACAATACGTCTTCCTGAGTAGTCATCAGTGGCGCTTCCAACCATTGCAACTCAGGCAATGCTGTTGTTGTTTCTGTTGAGCTATGTAAATGATCCATACGTTATCCCCTATCTTAAAAATAACTGTTATCCATAGGCTAATCGTAATTTTCAAGGCAGCATGCTGCTATTTTTTTATTTCATCTTCTTCACAGTAGCTATCCCATTGTCACTATTACCGATGTTAACAAAAAAAGGCGGCTACGCCTATGCGTAAACCACCCTTTTTTTATCACTAACCATTGCATTCTGTTCAATTATTCCTTGATCAGGGACAAGAACTCTGCGCGTTGTGCTGCATTATCACGGAACGTACCGCGTACGGCGGACGTTACCGTTTTGCTGCCAGGCTTTTTGACACCTCTGGCACACATGCACAAGTGTTCGCCTTCCACGACCACCATAACTCCGTGAGCGGAGACCGCTTCATTTAGAATATCAGCGATCTGCGAGGTAATACGCTCCTGTACCTGCAATCGGCGGGTCACCGCCTCCACCAAACGGGCTAGCTTGCTTAGTCCTACAATTTTGCCACTGGGTACATAGCCGATATGCACTTTTCCGAAGAAAGGAGCCATATGGTGTTCACACTGACTGTAGTAGACAATATCCTTCACGATTACAAGCTCCTCGTGATTCTCGTCAAATGTCACACCCAGCGCATCCCGTGGATCAACCTCATAACCCGCAAATATTTCCTCATACATGCGCGCAACGCGTGCCGGTGTTTCCAACAAACCTTCACGCTTGGGGTCCTCACCGATCAGTTTTAAAATCTGCTCCACATGGTATTCGATTTTATCCCGGTTATCCGCAGCTTTGCGGTTAATATAATCTTTTACGCCAGCCACAGTAATCCTCCTCTATGCAGCAACCTCATGCGGCATCCGTGCTCACGTTGCTCATTATTTCCGACGGCCCTGATTTTTACGCGCACCAGGCTGATTTTTGGAGAACTGTTGGTTCTTCATCATCTGCTGGGCTTTTTGCATTTGTTTCCCATTCAGGTTGTAGCCCATCTGTTTGGCCATTTTTTGCAGCGTTTCAGGGTCGTTCTGCATCTTTTCAAGCTGTTTGCGAAGATAATAAGCACCGATGAAAAATCCCCCGACCAAGCCAACAATCAGGGTAATAATCGGAATGACAATATTCCACACCACGAAGTCGTCACCTCTGTATATTTATATGAGACATCTTGAATTACACGAACCTATCATAGCAAAACATGGGACAGCTAGCAAATTACTTTTTGCAAACATATGTCCTTATTCCTTCTCCAAATCCAGCAGCTTCATTTTGACTGGCAAGCCTCCGGCATAGCCAACCAAACTACCATTTGCACCCGATACACGGTGGCATGGAAACAGGATAGGCAATGGATTTTTGTTATTGGCTTCGCCGACAGCACGTATCGCCTTGGCTCGTCCAATCGATTCTGCAATATCTTGATAGGACACACTTTGTCCGTACGGAATATTTTGCAGTGCGCGCCATACCTGCTCTTGAAAAGGAGTGCCTCTCAAATCATAGGCTATACTGAATTCCCGTCGTTCTCCCGCAAAATATTCACGCAGTTGTTCTGCAGCTTCGCGCAGCTTTTCCGGCTCCTGTACATAGACATATTCCCCGACCCATGTCCGGGCCCATTGCTGAAGCAATGCTTCCTTCGCATAAAAAGAGCCATAGTCAATTCGGCATAGCCCTCGATCCGTAGCACACAGCGTCAGAGTGCCCACAGGCGTCTCCATTTCGTCATAATAAATCTTAGTTGGACCCTGTGAATCCTCCGTCTTTAATTCAGCAGAAGTTTGCTGCTCTGCCTGCTCTTGTTCCGCTAGCTTGGAATGCGCCTGCGCGATCATTTCGCGTACTTGCTCATGTTGTTCCTTCTCTGATGCTTGCTTGATCGCTGTCATAGCGTTTTCCCCTCCTATTCGACTCAAAGCCCACGCCGCCGTGCCTCGCAGCTCGGGACGCGGATCATCCAATAAAACCTCCGTCAATTTGGGCACCGCGCTAACATCCTTGAAATTTCCAAGACCAATGACTGCATTGCGTTGAATCGGCTTCTTCCCCCGCCAAGCCGCTGCACTTTGACCAAACCGGTCTTTGAATTCGCGATTGCTCAAATCCAGTAATGGTAACAGCAACGGCTTTACAATTTCAGGATCGGGTGTAAGCTCGGGATGATGATCCCAGTTAAGGCCTCGATTTTTGGGACATACGATTTGGCACGTATCACATCCATACAGCCGATTCCCTATTTTCAGCATAAACTCCTCGTCCAAAAAGCCCTTGGTTTGCGTTAAAAAGGATACACACCGCTGGGCATTCAGCTGTCCCGGACCTACAAGCGCACCGGTAGGACATGCATCCAAACATTTGGTGCACTCTCCGCAACCATCCGTAACCGGTTCATCGGGCTGGAAGGGAATGTTCGTCAACAGCTCCCCAAGATAAATCCATGACCCCAGTGTCGGTGAAATCATCATCGTATTTTTGCCGCTAAAGCCAATTCCTGCGCGTTCCGCAACGGCTCGGTCCGACAATTCTCCGGTATCCACCATGTTTTTCAACAGTGCATCAGGTACCCGCTCACTTATAAAAGCCTCAAGCTTTTCCATCGCTTCGCGCAGTACCAGATGATAATCTTTGCCCCAGGCTGAACGCGCCATAATACCACGGTATTTGCCCTTGTCCGACTTCGGCGGGTCCTTCATTTTCGAAGGATACGCCACCGCAATGGCAATCAGGGATGCGGGCTGCGAGCCATACAGCTCTGGATAGATACGCTTATCAATATCAGGCTCCTCAAAGCCGGATTCATAGCCTTTAGCACGGTGCTCTTCCAATATAGCTTTCAGAGACAGAAAGGGATCGGCGGATGCGAACCCGATGGAATCAATCCCCAGCCCTGGAGCTGCCTCAATAATTTCCTGCTTGAGCGAAGCCCAAGTCGAAGCCGTTCCGGTCGCCGTCCGAGTTAGTTCGCGTTGCATCCGATACTCACCTCTCTTTCACAATTCTTCGTGACAGATAGGAGAATGATGTATCATTCTCCTATCTCAAATTTCAACAGAAAATAGCAGCAGATGCTACCGTAAATTTTTAACAGCACTCGTCGCCAGAAAATCACAGCGATTATTCAGTTCGTTGTCACTGTGGCCCTTCACCTTCACATATTCAACCTCATGCTTACCCATTAGTGCCCATAGTTCTTCCCAAAGTTCCTTGTTCTCCACCGGCTGATTTTTACTGTTGCGCCAGCCATTACGGAGCCAATTCTTAATCCAGCCTTGTTTGAAGCAATTGACGACATAGGCAGAGTCACTGTGTACTTTTACACGGCACGGCTCCTTGAGCAGCTTCAGCGCTTCAATCACCGACTTGATCTCCATGCGGTTGTTTGTCGTCATCTTTTCGGCACCCGACAGCTCCTTACGATGCTCTCCATACAGCAAAACAATCCCCCAGCCCCCTGGGCCCGGGTTCCCCGAACAAGCACCGTCGGTATAAACCATCACTTCTTTCATCGTCCTCTTCCTTTCCTGATTGGGAATCGCTGATCCGTTGTAGCTCTGATCGGGTCGCACGTATTCCGCATTGATTTCAGACTCATAACTGCTCTATAGCCACTTCCACTCCGAGATCGGCCAAAATATAAACTCTGCACGTCCCAGTAAATCTTCAGACTTAACGCTGCCAAAGTACCGGCTATCCTTGCTTGCAGCCGTATGGCGATTATCTCCCATGACAAAGAAGTGTTCTGGCTCCACCGTAAAAGGACCGTAATCACCATCCTCCACGTCCGAGTTGGTGTACGGTTCATTTAGCAGCTCACCGTTTACATATAAATGATTATGCTCAATCCGAATGACATCTCCGGGAATACCTATGACTCTTTTCACTAAAAATCTTGGGCTGGACAGTTTGGAATCGGGATCTTTTAAAATCACAATGTCCCCTCTTCCCGGATCATGAAAATTATAAACCAGCTTGTTAACGAACAAATGCTGGCTTTCCATTAGCGTCGGCTGCATCGAATGTCCTCTGACCGTAGACAAGTTAAATACAAACAGGTTCAGAAGCAGTAAGACAACCATCGCGATCAGCAGAGTGACTAACCAATCGCGGATGTAACCAGAGCGACCTGCCTGTTTGGACGTTTCCGGTGAAGGAAGCGGGTCTGACGAAGGAGCCAAAGCGTCCATAATTAACCTCCTCAACCCTGTTATAAATAGAAAAGCATATCCCGTACCCGATTGCAACGGTTACTCAGATATGCTCTAAATGTAAATATTATACTTCGTTTCTGTATATCGAATACCGATTAATGAGGTGCCAAAATACTCAGCTTCTGAAACGCCTGTAAAATCTGGCTTGCTCCGTAGCCCATAGCTTCGTACAACGGCATGGCCGCACTGTTATGCTTGTCCCCTGCTACCCAAATACGGCTAACCTTACGTTGCTGAAAACGCTGCTCCATGGACTCCACAAGCGATTTCCCGATTCCCATCCGACGATGATCCGGGTGAATAGCAATACGATAATAACAACCATGATTCTGATCAATCGTGCCAATCAGGGCACCAACGATCTCTCCCTCTTCTTCGGCAACGACGATCAAACCGGAATCCCACGAAAGCTGACGGGCAAAAGCACCCACCGTCTCTTTGTAGCACTCCTCTGACAAGGCAATTTGCATGAGTTCCGTTACTGAATTCACATCACTTAATTGAAAGGAACGAACGTGCATAAGTAATATCTCCCTTTTCGTAAGCATAATAAAAAAATTGAGACAGCACCGTCATTTTTACATAAATCCATAAAGCGCTTATCATGGTGTTAATCACAAGGCATTATGATAAAAATGCATACGATCTGCTATATATGAAATGAAGAACAGGAAAAGGGTGTGTGCCCTCAAGTTCGTCATGTCATAGACATGACAGCTTATAGCAGACGACAAAAAAGCCCAAAATTCTGCTTCCTTGACCATTAAACCATACTTTTTGACGGAATACATCCTTTTTTCTCATGTAAGCGCTGTATATAAAGCGTTTACATTTTTAAGGGGCAAATTTACCTCTTATTACCTATGTATTACGTATTCCAATCGGGTTTTTGGACATGCTAGCTACCAGGCCCTATTGCTCAGTTTGGTATTTTACAAACAAAAATGTTGAAAAAATAGGCCGAATGCGGTTTAATATAACTATCGAGGGTATTATTACATAGGAACACTTACCCAACCATATAACCAGGAGGGATTTTATTATGGCATTTCAATTACCAGAACTTCCTTACGCAAAAGACGCACTGGAACCACACTTTGATGCACTGACAATGGAAATTCACCATGATCGTCACCATAACACATATGTTACGAACTTAAATGCAGCTCTGGAGAGCGCTCCTGAACTGCAAAGCAAAAGCCTGGAGGATCTGATCTCCAATCTGGACAGCGTTCCTGAAAGCATCCGCACTGCGGTTCGCAATAACGGTGGTGGACACCACAACCACAGCCTGTTCTGGGAAGTTATCGCTCCTAACGGCGGTGGACAGCCAACAGGTGCAATTGCTGAAGCCATCAACAACGAACTGGGCGGCTATGACAAATTTAAAGAAGACTTCACTAAAGCAGCTACAACTCGTTTTGGTAGCGGCTGGGCTTGGCTGGTTGTCGGCAAAGACGGCAAATTGGCGATCACTAGCACTCCAAACCAAGATAGCCCGCTGTTCGAAGGTCTGACTCCGGTGCTTGGATTGGATGTTTGGGAGCATGCTTACTACCTGAAATATCAAAACAAACGCCCAGACTACATTGCAGCTTTCTACAATGTAATCAACTGGGATGAAGTCAACAAACGTTACGCAGCTGCAAAGAAATAAGCCAGTAGCAACATTCTTATCCTGAATCACGAGGGCTGTCTCAAAAGTAGATTTTCTACGAATGAGACAGCCCTTTTGGCATTCTGTGGTAAACTGGTGGAAACCATTTTTTATTACAGTCCCTGGAGGGTAATGGATGCAGACTTTTTTTCGTTACAATTGGATGATTCGGGAACAATGGTACCGCTGGTGTGAAGAGGTGCCGCAGGAGGAACTGCTGAAAGAACGCATCGGCGGGGTTGGCGGAATTCTAAAAACGCTCTTTCATATCGTTGATGTAGAATGGAGCTGGATTCAAATCATTCAAGGCAAACCTGATTTTCAGGAAGACTTCTCTCAGTATAATACGCTGAATAAAGTCCGCGTGCTGGATGCAAAGTTTCGACTCGATGTAGAGCCGTTCGTACTCGCCTGGCATGAAGGTCTGGAACGAAAAAGGTTTGAAGATCACCTCCCGGACGGCAGAATTGCGATTGATGCCTGGGGTGAGGTAATGCGCCATGTCATTGCCCACCAGATTCATCATATCGGGCAGTTATCCGTATGGTCGCGCGAGCTTGGCAAGCCTCCGGTATCAGCCAATGTGATCGGCAAAGGGCTGATTGAGAGCGATCCCTCCATATAAGTACGATATCCGCAAATAAAAAGGAGTAGAAAGAGCCTGCAAGCTCTTTCTACTCCTTTTTATTCATAAACTTCGATTCATTCCTTAAGATATTACTTTTGACCTCTTGCTCTTGATCATACCGTAAGCCAATGTAAATAATGCTCCGCATAACAGGGCAATCAGATGAGCGACAAGATAATTGATATGACCGTGGTTATCTGATGCTGCAATTGCAAAGCCAGGAAGAGCCGTGGTTCCGAATCCTATGGCTGTCAGCTTGCTTAAATATACATATGCCCCTGCAACCATTCCTCCAAGGCAACCAGCAATTAAAGGGAATTTATACTTTAAAGTGACCCCGAAGATGGCTGGTTCCGAGATTCCAAAAAGTACAGACCCGAATGCAGAGTAACCCAGTTCTTTAACCTTGGTGTCTTTGCGATTCAAAAGAACATACCCCAAAACGGCGCCCCCTTGAGCCATCAAAGCTACCGATGCCAATGGATTGATAAAATTTCTGCCTGTATCGGTTAACAACTGTGCTTCTACCGCGCCCATAACATGGTGCAAACCCGTAATAACGATGATCTGCTGAATACCTGCAAAAAACATAAAGCCGAATATCCCTAGGTTTTGCGTCATCCAGAGCAACGAAACAGTCACCAGACTGGCCAACTCTCTCCCAAGAGGACCGATAATGGTAAACAGAAGCAGGGAAGAAACAAAGACCGTCAGCAAAGGGGCCAAAAATAGTTTAATCATGTCTGGAACCTTTTTGTTAAAAAACTGATCCAACTTGGCTACCACATATCCCATCATTAGAGCAATAATAATACCGCCCTGGAAGCCAACCAACTGTACGGGAAGCCCGAAAAGACTGATCGATTCCGGATTTTGGCTTCCTTTAGCTACCTCAAAAGCATCCGCCAAGGCCGGATGAAGCATAATCGCACCTAGCACAAGCCCGAGAATTGGACGACCACCGTATCTCTTGGTTGCAGAATACACAACAAGCAGCGGGAGGATGGTGAAAATCCCTGTGGAAACGATCTGAACAAAGCGATTGATCCCTTGGAAAATTGGATACATCTCCACAATCGATTTAGGGCCGAATAGCCCCTTTTGACCTAGAAGACCGGTTATCCCCATTAACAATGCGGCGGCAAGAATTCCAGGCATGATCTCAATGAAGACATCTGACAGGGATTTAATCGCTTTCTGAAAAGGATTTTGCTTTTGTGCGGACTTCGATTTGACATCACTTAATGACATATCTTCCGTTCCAGTCAGTTTGGAGAACACAGCATAGATATTATTGACCAACCCTGCTCCAAAAATGATCTGCAGTTGATCCCCTGCTATGAAAACACCTTTAACCAGATCAATATCTTCAATCTTCTTTAATTCCGCTTTTTCATTGTCCTCAAGGACAATTCTTAGTCTTGTGGCACAATGGGCCACACCGATAATGTTCTCTTCACCACCGATATATTTTAAAATTTCTTGAGATATTTGCTTATACTGCTTTTCTTTTGCTTCCATCTAGTAAAACCTCCTCTAGCTGAATCAGATGTCCTCTTTAACAAATCTCCAGAACATGCCTAAAAAGTCCTGCTTCACCCTGGCAAGCGTTATGCCAACATGCATTAATTCATCACCACCGAACAGCTCACCCGTTTCTATATTTCTGTAAACGTAGTCTGGATTCAGACCTTTGAATTTTAACGTTTTAATCGCAGCAGCCGGTTGGGATAAAACCTTGAAATAGCTGGCCGCCATTTCCGTTTGATCCTCTGACACAAAGCTCCATGCGGCTTCATTTTCATCAAATGGATTAATAATTCTGTAAAACTTTCCAAACTGAATGAGCGATCTCATTTCTTTATACAGAGCTATCTGTTGTTTTACCACTTCTTTTTCTTCAACGGTTAATACCGTCAGATCCAGCTCATATCCTAAATTCCCGGCCATGGCGACATAACCTCTGGTCTCCAATGGAGTTATTCTGCCCACTTGATGGTTAGGTACCGTGGAGACGTGTGCGCCCATCGTAATCGGAGGGTAGACAAGACTTGTTCCCCATTGAATTTTCAGTCGGCAAATGGCATCCGTATTATCACTTGTCCAGGTCTGAGGCATGTAATAGAGCATACCGGCATCAAAACGGCCTCCTCCACTAGAGCAGCTCTCGAATAAGACATGAGGAAACTTCGATGTAAGCTCTTCCATAACACTGTAGAGCCCCAGAATATAACGATGCGCCGTCTCCCTTTGTCTTTCAGGTGGTAAAGCGGCCGAACCCACATCTGTCATGTGACGATTCATGTCCCATTTCACATAAGTAATTGGAACATCCGATAAAATGTCGGAAACCGACTTAACGATGTACTCACACACTTCCTTCCTCGATAAATCCAACATAAGCTGATTTCTGCCCAACGTATACGGACGATCAGGGACATGGATACACCAATCGGGATGCTTTCTGTATAAATCGCTGTCTATGGATACCATTTCAGGTTCAAACCACAAGCCAAACTCCATACCCAAATTTCGAATGCGGTTGGCAAGATCCGGCAAGCCATCTGGAAGTTTGCGACGATCCACCACCCAATCGCCTAATGAAGTATTGTCATCATCACGCTTTCCAAACCATCCATCATCCAATACAAACAGCTCCACTCCTACACTTTGAGCTTCCTTGGCCAACTGCTCAATCTTGTCGGCATCAAAGTCAAAATAGGTGGCTTCCCAGTTATTAATCAGGATCGGCCGCTCCTTGTCACGAAATGGTCCACGACATAATCTGTTCCTGTATAAATCATGATAAATTCTCGACATACCACCCAAGCCATTTTCGGTGTATACCATGACGACTTCTGGCGTTTGGAAGGATTCCTCTGGTTCAAGCAACCATGTAAAATCAAAAGGATTAATCCCCATCGTAACTCTAGTGTTCCGATAGGAATCAACCTGAGTCTGGGCCGTAAAGTTCCCGCTGTACACCAGATTAAAGGCGTACACTTCGCCCTGTTCTTCATCTGTTCCTTCCCTTACAAGTGCCATAAAGGGTGCTTGTTGAGGGCTGCTGGCTCCGCGGCAGCTGTCTACCATTTGAATCCCGGGTAAAATTTTTCGTCTTGCTATATTTTTTTCATTATTATGCGCACCGTACAAGGTAATGAGTTCGTACTCATCATCACGAAAATCCACACTAGCACTTAATGCTCTAAGCAACTTTAGCTGCTGCTGACCTTCATTATCGAAACGGACTGAACGGGTAATGACATCCCCTTTTTGATATAGGCTATAGGATAGTACAACCCTTACATCAATTAATGGGTCTTCAAGGATGATTTCCAGTGTTTCTACTTCGCCATCATCCTCCGCATACGTAGAAGGAAGCCCTTTCAATTTTGGTTTGCCTTGGTAAACCCGATGTTCTTTATACCGAAAATCTGTCACTGTAGAACCATTCTCCAATTGAAGCTGATACGCAGGAATCCTGAAGTCACTATTTCCAAATGACGGGTATTCCTGTGGGATGGTATCCAGTGAAAAGGCTCGATCCGCCCCATCGGGATTAGGTGAAAATCCTCTATCCATGAAGATGATTTTGTTGCTCCCCCGATAGGTCTGAATTCTCTTCCCCCAATACAGATGAGCTAAATAACCATCACGTATAACCTGCATGACATAACTCGTATTGCTGCCTTGTAAATGGAATAAAAGCTTCTCTTTATCAATGTATATAGCCATAGTAACCCCCTTGTAGCGCCAATAGTAATATTTTCAAAAAATATAAATTATGTTGTTTCCTTGTTTCTTACACCCTAATAATAATTGAATAGTTTTAATAATTATATGGAATAATGTAGACTCTATATGAAACGGTGTGATAATATGCAGAGATGAATTAAGAGGTGAAACCAAATGAGTTCGCATTTTTCCAATCATTCCTATAACAACCTGGATCTTAATTTATACACATGTGGCAAAGAAAGCTGTACCAGCAAACACTCTTATGGTCCAGCCATTCGAAGCGGGTATATGGTGCATTTTATTTTAAAAGGAAAAGGGATCTTTAAAGTCAACGATAAAATCTATCATTTGGAGAAAAACGATGCTTTCTTTATTGAGCCGAAGGTTTTAATTTACTACGAAGCGGATGAAGTCGACCCGTGGGAATATGCCTGGATCGGTTTTAATGGGGTGCAAGCCAAAGAATATCTAAGCCGAACCTGTATCAATAGGGATAATCCCATTTTCCAGTTCGAAGCCGAGGGCAGCCTTGCCCTCTGTATGGAGAGCATCGTCGTTTCTTCTACGCTGAAATCCAACAAAGACCTGCTGCTTGCATCCAAGTTGTATGAATTTCTATATCTGATGTTTGAACTTTATCCTAATCAGGAAGTCAACAATGAGGTAAGACAGCAGCGGTATATTAAAGAAGCGCTTCTCTTTATTCAGCAAAACTATTCACATTTCATTACCGTAAGTGACATTGCCAAGTACATTTCAATTGACCGTTCGTATTTGCATCGTTTATTCAAACAGCAACTCAATAAGTCACCGCAGGAATTTTTATTGCATTTGAGGATTGAAAAATCATGCTCCCTATTAAAAAATACTTCCCTTAAAATCGGAGATATTGCTCGGTCTGTAGGGTATAAAGATGTACTCCTATTCTCCAAGATGTTCAAAACGGTCAACAAATTGACCCCATCCGAATACCGAAAACATCACCAGAAATAACACGCTTTGTTCGTAACTAAGTTAGGCATTTTCATTCCAGAAACAAAAAAATAGCGGCAGCATGGAGTAACCTTAAGTCCATACTGCCGCTATTTTCAAAAGAAAATAAAGTTCTAGACTAAAAAATAAAGTATTAGATTGACGTTGCTTCATTAGGCTATACCAGCTAATAGCTTGTCAAGATTACCAGTAAAGTGATTCTAAATCATGTGGTATAGTTAAAATGAGCATGC
>NZ_JAALFM010000184.1:0-210 GCF_011800295.1 Paenibacillus sp. EKM301P | reverse complement strand
CGGCTCCTGGCGCCTAGGCATCCTCCGTGTGCTCTTTGTAGCTTAACCTAGACTTTTCTTTCAGAGAAAGAAAATGTCGATGTTCAATAAAGAGTGATTTTTGCCAAAGGCAAAATATCTTTCCTTATTTGCCACCTTTATTTCACTTGTTTACACAAGATCAGCTTAAAGGAATATTCTAAAACGCAATTTCGTTTCGGTATCCAGTTT
>NZ_JAALFM010000183.1:0-211 GCF_011800295.1 Paenibacillus sp. EKM301P | reverse complement strand
CGGATGTGAAGCATTACCTGATCGGGGGCGAAGCCTTATCCGTGCAGTTGGTCCATGTGTTCCTGCACAAATGGTCCAGGTATCGTCCGGTCATTACGAACGTGTATGGCCCGACCGAAGCGACCGTAGATGCAACCGCCTATACGATTGAAGATGTAGAGTCGCTGAATGTACTGCTGGAAAAAGGGGAGCACACGGTATCCATCGGAAC
>NZ_JAALFM010000182.1:0-212 GCF_011800295.1 Paenibacillus sp. EKM301P | reverse complement strand
ACCTACGCGGAGCTGAACGAACGAGCCAACCGTTTAGCGCGGACGTTGCGTGCGCAAGGGGTTCAGCCGGATCAGCCCGTGGGTATTCTGGTCCACCGTTCACTGGACATGATCGTAGGCATCTATGCGATCCTCAAGGCCGGCGGAGCCTATGTGCCGATTGATCCGGAATATCCGGCCGATCGTATCCGCTTTATGCTGGAGGACTCGGG
>NZ_JAALFM010000181.1:0-212 GCF_011800295.1 Paenibacillus sp. EKM301P | reverse complement strand
GAGTTCGAGCTGAAAGGTCTGACCTTGAGCTCCTATCCACTGGACAATCATACGGCCAAGTTTGATCTGAGCTTGGAGACCATAGAGCAGCCAGAAGGTATTCTGTGCAGTCTGGAATACAGCACGGCGCTGTATAAGCCGGAGACCATGACGCGATTGGCACAGCATTTTGCGGAAATCGTTCGAGCTATTGCCTATCATCCACAGCAGCC
>NZ_JAALFM010000180.1:0-214 GCF_011800295.1 Paenibacillus sp. EKM301P | reverse complement strand
GGTAGCCGTATCGGAAGGTGCGGCTGGATCACCTCCTTTCTATGGAGAATCGTTTCCTGCGATGGAAACATTCAAATATGAAGCGTAAGCTTCAATAATTCATCATTCCATTTGTTCAGTTTTGATGGAACTTGTGAGGGGCCATAGCTCAGCTGGGAGAGCGCCTGCCTTGCACGCAGGAGGTCAGCGGTTCGATCCCGCTTGGCTCCACCAA
>NZ_JAALFM010000179.1:0-214 GCF_011800295.1 Paenibacillus sp. EKM301P | reverse complement strand
CCACGTCCTTCGTCGGCTCCTGGCGCCTAGGCATCCTCCGTGTGCTCTTTGTAGCTTAACCTAGACTTTTCTTTCACGAAAGAAAATGTCAATGTTTAATAAAGAGTGATTTTTGCCAAAGGCAAAATATCTCTCCTTATCTGCTACCTTTATTTCACTTGTTTACACAAGATCAGCTTAAAGGAATATTCTAAAACGCAATTTCGTTTCGGTA
>NZ_JAALFM010000178.1:0-214 GCF_011800295.1 Paenibacillus sp. EKM301P | reverse complement strand
TTGCATCAGGGGTAGGGGAGCGTTGAATGCGGGTTGAAGGTGTACCGGAAGGAGCGCTGGACTGCATTCAAGTGAGAATGCCGGTATGAGTAACGAAAAGATCTGTGAGAATCAGATCCGCCGAAAGCCTAAGGGTTCCTGAGGAAGGTTCGTCCGCTCAGGGTAAGTCGGGACCTAAGGCGAGGCCGATAGGCGTAGTCGAAGGACAACAGGT
>NZ_JAALFM010000177.1:0-215 GCF_011800295.1 Paenibacillus sp. EKM301P | reverse complement strand
AAAACCATGTCTGGTGAAATCCCGGCGCTGGATATGCCAACGGATTTTACAAGACCTGCTGTACAGCGTCTGGAAGGAACTCGATTTGAGTTTGCGATCCGTATGGAGGACAGTGAGCAGTTGAAACAGCTGGCCGCGCAAACCGGCTCCACCTTGTACATGGTGTTGCTGGCAGCGTATAGCACGCTCTTGCATAAATACACGGGTCAAGAGGA
>NZ_JAALFM010000176.1:0-215 GCF_011800295.1 Paenibacillus sp. EKM301P | reverse complement strand
AAAACCATGTCTGGTGAAATCCCGGCGCTGGATATGCCAACGGATTTTACAAGACCTGCTGTACAGCGTCTGGAAGGGACTCGATTTGAGTTTGCGATCCGTATGGAGGACAGTGAGCAGTTGAAACAGCTGGCCGCACAAACCGGCTCCACCTTGTACATGGTGTTGCTGGCAGCGTATAGCACGCTCTTGCATAAATACACGGGTCAAGAGGA
>NZ_JAALFM010000175.1:0-215 GCF_011800295.1 Paenibacillus sp. EKM301P | reverse complement strand
AATGCACAAGCGGTATCATTAAAGGCCGCTGTAATTTGCTGTTTTTCCGCTGCTGTGAGTAGTTCCAGCTCTTCCACCCGAACATGCGGGTTGAGCGAAATTTGCTCCAAGAGACGCGCAAAATGTCCATACAGGCGCTCAATACCTGCTTGATCAAAGCTGAGCGTGTTATACATAAAACGAATCTTGATGCCTTCACCTGGCATCACGACAAC
>NZ_JAALFM010000018.1:0-60329 GCF_011800295.1 Paenibacillus sp. EKM301P | reverse complement strand
AGATAAAATATCTCATTGTTTGATTTTGCGAACAAAATCATTTTACTCACTCGTTGTTCAGTTTTCAAAGATCAAACCTTCATTATATTTCACTTTGTTTCACCACCGCATCTCAGCGGCGACTTAATTAATATAACATACGGTCGGGATTTAAGTCAACACTTTTTTAAAATTATTTTTCAATTTCATTTAAGCATTGCTCACACAAAAAATTCCCGGGCTTTAAAGGCCGAGAATTAATGTATCACATTTCAGAATTCGTCGTCAACTATAATTTATAAAATAAAACAATACCGCATTAGACTAACCAAACCCCATCTTTTTTTGCACACTCCCCTTCCCTAACAACTGCTACAATAATGTTTTTCAGACAGCCTGTCCGAACAATATTATTTTCAATCCCAGTAAAAGCGCAATTCCTGGCAAGCCTAATATCGTTACTGCTCCCATCGTCACTGGGTTAATCGGAATGTACACCTGTGTAATCCACCCTGAATAATTGATAACATACAGTGCAATAGCTGCCAGAGCCATATGCGCTCCGAATACTACAAACCAACCGATCCCCAGACGTTTTTTGAGGATTAGGTACATCAGTAATCCGGCACAGGCAATCAAGACAAGCCATACTACCCCTCTCATTCCGCTCTCCGTTTGTGAACCCGGTCAGCATCATTGGCATACCCCGGTTCATCTGCTGGCAGGTGAAAACGATGTAGCCCTTGCTGCTTTGCGCTTTTTAAATGTATTTGATATTTACGCTCCGCAGCTTCCAGAACAAAAATGGCGTAGTCGATTTCATCCTTACCCGTAGCTTCATGAAATAAACGATGTGCTCTTAACCATTCCGCATGCGAAGCTCGAATCTGAGCAAACAATTCCTGGCGATACTCCGCTTCTGTCTTCCCATTCTCCTGACGACGGAAATTTTGCTTCATCCGTTCCCACATTCATTCATCCTCCTCACAAGCTGAATTATGTGTACAGTCTGCAAGACCACCTTATTCATACTTATTGAACAAAGGACAAACTTAGAACCAGAAACGACTATAAAGCCATCTATTCATGCAAATAAAAAAGGAGCCGTAACGGCTCCCTAAGCAAGTCAAGGATGTCCCAAGGACATTTCAGACTCAGAACTTATAACGTATAACTACACCTACTAATTGAGCTCTCTGCGGCCTTCTAGCGCTTTGGACAGGGTGACCTCGTCAGCATACTCCAAATCCCCGCCCACAGGCAAACCGTGAGCAATACGAGTAACCTTGATTTCAAAAGGACGCACTAGCCGTGAAATGTACATAGCCGTGGCCTCTCCTTCAATGTTCGGATTCGTAGCCAGAATCAACTCCTTGACGCGTTCATCACTGAGCCTGGTCAGCAACTCCTTGAGTTTGATATCCTCAGGACCAATCCCCTCCATCGGAGAGATTGCCCCGTGAAGCACATGGTACAAACCATCAAACTCCTTGGTACGCTCCATAGCCACCAAATCCTTGGCATCCTGAACAACACAAATGACGGAAGCATCCCTCGTCTTATCCTGACAGATCCGACAAGGGTCCGTGTCCGTAATATTGCCGCAGACTGAACAAAAGTGAAGATTTCGTTTTACATTGACCAGCGCTTTGGCGAAATCAATCACATCATCTTCCTTCATTTTCAGTACGTGAAAAGCCAACCGGGCAGCTGTTTTTGGGCCTACTCCCGGCAGGCGCGTAAAAGCATCAATCAGCTTTGCAATCGGCTCGGGATAATGCAATAGCGTGTTTCTCCTTTATGAGTAGACTAGAACAAGCCCGGAATTTTCATACCACCTGTAAATTTACCCATATCATCATTAGCCAGTTCATCCGCTTTGGACAAAGCATCATTGACTGCAGTGAGTACGAGGTCTTGCAGCATTTCTACATCATCAGGATCTACAGCTTCCGGTTTGATTGTGATGGACAACACTTTTTTATGTCCACTTACCTCTACAGTTACCACACCGCCACCAGAAGAACCTTCGATTACTTTCCCACCAAGCTCCTCTTGGGCTTTCAGCATTTGTTCCTGCATTTTTTTCACTTGCTTCATCATTTGGTTCATATTATTCATTTCAATCATCTCCTTTAATGAAGTATACATCTACATTTCATTATTCTTTAATGACTACCAGGTCTTCCCCGAACAGCTGAATCGCTTCATCAATCCAGGGCTCCTTGGACTTTCCCGGCGCATCATGCTCCGGCTCCAGTTGCAATTCTTCGGCAGGCTGGTCAGAAACTCCTTCAATCGCAGCATTCCAATCCTTTTGCATCATCGTTACCAAACGATAAGGATGACCCAACTGCTCATGCAAAACCTTCTCGATGACCTGCTTATTGGCAGGCTTTTCGGTAGTTTCACGATGAATGTTGTTTTTAAACGCGACCAGCACACTGTCCTCTAACACAGAAACCGGCTCACCATCCATAAACCAAGCATGAACCGTAACTTTCGCCTCTTTTACCCCTTGCAAAATCTGGCTCCACTTGCGCCCCACCGCTGCGAATGCTTCGCTTGACTTCTCAGCGATATAGCGATCCAACTGAGAAGGAAGTTTAGCTGGCGCTGAAAGACGTGGAGCAGGGGCACGACCACCAGAAGCCTGGCGACCGCCTGAAGATGCCTCCTGACCCGCTCCAGCGGCCAAGCCACCTTGCATTGCACGTTCCAGCTTCTTTTCCAGCTCAGCAAGCTGGCGCTTTAACACGGCCACTTCTTCCTGACCAGCAGCAGCACCAGAGCGCTGTACAGTCGGCTGAGCAGCAGTTCCCGCTTCCCCCGGAATGCTGCATAACTTCAGTAGAGCTACCTCAAATAAAGTTTGGGGCTGAACGGCATATTTCATCTCACCTTGATAACGATTAAGGGTGTCGATCATTGCAAAGAGCTGCTCCTTGGTAAAAGCATCTGCCACTTCCTTAAACTGCTCCGGATTCAGCACTCGCTCTGTCATTTTGGTCGCCTGCGGCACCATCTTGATCATTAGCAGATCTCGGAAATAGTACAGAAGATTCTCCATACACTTATCCGCACTTTTACCTTCCTGCATAAAGTTCTCGATCAATTGGAGCACTGTGCCCACATCTTCTTTCAGTAATGCCAAGGCCAATTTACCGAATTGCTCGGATGCGATCCCGCCCGTCATATCCAGCACCTGCTGATACGTAACCCGGCCATCAGTAAACGAGGATATCTGATCCAAAACGCTAACCGCATCTCGCATCCCGCCATCTGAAAGACGTGCAATATATTGCAGTGCATCCAAATCAGCCTGGATGTTCTCCTGTTGACATATCAGGTCAAGCCGCTCTGTCTGCTCCTCCAGCGATACTCGCCGAAAGTCAAAACGCTGGCAACGTGAAATAATTGTCGCGGGAATCCGATGCGGCTCTGTCGTAGCCAATATAAACATTACGTGTGGCGGCGGCTCTTCCAGCGTCTTGAGCAGCGCATTGAACGCTTCCGTCGTCAGCATGTGCACTTCATCAATGATATAAACCTTGTGCCGCACTTCTGTGGGCGCATATTTGACTTTATCGCGCAAATCACGAATCTCTTCAACACCCCGGTTAGAGGCTGCGTCAATCTCCTGCACATCCATGACCGCTCCGGCCGTGATCCGTTTACAGGCTTCGCATTCGTTGCAAGGTTCCGGCGCAGGTCCATGCTCACAGTTGATTGCCTTGGCCAAAATTTTGGCCGCACTGGTCTTACCCGTTCCTCGCGGACCACTGAACAGGTAGGCATGGGACGTGCGATTTTCGCGGATGGCATTCTGCAATGTCTGGATAATATGCTGTTGTCCTACCATGTCCTTGAAAGACTGCGGCCGCCAAGCACGGTACAACGCTATATGTTCCAATGCGCGTTCCCTCTTTCCCATTCACTTTCATGACCATTTATGGTCACTTCATTATACTATACTCCCGTCCGAATCTAAACCAGACACATTTCAAATTATAAGCACAAAAAAACACCTTCGCATAATCGCCAAGATGTTTCAATCCCTAAGTATATACCGTGCACCTGTTATTGATCGTTGTGATCCGAGCGGCAACCCTGAGCAACAACTCGGGCTAGGCAACCCTCCGGCACAAGAGTGGACTTGCTTATGGCTGCTTCCTTCCGGACCTGACCAGGTTCACAAGTACTCATTGCGGAGGACCCAACCGTCAACATTGTGCGCAGGGACCAGCCTCACATCAACAACACCTCTAACAGGAATTCAACCTCGCTATAGCGGATTGCGAGTTACAGGGCACCGCTACCTCCCCATCTAGCACGGTGAAAATAAGTATATCTCATGGTTGCACAAAATGCAAATAGCAAATAACGACAAAAAGAGCCTCCTGCAATTGCAGAAGGCTCTAATAACTTTATCTCTTGCGGCAACTTATTACATACCGTATTTCTTTTTGAAACGATCCACACGTCCACCAGCATCAATAAACTTCTGCTTACCTGTGAAGAACGGATGGCAAGCGGAGCAAATCTCCACACGCAGAGATTCCTTTACAGAACCAGTTTCAAACGTATTCCCGCAAGCGCAAGTAACATTAGTTACGTTATACTTCGGTTGAATAGCCTGTTGCATTAACTTTCACCTCTTTCCGCCCTGAACGTCCTATCAGCCCAGAGTTGTATGAACACATGTTCAAATTATAGCACTTGAATATAAGTGTTTCAACATCTTTTTAGCACACAAAACAGTGTAAGATCGGTGTGTTTCAAATAACTCCCGACCGTTTAGGTTCTGGCAAATTTGGGACGTGCCAGCCCTTGCGGCGGCACATGAGTGTAAGAACCGATAACCACATCCGGCAGTTCCTCACGATAAATCTCAAGCATTTGCTTCATACCAAGTATCTCCCCTTGAGCCGGTGGAATCAACTCCAGATAGCTTTCAGGATCAATATTCAGATTACGCATTTGAATCAGCTTGAGCTTAGTGCGTTTGGCAAATTCAATCATTGCCTCAATTTCTTCCTCCCGGTCTGTTACACCCGGGAAAATCAAATAGTTGATGGACGTATACACTCCCTGATCGGACGCATAACGGAGTGACTTTTCCACATTAGCCAGCGTGTATCCGCGCGGCTTGTAATACGCATTGTAATGGTCGTCCAATGCACTAATTGTGCTTACTCGCATGAGATCAAGACCCGCATCCACAATTCCCCGGATATGATCATTCAATCCCGCATTGGTGTTGATATTAATATATCCCATATCTGTAACGGAACGTACTTCTTTGATCGCATCAATAATCAGTTTGGCTTGAGTGGAGGGCTCACCTTCACAACCTTGCCCAAAACTGATGATAGACTCAGGTGTCTTCAAATGTTCCAACATAACTTCTACAATCTCTTCCACGCGGGGACGGAAGTTCATTCTTGTCTGAGGAGATACAAAACCACTGTCATCCGGCTGTTCAGATATACAACCAAAGCAGCCCGCATTACAAGAATAAGATACCGGAACTCCCCCCTCCCAGCGATTCAGGAACGTATTCGAGGAAGTAAGGCATTCGTACCCCAGCGCACAGTTAGACAAATGCTGGTACAGCCTATTTTCGGGATACTGCTCTGTCATCCGCTGAACTCCCAATTTAACTTGATTGCGGTCACAGTTTTCGGGATTCCATTTGGAAGGACTGTCACTCTGCTCTGCTGTTACATAAAACGCCCCATCTTTCCAGACAACGGCTGAATAACCGAACAAGGGGAGTTTATACTCCTTGTCCGTCTTCACATATCCCGGCAGACACAGGCGTGTAAAGCCTTGCGGTAACAAAGCCCCTACTGCCTGCATATTTCCCGGAAGAGAGACCATTTCCCCTGTTTCAGGGTTCATACCGACCGGGCGGGTGCTGGGCAGGCTTACCAGTGTGGCTCCTTCCGGCAACGGAATAAGCTCATCCTCCATGATTTCAACAATCATGTCTGCACTACGGGCAAGCCCATACAAAGAAGCATGATCATATACATTGCCTTTTTCGTCGGCATACACCAAATACATTATGGAGCTCCTTTCGTTCCATTAAACGCGCCATTAACAAATGAATAGTAATGGCTGTCTACTTACGGAACAGATAAAATACATGGTTTGGGTTTAATTGGTTGTGGCGGGAACCGACGCTGTGGTAGAACGCGTAGTTCTTCGTTGTTGGCCACCAGAGCTACCTTGCGAGCCGCTGGAAGAAGGTGCTGTCAAATCAAACGAGGCTAAAAACTCAGCGTTAGTTTTGCTGTTACGCAGTTTTTTGAGGAAGCCTTCCACAAAGTCATGGCTTTCCGTCATATTTTTACGAATAGCCCAGATCGTATCTAATTCTTCCTTGTTCAACAGCACTTCCTCACGACGTGTACCGGAACGACGAATATCAATCGCAGGAAAGATACGACGTTCTGCCAGTTTGCGGTCCAAATGCAGCTCCATGTTGCCTGTACCTTTGAACTCTTCGTAAATAATATCGTCCATACGAGATCCTGTATCAATCAGCGCTGTGGCAAGAATCGTCAAGCTACCGCCTTCCTCCACATTCCGAGCTGCGCCAAAAAAGCGTTTTGGACGGTGAAATGCTGCCGGATCAATACCCCCACTCAAAGTACGACCAGAAGGAGGGATGACGAGATTGTACGCACGAGCCAACCGTGTAATGCTATCCAACAGGATGACAACATCCTTTTTATGTTCTACGAGACGCAGTGCACGCTCCAACACCAGTTCTGCCACTTTGATGTGATTTTCAGGAAGTTCATCAAATGTAGAGGCCACAACTTCACCTTTGACAGAACGCTGCATGTCAGTCACTTCTTCAGGGCGTTCATCAATCAACAAGACAAATAGCTCAATCTCGGGATTGTTGGTAGAAATGCTATTGGCAATTTCTTTGAGGAGAAGCGTCTTCCCAGCTTTGGGAGGTGCCACAATAAGTCCGCGCTGTCCAAGTCCGACAGGGGCCAGTACATCCATAATTCTCGTAGACAAATGGTTGGGGGAAGTTTCAAGGACTAATTTGGTTTGCGGATACAGTGGAGTCAGTGCAGGAAAATGTAGCCGCTCAGCAGCTTGCTCAGGACTTCTTCCATTGACGGCGTTAACTTGAAGCAATCCAAAATACCGTTCATTTTCTTTCGGCGTTCGGCATTTACCGGAAACGAGATCGCCCGTTCTCAGGTCAAACTTGCGGATTTGTGAAGCAGAGATGTAAATATCTTCGGTACTCGGGAGATAGTTGATCGGCCTCAGAAAGCCGTAACCTTCAGGAAGTATTTCCAGAACACCCTGCATAAACATTAATCCACTCTTCTCAGCTTGTGCGCGCAGGATGGCGAAAATTAATTCTTTCTTCTTGAGCGTTCCGTAGTACGGGATCTGGTATTGCTTGGCCAGCTTGTACAGGTCGGTCAGCTTCATTTCTTCCAGATCGGAAATTTGCAGATCCATATAATAACCACCTATTCAATTATTAAGTCCATTCATACAATTAAATGATAGACAATGATATCATAAACACCATCAACATAATTTTAACCAAAACAAATAAAGTTATGCAGCCAGCTGCCTGAATTATACCGAATTATTCCGGTTTTTTGATAAAAGATTGTTAGGTATGGACCAAATCTTATACCAAGCAGCGGCTGCATAGGCGTTACCCGTTATTCCGCTTTGGTTACAGTAAATTCAAACAAAGTACATGGCTTAATTACTCAGTCTGCCGCCACACATCTGCGCCTAAAAGACGCAGGTTCGAAACGAGATGATCATAACCACGGTCAATATACTCGACACCTGCCACCTCGGTTACCCCTTCGCTTACTGTAAGTCCAGCAATGACAAGGGCCGCTCCGGCGCGCAGATCTGCAGCCTTCACTTTAGCCGCATTCAGTTGACCACCTTCAATAATGGCAGACCGACCCTCTACGCGAATTTTAGCCCCCATTCGCACCAGTTCAGGGACGTGCTTAAAACGATTGCTGTACACAAAATCGCTCAATACACTGACACCCTGAGCTTGGGTTAGCAAGCTGGTCATGGGAGATTGTAAATCTGTGGGGAAGCCGGGGTATACCAAGGCTTTAACATCGACATGCCCATAGGAAGGTGCACCCAGTACGCGAATACTTTCATCATATTCCTCGATGCCGATGCCCATTTCCTGCATTTTGGCAGTGAGAGCCTCCATATGTTTGGGGATTACATTGTCAATCAATACATTTCCACGGGTTGCCGCAGCAGCAATCATATAAGTGCCTGCTTGTATACGGTCAGGTATGATGGAATGACGGCAACCATGCAGCTCCGACACACCTTCAATACGAATTGTCTCCGTACCAGCGCCTTTAATAATCGCCCCCATGGAGTTTAACAGAGTTGCTACATCTATAATCTCAGGCTCTTTAGCCGCATTTTCGATAGTTGTGGCGCCTTTGGCACGTGCGGCCGCCAGCATAATATTAATGGTTGCTCCTACGCTGCTGACATCCAAATAAATCTTGGTGCCGCGCAGTTCTTTGGCGTGCAAATGAATAGCGCCGTGCTCGTTCGTAACCGTGGCACCCAGCGCTTCAAAACCTTTGATATGCTGATCAATGGGCCGGGGTTCAAAATTACATCCTCCTGGCAAACCGATGATCGCTTCCTTGAATCTGCCCAGCATGGCCCCCATCATATAATAAGAGGCTCGTAATTTCTTAACAGGTCCATTCGGCATAGGAATGGATTTAATGGAGGAAGGGTCTATCTTCATCTGGCTACCTTCCCAGGTAACCTTTGCGCCAAGCTCCTCCAATATTTCGGAATACACCGCCACATCACTGAGCAGCGGCAAATTATCCAAAATGACTTCCGACTCTGCCAGAATGGCTGCGGGAATCAAGGCGATGGCACTGTTTTTGGCACCGCTGATGGAAACTGTACCCTGAAGCGGCCGTCCACCGGTGATCATCAATTTTTCCATAAGCTTGAGGGTCCCCCTACGTGTTTTGCAGTCGGTCAAACAATGAACTGAAACCATAAACTTTCAACTTTTTAAGTGGTTAAAATGGAAAGACACCGGCTAAGCGGTGTGCTTTCCATACCACACTATTCAACTGTACAGATTTAAATATTTTGTGCAGCATAATTACAGCTACAACGAAGAAATGCATCCAGTCTATGCAGAGGCATGACTAGTTGGAAATTATTACGCTTTGTTGTTGGAGCCGAACTCACGGATTTTACCGATAACTGTTTGTTTGATTGCTTCACGACCTGGTTGGATGAATGTACGTGGATCGTAAGCATCTGGTTTTGCAGCAAGCACTTCACGAACCACTTTCGCAAATGCGATTTGGTTTTCAGTGTTTACGTTGATTTTGGAAGTACCCAGGGAAATGGATTTTTGGATGTCATGTGTAGGGATACCTGTTCCGCCATGAAGAACGAGTGGCAGTTTCACAGCATCGCGAATTTCTTCCATTTCTTTAAAGCCCAGGTTTGGTTCACCTTTGTATGGTCCATGAACAGAACCCAGTGCAGGAGCCAGTGTATCGATGCCTGTTTCTTTAACGATACGTACACAATCATCCAGCTTAGCGTACATTACGTCACCTACAACATCATCTTCTTGACCGCCAACCATTCCAACTTCAGCTTCAACGGAAACGCCTTTGGAATGTGCATATTCAACAACTTTCTTCGTTGTTTCGATATTTTTCTCGATTGGGCTGTGGGAATCGTCAATCATAACAGATGTGAAACCAGCGTCGATTGCTTCTTTACATTTGTCAAAGCTAGAACCGTGGTCCAAGTGAATTGCAACTGGAACCGTAATTTTCATGTCATGAATAAGACCTTCTACCATTTTAACAACAGTGTAGAATCCGCCCATGTGACGTGCTGCGCCTTCAGAAACACCCAAGATTACTGGGGATTTTTCTTCTTCAGCAGCGCCCAAGATAGCTTGAGTCCACTCCAGGTTATTAATATTGAATTGACCTACTGCATATTTTCCTTCGAGTGCTTTGTTCAACATGTCTTTCATAGATACCAATGGCATGGTTACAGTCCTCCTAAAGGTGTTTGGGTTTGTCTATATTTTTAGCCGACATCACATACGGGCTTATTATACCACAACCCATGTTAAATACTAAACAAGCTTTTGCATATCAACACATACAAAAATCACGCTCAGGACGCCGTTTTTCCATAGAATTGTATAAGGAGAGGATTTACTTTCAGTATTTCCCATAATCACAAACAAAAAACCCTGTTTTGTTAACAGAGTTCTCAACCAAAATGACTTCCCTAGTCACCTCTGAGTTGTTTGTTCACGGCGATCCGCATTTCATCAATATCAAAGGGCTTGGTAAAATGCATAAGTGCACCTAGCTCCGTCGCCTCTTTAATCATGTCCAGTTCTCCATACGCTGTCATCATAATAACCTTGATGTCGGGATTCATGCTTTTTAGGTGCTTCAGAATTTCAAGTCCGTCCATACCTGGAATTTTCATATCGAGCAGAACCAGATCAGGTGGTTCCTTCTCAACAATCTCAAGAGCAATTTTCCCGTTCGCTGCCTGAAAGGTCTCATAACCCTCACTTCCGAACACTTCCATCAGTAAAATCCGTATTCCATTCTGGTCATCGACGATTAATACTTTTTTCTTTTCCAATGTTTTAACCTCCTAAGATCTTAAAACGAGGATCATGCAGCTATTGCCATAACAGCGTCCGATGACGTACAATATCCGTCCCATACCTAAAACTATATTCGCTCCTGCAAAAAGAAAATCCTGCTCTTATACATAATTGTGGAATATTCTTTCATAATCAGGAAGCATGGGATAAAAAAAGACCTCCCAAAGGAGGTCTTTCAAGCTGCAGCATTAACCTTGAAGCTGCAATGCCGCTTTTACAAATTCACGGAACAAAGGCTGTGGACGATTCGGACGGGAAGTAAATTCTGGATGGAATTGTACCGCCAGGAACCATGGATGCTCAGGAAGCTCGACAATTTCCACCAAACGTCCATCCGGTGAAGTACCAGAAATACGAAGACCTGCTTTTTCAATAACTTCACGATATTCGTTATTGAATTCGTACCGATGACGATGTCTCTCGTACACCAGCTCGTCGTTGTAGCAAGCCTCTGCCAGGGAACCTTCCACCAGTTTACATGGATACAGGCCAAGACGCATGGTACCGCCCAAATCTTCGATGTCTTTTTGGTCAGGAAGCAAGTCAATGACAGGATAATCGGTAGCCGGGTTAATTTCCGAGCTGTTGGCTCCTTCGAGACCAGCCAGGGAACGAGCAACCTCAATAACAGATACCTGCATACCTAGGCAAATACCGAAGAACGGAATTTTTTGCTCCCGTGCATAACGAATGGTGCTGATTTTGCCTTCAATTCCGCGATCGCCGAAGCCACCTGGTACGAGAATACCGCCAATGCCGCCCAGCATGTCAGCTACGTTCTCGTCCGTTACTTCTTCAGCGTTCACCCAGCGGATTTTTACGTCTGCATTCGCATCAAATCCAGCGTGAGAAAGTGACTCAACAACACTTAAGTATGCATCATGTAGCGCAACATATTTACCAACAATAGCAATTTCAACCGTTTTGTCCAACTTGCTGATTCGATCAACTAACCCTTCCCATTCGGTCATATCCGGTGCAGGTGTTGTCAGCTTCAGGTGGTTAACTACGATTTCGTCCAAACCTTCTTCACGTAGGTTCAACGGAACCTCGTAGAGAGTCGAAGCATCGCGGCATTCTACCACTGCATTCGCATCAATATCGCAGAACAATGCAATTTTAGCCTTCATATCGGAGGACAATTCATGCTCTGTACGGCAAACAATGACATTCGGTTGAATGCCGATGCTGCGCAGTTCTTTCACACTGTGCTGAGTTGGTTTGGTTTTAACCTCACCAGCAGCTTTAATATAAGGAATGAGCGTTACGTGAATGTACATCACATTTTCGCGCCCAACTTCACTTTTAAGCTGACGAATGGCTTCCAAAAATGGCAAGCTTTCAATATCGCCTACAGTACCGCCGATTTCCGTAATAATGACATCCGAACCCGCTTCACGGCCTGCACGGTACACGCGCTCCTTGATTTCGTTCGTAATATGAGGGATAACCTGTACGGTACCGCCCAAATATTCTCCGCGACGCTCTTTGCTGATCACGCTGGAATATACCTTGCCTGTTGTGACATTGCTGTTCTTGGACAGATTAATATCAATAAAGCGCTCATAGTGTCCCAAGTCGAGATCCGTTTCCGCACCATCATCCGTTACAAACACTTCACCGTGCTGGTAAGGGCTCATGGTACCTGGATCGACATTCAGGTAAGGATCAAATTTTTGAATCGTTACCTTCAGTCCCCTGTTCTTCAAAAGCCTCCCCAGTGAAGCTGCCGTAATCCCTTTGCCCAAGGAAGACACAACCCCGCCTGTCACAAAAATATACTTCGTCACTGTTCAAAACCCTCCTAGATAAGATGCAAAAATTCAGGCGACATTATGATGTTATCGTAACCCGTTTGCACGGATTATCATCCATGAAGAAGGCAGCGGTTATATTTTCCAATCCGCCGCCCTTAGCCCTCTTTCATGAGTGAAAACACCCCTATAAAAAACAAAAAAGCACTCCCGTAGTACGGGGCACTTTTATACAAAAAGCAAACATATAAGTGAATCAATCATAAGCCCAAGCAATAGTTTACCCCGTGTCCAATCCGCTGTCAAGGAAGTTATCTGTGTTAATTTGTCCTTTGAACCTGATTGGAATAAATCTATCTGAAAGCTATAAATCAGCAGGGGTTTCAAGAAAACGGTCATGAAAAAGGGGAGAGCGTATCTCCCCTTGCAACCTGTTCCTAACGAAGTGAATCGTCGTCGTCTTCGATCGACTCATCGTCATTTTCATCATCTGTATCTTCCTCATCACTGAGGTCTTCATCGTCAATAACTACGTCATCGTCACTATCATCGTCATCTTCTCCGTCGAACAGCTCGTCTTCGCCATCCTCGTCTTCGCTATCTGCATCGAAGTCGTCATCGGAGTTGTATGTTTCTTCTTCCTCATGATAGTCATCTTCGTCGTCATCGTCTTCATCGTTAATGATACGAGGACGCTTGGCGCCTGTCAGGGCATCTTCGGATTTATCTACCGGATACCAACGTTTCAAGCCCCACAGATTCGTACCGACACAGGCAAAACGCCCGTCAATGTTGATTTCAGTATATAGCTGAGCAATAACGTCATTAATTTCTTCGTCGGACAAGCCGCGCAATTTGGCGACTTCATTCATCAGGTCACGGTAATAATATGGAGTATTGGCTGCTTTCAATACCATAAATGCCAAATCCACCATTGGAGTCTCGTGGACTTTCTCCGGGTCAATCTTCAAGTTGAGTGGTGTACTCACCTAGGGACACTTCCTCTCACACGTAATTCACAAGAACATGTTTCAGAGCATACACGATACATGCAATACTAACATATCCATTATCAAAACTAAGTAAAACCTATTTGGAAGCAAATTGCAAGTTAAACATGGGTATCGTCATAATTTCCAAGAATATCCCTCTGCACAAGACGGCACACGTAAAAAGACGGGGTTCCCCCCGCCTCCGACTGTACCCGCTCCGGGAGAGGCCTCCCAAAGTTGTTGCACAAGAGCTTATGCCCTCCATGTATCGTATGTGTCCATAGCTACTTTGACACGACAAGCAGGCCTATTTCCATAAAAAAGGGGCAAGTTTCCCATGCCGTAGCTGACGCTTGCTCATACAATACCTCAGCATGGCTCATCGGAGGGGGACCGTCTCAAATGGACTATCCGGATTTTTTGCAGCGTTTGCATGAGGGTATTTCGGAGCCGTCCGGCAGTGGACGGAACAAACAGATTATCACGTTCGATAAGCCTCACCAATACCGGGAATGCCTGTCCTATCTCAGGAAGCTGAAACCTGAGCTTGCGGGATTACGGCAAGTACAACCGGCTAGGCTAATCCGTGCTCTCATCGCTCCGCTTTCAGGGGGAGACAGGCTGGGCAAATATCACCACGGTGTTACCGTTGAAGAAGATACCCGCATAAAGGTTCACGCAGAAACGGCTTATATACCGAAAGCAGAGAAAAGCATTTCTATGCCATGGGGAGTCAAACAGGTACGTGCATACAAGGCTTGGCCTTCCTCGACAGGGAATCGGGTCAGAATCGGTGTGATCGACACAGGAGCGGATTTTCATCATCCTGATCTTCGCCATTCCCTTGCCAGAGGTATCAATTTGTTGAACCGGACCATGCTACCCTATGACGACAACGGCCATGGCACTCATATTGCAGGAACCATCGCGGCATCCAACTATGACGAAGGTATGGTTGGCGTAGCACCACGGGCTTTAATTCATCCTGTAAAAGCATTTGATCATAATGGAGCCGCCTATGTCTCTGACATCATTCTTGGTATCGACTGGTGTGTATTAAATCGTGTCGAT
This sequence comes from Paenibacillus sp. EKM301P, assembly GCF_011800295.1. NCBI lineage: Bacteria > Bacillati > Bacillota > Bacilli > Caryophanales > Paenibacillaceae > Paenibacillus > Paenibacillus sp. EKM301P. The sequence continues at coordinate 45,798 of NZ_JAALFM010000018.1, read as the reverse complement.
ATTATTAATATGAGCTTTGGTATGAAGTCGCGTAGCAAGGCACTGCTTGATATGGTGAATAAAGCATATCATAACGGCATTGTAATCGTAGCTTCCTCGGGAAATGAGGGTAAGCGTCGAAGTATTGACTATCCGGCCCGCTATTCCCAGACGATTTCAGTCGGAGCTACCGACAAATACAGACGTATCGCTCCTTTTAGCAATCGGGGGCAATTCGTAGACGTGTACGCACCTGGTGAGAAGATCAGATCCTCCTGGATTCATGGAAAGCATCATGAAATGAGCGGCACCTCTATGGCTACTTCCCATGTGACCGGGAGCATCGCACTTCTCCTTTCACTGAGACCGGAACTGGAGCCCGGAGAAATTAAAGCGCTGCTTAAGCGCACTGCCACACCGCTACGCCTTCGTAAAAGTGCTGGACGCACTTCCATCTCCACCAAGCTTGGAGAAGTGGATGCCTTCCGATTGATGCAAGAGGGCACAAAGTGAACCACGATCTGATGAATACTAAACCTCTATCGTTGCACCTGGCTCCAAAGAGTGAACTTCTCTGGCAGGACCTCCATGTTCATTATTTCCTTCTCTTATTAACTCATCTCGTACAAGGTCGGTCTGCAATTTGGGTGCATGAACGAGTACAACCTGTTTGCTAGGCATCTCCTTCAGCATTTGCCGTACATCCGATAATCCCTGGTGCACCTTGTAAATCAAATGCCGAGCTATACAGATGTCATTGGCGTCTGCACGTTCCAACAGATGTTTACCAAAAGAACCATTGGAAGCATGCCCGGTCAATATCACACTGTTCCTAATATCCTCCCCGCTATCCACATCGATCAGCATACTGCGGTGATCCGACAGATATTGATAATACCAACGCGCCTGCGGGGAATCCATCATGCCGTCTCTTGTTACGATAATAGTGGCCGTGTTCCGTTCCAGCAGACTTATCCGTCCCGCAGTATCACGAGGCACAAACACCCTGTCACTGTTCAACACATGTTTTATTCGCGTGGAAGCTCCCGGACGTAGCCACTCTTTCCATCGATTTAACTGTTTCAATCCGTGCCACAGGTCAGGCTCTATAATTATTGCTTGTTCAGGAAATTGCTCGCTGGCCCATACGATCAATTCCTGTCCTCTGCCAAAGGCAGGCACTGGCAACAACACATGGCCGCCAGACAATAATACCTGCTCCATCTCGACCCTCAGCCGCTCCAGCTTAACAGGCTGCGGGTCTATATCCATACCATAAGCATTGTCCATGATTGATATGTCCACTAGATTAGACTTTGGCTTGCATCCAGGAAGGTCATCTACCCCCTCTCCCATACACAAGTCCGGTGCATCGGCAGCAAGAAGCTCAGATTCACGGCTATAGTCTCCAGAAAAGAACAGCCGCTTCCCTTCCATTTCTACGATATACCACACTGCACCAGCCAAATGTCCACTGCGTCCCCACATCATTCTCACACCCGGACAAGCTTCATGCCACACTCCTGACGGCGTTTCGTCTTCTAGATAGCGATAGGTAATAGATTGGATATCTTGTTCACTGTAGGGCAATTCGCCGTCTCTCGATTCAACATAAGTTTGCCAGGAGCGAAAATAGGATCCCAGCTGCTCAGCGGTAGCCTTGGTCGTCCAGACCTCTCCCCGATATCCATACTTGTACAGTAAGGGGAGCGCCATGGAATGATCCTCATGTGCATGAGACAGCAAAACAGTAGTTAGCTCCTTCACCTTCTGTGGCGGAAAAACCGGATATTGCCCGGTTCCTTCCTTTTTTACGCCACAATCCAGCATGATACGATGCTGCTTTCCTTCAAAAACATAACAGGAGCGGCCATGTTCGCCCGCTCCACCCCAAATCCTAAGCTTGGTCATCATCATTTCCACTTTCTCCGCGAGTTTAAGCTTTCCATTAAGATCAGTAGCAATGTGGTCAAACCAACCGATATAACAGCCATCGCCATGCCAAGCGACACCTGTCCCTGCTCAAACTGGGCAAATATATAGGTTGCAGACGTCTGGACGGATGGCGGTAAAATCAGCAACGATCCTACCAGCTCCCGTGAAGCAATGGTAAAGGTCATCATCCAACCAGCGAGCATCCCCGGTCCAATCAGCGGCAGTACAATCCGGCGGAATATGTAAGACGGACGCCCGCCGAATACCTGTCCCGCCTGAAAAAGACCAGTGTCCACCTGTGTAAAGGCGCTTTTGACATACTGCACCGTATAAGGAACAAACAAAATAACATACGTCAGAATGACCATGCCATATGTGTTATACAATGGAATGGGCATCCACGGCGAATTCCACCACAAAATCAGACCCACCACCATAACAATTCCCGGCACTGTATTCGGAAGTAAACTGAATGCATCAACTGTCCGTTGGATTTTCGTGCGTGATCCACCGATAACAAGCGCAAACCAGGTGCCCAGCACCACAGCAAGCGTCGATGCACCCAAAGAGAGAAATACACTGTTCAGTAGCGCTTCCATGCTTTCTGAACCCCACGACAGCAGTTCCTTGTAATAGTCGAGTGTAAGGTTGTTCCATGCCAATCCGATTCCCCGCAGCTTCATGGAGGAGGCCGCAATAATTGAAAAGTAAGGGATGCCAATAGCTGCGATGAGCAGCAATAGGATGAACATGACACTCAGTGCTGTAGTCCAGCTGGATACACGAAGACGGGAAGGACGGGAACCTTTACCCCCTACCAGTCTGTATGTGAACTTTCGGTTGATCACCGATTGCACATACCACATAAGCAGGCAGGCCGTTAACAGCACCGAGGCCATGGACGTCGCTTTGCCAAAATCGATGGGCCAGCTGGAAATATATTTGTGAATTTCAGAAGTCATAACCTCATACCCGATACGTCTCCCAAAGGTAGCGGGTGTGCCAAACTCGGCAATCGTTTTAACGAAAATGAGCAGCGCACCCATTCCGTATGCCGATAGCAGCAGCGGTAAAATGATTTGACGGAACCTGTACAGAAAGCCTCCGCCCATGACAGCACCCGCCTCTTCCAGACTGCCGCCAATCCTCACCAGCGCCCCGCGTAACAGCAGGTACAGGAATGGAAACAGATGCAGGCTCATGATCATCACCATGCCGCCAAGGCTGAAGAAGGAAGCCGTTAAGAAATGCATATCCGGGAGCAACTGCTCCATATACCCGTTTTTTTGCATAAACAGGATCCATCCCATGGAACCGATATAGGGCGGAGTCATAAACGGAATCAGCAGCACGACATCCAACCAGCGCCAGTGTGCGAGTCGGGTGTTGGACATGATCCAGGCTAGCGGAAGTGCAAGGACGGTCGTTCCTGCGATCACACAGATGCCTAGCCAGATCGAGTTGAATAGCACTCCTGCAAATTGAGAAGCAGCTAACGTTCGAAAAGGCGCAGCCCATTGAAATGTCCCATCAACATACACACTTTGAATGAAGATTTGCAGCAACGGCAGTACAATTAGGATAAAAAGCGCGATCAGAGCAAGTGTCAGGGACCATCCCCTGATGTGTTTAACAGACAAACCTCCCATCGGCTTATTTGAACATTTGCGTGAACTTTTCCGTCACGTCTGATCCGTGTTCACCCATCCATTCCCAGTTGGTTTTCAGCAATGGGATTTCGTCGAGGTTTGCACGCTTGTCAGCTTTGATATCCGTGCGTCCAGGGAGTAGGGAAGCATCTGCTACTAGTTTCTGTGCTTCGTCTGACAACAGATAGTCAATGAACGCTTTAGCATTTTGCTCATGCTGTGTGGACTTGAGGATTGCGGCAGGACGCGGGCTAATGACCGTTCCCTCTGTCGGATAGACGATGTCTATCGGCTCGCCTTTGGCTTTAGCCTTGTAGGTCATGTAATCGACCGCAGCGACGACTACACCTTTAGCCCCCGTAATCACTGGATCCAGCGCTTCCTGATTGGCACCGGCCATGGCCACACCGTTAGCCTTGTACCGCTCAAACAACGTCCAGCCTCCATCGCCCTTGGCGCTCAGATAGCCTGTCATAAAATCCAACGCTGAGCCAGACAGCGATGGATCGGGAATGTTAACCTGATCCTTGTACTCAGGCTTCGCCAAATCGGCCCATGAAGTAGGTGGCGTTTTCACTAACTTCGTGTTAAATGCAATACCCAAAGCAGAAGCACTTGTGCTGAAATAGTGACCCTCCTTATCAGACCAATCCGGGTTTAGCTTGTCCGCATTTTTAGCGTCCGGATAGGGGAGTGTGAGTCCTTCCTTTTTCAAGCCTTGTACAGACGGAAGCGATGCCAGCACAACCACGTCTGCTACCGGATTCGTTTTCTCCGCTTCCATGCGGGCTAAAATCTTACCTGTCGTTCCCTGGAATAACTCTACCTTAACTCCACTCTGCGCCTCATACCCCGCTACCAGCTTTTTCGCCAGTCCATCCGGGCCTGCGCTGTAAACAACCAGCTTCTGATCGGTGGACGCCGCTGCGCCCGCTGGTTTTGCTGATCCATCGGCTTGTGCCCCATCCTTCGATGTCGTAGCCGTTCCGCAGCCTGCCACAGCCAGTCCAAAAGTCAATGTTAAAGCAAGCATAGCCCCTTTTTTCCATCCTGTACGAAAAACACGCCTATTCATCATCTTATATAACCCCTTTTCCCTATGTTTCAAGTTGGTGGATGTATTGCGGTGATACCCAAATATGCATTTGTTCGCCTATGGGCAAGCGGGTGGAGTGATAGGCAGTCCATTGCTCGCCGTTTTCGGCTACTAGACGGATTTCATAGCGATCGCCAACATAGCTGACATGCAGGATCTCTACTGTAAAAGTGTGCTGATCCGCTTGCTCCTGGTCCCATCGGACATGTTCAGGTCGAAATAGTGTCCGTTCCAACTCGATCCAGTTGGATTTGCCGATAAACCTTGCCACCTCTGAATGAGCTGGGCGACTATAGATCACCTCTGGTGTTCCGGTCTGCAAAATATGTCCACTTTTCATAACCACTACTTCATCAGACATGGACATGGCCTCGATTTGATCATGAGTGACATATAAGGCGGTCAGCCCCAGATCACGCACAAGTGATATCATCTCAATGCGCATCTCCTCCCGAAGTACGGCATCCAGTGCACTGAGTGGCTCGTCGAACAAAACCAGTCGAGGCCGGATAGCAACTGCTCTTGCAAAAGCAACCCGCTGCTGCTGACCACCGGACAGCTGATGGGGATAGCGATCCTCCATCCCTGACAACCTCACCTTATCGAGCGCCTCCAGCACCACTGCCCGCAGTTCCTTGCCTTGAGCGCTAACAGCCCCTTTTCCCCGCTTGCTCGCTCGCAAGCCGAAGGCCACATTTTCAAACACCGTCATATGCGGCCACAGCGCAAAATCCTGAAAGACCATACCAAAGTGGCGGAGATGTGCGGGAACATCCTTTTTGCGTTCAGCTGAAAAGAGAATTTCCTCTCCCATCGTGATTGTGCCGGTATCCGGTGTCTCCAGACCAGCAATCAAGCGCAAGAGCGTCGTCTTCCCACAACCGGACGGTCCGAGCAGTGTGGTGAATTTGCCCTGTCGTACAACCAGATTCGTCTCATGCAACGCGGTGGTATGGCCGAAAGTTTTACTTAATCCGCGAATATATAGATCCTGATTCATCGCATTACCTGCCTGTTCTTGTGACTGACCCCAGTGTAAAACTTGAATTCGCAACCTGTGTTATTGGGAAGTTAAAACAAAATTAATTATTTCAATGAATTGTGTTAACACTCATAGATTTAATCTATATAGAGGCGGTTGATGCTGTTGCCCAGAGAATAAGCATGATTGTTTGACTTAACTGAAAGCGAGGCATTCTAAGTGAACTTAAGTCTTCTAAAGTTACATATTGTAGAGCTGCTGAACAAGCACCATAAAATTACCACCGTAGCCGAGGTTCTCGGCCTAAAGCAACCCACTGTTACTTTTCATATGAAAAATCTGGAGCGTGAATTTGGAGTAAAGCTGTTTGATACACGTATGGGCAAAATCATCCTGACGGATGCCGGAGATGCGCTGCTGCACTATGCCACCAAGATTAATGCACTTGCGGCTGAGGCTGAGCGAGTTGTCCGTGAGTTCGATACGCTCCAACGAGGGAGTATACGGATTGGCGCAAGCTATGTACCTGCCACCTATCTGCTTCCTGCCGTGCTGCATCGGTTTGCCCGCGAGCATCCGGGCATTCACATTGCCTTGTCCGTGAAAACAGCCCCCGTGATCAAGGACATGCTCGCTCGCCACGAAATTGACCTCGGCATTATTTCGGCAGAGCCGTTTCAATCCCCAACGCTGCTCTCAGAATCCTTGGGAGAAGATGAACTGGTGCTCATCTGCTCACCCACTCATCCGCTCGCTAGCGAAACCGATGTAACACCCGAGCACATCGCTTCTTCCTCTTTTGTGTTGCATGGGAAGGATTCCAGCACACGCCACGTGACTGACAAATGGCTGGAGCGCGGGAGGCGCCGACTTCCATCCTATCTGGAATTGGATTCACTGGAAGCTATCAAACAGGCGGTTATGCTGGGAGAACACATCTCCTTTGTCTCTCGCCTTGCTGTTCAATCAGAGGTTGAGCGAGGTTTACTGATCATAAGACCTATTCCGGGGCAGCCTGTTGAGCGGCATATTTATATGGTCAGCAACAAAGATCGTCATCGCTCCGCGCTGATTCACAGATTCACTGAATATTTATGATGGAACCAAGATTAAATCTTAGATGTTATATAAAAATTATGGTATTTTTTAACCATAATACCATCTTAGCTTGACATACGACTGACAAATCACCCGTAAAGTGAAGCGTGTAACCTATTCGGACGAACAGGAGAGGATGAAATGAAAACAAGCCTGCGTATCACTAAATTCATGTCAGTAGTAACTCTGAGTGCAGTGCTGCTCGCAACAGGATGGAAAGGTGCAGAGCCCGTACAAGCCGCTGCCAATGCCACACCAAGCTATGAGGTAAAGCTGCTGCTGGATACAGCTCAGGTCCTCAATGCGGATGGCTCTTTAAAAAGCGGCATCGTAAATGAGTTCGGAATCAGTGAAGATGCGCAACGATTAAGCGTCGAGTATTTTGATACAGACTCCTTGCAATTGAATGACGAGGGCTGGAACGTTAGATTTCGCAAAAAAGAGGACAAAAAAAATTATGAGTTAACCTACAAAAAGCGATATACGATCACAAACGGGAATATCGACGCAGCACTTACCCAAGCGAATAAAGAAGGTTTCAGTGCCTCTGATGATAATTATGAGGCTGAGGTGGATTGGGGATACAGCAAGCAGACATTAAGCTTTTCCAATGATAAGAAAACGAACGCCTCCAAAGGATTAGCTCTGCCTTCCCCGTATCAGGCATTAAAACAATTGCAGGACAATCTTCCGGGCAAGCTGCAAAACTGGAAAAGCAGCAACTGGGGCAAACATACCTTGGAAAACTCCAGAGTACGCGGTCCTGTACAGGTCAGCAAATATAAGGGCAGCTTTCAGGGCTTGGATACTGACGTTGAAGTATGGCCTATTCGCAGCGCCAACGGATCGGGTACCGACAATATCATCGAAATCTCCTTCAAAACTTCGGATTACAATACTGCCGCAAGCAACCGCACCAAGCTGATGAATCTGCTACAATCCAAAGGATGGCTGATTCCTGCCGATTCCCTGAAAACGAATCTGGTACTGGAACGCTACTAAGCTACTCAAACTTATTGTATTCAAACCAAAAAAAGGAACCGAACGAGCCTCCCTAGAGGGCAGCACGAACGGTTCCTTTAACCATTATACATATGACTACAAAATCATTATGTTGCAGTTGTTTACTTACATACGTTCCGGTGCAGACACGCCCACCAGCTTCAGTACGTTGGCAATGGTCGTGCGGACCGCGCCAAACAACGCCAAGCGAGCTTGCGTTTGAGCGGCATCCTCCGTGATGACACGCTCTGCTTTATAGTAGCTGTGGAACATGGATGCCAGCTCGTAGACATAGCGAATCATACGATGCGGCGCAAAGTTTGCAGCTGCCACCGATACTTCCTCTGGCAACTCGCCAATTTTGCGCAACAAATCATATTCATGCTCAGCCGTCAGCTTCGACAAGTCAACTTCTGCCAATGGCAGTACAGCAATACCCTGCTCTTCGGCTTGACGATATACGCTGCATGCACGTGCATGTGCATATTGCACGTAGAATACCGGATTCTCATTGGAGGTAGAAATCGCCAAATCCATATCAAAATCCAGATGCGAATCCATACTACGCATGGTGAAGAAGTAACGAATCGCGTCTACGCCCACTTCTTCCATCAGATCCTCCATCGTTACGGCCTTGCCAGTACGCTTGGACATTTTTACTTTTTCACCGTTTTGGAACAAGCTGACCATTTGGGCAATCAGTACTTTAAGCTTATCTGGGTCATTGCCCAGTGCTTCCATTGCGGCCTTCATCCGTGGAATATAGCCGTGGTGATCCGCTCCCCAGATGTTGATGATCGTGTCATACCCACGAGCATATTTGTCGCGGTGATAGGCGATATCCGGAGTCAGGTACGTATAAGTGCCGTCATTTTTGATCAATACGCGGTCTTTATCGTCACCATACTTAGTCGTGTTCAGCCAAGTAGCTCCGTCCTTATCATAAATTTCCTCACGGTCACGCAGCTCATTCAGTGCTTTAAGCACTTCACCGTTATCATACAGTGATGTTTCACTAAACCAGGAATCAAAAGGTACACGGAACCGCTCCAGATCACGCTTGATCTTATTCAGTTCCTTTTCCAGACCGTATTCACGGAAATAAGCGGCACGATCTCCTGGTTCCATAGACAACAGAGAATCGCCCTTCTCAGCCACCAGTTCCTTCGCAAACCCGATGATATCCTCACCATGGTATCCGTCCTCCGGCATCTCCGCAGGCTGTCCTAGCTCCTGCAAATAACGCGCTTCGATGGAACGGCTCATATTGTAAATCTGGTTCCCCGCATCATTAATGTAATATTCACGAGTGACTTGATATCCGGCAAAATCAAGCACATTACATAGCGCATCCCCTACGGCTGCACCACGTGCATGGCCCAAGTGAAGACTCCCAGTCGGATTGGCGCTGACAAATTCGATCTGTACCTTTTTGCCCTCACCTACCTGTACACGACCGTAATCTGCTCCTTGCTCCTGTACTTGTCCGATCACTGCATAGAGGTAGCTCTTGTTCAAACGAAAGTTAATAAAGCCTGGTCCCGCAATTTCAGCACTTTCAATAGAAGCGGAAGCTAAGTCCATATTCGCAATCAGATCTTCAGCGATTTGACGCGGATTCTTCTTCGCAATGCGAGTGAGCTGCATGGCTACGTTGGTAGCTAAGTCACCGTGTGACTTGTCCTTAGGTACCTCCAGCGTAATGGTCGGCAGCTCTTCGCGACCCACGATTCCAGCAGCCAGCACCGCTGCCTCGATTGCTGAGGTCACCTTTTGATTAATAAGTTCCAGTGGATTGCTTGTCATGATTGTTGCTCCTCCTGTATATGCAAACTGATGGCAAAATGCCCCGAGAAATCCTCAAATACGTATAGATCATAAGTCCAGCTCACTTGTCCGGTGAATCCATCCATCCGAATATCGAGCTTCTGCGTATGCGCAGACATGTTCAGGTTTAAATAAGGCGAGCGGTAAAATCCAGGCAACCTGCGTCCCAGCGCGAACGACTGCTCTGATTGTACCTCACCGTGACGAATCAGCTTTAGCTCATCCGGTCCGATCTTGACTGTGTTCCGTGTCGTACCGCCCTCAGGACTCTCTTGCGGCTCCTCGTACCTTATATATAGATGCTTCCCGCGAACGATTGCTTCTCCAGGAAGCTCCTGTACCACATCTTCTCCGTCATGATGACTATGAAGACGGATTCGAACCTTTGCATTGTGTGGCATGTGTTCAAACTCCATTCTATCGCTATCCTACTGTACTACTATATCCAGTTCCCGATTGCAATTCAAATGAGTTTTTACAAAAAGATGCTTTCGCCCTTAAAAAATTCAACTACTGTAGGTCAGCTACACTGGATGCCTGACTAAAACTTTCAATGAACCGGGAAGCCAAAGAAGACATGTATTTATCCTTCAACCAGACGGCAGCCACACGAGTGTGCAAATCTTCACACATAATTTCCTTAACAATTAAATGATTATTGCTGCCCAAAGACAATGCGGAGCTCGAAATCATGCCAATACCCAGCCCTTCGTTGGCCCAAAGAAGCGTGGTGCGGGCATCGTCATTTTTGCAAAAGTAGTTTGGCTCAAAGCCATGCTTCATACAGGTGTCGTGGATCAATTGCTCAAAACGACGATATACGATGAGTGGTCTGTTCTTCAGCTCAGCCAATGATATGCTCTTCTGTTCGGGACTCCAATCATGTTCTTCCGTCATCACTGCTACCATCGGCTCAGTGGACGCATATCTACACCCTAAATCAGTGGTATTAAAAGGAGTTCTGACGATACCGACCTCTACAATTCCTTTGTTCAGAAGATCGAGAATCCGGAAGGTATTTCCCTCATGTATTTCAAATTTTACACCCGCATAGGTTTTATGAAATTCGGAAAGCCTGTCTTTCATCAGGGTTGCCCCAGAGGAAGAAACCGTTCCAATGGTGAGCGTCCCCTTCATCCCCATGGCGAAATCGTTTATTTCCCTTGTCGTAGCATCCGTCAGCTCCAAAATCTGCTTGGCCCTGTTCCGTAAAATGATTCCCGCCTCTGTCAATTGAATGCTTCGTGAGCCTCGATGCACAAGCTTTACACCCAGCTCTTCCTCCAGCTGCATAAGCTGTTGACTTAAGGGAGGCTGTGCGATTTGCAGCTTTTTGGCTGCCGCTGTAATCTGTCCAGCGTCTGCAATCGCTAAAAAATACTTGAGATGTCTCAATTCCATCATGAACCTCCGGTCCTGATATATGTAAAACCTATATCTCTAATATATATTAAATATTATTCATATGGTTGGGGATATGCCATAATCATATTCAGATATGCAATTACAATAGAAAACTTTATACAATATTCAGGTTAGGTGATGGTTGATTTGCTGAAATTTGCTGTTTTTTTGAAACCCTATAAAAAGGAAACGATTCTTGGGCCTCTGTTTAAATTAATTGAGGCTATTCTGGAATTGTTGCTGCCTACTATGGTGGCTTTAATGATTAATCATGGCGTTGGTAAGGGAGACACCCATTATGTTTGGCAAATGGGTCTTTTAATGTTGCTCATGACTATACTGGGCTTTGGCAGTTCTCTAGTGTGCCAGTTTTACGCAGCCCGTGCTTCCCAAGGATTCGGAACCACACTGCGCAATACGATGTTTAAGCATATTTCATCGTTTTCTTATGCAGATCTCGATAAATTCGGTACGCCCTCTCTCATCAACCGAATTACGAATGATGTGAATCAGCTGCAAACAGCTGTAGCGATGTTGATTCGTCTGGTTATTCGTGCTCCTTTTATTTGTATCGGGGCGATCATCATGTCCATGATACTGGACTTCCGCCTTGCTTTGGTGCTGTTGGCGGCTACACCCGTTCTGGCTTTGATTCTGTATGTAGTCATTACGAAGGCTTCTCCGCTGTACCAGCTATACCAGAAAAAGCTCGATAAAATCGCTCTGGTGCTAAGCGAAAATCTCACAGGTGTAAGGGTTATCCGTGCATTTGCCAAAAGAGGAGCTGAACGAGTAAAGTTCAATACCGCCTCAGATGACCTGACCCAGACCGCTATTCGTGTCGGCCGTATTTCTGCTCTACTTAGCCCAGCCACCTTACTGGTGGTCAACGGAGCTATTATTGCCATTCTGTGGATCGGCGGTATTCATATCCAATATGGATCTCTTACACAAGGAGAGATTATTGCGTTTATTAATTACATTACGCAGATTTTACTGGCCCTGATTGTGGTGACGAATCTCATTATTCTGTTCACCAAGGCTGCCACTTCAGCAGCGAGAATTCAGGAGGTCCTAGACACGGAAGCTTCGATTTCCGATACTGCCAATTCTGCATCATTCGATCAGGGAAGAACGGGTAAAATCAGCCCAGTACCAGCCATCTCTTTTGATCATGTCTCCTTTGGCTACAATAAGACAGGACAACTGGCACTTAGCGATGTAGTCGTAGACATCTATCCCGGTGAAACGGTTGGAATCATAGGAGGAACAGGCTCGGGAAAATCCACCTTCGTGAATCTGATTCCCCGCTTCTATGATGCAGTAGAAGGTTGTGTACGTGTCGATGGCATCGACGTACGGCATTACAAGCTGGAGCAATTGCGGCAGAAAATCGGGATTGTTCCACAAAAGGCACTGCTGTTCACAGGGTCTATAGCGGATAATATCCGTTGGGGACATGAACATGCCACCGATGAGGAAGTCGCCCGGGCCGCCGCTATCGCGCAAGCGGATGAATTTATTTCTAACTTACCGGAAAAATTCGACGCCCCGATCACGCGAGGTGGACTTAATCTGTCAGGCGGCCAAAAGCAGCGACTTACCATTGCCAGAGCTATTGTAGGCAATCCGGAAATACTGATTTTGGATGATTCCTCAAGCGCACTTGACTTTGCAACTGATGCCGCCCTTCGGAAATCGCTTCGGGAAAATAGCACCCGCATGACTGTCCTGCTGGTCTCACAACGAGTAAGCAGTGTACAGCATGCCGATAAAATCATTGTATTTGATGAAGGCCGGATTGTCGGGATCGGCACACATGATCAGTTGATGAGCAGCTCGGAGGTATATCAGGAAATTAATCGCTCCCAGCTCTCAACGCAGGAGGTAGACCAATGAGTGGCAAGGAAACCTGGAGAAGATTGTTAACCTATGTGGGACAATATAAATCAACAACGTTTTGGGTCATCGTCAGTGCGATTCTCAGCGTGCTCGCCAGTCTGGTCGGACCCTATATGATTGGTCGGGCTATCGACCATATGGTGAATAAGGGAACGGTAGACTTTAGAGGTATTGCACAGATTTTAGCTGGACTAGGCGTTGTATATGTTGTAGGCAGTCTATTTAGTTGGCTGCTCACATATTTGACGAACCGCATTGCTTTTCAGACTGTAAATGATATGCGACGGGAGTTATTCGATCATTTTAATATCCTTCCGTTAAGCTTTCATGACAATCATCCGCAAGGAGATAGTATTAGCCGTTTTGTGAACGATATGGATGCCGTGTCGGATGGCTTGTTGCAGGGCTTTTCCACCTTGATCACCGGATTGATTACTATTGTTGGTTCGATTGTACTCATGCTGTATATCAGTCCAGTGATGACGCTGGTGGTATTAGTGTCTGCCCCCATCACATATGGCGTTGCACGGTTCATTACTACAAGATCGCAACGTATGTTCCGCGAACAGGCCAAAATTTTAGGAAGTCTGAACGGTTATGTGGAAGAAATGATTGGCGGACAGCGGGTAGTTACTGCCTTTCATTATGAAAATCGCTCGCTTGAGGAATTTTCCGCCCGAAACGAGCAGTTGTATCAAGCCGGAGTTAAATCACAGTTTTACGGATCTTTGTCCAACCCTTCCACCCGATTGGTCAACAACATGACTTTTTCAGTCACCGCTATGATTGGCTGTATTTCGATCATTTTGGGTGGGATTTCGGTAGGCGGTTTATCGAGCTTTCTCATCTACACCAATTTGTTCGCCAAACCTTTTAATGAAATCACAGGGGTGCTGACTCAGTTTCAGGCTGCTACGGCTTCTGCTCAGCGCATATTTGCTATTTTGGATTCGCCGCCGGAGCAACCGGAAAAATCGAACGCCGTACAGCTGGAGCGTAGCAAAGGCACGATTCTGTTTGATCATGTGAAATTTTCCTATAATCCGGAACGGACGCTCATCACGAACTTTAGTTTGGAGGTCAAGCCAGGCACCCGCGTAGCTATTGTCGGGCAGACTGGAGCAGGCAAAACCACACTCGTTAACCTGCTCATGCGCTTTTACGATGTGGACAGCGGTTCGATCTCCATCGATGGGGTGAATATCAACGATATGAGCCGGGACAGCCTGCGGACTAACTTTGGTATGGTGCTTCAGGATACATGGCTGTTCAGCGGAACGATTCGGGACAATATCGCTTACGGGAAGCCAGAGGCCACGGACGAAGAAGTTATCGCGGCTGCGACAGCTGCCAATGCGCATAGCTTTATCAAGCGCCTGCCTCATGGTTACGATACGGTCATCAGCGGGTCAGGCGACAGCCTGTCGCAAGGGCAAAAGCAGCTGCTCACCATCGCGAGGGTGATTCTCGTCGATCCACCTATGCTCATTCTGGATGAAGCAACCAGCAGCATAGACACCCTTACAGAAGCCCGTATCCAAAAGGCTTTTATGAAAATGATCGATGGACGCACCAGCTTCGTCATCGCCCACAGACTATCAACCATCCGCGAAGCAGATCTGATTTTATACATGAAAAACGGTGATGTCGTCGAAAGCGGTACCCATGAAGGACTGCTCGCAAGCGGCGGCCATTATGCCTCGCTTTATAACAGCCAGTTCACTACGGCCTAACATCGCAGTTATGGTAACAGGACGTTACGTTCGTAAAAAACGTTCTCCTTAAAAGTCGGTTGCTCTTATGCAACCGACTTTTTTGTTGTGGCACAGAAAGGAGCTATTGCTTATGTAATTCATATCCCTGCTCCCGTAGCGGTCGGATGATCAATCGGTTCGTCTTCCTGAAAATCACGCCGATACCACCAGCCGATCAGAACAGCAATGGTAGTCATAGCCGCAGCCAGCAAATACACCTGCACCATGCCGAATCGGTCAGCATACCAGCCCATGAATAATAAAGCCAGGCCAAAAGCGAGATTGGTAATTACATCAATCCCTGCCATCACTTTGGGTAGTTGGGCTGCCGGTGCACTGCTTTGTAGCAAGGTGCGGCGAATAATGCCCGCCATTTGAACAGGTAAGCCTGATACAGCAAAAAGAACAAGCGCAGCCACGGGAATGGTATTTAGCGCAAATACAATGGTAATCAGTACATACACCAGCAAAGCTCCGAGCATGTACAAAAAGCTGTTCTTTTGCAACCGCTTAACCAAGCCAACAACAATTAACCCACCCAAAATCGTGCCGGAGAAAAAGGACGCATTCATAAAGCCCCACCAGCTCTCATCACGATGCAACACTTGGCTGACGTACGCCAAAATAAATACACCGAGCCAGGAGACTCCCCCAATACTGTCCACGCTATCGACGATCATCAGAGAACGAATACGGCGGTTGTGCCAAATGATTTTCCAGCCTTCCCCAAGCTCTTTCCAATGGGAGCCTCTTTCCTTTTCCTTTGCGGGTTCTTCCGCATTTGTTGGGGAATTCGAAGCTTCAAGACCTAGTTGCTTCTGATCCAGCGGATCACGAATGAAGGACGTGACAGTTACAGCCACGAGATAACAACAGGAGGCAATTGCAAGCGTATTCAGGGAACCCAGCCAAGCCACAATAATTCCGCTTAATGCCCAGCCTGCACACCTGACCACCTGATCACTGACCGCTACCATGCCGTTGGCACGCATCAGTCCTTCACCCCTAGCCAAACGGGGTACAAGCGCATTACGCGCAGGATTGGTCCAGCCATCTAGGAAAGACATACCGAACACCATTACAAAAATAAACAGAAACGACCTCTGCTCAGGTACGATCCACAAATAAAGCAGCAGCAACGTAAAAATGACGAACTGCCCAAACTGGGAAAATAGAAGAACCTGCGTCAGCCGAAATCGACCGAGCACGATCGGTGCAACAAGCCCACTAAGCACTTGAGCTGACAACCGGAACAACGGGATTAAAATAGTCGTCATTAAGGAATTACTTGAACTGAACACCAACACCACCACACTCAACATGTAGATGATATCTGCTGCGTTGGAGATCGTCTGAGACCCCAACAGGTAATAAAAAGAGCGTCTGATCAAAAAAGTTTCCCCCTCTTTGGTACATCGCCAATTTATGTATTTCCATAACCAAACCTCCCCTGTCGATTACAAATCTGTTAAATGTCTGGTTTTTTGTATGTTCTACACTCACCCTTAAATTTCCTTCTTTTATCTTAAAAGGAAATTCAGTGTCCACTATATTCTCATCCCTACTACATTCTGATTTAACACAAAAAAAGCGTCTATAGCGCTCTTTTCGCTCTATACTGGCGATAAAGATCACTACGACGCTTCTTAAAATGTTTACTTTGTTAAATCTTCCACAAATTTAGGCAGTACAAACGCTGCTTTGTGCAGACGCGGACTGTAATATCGAGTGTCCATCTCTGGAATTTGGTTCTCGTCCACTTCGAGCGGATCATATTTCTTGCTGCCCAATGTAAATGTCCATAGACCGCTTGGATAGGTTGGAATGTTTGCACCATACACACGCACAATCGGGAAAATCTCTTTTACATCTTTGTTGACCTTCTGAATCAGGTCAGCCTTGAACCAAGGATTATCCGTCTGCGCCACGAAAATGCCGTCTTCCTTCAGCGCCTCAAAAATACCTTGGTAAAACCCACGTTCGAACAGCGGCGCTGCCGGACCCACTGGCTCCGTCGAATCGACCATAATCACATCGTATTCATTTTTGTGTTCGATAATATGCATGTAACCATCATTGACCAGCACTTCCACATTAGGCTCGTCCAACTTCCCGGCAATTTCAGGTAAATATTTTTTAGAATATTCAATGACTTTACCGTCGATCTCAACCAATACAGCCTTTTCCACTTCAGGATGCTTGATGACCTCACGGATAACGCCGCCATCGCCGCCACCCACAACCAAAACCTTTTTCGGATTCGGATGTGTATTTAAGGCCGGATGCGCTACCATTTCGTGATATACAAACTCATCCTTAACCGTTGTCATCACCATGCCGTCCAGAACAAGCATATTGCCGAATTCCTCCGTCTCGATCATTGCCAGATCTTGAAAATCTGTTTTCTCAGAGACGTAGGTTTGTTTGATTTTTGCTGTAATGCCGAAAGAGGGAGTCTGCTTCTCCGTAAACCACAAGTCCATCATTCCAACCTTCTTTCTGATCAAAGTATGTGTCCGGCAATCCGGTAGCATAAACATGGACTTTCCCTTATAACTGCAACACGCAAACGCCGAGTTTGCTATATTTATTGTACCAAACACACTTGAATTTCACACTTTTTGCATTATAAGCGATACCTGAATGGACTGCAAAAGCATTTTTAGGGCTTAATCTTGTTTAAAATAGATACGTATGCGCATCTGATGAATAGACGCTTTCGGATTGACTATACTGAGAACATCAACTATGGAAGGAGGTGGCATGATGACCGATACTACCGGGCGATCCTCCAAGCGTAAACCGCTTTGGCTTCGATGCTTTCAAGGGCTAATGTCTCTCACGATTCTGACGGTCATCGCCGCCTGCATTCTGCTCGCTTATTTGTACACAACCAGTCTTCCACTCGCCGATACAGATCGGAATTCACGTCTGCTCGATAGTCAGGGGCAAGTCATTGCTACCTTCTCTGCCGGAGGCAAGGAATCTATTCCTGTCCAGCTTGATCATATTTCGCCCGATTTAATAGCAGCTACACTGGCTGTGGAAGACCGGAAGTTTTACGATCATTTTGGCTTTGATTTCAAAGGCCTGGGCCGGGCAGTAATCGTTAATTTGACCCGCTGGGATATGTCACAGGGGGCCAGCACGCTGACTCAGCAGCTTGCGCGCAATCTGTACTTATCTCACGAGAAAACCTGGACGCGCAAGGCTAAAGAGGCCATCTATACTGCACAGCTTGAAATGAAGTATTCCAAGGATGAGCTGCTGCAAATGTATTTGAATGAAATTTACTATGGCCATGGGGCCTATGGCATTGAGGCGGCCTCGCAAATGTATTTCGGTAAATCCGCAAAGGATCTGGATTTGGCCGAAAGCGCCCTATTGGCAGGTATTCCGAAAGGACCGACCTACTATTCACCCTATAATCATATGAAAAACGCAAAGGATCGGCAGAAAATTGTACTGGACTCTATGGCACTCATCGGTAAAATTACACCAGCTGAAGCCAGCAAGGCCTATGAAGAAATACTGCCCTTGCGGCCCGAGAGCCAGCGTCGGACAGTGGAAGCCGCTCCCTGGTTTCGCGATTACGTTCGCCAACTAGCGACTCATCAACTTGGGATTAGCGAAGCGGTGCTTGAGCATGGCGGGCTAAGCATTTATACGACGCTGGACATGCACATGCAACAGGCAGCCGAGGCGGCTGTCAATGAGGGCATGAAGAACAGCAACGGACTGGAAACTGCATTAATCTCTATGGACCCGCGTAACGGACATGTCAAGGCTATGGTCGGCGGAACGAACTATGTAGGGAATCAATATAACCATGCGCTAGCCACAACCCGGCAGCCAGGTTCCTCTTTCAAGCCGATCATGTATCTCAGCGCGCTCGATTCCGGTGAATTGACAAGTACGTCTAAGTTCGAAAGCCGACCAACGTTGTTCCACTACGACAACAACCGTAAAACTTATAAGCCCAAAAATTTTGGAGACAAATATTGGGGCGAAATAGATCTGCGGCGCGCCATTGCGGCATCTGATAATATTTATGCCGTCAGCACCATTTTGCAGGTGGGAGCGGATAAGGTCATGGACCTCGCCAGCAAAATGGGCATTACGAGCGAGCTCAAGCCCGTGCCTTCGCTGGCGCTGGGCGTGTCGCCCGTCAGCCCGTTCGAGATGGCCTCGGCCTTCTCGGTCATCAGCAGCGGCGGGCAAAAGGTGGCTCCGGTAGCGGTGCTGCGCATCACCGATGCGGCCGGACGATCGCTGTACGAAGCACCGCAGGCCGCACCTGTGCAGATCGTGAAGCCCGCCTCCGCCTATGTCCTCACACGCCTCATGGAAGGCGTGTTTGAAGAAGGCGGCACCGGCAACCGGGTCGCGAAGCTGATCAAACGCCCGGTTGCCGGCAAGAGCGGCACGACCAACACGGACGCATGGATGGTCGGCTTCACCCCCGAGCTATCCACCGCTGTTTGGGTTGGATATGACAAAGGCAAGGCCATCAGCACGCAGGATGCCCGGCGGGCGGCACCGATTTTCGCACAATATACAGAAAAAGCGCTGGAGAATGTGCCGCCCAAAATCTTTCCGATCCCTGACGGCGTAGTCAGCGCCTATATTGATCCGGCCAGCGGCAAGCTGGCTGCGCCGGACAGTCCCGACAAGCGGCTGGAGGTATTCGTTAGCGGTACCGAGCCAAAAGAGACCCTATCGGGACAGAATAACCCACAGGCATCGGCACCTACTGACCAAGCGGAACGGCAGGCCGAAAAAAAATCCTGGTGGGGCAATTTTAAGCGATGGTGGATGGAGTAATAGCAAAAAAAGACTGGGAAACGCTATGATGCGCTCTCCCAGTCTTTTTTATCTTTACTTCACTTATTTCATTCGCCCATTATAGCTCTCTTGCCAGTGCCATCAGCCATTCCCCAGTTAAGCCCCGCTCTTCCCTAAAGCTGCGCTATTACCAAAAACAACTAAACGACTCAATACGGTTGGTGTCTACACCATAGTAAAACCAAAAACGTCCACTCCACCGAAAACCCGCTACCGATGTTCTGCCTACAAAGACAGGGTACATCCAGAAACGCTCTCCGTTCGTCAGCCATACAAACGTATTGCGGAACAAACAACCGAAAATGGCTCCAGGGTCAACCGCAAATGTTGAAACTAGCGGCTTTGGTGGCGTAAATGGTGGTGGTGGGGAAGTTGGTGCTTGAGCTTGTTGCCCACCTTGCGGACCGAACGGCCCTTGCGGCGGCGGTGAGAAAGGCTGTGGCGAAAAGGGGCCTGGCCCTGGTGGCGGACCTACCGGAGACGGAAACGAATCCTGTATATCAGGAAATTGTGGAATCGAAGGACCTGACGGTGTGAATGGACCCGGAGTACCCGGTTGCGTTCCGAAAGGAACTTGTGGCAGTAAAGACATGTGTTTCACTCCTTGTGTTCTAGGCTGATGTATCCTATGCGGGACATCAGCCCGTGGACTGGGCGAATCCCTATATCGCCGCCAAACTCCGTCATTTCGTCCTTTTATACCAAAATTTCTTATATCTCAACCCGGTTAACTCCCCGTCTGGACATGCTCCAGCTCAATTTCATGCACCATTTTGATCTCGACTCGTTTCCTAATCTCATCATACTGTTCCAGCAACCGGTGCTCATACCCCAAATGTTCGTTCATCCAACCTATCATAGAGTCATCCTTATGCTCCGTCGACCAGCTAAACAAATCGCTATAGATTTGAGCAAATGATTCCTCGTTACAGCGAGCGAACCGGATTGGCCGAGCTCTATAGCTGAGCTTTAGTTCCAACATTTCATATAACACATCCAAGCGGTACTCCAATGCCTGTACACCTGCTTTGAATACATCGTAGCTTCTTATATCCTGAATAAGCTCTCTAAAGGTCAACCCTACATGCTGCATAGCAATATAAGACCACACACAACTTCCCGTAGCCGTTCCATGAGCCTCCCAAAGCGGATTCCACAAAATAGATCGGATCGTATCCTTCTGCTTTTCTCCAAACAATGCAATTCCAGCAATAATTCCCGCATTACAGTCTACGGAGGCATGCCGCTCTCCCCAATGCACCAATCGCGGAACCATATCCTCTGTAGTACATTTAAAGCTTAGTAGAGGTAAGAATTCATTAAACAGATTTTGATTCACTGCTTTTTCCAATTCAGTCGCCAATCGTTCACGAAACGATTCGCATGGAAGATGTACGAGCCCCAAACAAGCATCCACGGATGCTGCCCCATAGGGCCCGTTCAACCATGCGACGAGATCAGCCGCAGCTTCCACATAACCCAAATAACCTAACACATGCAGCACACCATCAGGTATATGTTCCTGGGATGTCTGATTTCGAACGTAACGCTCGTACATATCCTGCGCCAGAGCACCATCTCCGCATCTCATGATCGGCCCAAGTAACAAACCCCTAACATAGTGATCAGGATCTTCTACAAAAAGCCAATATAACTCCCAAGCATCCTCCGCGGTTCCGTATTGGGCAACTACATCCGTATAGGCCGAAATAATGCTGGCGTCCAGTTTCCTGCCTGAACCCACCATCTCAATAAGCTTTGCTGTCGCATCTATCATCTGGTTTCCCCTTCCCAGTTATGCCTATCTTTCTTTATGAAGTACTTCTCTAATCATGAATATTTCTATTACTAAAGAGAAAAAATGTTATCATCTATAATCCACTCAAGGGAGCTGATCTGATGCAGGATTCTAGTCCAAAAATCACAACGTTTTTCATGTTCCCCGGTCAAGCAGAGGAAGCCATGCAATATTATACCTCTGTATTTAAGCCGTCTGGTATCATGAGCATTTTTCATCAGGAAGATGGGACCGTGTTACATGCCGTATTCAACCTCAAAGGGCAAACCTTTATGGCCATAGACTATAACCATCAGGACAAACACTCTTTTACTCCAGCTTTATCGCTATTCGTCACTTGTGATTCGGAAGAAGAAATTCATCGTGTGTTTGGTCAGCTATCTCAGGAAGGCCGAGTTTTGATGCCCCTTGAAGCCTCGCCCGTAAGCCAACAGTTTGGCTGGGTCGAAGATAAATACGGTGTTTCATGGCAATTGAATTTGGCAAAAGGGTAATCGACCTATTTTACTTAGCAATACACCATCCTGCATCTTTTTTTGGTATTATTACATGTAGTAGGTGCTAATAAAAGGATGTGTATTTATTGTATACTGCCGATTGTGAAAAATGTTTTGGTTTATGCTGTGTCGCCTTGCCTTATGCCAAATCTGCTGATTTTGCCTTTAACAAGGATGGAGGAACTCCCTGTCAACATCTAAATGCGGATTATCGCTGTGACATTCATAAGAACCTGAGGAATAAAGGCTTGCGAGGCTGTACAGTATATGATTGCTTTGGGGCAGGTCAAAGAATTTCCCAAGTTACATACAACGGAAAAAGCTGGCGAGACGACCCGGCAATAGCTGATGAAATGTTCAATCTATTTCCCATCATGCAGCAGCTTTATGAAATGCTCTATTACCTAAATGAAGCCCTTAGCTTACAAGAAACTCACTCCATCTATACCGAGTTACAAGAAGCAATGGCCAAAACCGAGCAGCTTACGGATCAAGATCCAAAATCCCTCATAGATCTTCATGTACCCACCCATAGGGCGCTAGTCAATGATTTACTTGTACAAACAAGTGAGTTAGTGCGAGAAAAATGTAAGAAAAACATGGAGAACCCTAAACTGAGTAAAAAAATCAAAAGTAGAGATCTGATCGGGGCCAATTTAAGAGGCGCTAATCTGAGAGGTGCCAACCTGAGAGGCGTTCTACTGATTGCTGCTGACCTGCGAGAAGCTGATTTGAGCATGACTGACCTCATCGGGGCAGACTTTAGAGATGCTGATTTAAGTGGGGCTAATCTGGAGGGAAGTATCTTTCTTACCCAAGCGCAATTAAATTCGGCTAAGGGCAATTGTAAGACCAGGCTGCCCTCGTCTCTAAGCGTTCCCAGCCATTGGCTGCATTAGTTTTATTCGTGAGCAACAATACTTACCTAAACGAAAAAGAAGTAGACCGCCCTCGACAAGGTACCGATCTACTTCTGATATTTTAATGTTCACCCCGTAACTTCACTCATCCGGTGCATATTGCTCTGTGGTGCTTTCCTGATAAAAACAGACTTGATCCTTGCATCCATATTGAATAGTAGATCCTGCATCCTCATAATAACCCACATTTTTTTAATTGGCGGGCTTTGTGGCCTCAATTAGATTCAGCAAATCCTGAGTCTTTCTCAGTATCTCCCCCTATAGCTGGACCACCCGGCCCCTCGTATGCAGTCAATATCCAGCTTTGCCCAGTCGAATTTGTTGCTTTAATTATGTACCCATATACGATTCCCCTAGTCTCCGGCTTAAAGCTGCATACTGCTCTGCGTTGGTGTCTGAAAATGCTTCTTCCCGGTTGGATTGTACATGCTGATACTGTGGAAGGCTTGAAAATTGTGACTCCGTAAAATCTATAATATCCTCACCGATTCGGTTGTAATAATGCCAGCCGCTGTCCAGCCATGTCTTCAAAATATCACCACCAAGCCTGTCCTGAACGACAAGCGCTGTGACACCACATTGTCCGGCGGCAGGATTCTTGGCTGTCCATTTAGAGCTAGACTCCAAAGACCAAGCCTGAAACAACGCCTTTTCTAATTTTAAAATACGGTTTGCATTCAATATACATTTCCCCTTTCACAACCATTCTACATTATCCTAAACTGGACTTACTTATTAAAAGAAAAGACCAACCAAGATCTCCTGGTTAGTCTTCTTCTACATATTTTACCTTTACATTCAAAGAATTTTTTCTATGAGCATGATAGTAGAAAACAAAAATGCTAACTATGCTTTCAAGTGAACTCTTAATACAGGTACATCTGGAGAAGCAGATGGATTATCCAGTATTTCGACATGGCTGATCATATCTTGCCCGTCTGGAACGATTACTGGAGTAATTACAGGTAATCCACCCTGTTGAATTGCATCCAGATCAAATTCCATCAATAATTGCCCTGCTTTAATGCTATCTCCTACTTGAACTTTAGGATTAAATCCCTGTCCTTTGAGGGAAACGGTATTAATGCCGACATGTATCAAAACTTGTACGCCAGATTCATGTTCAATAATGAGAGCGTGTTTGCTTTTCTCCATAACATGAGCAACTTTTCCCGCGAAAGGAGCGGTGACCCTACCCTCAGACGGATGAATAGCGATGCCATCCCCCATAGCTTTTGTCGAGAATGCAGGATCTGGAACCTCTTCCAGGGAAACCACTTTTCCTTTAACCGGCGCTACCATGTCGAATTCTTCAATACGGGGAGCCGCCTTCTTTTTCAACCATTTAAACATAACGATGCCACCTTATTTAGAGATTACATTCATAAACAGCAATAGGAAAAAACTTCATCTTTTTAGGAACCGGTTCCACGAATTAAATAAAAACCGGATTGAAACCGATTTCTATTTGAATTATAGTGAATGCCTTTCCATGATGTCAAGGCGATGATGTTCATAACTTACATGAAAAGGAAGTAGACTACTATTTTATTGTCCGGTACATATTTTATGAGGTCAAAAAACTAACAATTGAAGGCATCATAGAGCTTATATAGAGATTCCAATTCGGTTCTTCTTATAGGAAAAAGCAGCCTACAGTGGCTGCTTTTCTACAATACTGTTACTTCGTTAACGCTAGGCTTACCCTTCCAGCGCCTGCTTCAATTCCTCAGGCGAAGCGTCCCACCATTCCTGATTATGCGAAATCAGCAGGCTTCTGAGCGCTGCTTTATCTTCGCTGCCGAGATCATCCAGCATGAAACGGCGTTTGAGTGCATAATCCATACGATTAACATGATCGGCAAGAATTTTCCAGCCGCGTTTGGCTTCGTCGTCAATCAGCATCTCGCAGGCCGTCGCGCCACCATACATACGTCCTTCGGGCGTACGGTCCACAGCTACCCATACCAGCCATACCTGGCGTCCGTTCGGTACGTCCTCTTTATTCGTAGAGAACTTGATTCCACGTTCTACTTTACTTTTGGCATGCATGGCACCGACATCAATTTTCGCCTCTCCGCGGTCAATGATGACCGGGGACATGCTGTTCAGGTCGATTGAGCCTGCGCCGAAGCCCTTATGTTTACTCTTGCCACTGACAATATTCAGTGCAATCTGCTTTTTGCCGTCCGGTTGATTTTCACTCATGCGTCACTAGACCTCCAATTTCCGTCTTCACACTCATTCTACACTATAAATATTTTAACTAATAATCTCCCGAAAGCAAACATATACATGCTGTAGATGCTTGTCAACGGGAGGTATCCATTGTATGACCCCAGCACGCACCAAAATCGTTTTATTGTCCACACTAGCCCTCGGACTCCTCGCAGGGACGTTATGGTTTGCCTGGCAACCCCAATCGCAATCCGTCTCTCAGTCCGCAGGCAAACCACTATACGGCTCCGAGTCTGAGTCTGCGCTTGCACCAAATATGGGCAAGCCTCTAGGGGCCAACATCATGCCCGACCTGCCCAAGAACCCTCCACAGCCCGCTTCGGAAATTCTCAGCAAACGGGTGGTGGAATATCACATTGATGTATCTCTGGAAAAAGGACGGGTTTTGCGAGGCACTGAGACACTGACCTGGAGGCATCCGGGTAAGAAAACTGTGAATGATCTGTATCTTCATCTATACCCGAATGCCTTCTCTTCCATGGAAACCACCTTTATGAAAGAATCCGGCGGAAAGCTGCGCGGAGACACCATGCCTAAGGATGGCTTTGGCTCCATGACGCTGACCGAACTAAAAACAGAAGACGGTTTATCTCTCATGCACCGCACTCAATATGTACAACCAGATGACGGTAACGCAAGCGACCGTTCGCTCATAAAGGTGCGTCTACCCAAGCCGGTACGAGGTGGCGAAGAAATCACACTATATATGAAGTTTGAAGTCAAACTGCCTGGCATTTTTGCTCGTATGGGTGCGACAGATGATTTTGTAATGGCTGGACAGTGGTTTCCAAAGCTCAGCGTCTATGAGACTGCAGGACAACGTGGACGCGCCGAAGAGGGCTGGAACCTCCATCAGTACCATGGCAACTCCGAGTTCTATGCCGACTTTGGAATTTACAGTATACGGATTCGGGTGCCTGAAACACACATCGTAGCAGCGACCGGTTTTCCCACCCGTGGTGCAGTACGACAGAACGGCCAGAAAATATATCAATTTTATGCCGATGATGTACACGATTTTGCCTGGTCTGCTTCACCCAACTTCGTAGCCGTAGAAGAACCCTTCTCTTCTACTGAGGTTCCTGGTGTCAAAATCAAGCTCTATCTGGACCCGTCCCATAAGGAACTCAAAGGACGTTACATGAGCGCAGCCAAGGCTGCCCTTTCGTACTACAGCAAATGGTACGGGCCTTATCCATATTCCACTCTATCCATCGTCGTTCCACCCAAAACAGGCAGTGGAGCCGGCGGCATGGAATATCCGACACTCATCACGGCCGCAGCTGCGGACCAACTGAATCCTGGCTATAATCTGGAACGGACGCTGGTTCATGAGATTGGGCATCAATATTTCTACGGAATGGTAGCCAACAATGAATTTGAGGAGCCTTGGCTGGATGAAGGCTTCACCTCCTATGCAGAAGAACGGCTCATGGAGCAAGAATATGGGCTTACCCCCAACTTGCCATTACAATCGGGACAGGTGGCTTCCCCACAGCCACTAAACCGCGAATCCTGGAAGTACGGATCGGCGGCTGAGTATGCACAAAATGCCTATTCACGAGGTAAATTAGTACTACGAGGTATTGAGCGTCAGGTGGGTATGAAAAAAATGGACCGGATTATGCGGACCTACGTCCAGACTTATCGATTCAAGCATCCGACCTCACAGGATTTTCAACATGTCGTGGAGAGAGTGACCGGACGATCATGGAGCCACTATTTTGAACAATATGTATATGACGGCCAGATGGCGGACTTTTCAGTCGATCGCATCATGAACCACAAGCTGGAGAATGGATACGAAGCAGTCGTGACGCTCAGCAAAAAAGGAGCAGATTATCCCAAAATACCTGTTCAATTTACCTTCAAGGATGGCTCAACGATATTCAAGGCATGGGATGGTGCGGGCAAAAGTACAACTTTCCGACTCAAAAGCGCTTCCCCCGTGTCCTATGTGACTGTAGATCCTCTATACACTATTGCACTGGAGAACAAGCATATTAATAATAGCCTGAAGGCTGAATTGGATGAAAAACAACAAACCCGTTGGAGTGTAAGTGTAACCAAGCTGTTGGAGACACTGCTTGGAAGTCTGTCATGGTGAGGTGTCTATAGATGCGGACTGTTATAAAAGAAGGCTGGGCGCTGGTACGCATACGCTTTTATATCGTTATCATTTTATTTCTGTATCGTTTGCTGTGGGGAGTATTTCTCTATAGGCTGGTACAGTCTGCCGTTATCCCGCTGCTGCTACGTTATCCTGATCAGAGCCAAAACGAACTGGGAAAGACCTTGTTTTGGATGGAGGGCCAGATCGCCTTGATGGACAGCCGGGAAGTACATGTGTACTTGTGGATATTACTAGGGGCGACCGTATTGCGCATACTAATCACTCCCTTCATTAGAGCTGGCATATATCAAAGCCTGCATACCGATGCGTCTGAACCGCAAAGCCTGTCCTTCTTCAAGGGGATGAAACGCCACGGTATGTCATCGCTATTGTATTACATCATCGAGTTGGGTTTGCTGCTGCTTCCCGCCTTTTGGGTGGTACCGAGACTCTATCCTATTGTAGTAGGAACGTTGCAATCTTCCTCTTACCTGCTACATTTGTTGCCCTATGCCATGGGGTGGATAGCTTACGGTTGGGTCATTCGGCAGTGCATCCTGTATATGCAGCTGGGCACTGTCAGTGGTCACACCATACTATCCTCCCTGCTCGCCTTCTTTCGCCAGCTTCTTCCGGCTGTTGGTGTATCCCTGTTGCTCGGTACTTGTGTGTTGCTAGTTTTCGGTCTATTTGGCACCGTGGCGATGATTTGGACGGGTATGTTGGCACTGATTCTCCAACAATCGTATCATTTTGTTACCAGTCTGGTCAGGCTGTGGCATATCAGTTCACAGTATCGGCTATGGCACATCGATATCTCCAGCAGAGGCTAACCCCTCACAATATCCTCTCTTCTGTATTTTCAGCTGTCGAAAAAACTTTTTTCTTTCCCGTGCAAACGGCACATAACTGAATACTGTTAACAGAATCTGTTCCTAGAGCGTTAGGAACAGATTTTTTTTGTAACTTTTTGCGATGAAACATTTGCCAAAGCCTGCTGTCTTTGTTACAATAATCGCAGTGAACTGATAGTAACAACTTTGTAATCTTTATTGTAACCTTTATCTTAAAAACATCGTTGTCGTGAATACTGCTCTCCAAGGTGCACATCTTAAGTTAAGCCTAATTCCTGGCACCTAGGAAGCGGGGGAACCAGTTTGGGTGAATTGATCTCGCAACAGAGTGGTCATAGGGGAACCTTCTACCGAATCCTTAAGCTAACCTCGCAGGCATTGGAAGGGGTATATTTTTTTTGAAGAAGAAGCTAACGATCGCAGCCATGGGTCTCACCATTGCCTTTACATCTTTTACATTCGGTGGCAGCAGTGCATTTGCAGACTCTAAGATGGACCAGGTCATCCAAGATGCCAAAGGAACGAACTACAGAAGCGGAGGCACTACACTCGAGGGATTCGATTGCTCCGGCTTCACAATGTATGTATTCAACAAACTGGGAATTAAACTGCCGCATCAATCTGGATCACAATTCAAAATGGGTTCTTCTGTATCCCGCGATGAAATGAGACCAGGCGACCTGGTGTTCTTCAACACCACAGGAAGAGGCGTTTCCCATGTAGGTATCTTCGTAGGTGAAGGGAAATTCGCCCACTCCTCGACTTCACGTGGTGTAGTAGTTAGCTCACTGAACGAAAATTATTACGCTAACCGTTATGTCGGTGCAAAAAGAATTATGAGCACAGACGCTTACCATTCTGTAGCTTCAGATATTCCTGATGACGACAACGTAGAATAACTACCGCACAGCAAGCTAACCCTAGCCGCAATTTGATTCTGGCCGGAATCGAATTGCGGTTTTTTATGTCCACTACATCGCAATGATTATCATTACTGACGAACTGACACCTCAAAAGGTTTCAATTTTAGCGAACATCGTCGGTTTTACCGTCACCGCTGGGGGAGCATATGAGCAGTAAATCCTTCTTATTGAATGTATACCCGACTTAGGTAAGAAATAAACACGCTTGCCATTCTCCTACAACTTGTCTACAATCTGTGGTTAATGATTGAAGTACCTGCATAAGGAGGAATGGAAAAGTGCCGGCCTCAATATCCAACTACCGGATCGTACCGATGGACGAGCATCAAGCGGCTGAAATCTGTGAGTGGCGCTATGATCCCCCCTACAACATATACGGCTGGCTTCCCTGGGAACAAATGAAGGCACTTGAAGTCGAATTTGGAAGTCCCACGCTTCGCCAAGAGCAATATGTTGCGGTCCTGGACGAAGAGAATGAGCTGACGGGATTTGCTCAATATTTCCCTATGGTCGGTGTGACCCGGCTGGGTCTTGGAATGCATCCCGAAAGATGCGGACATGGCACAGGCTCCGATTTTGTCCGGGCCATTGCCGAGGAAGCCAGACGACGTCATCCGCAGAATGAAATTGACCTAGAGGTTCTCACTTGGAATCAGCGGGCTATCCGAGCCTACAAGGCAGCTGGATTTGAGCTGACGGATACCTATGAACGCCAGACTCCAGATGGCAGAAAGCCGTTCCATTGTATGGTATATCGTCCTGAACAACAGAATCGGGTTCTATAAATAAGAGCGCCTTCACTATACAACCGCGATGTTGTATAACGAAGGCGCTCTTCATATATACGACAGATCATTACAAACTCAATGACTGCTGCGCATTTTTTCGAAAGCTTCATTATATTGTTGGGCTTCCTTAATATCTACGGCCATAATACCGCCATCGTCCCAGGAGGTCAAACGCAGAGTCACGGTCTTGTAATCAATCGTAATAAATGGATGGTGATTAAATGCCTCAGATATAGCGGCAACTTCATCCACGAAGGCAATTCCTTTCATAAAACTGGAAAAATTATATTTCCGAACGATCCAACGTCCTTCCTCCAGTTCCCAGCCCTCCAGCTTCTCCAGATGTGCTTCAATCTCTTCTTGTGTAAAAGGCATGTTACGAACTCCTCCCCGTTTATACGGAAGCCTTTCAGCCGCTTAGATGCGGCCAAAACTACGATATATTGGTGTACATATTACCACGGCCCCGTTGATAAATCCATAAGACGGCCATCAAATCAATGGGACCGACGTCAGCTCCTCATCCCCGATGAGTACATAGATCCGGTGCTGCTCCGGCTCATAAATCACAACACCGCTGCCTACAGTGATTATAGGTTCTGTGCCCAGTGCATAAAATAAGTCTTCTGCCAAAGCCTCATTGACTTCCTGGCACCCCGCTGGGTCCAGCCTGTCCCAATCTTCTGCTTCCATTTCAAAAAATTCATAGCTATCTGGAATGCGTCCCACAGCCTCTGTCAAATCGTTCAAAATTTGTTCATACTCGCGCCCATGCTTTACTCCCATGCTATTTCCTCCAGTGGTTCAGCGATTCAATACATAATCACTTTATTATACCGGAAATTCGCCCTTAACAAAAAAGAGAGTTTTGTCGATAAATACTATAATCCGTCTCATAATGACGCGCTTGGGGCAAGGACGACCCATGCGGCATGAAAGGATTCAAAATCTATTCTCATGGATGAGGTGTATCATGCAAATTACAACCATTATTGGACTTGTGCTCGGGCTTTTGTCACTGGTCGTCGGGATGATCCTGAAGGGCGCGCCAGTCGTCAATCTGGTCAATAATCCCGCTGCTTACATGATTATTTTCGTCGGAACAGCAGCAAGTATATTCATGGCGTTTCCGATGGATGACATGAAACGGGTGCCAAAGCTGTTTAAAATTATTTTCACCCAGCAGAAATTGCTGGATCGCAAGGAGCTTATCGGTACATTTACCGAATGGGCATCCATTACCCGTCGTGAAGGTCTGCTCGCGCTGGAATCCAAGGTCGAAGAGATCGACGATCCCTTTATGCGCGGCGGTATGCGTATGATTATCGATGGTAATGATCAGGAGTTCGTACGCGATGTTCTGATGGAAGACATTAACGCTACCGAAGATAGACACCGCGCAGGCGCACTAATTTTCTCCCAAGCCGGTATGTACGCTCCAACACTCGGGGTACTCGGTGCGGTTGTAGGTCTGATTGCCGCTCTAGCCGACCTTAGTGACATGGAAAAACTGTCCCATGCCATTGCGGCCGCCTTTATTGCAACGTTGCTCGGTATTTTTACAGGTTATGTCCTATGGCATCCAATGTCCAACAAGCTGAAACGGCTATCCAAAAAAGAAGTGGAACTTAAGTTAATGATGGTCGAAGGTCTGCTTTCGATTCAATCCGGTATCTCGACGATTGCCATCAGCCAAAAGCTAGCAATCTTCCTAACTCCAACCGAACGGGCTTCGATGACCCAGAAGGATGGCGATTCCAGTGAGTAAAAAGAGACATGAACCGCATGAAGAGCATGCTGACGAAAGCTGGCTGTTGCCATATTCCGACTTAATGACCCTTCTGTTGGCTCTTTTCATTGTCTTATTCGGTATGAGCTCGCTCGATGCCAAAAAATTTGAAACTATGGCTCAATCCTTGAGTTCAGCTTTTAGTGGCGGTACTGGCGTGCTGGATCACTCGGCCGCGAATCCGTCGTCACAATCCATGGATATGGGCAAAAATAAAGAAGAGGTATCGCAACCTTTAAAATCAAAAGCCACTTCTACCTCTGATCTGCAGAAGCAACTCGCCCAGCGGGAAGAAGAAGATTTAAAGAAGCTTAAAAAACAAATGGATCAGTATATTCAAAATAACGGCCTGTCCACTCTACTGAACACCAAGCTGAACCAATCCCAGCTGATGATCACCATTAGTGATAATGCCCTGTTTTCATCTGGGCAGGCCGAAGTAAAGCCAGAAGCGAGAAAGCTAGCCAAATCCATTTCCAGCATGCTCCAGCAGTTTCCTGGTTATGATGTTATCGTATCCGGTCATACCGACAATGTACCTATTTCCAATAGTCAGTTTCCGTCCAACTTTGATTTGAGTGCCAAGCGCTCGCTCAATTTCTTGCGTATTTTGCTGCTCAATCCGCAGCTCGATCCTACCAAGTTTGTATCCATCGGATATGGCGAGTATCGACCATTGGCAAGCAATCAGACTGGAGAAGGACGCGCCAAAAACCGTCGTGTCGAAATTTCCGTTCTTCGCAAATATCAGAACGGTACACAAGTTATTAGTCCTACCTCAAGCTCGAATGAAGGTTGATCATGAATATGTTATATGAACAAAGGCACCGCCGCATTTTTTATGCAGCTGGTGCCTTTTGATTTAGTGATTCCTGTTGTCTAGCCCTGCCATATAGGAGAACCCAGCGCTGAAGGCTATAAGAAGGCCTCTGGCCTTAGCTAAGTGTATAATCAAGCATCTGGCCCAGTTCCAGCTTTTCAGCCTCTGTTAAATCGCGCCAGGCGCCTTTCTGAAGGGACCCCAATCGAATATTCATGATTCGCAGGCGCTGCAGTTTTCTAACTTCATAACCGAAGGCAGCACACATACGTCGGATCTGACGATTTTTCCCTTCTGTCAGAATAATACGGAATACATACTCAGATACACGTGTTACCTCACAGGGCAGCGTCCGATGACCGAGTATCTTCACACCGCTGGACATCCCCTGCACAAAGGATGGCGTGACCGGACGATCCACTGTTACCATATATTCTTTCTCATGCTTGCCTTCTGCCCGTAAAATCTTATTCACAATGTCCCCATCATTGGTCAATAAAATGAGACCTTCCGAATCCTTATCCAAGCGTCCAATTGGGAATATCCGTTGCGGGTGCCCCACAAAATCGACAATATTGCCTCTAATGTGACTCTCTGTCGTGCTAGTAATGCCGACTGGCTTGTTCAATGCAATATAGACGTGATCGGACTTATCGCGCAGTGGCTTGCCGTTCACACGAACATCATCGCCTTCTTCCGCTTGACTGCCCAGCACGGCCACTTCGCCGTTAATCGTCACGCGGCCGCTCTCTACCAGCTTGTCCGCCTCCCGGCGCGAGCAAAAGCCAGTTTCGCTGATAAATTTGTTAATGCGCAACCTGTGTACCCTCCATTTCTACGAACACACTTCCTCCTGCCCCCAGCCCGTTACTCGGGCTTGGCAATCGGAAGCTGCACGAGGGCGGTTGTTCCCTCTCCCTCTATGCTTTCAATATCCAGTGTGCCTTTATGGCTCTGTATAATACGCTGGCTGACCATAAGCCCTAGTCCTGTACCTGTTTCTTTATTTGTGAAAAAAGGTTCTCCCAGCTTGGATAGCATTTCTGCGGGAATACCCGTTCCCTGGTCCCGTATGAAGATTTTAACGCTTTCTCCCTCTAAGAACAAATGAATTGTGATGATGCCGCCTTTACTCATAGCCTCCATGCTATTTTTAAGTAAATTAATGAATACCTGTTTTAACTGATTTTCTTCAGCATATACCAAGGCAGGCTCGTCCGTAACCTGAAGGTTGAATACAATACCCAACAGATGCGCCTGGCTATCTAGCAAAGAAATAACATCACTCACAATATAACGAACATCTTTTTTCTGAAAATGTACTGCCTGTGGCTTTGCCAATATTAAAAACTCGCTAACGATCAAATTGATGCGATCCAGCTCAGACATCATAATATCGTTGTGTTTCATATTCAACACTTGATTTTGCTGCTGTAGTTGTAGGAAGCCACGTAGCGTGGTTAATGGATTACGAATCTCATGCGCTACGCCTGCCGCCAGTTGTCCTACGGTTGTCAGCTTCTCTGATCTACGTAGCAGTTCCTCCATCCGGTTACGCCCTGTGATATCACGCGAGACACAGATAAAGCCTAAGATTTCGCCTTGTTCATCCAGAATAGGTGAAGTACTCATACTAATCTCTACTGTACTTCCATCCTTACGCATTCGTAGGGTCTCGCTTGATACGATGCTTTCTCCCTGAAGCAGGCTCTCCTTCTGAAATTCATACTCCTCCTGTTGCTGCGGAGGCACAAACTCCAGCTTACGGCCAACCAATTCTTTCTTGGTCCACCCGTACAAAGCTTCGAAGGCATGGTTGACCCGAACAACACGATCCTCCTGATCGGTTACATGAATTGCATCTGCCGTCTGATTAATAACCGATTCTAGATGCTCCTTTACAGAACGGTTTTCTTCATACATTTGTTCAAGTCTTCTCGTATACATCCCCAGGTTGTAGGCCATCGCATTGATGCGCTCACCC
Organism: Paenibacillus sp. EKM301P; assembly: GCF_011800295.1. Lineage (NCBI taxonomy): Bacteria > Bacillati > Bacillota > Bacilli > Caryophanales > Paenibacillaceae > Paenibacillus > Paenibacillus sp. EKM301P. The sequence continues at coordinate 11,601 of NZ_JAALFM010000018.1, read as the reverse complement.
AGCTGTGCAAGCTCATGGCCGCCCTTAATTTCTAGCCGTGTATCAAAATGGCCGTCAGCCATCTCGTTCACTTTTCCCAATATCGACTGAATCGGACGGACAAATAGGCTGGCGAGCACATAGCTTCCAATGATCACAACCTCCAATAGAACAATGGAAATAGCAACTAAACTGATTAATTGCTTGGATATAACAGAAGCGATTGTATCATAATTCATGACAATACGAATGACATAGGAATCACGGTTTGTCGGATAAAAAGGTATGTAGCTGACAAGCACCCGTTCGCCTTTAATATAACAATCTTGTACGATACTCTCTCCCGAAAGGATCGCCCTGGACACGGCCAAACGATCCTCAGGCACTCTCGTTAGTTGATACGTGCCGAATTGGATCGGTTCGTTGTACATGTAGTAGTGCTTTCGATCGTTACCGTTCTTGTCCATCGTAGCGCCACCAAAGGTTGCAGGGTTGATTCCTGTTATCTCCAAAATGCGATAATCCACTTGCTGAGTCTGCTTCACAATCTCAGCTGGGCTCAGGATAGGTATAAAATCCTGGACTGAAGTATCCTGGAAGGATATTCGAATTAAGTAGTTACGTTTTTGGTCATAATAAAATCCCCATTTATTAATATGTGAGGAACCTGAATCTGTGTAATCAAAAGAACTGGTCCAAAAATGATCCAGGTTCTGACCATGCGCCATGGCCACCTGTCCATGTTTATATAATTGGTCAACTGCATTTTTCCAATACCCCATTAATGGATCGGATGACGTTAGCTCTTTAGGATTCGAAGATTTGACAACCTTATATCCCTGTCCATCTCGGATCATCAACGAGATATTAATATCCCTGTGGAGTGTAGCTATCTGTTGTAGCTGTTCCTGCTGGATATTACGAATATCGGGATCGAGCTGATTGGCAGCCAACGTAGCAGAAAGCCACAGATTATATCCGAGCTGCTTGTCAACGGCCTCCCAGCTATGTCGGGTTTGTTCGATAGCTCCTCCGATGATTTTAGCCGTCAGAACCATTTTGGTTTCACTGTCACTTCTTAGATTTTCGTGGGTCGTGTAGTAATTGAGTGCGATGTTTAACAATAGGATAAACAGGACCGACCCCGACAAAATGATCGTTATTCTGATTTTTATCGACACACTGATTTCTCACCTCTTGCCGTATGCTGGCGATTACTGGCAATTGCTAACTCAATGATACCGTAATAGTGCCTGGGATACCAGCATTTACATTTACCGGATATACATAAATACACATCCTGTGAACAATGTTGTCAATAGGCGAGCATTTACCTACAATGTATTAAGATAATCATCCACATATAGTCCACAAATACACAGATGTTATTATAAACTGTGGATAAATCTGTGGACAAGTATGGTGTTATCCACAATTTTATTCACATCATGTTAACAACGGAATACTTGTTCGTTGGATAATTCCGCGTTTGAAAGGAGCATTTTCCCAGTGACCATTATGGATCACGCCTATTGGATGAGAGAAGCCATTCAGGAAGCGTACAAGGCAGAAGCGTTGGGTGAAGTCCCCATCGGAGCTGTCATTGTAAAAGATAATGAAATCATCGGTCGCGGCTACAATTTGCGCGAGACCGACACCGACCCAACTGCACATGCAGAGATGGTTGCCATCCGGCAGGCCAGTGAGCATTTGGGCGCTTGGCGCCTGCTGGATTGCAGGCTGTATGTCACTTTGGAGCCGTGTCCGATGTGCGCTGGAGCCATTGTGCAATCACGCGTCCCCCATCTAATATACGGCACCACAGATCCCAAGGCGGGTTGTGCAGGCACGCTAATGAATTTATTGCAGGAGCCTCGGTTCAATCATTGTACAGAAGTAACCCGCGGTGTACTTCAGGAGGAATGTGCCTCCATGCTAACAAACTTTTTTCGGCAGCTCCGGCAAAAAAGAGCGGCTGCCAAATTGTCTCCTCCTTCATCTCCATCCTGAGGAGGAAAAGTCCAAAGCTCTTCATCTCACTGCTAATTCCGCGTGAAAGGAGATCACCTTATGCCTATGAGCTTGTATAATACGCCTCAAGGTATCTTTTTACGTCCCCTAAGCTTGGAGGATGGCGAAGCCCTTCTCGCCCTTAGACTTCGAAATAGGGACTCTCATGCGCCCTATGAGCCACTGTATGAGGATTCATTTTTCACTTTAAAGAAACAACAGGATTACATCCGTGAGAGATTGCGTCAAGCGGAAGAAGATCGAGGGTACTTGTTTGGTATCTTTCTCTTAAAACAAGAACGGCTGATAGGTTACATCTCCATTTCCAATCTGGTGCGTGGAGTTGGACAATTCGCCGACGTCGGCTATATGATGGATCAACATGAGCAGGGTAAGGGACATATGACGGCCGCTTTAAAATTGATCATACAGTATGCCTTCCGTGCCTTATCTCTACATCGTCTCCAAGCAGGTACCCTTCTGCATAATGATCGCTCACAACGTGTATTACAGAAGTGTGGCTTTCAACCGGAAGGTATTGCTCGCAAGCTGGTACAGATTCAGGGCGAATGGCAGGATCATCAGATGTTCGGGATTCTAGCTGAAGATGACGTGTGACGAATCTGAACAACTGCACGGAGGACAACTTAATCATGAACAAAAAAACCGCCCGGCCTATGCCGAGCGGTTTTCTTACATCACATTCGAAGAAATGATGTTTGTAATCCTGTCATCCTCTGTTTAAGGAGATACAGTTTGCATTTTTTGTTGTAGTTGTTCGATAGTGAGGACTTGGTCAGCTGTTGGAATCCCCACTTTAAATGATGCTTTTTCATTGATTTTGCTGTATTGCGAATAGCCTGTTACAGACAACTTCACATTATCTTTCGTAGAAGGATCATTCACTTCCACGTTCGCATTCAGATCTTGATACACAGGAACGTTATCCTTGTTCAAAGCAGTGTTAATGTCAAACTGTTTCACTGTCAAATAGTTCTTCAACTCATCCAGCTTTTTGCTAACTTCGCTGGTGTTGGATTGCAGTTCTTTTTTCGCTTCAGCCAGTTCTTCCTTCTTCACTTGAAGCATGCCAGCATATTCGTCTTTAGACATTATATCAAGGACCTTAGGAAGCGCCTTAGTGATAAATGTATTGGTCGCTTGCTTCACGTTATCGTTCGTGATTTTAAACTGAACCACTTGTTTAGCTTCAACGCCTTGTGGCAATTTAGCATCTTTAGGATCAATATCAAAGAAATACGTAGCTTGATCATACTCGCCCATGATCGCAGCAATCACTTCGTTCGCAAATTTCTGCGATTTTTCCTGATCCATGGTTGCAGGGTTAAATTCTTGTCCTGATTGTTTAGCCAGTTCTTGTGGATCAATGAGCAGGAATTTACCTACAACATCCTGTGGAAGCGGGTAAAATGGAATATTAGGAATTTTAACGTACAATTTATCTTTAGTCATTACCATTGGAATCGTAAAGCTAGTAGAAAGATCACCCTTCAAATGAATGCCAAGCGTCATTTCAGATTGGAAAGGCTCCTTTTGGTATACGCCATCCAGTGTAATATCAGCATTTTTCAGCATGCTAGTTACCATTGCACTTTGCTCAGCTGGCACAGAAGCGGAGGTAATTGTCAGTTCCTTAACGGTAAATTGACTTTTGGATTCATAGGAATTCAACTTCATCGCATTTGCTGTACCAGTCGTAACAGCTTCCTTCGGTTCTAACTTCTTGCTACAACCTACCAGCGCTACCGTCATTAGCAACACCATAGTGAGGACCAAGACGGATAATTTTTTACTCATTGTGTAGATTCTCTCCTCTCATAATTAACCCCTTTTTTTATGCTAACAAAAAAATACACACCCTCTATTTTAACTCATATTCATAAACGGCGAAACACTTATTGGAAAATTTTCTTGCAATAAGCACAAAGACACCCTGGCTCTCTAACCAGGGTGTACTATACTTCTTAATATTTTTAGGAGAAAAGTCTGACTGCTTATGAACCTTGTCTGTTATGGTGATCCACGTGATTGCGCTGTTTCACCTTCTTGGAACCGGATAACGGCTCTTGTTGATGACTACGCTCACGCTTTTCGTTACTTCCACCAGATTCCTGTGCCTCAGGAACAGGAACAGCTCTAGGCTTGCCCATTTATGCATCCTCCATTCTCAGTCTAAATTATTGGCACATCAACGAATCCGTTTATTACCATTTAAAATAGGACTATAGATGGTTCAGATCTTCCGTTTTATCGTGATTCAGTGAATCCTGATGACGACGATCATTACGATCCTGCTGCACTTGCTGTGCCTGATGACTATTGACTGGACGTTGTTTCAAATCATCGACAATGTTGGACAGGTTTTTATCCAATCCGTTTTTGGCCTTGGTCATGTAACCTTCCTCCTCATTCCTTCATGACTACGAGTGCGTTAATGACTGTAATGTTTGGGCGCATTGGTGAATGTGCCGCGTATAATCGGACACCAGCTGTTGAATGATATCTGTTCGTTCATCCACAGACCGTCCGTCACGCTCTACATCGACTAAGCTAACCTGTACCTCCCGAGAATCTACATACGTACATGCAAAGTTAAAGGAGTACATTTGTCGGCCTTCTACCTCAATATGGATTCGTATAGCCCGGTTATCAGCTTCATCTGCCTGTACCTGTGATTTATCCCCTGAATTCAAAAGAATCGGCAGTTGTTCCTGCCAGGCCTCTACCAGCTTTTGCTGATCTACTGTCATTTCTCGATTCATGCCAGCACCTCCACATCTGATAACGTGTGAAAAAAACAGATTTTTTATACAACAAAAAAGCCATTCTTCACGATTCCTGATCATTAGCATATAGAGCCTAATGTACCAGCTATCAGATTCGAATGGCTTGGTTTTATTTAGAATATGGCGGAGAGGATGGGATTCGAACCCATGTGAGCTTGCACTCTAACGGTTTTCAAGACCGCCCCGTTATGACCGCTTCGGTACCTCTCCAGGTGGTAAATGGATAAAGCTGCTTCCCTCTATTAAACAACTCAGGCGCAACAAAATTATTTTACCACAGAATTTTTAAGAATGCAAGGCTTACTGTTTAGGAGTTATAACCTCAATGCCTCGCATGTATGAACGTAGCACTTCGGGAATCACAATGCTTCCGTCCTCTTGCTGATAGTTCTCCAAAATAGCAGCTACAGTCCGTCCTACAGCCAATCCTGAACCGTTCAGTGTATGTACAAATTCAGGCTTTGCCTTCGCATCTGGACGAAACCGGATGTTTGCACGACGCGCTTGGAAGTCTTCAGTGTTGGAACAGGAAGAAATCTCACGGTACATGCCGCTCTCCGGCAACCATACTTCCAGATCGTACGTTTTGGCAGACGTAAAACCCATATCTCCTGTGCAAAGTGCCAGCACCCGATATGGAAGTCCGAGCAGCTGCAAAACACGCTCAGCGTTATTCGTCATTTTCTCTAATTCTTCATAAGAGGTATCTGGGTGAACCAGCTTGAGCATTTCCACCTTATTGAATTGATGCTGACGAATCAAGCCACGTGTATCACGCCCTGCTGATCCTGCCTCTGAGCGAAAGCAAGAGCTGTATGCCACATAATATTTAGGAAGCTGATCTGCATTCATAATCTCTTCACGGTGGTAGTTCGTTACCGGAACTTCGGCCGTAGGAATAAGATAATACTCGGTATCACGCAGTTTAAACAGATCCTCTTCAAACTTCGGAAGCTGACCCGTTCCGTACAGACTGTCCCGATTTACAATGTATGGAGGTAGCATTTCTTCATAACCATGCTCACTGCTGTGCAGATCCATCATAAAGTTAATTAGCGCACGTTCCAATCGCGCTCCCAGTCCCTTATAGAACGTAAAACGAGAACCCGTCACCTTAGCTGCAGCTTCAAAATCAAGAATATCTAGATCCTGAGCCAACTCCCAATGCGCTTTGGGTGTAAAAGAAAACTCGCGCGGCTCCGACCAGCGACGAATTTCCACATTATCCTCTTCCGAAGCGCCTACAGGCACAGTCTCATTAGGGATATTAGGAATCGACATCACCAGTTCGTCGATCTGAACTTCCAGTTCCCGCACTTGCTCATCCAATTCTTTAATACGATCGGAGACCTGGCGCATTTCAGCAATAAGATCATCAGCATTTTCCTTATTCTTCTTCAACTTGGCTACTTCACCAGATACGACATTCCGACGATTTTTGAGTCCTTCACTTTCCTGAAGCAACTCACGACGGCTTACATCCAGATCCGTAAAACCATTAATCAGATCCAGAGATTTACCTCTATTCTGTAAAGCTTTCTCAACCCGACCAAGCTCATTACGCAAAATCTTTATATCTAACACAGGTGATCCCTCCTACACTACAAACCTGACTTTCCGCTATCCGCGGACCATATCCACAAAATACTGATGTAACCGGTAATCGTCTGTTAATTCCGGATGGAAGGATGAAGCCAGCAGATGACCCTGACGGGCTGCTACAATCTCGCCGTTATACTCAGATAGCACATCTACTCCCATTCCGACAGATTGTATTAAAGGCGCGCGTATAAACACCGCACGAACCGGCTCCTCAATCCCTTTAATGTTCAAGTCAGTTTCAAAGCTTTCTCGTTGGCGACCAAAGGCATTACGCGATACTGTAATATCCATGAGTCCCAAATGTGCTTCTTCCTGTCCTTGAATCGTTTTGGCCAGTACAATCAATCCCGCGCAAGTGCCAAATACAGGCTTCCCTTGATTGGAAAATTGGCGTATAGCCTCTATAAAATCATACTTGCGCATTAGCTTACCGATAGTGGTGCTTTCACCACCGGGAATGATAAGACCGGACAGCTCATCGAGCTGTTCGATCTTCTTCACTGCTATACCTTCAGCACCCGCACGTTCAACACTTCGTATATGCTCAGCTACAGCGCCTTGCAGCGACAATACACCTATTTTCATGCCGGTCCCTTCTTTCTTACCAACCACGATCTTGCATGCGCTCATGCGATGCCAGTTTGGAAATTTCAATGCCTTTCATAGGAGTCCCCAAATTCTTGGACACTTCTGCAATCAGCTTGTAATCCGTATAATGAGTGGTCGCTTCCACAATGGCCCGCGCAAATTTCTCAGGACTATCCGACTTGAAGATACCAGAACCTACAAATACACCATCAGCGCCTAAATGCATCATCAACGCAGCATCTGCAGGTGTTGCTACACCGCCCGCTGCGAAGTTAACCACTGGAAGCTTACCAAGCTCATGCACTTCCAACAGCAGTTCATAAGCAACTCCGAGGTTTTTCGCTTCTGCATACAGCTCGTCCTTTGACAGGTTTTGCACCTTGCGAATTTGACCATTGATAAAACGCATGTGACGAACAGCCTCAACAATATTCCCAGTTCCCGGTTCACCCTTTGTACGGATCATAGATGCGCCTTCACCGATACGACGCAATGCTTCCCCTAGATCCTTGGCTCCACAAACAAATGGAACGGTGAACTCCCGCTTATCGATATGGAATACCTCATCCGCAGGTGTCAATACTTCGCTCTCATCGAGGTAGTCAACACCTAGAGATTCCAGTACCTTTGCCTCAACAAAGTGACCAATACGAGCCTTAGCCATAACAGGAATAGAAACAACCTTCATTACCTCTTCCACAATCGTAGGGTCAGCCATGCGAGCAACCCCACCCGCTGCACGGATATCCGAAGGCACTCGTTCAAGAGCCATTACGGCTGTAGCGCCTGCTGCCTCAGCAATTTTAGCCTGTTCAGCGTTCATGACATCCATGATTACGCCGCCTTTTTGCATCTCTGCCATACCTCTTTTTACACGCGAAGTTCCCGTTTCCATGTCGTTGCCTCCTGTAAGGGTTACGTTTAGATTTCTAACTTAAGATTTTACCGTACGAACGCCAAATACACAATCATTTCAAGTTGCAAAATAAGTAATGCAGAACAGGTTAGACCGGTTAGCGTTTCATCTTTAGAAGAGATTTTTAATTCCCTGGAACAAATCGCCGAAGAAATCACCAATTGCCCGGAATAGCATTCGGAACCAACCGCCCTCTTCTACTGCTGTAGTTGTAACCAAATCAACAGTTTTCGTCTGGCCTTTATCCACGCCATCCGTTTTGTATGTGTACGTAATCGTTCCGACTTTTGCCCCTTGCTTCAAAGGTGCCACGAGAGAGCTTGCTGGTGTTATATTCGTTGTAAAGGTTACCTTAGGATTGCTCGCACCCTTAGGCACGATAAAACTTACTGCATCTTTTGTGACGATCGGCACTTCTGTTTCTGTACCTTTGGTCACAGGCACATTCTCAACGCCCTTAACCACCGTCTTTGGAGCCACAACCTGCTTCACTTCAAAGTTATCAAAGCCATAATTCAGCACTTTAGCCGTCTCTGTAAAACGGTGAGGCTCTGAATCTGCTCCCATAACTACACTGATGAGACGCATTCCATTACGTTCAGCCGTACCTGTAAAACAGTTTCCAGCATTGCTCGTATGGCCCGTTTTCATTCCGTCCAAGCCAGGATAAGCAAATTTTCTAAAGTTAGTAATATTTTTGTTCGCTTCTAGCATCCAGTTATAGTTAATAATCGGTGCTTTGTCGGTCGGCCTAAATTTGTACGATTGAATTGTGGTAAACCGTGTATAATCCGGATGATCCTTAATGATGTAACTGGCCAGAGTAGCTGCGTCTCTCGCTGTCATTACAGTTTCCCGGTCTGTGTCCGGCTGAAACCCTGTAGGCATATCCTTACGGTCCAAACCAGTCGAGTTGATAAAATACGTATTTTTCATACCCATTTTCTGAGCTGTTTCATTCATTAGTTTTACAAAATCCTGCTCGGTTCCAGATACGCGTTCAGCAAGAGCTACTGTTGCATCATTGGCAGAACCTACTGCCATGGCAATATAAAGCTCTTCTACCGTATGTTGATCCCCTTGAGCCAAAAAAATACGTGATCCGATACTCTTAGAAGCATTCTCGTTAACCGTAACCTTATCCGTCCACTTAAGTTTTCCTTGCTTAACCTGCTCCGCTACGAGGTACTCTGTCATCATTTTGGTCATACTGGCTGGCGGGAGCGGCTCATCTGGATTCATAGAAAGCAAGACCTGTCCTGTGGAAGGCTCGACCAAAATGGCGGAACGAAGTGCCAGACTAGGGGGGTTAATAGAACCTGTCCCCGTGATATTCGTTGCCTCTGTTGCCGCTCCAGCAGCAAAAGTAGCCACGCTTGAATCGAAATTGCCTACAACAGGTAAGGCCGACATATACATCATATTAAGCACCATGACTGCAGTCACACTCTTTTTAATCATGCTGCGTTTATTATTTTTCTTAAAATTGTTCGCTTTCAAATGAATACAAACTCCTCTCGTACCTCAACCCGAACCGCTATGCTATGTATAACGAGACGGTGGTTACAGCCTTTACTTGGCCAAAGAATTAATGTTTTAGTATTATACAGTTTAGTGTCATTTCGTTTCCTAAGATATAGCTTGTCATGAGCATTCTGTGCCCGAATCTTCTTAACTGGTAGGAATCGTCCAAAATACCTAAGCGTCCTAATTCATCAATAACCTCATGAGAAGGCGGACACTTGTCTATTCTATCACAGGGGTATCTCTAAAAAAAGACAGGCAGAGCGAAATGCGCTCTGCCTGTCGTCAAGTCTATTACAGCCGAACTTTATAGAGAGTAGTTTGGTGCTTCTTTCGTAATCTGCACATCATGCGGATGGCTTTCGCGCAGACCTGCACCTGTAATACGGATAAAGCTTGTATCGTTTCGAAGCTCCTCAATATTAGCAGTACCACAATATCCCATACCGGAGCGAAGACCGCCCAACAGCTGGTGAACAGTGTCGGAAAGTGGCCCTTTATAAGCAACGCGTCCTTCAATACCTTCTGGTACCAATTTCTTGTCGTCATCTTGGAAATAACGATCTTTACTACCTTGCTTCATCGCAGCCATAGAGCCCATACCACGATATACTTTGAAGCGACGTCCTTGATAAATTTCCGACTCGCCTGGGCTTTCTTCCGTACCTGCAAAAAGACTTCCCAGCATTACTGCAGAGGCCCCTGCCGCAATGGCCTTTGTAATTTCACCAGAGTACTTAATACCGCCATCTGCAATAATCGGAATATTATATTCACGTGCTACTGTTGCACAATCATAAATAGCTGTTATTTGTGGAACACCAATCCCTGCAATTACGCGTGTTGTACAGATAGAGCCTGGACCAATACCGACCTTAACGACCGATGCTCCTGCTTCAATCAATTCGCGCGTTCCGTCACCTGTAGCTACATTACCTGCTACAATCGTCAGGTCAGGATATGTTTTACGCAACTCGCGGACTGCTTCAATAATGTTAATATGATGGCCATGAGCGGAATCCACAACAATCAAATCCACACCAGCTTTTACAAGTGCTTCAGTCCGTTCAAACGTATCCTTGGAAATGCCGACAGCCGCACCGACCAGAAGACGCCCTTGTGCATCCTTCGCTGCGTTCGGAAATTGAATAGCTTTCTCAATATCTTTGATGGTGATCAAACCTTTGAGGTAGTTCCCTTCATCGACCAGTGGAAGCTTTTCAATTTTATGCTTTTGCAAAATGACTTCCGCTTCCTGTAAAGTCGTGCCTACTGGTGCAGTTACCAGTTCTTCCTTCGTCATGACTTCACTAATTTTAAGATCAAAGTCGTGAATAAAGCGAAGATCACGGTTAGTAATAATACCCACCAGTTTGTTCTCTTCGTTTACAACAGGCACGCCGGAAATACGATATTTACCCATCACTGCCTCAGCATCGGACACCAAATGATCTGGAGTCAATGAGAATGGATTGGTGATAACACCGCTCTCTGAGCGCTTAACCCGATCTACCTCTACCGCTTGCTGCTCAATCGACATATTTTTATGAATAACACCAATACCGCCCTCACGAGCCATCGCAATTGCTAGCACTGCCTCAGTAACAGTATCCATACCAGCACTCATTAAAGGAATGTTCAGCTTCACGTTATCACTCAAACGAGTTGCTACGCTTACTTCTTTGGGCAGTACCACCGACTTACGAGGTACCAGCAAAACATCGTCAAAGGTAAGGCCTTCCTTACCGAATTTATCTTCCCACACCAAGATGATCCTCCTTCAAAATGTTTAGTCTGTATTGGTCTTGTTGTCTGTCCGACATGGACAAATCAAGGCTCTCTGAAAATATATTATTGCAATCTTAGCAAAGCGGTATAGGGGTGTCAAGCCTTCATCAACAGCCCTAACCCGTAGTATTTCCCTGTACAAACAACTGTACTCCTACGAAGGACAACTATTATAAACAAACGGCTTTAAAGATACCTCTCTACTTACAAAAGCATATTTCACTTTGAGTAAGCAACAGAGGAGTAAGAATATAAATAAATTCACTTATATACAAAAAAGGATCATGATCTTCTTGAGATCATGATCCTTTTTACTTGTTGCTTGGCAACGTCCTACTCTCCCAGGACCCTGCGGTCCAAGTACCATCGGCGCTGGAGGGCTTAACG
>NZ_JAALFM010000174.1:0-219 GCF_011800295.1 Paenibacillus sp. EKM301P | reverse complement strand
TGGTGGAGGCTGAGGGGATCGAACCCCCGACCCTCTGCTTGTAAGGCAGATGCTCTCCCAGCTGAGCTAAGCCTCCTCAACGGAACACTTCTTATATTATACCACAACAAACTTTTTATTGCAACTTTTTGTGGTTATTTTTTATGACCCGTAGGGGATTCGAACCCCTGTTACCTCCGTGAAAGGGAGGTGTCTTAACCCCTTGACCAACGGGCCATG
>NZ_JAALFM010000173.1:0-221 GCF_011800295.1 Paenibacillus sp. EKM301P | reverse complement strand
AAGCAGCAGCCTCATACTGGAAAGATTATTTGCTGGGCTATGATCAACAAACGTCGATTCCAACCGGAAAAGTCGGCGCGAAAGCGGACGGTGCACAATTTGAGCATGTGTTGTGCGATCTAGGTAAGGATTTGACAGGGCGCATGGAAATGGTAGCCAAGCAGTACCACGTGACCCCGAATACATTACTGCAAACAGCCTGGGGCTTACTGCTTCAAAAG
>NZ_JAALFM010000172.1:0-221 GCF_011800295.1 Paenibacillus sp. EKM301P | reverse complement strand
AAGCAGCAGCCTCATACTGGAAAGATTATTTGCTGGGCTATGATCAACAAACGTCGATTCCAACCGGAAAAGTCGGCACGAAAGCGGACGGTGCACAATTTGAGCATGTGCTGTGCGATCTAGGTAAGGATTTGACAGGACGCCTGGAAATGGTAGCCAAGCAGTACCACGTGACCCCGAATACATTACTGCAAACAGCCTGGGGCTTACTGCTTCAAAAG
>NZ_JAALFM010000171.1:0-222 GCF_011800295.1 Paenibacillus sp. EKM301P | reverse complement strand
TACTAATCGGTCGAGGGCTTATCCTAAAGATAAGGCGCAATGAGTTTCGGATCCAGTTTTCAGGGTGTAACCTTGAAAGTATGTAGAAGTACATACGACAAGCGTATGGCGATTCATTCACACAATCTGTGATGAACCGAATAACCTTACGGAAGAATTTGCGAAGCAAATTCATGTTTGGTGGCGATAGCGGAGGGGTTCCACACGTACCCATCCCGAACA
>NZ_JAALFM010000170.1:0-223 GCF_011800295.1 Paenibacillus sp. EKM301P | reverse complement strand
ACATGCTGTGGCGGCAACGCTTCACCACTGGCAAAGACATGGCGCAGCGTGCCCAGCTTCGCTTGCATCACTTCCCGTGGCTGCTGTTCCACATACTCCAGGAACGCATGCAGCATGGCCGGTACAAAGTGCATCGTGCTCACACTGTCGCGGGCAATCGTGTCCACGATGTCTTCCGGGTTCTTTTCCCCGCCAACCGGCAACAGGCTTACCTTCGAGCCGA
>NZ_JAALFM010000169.1:0-223 GCF_011800295.1 Paenibacillus sp. EKM301P | reverse complement strand
TGCTTAACCAGCTTGTTCATCCGCTCCGTCACTTCACGGCCCAGTGTAAATGAAAGCTTGTCCGCTTCATATGCTTTTGCGTGACCGTCCAGCTGTTTGACCTGCGGCAATACGGTCTGCTGCTCAAAACCTGCAAAATAATCACGCCAGAACCGTTCTGCCTCCGCGTTGTCCTGTCGATCCAGCCATTCAATATATTCACTGTATGGCGTTACCGGGGCAA
>NZ_JAALFM010000168.1:0-223 GCF_011800295.1 Paenibacillus sp. EKM301P | reverse complement strand
ACATGCTGTGGCGGCAACGCTTCACCACTGGCAAAGACATGGCGCAGCGTGCCCAGCTTCGCTTGCATCACTTCCCGCGGCTGCTGCTCCACATACTCCAGGAACGCATGCAGCATGGCGGGTACAAAGTGCATCGTGCTCACACCGTCGCGGGCAATCGTGTCCACGATGTCTTCCGGGTTCTTTTCCCCGCCAACCGGCAACAGGCTTACCTTCGAGCCGA
>NZ_JAALFM010000167.1:0-223 GCF_011800295.1 Paenibacillus sp. EKM301P | reverse complement strand
TTGCCCCGGTAACGCCATACAGTGAATATATTGAATGGCTGGATCGACAGGACAACGCGGAGGCAGAACGGTTCTGGAGCGATTATTTTGCGGGCTTTGAGCAGCAGACCGTATTGCCGCAGGTCAAACAGCTGGACGGTCACGCTAAAGCATATGAAGCGGACAAGCTTTCATTTACACTGGGCCGTGAAGTGACGGAGCGGATGAACAAGCTGGTTAAGCA
>NZ_JAALFM010000166.1:0-224 GCF_011800295.1 Paenibacillus sp. EKM301P | reverse complement strand
TATCGGAAGGTGCGGCTGGATCACCTCCTTTCTATGGAGAATCGTTTCCTGCAATGGAAACATTCAAATCAGCAGGTACATGTACTTGCGACCGGATATTCAATTTGGTTCATCACGTTCGTGTGAATGAAACGAATATCCCTAAACTACTCACTCGTTGCTCAGTTTTGAGAGTTCAAACTCTCAAGATTCGACGAATGTTTCATTCACACATCCGTGTAGAA
>NZ_JAALFM010000165.1:0-224 GCF_011800295.1 Paenibacillus sp. EKM301P | reverse complement strand
ATCATCAACGCATACGGCGTGACGGAAGCGGCGATCGACTCCAGTTTCTACGACGAGGAGCTAGCGAAGCTGCCGCAGACAGGCCATGTGCCGATCGGCAAAGCGTGGCTGAATGCGAAATTCTACATCGTGGATGCGCATCTGAACCCGGTGCCGGTCGGGGTGCTGGGCGAGCTGGTCATCGGCGGAGTCGGAGTGGCGCGCGGGTACTTGAACCGTCCGGA
>NZ_JAALFM010000017.1:0-62366 GCF_011800295.1 Paenibacillus sp. EKM301P | reverse complement strand
CCGCTCGACTTGCATGTATTAGGCACGCCGCCAGCGTTCGTCCTGAGCCAGGATCAAACTCTCCATTAAAGACCAACGAAAGTTGGTTTATAGAAAGAGCGATTAGCTCATTTTGAAACTGACGAGATAAAATATCTCTTTGTTTGATTTTGCGAACAAAATCGGTTTACTCACTCGTTGTTCAGTTTTCAAAGATCAAACCTTCATTATATCTCACTTTACTTCATCACCGTATCTCAGCGGCGACTTTTATAATATATCATCTCTTTTTGAATTTTGCAAGAGTTTTTTTAAATTCTTTTTTCGAGCAAATCCTTCAAAAAGGAACGAAAGTTAATTTAACATGAATATTGAATAGAGTCAATACTTTTTTTGATATCAGAAAGTATATTTACTTCCTGATATCTCGGTTTGATATAGTTCTTCTTTATCTTTTTATTGTTTGGTTTGCGGGACACGGCCTCTGCGTGCATATTTGGATAGTTCCTTGGCGGGTGCAAAACGGGCATACATGCGGAAAACTGTTTTATATCGAAGTGCTATAGCATAACGGATATCCTGGTCCAATCGGGTATCACTCATGTCAAGCAGCATTTCATCTAGTTCCTTACGAAGAACGTAGTCAAGTTCTTTGCATTCTTTTTCGTTAAACAGCATTCCCAACATATGACCATACTCCCTTATCAGCAGATTATATAGTACTTATATTTGCTCAATTAATTGTTCCAAACTTTACCTGTTTTTAAACTCAACTGCTAAGGTTTCAAACTTACTCCAAGTAATCTTTAATGCTTTTCTTTACGCTCTCCCCTTTGTTATGTTCAATTTTCGGGAAATATATAAATAATTGGCCATATTATTTTAATGCGACAATAAACGATAAGTTATGCCGCTCTCAATCGCAGCTGCTATAAATAGAAAGATGACAGACCATATTGACACGGTCAACGTTTGTTTCAAAAAAACCTCCCACGATGGGCCAGTACCTTTGCGTTTTAGTCCTATGCTTGTACCTAGGGTAGATATTATATTGACCCCAAACTTCAAACCGAAGGCACAGGCGATAATCAAAACAGGCAATTCAATTACACCATGAGGCAATAATCCTTTTACGACAATTTCATACATACTTCTTCCCATATCTGTCTGCAGGTGTACTACAAAACCTAAAACCATTCCGTTCACAATCAAAAATATAAACGGTACGATTCCAAAAAGAGCTCCGGTATATATTACTAGCACGCATTTGATTGCATTGTTGAAAAAGATAAACACAAAAAAACTCCATTGTGGATGCTCAGAGTTCTGCAATCGTTGTGCCACTCCCCCCAGTCCCTCCATTTGTCGTGCCAACATAGACTGAATAACACCTGTACTTAGCCATCCCACTACAATACTTGCGCAGAAAAAAAGTGCAGCGATCAAAATTAGCCGTCTTGTCGTGCGTAAATCATAAAAAAATGCTCTTAGTCCCATTTGTTGATTCCTCCTATTAGTCCAATGGAATAATTGACAACCCCTGGCATAGCTTTAAGTAAACAAGCACTTCTAGGATGAAAGGGGCATTAACCATGAATTCTTTTTTCTATGTATTGAACGGCAAAAAAATTAAACGATTCTTGATCGTAATGGCAGCGGCCGTCTTTACTGCCGGGGTCATTTATGTAGAAACCGATAATGTTACGGTTTTTTCCGAGGAAGCGCCAACTGCCGTTTACAGTGTGCCTACGGATAAAAAGCTGATCGCTCTCACATTCGACATTAGCTGGGGTGATAAGCGTACTGCCCCCATTTTAAAAGTTCTCGAAGATAAAAAAGTGACCAAGTCCACCTTTTTTCTTTCTGCCCCTTGGAGCAAAACACACCCAGAACTCGTGAATCAAATTAAAGAAAGCGGATTTGAGATTGGCAGTCATGGCCATAAACACGAAAACTATAGCAGCTTAAGCGATGAAGAGATTCGTAAGCAGATTTCAACGGCTCATACCACATTAACCGAGCTGACTGGACAATCCCCGAAGTTAATCCGTATGCCTAATGGTGACTTTGACAAAAGGGTACTTCAAGTTGCCAGCACTTTAGGCTACAAAACCATTCAATGGGATACTGACTCCCTGGACTGGAAAAACCCTGGTACGCAGGTCATAATCGACCGTGTTGTAAATAAAGCACATCCCGGTGATATCGTCCTTCTTCATGCCAGTGATTCTTGTAAACAAACTCATGAAGCGTTGCCCATCATTATCGACAAGTTGCGGGCACAAGGCTATGAATTTGTGACTGTATCCGAACTGCTTCAACAAGGTACAGTAAAAGGTAAAGAGGTTCGCGATCAAGCTCTGGGTCTTTAAGGAGTTATTTTACATCGTTCTCAGCTAAAAACCAAAAGCAACTCGACATATTTCTCCCCAATCATCCGCATACTATCCACATTCATGATAAAGGAGGAATACGGCCATGAATTGGACTCGTTTGCGATTTGTTAGCATGGTATGCGTACTGGGCGTTGCACTGAGCGGCTGCGGCTCGGATCAGGGTTCTGCACCTCCCCAGAACAGTTATAAAGAGATGAAAACGATGGTGGTTGATATCCTGAAAAGTGATGATGGAAAAAAAGCCGTAGAAGAAGCCTTAACCGGGGAAAAAGAGGGACAATCCGGTCAAAGTGGTGGAGGAGGTGGATCTGGAGGCAGCATGGGAATGAAAATGCTTATGTCCACACAATCCGCTGAACAGATGAAAATTGCAGTAAAAGATACTTTGATCTCACCTGAATATAAAAAAGAAATCGAAAAAATTATGACTGATCCGCGTTTTGCCGGGGAATTTGCCAAAGCCATCAACAGTCAAAGCAAACAGCTTCATATGCAGCTTATAAAAGACCCTTCTTACCAAAAATCAATTGAAGAGATGCTAAAATCGCCAGAACTGACCAAGATGTATATGGACTTAACTAAAACCCCGGAATATCGCAAACAATCTATGACAGTCATGCATGATGCTATGCAGAATCCGATTTTTCGGCTTGAGGTCATGAATTTACTCAAAACTGTTGTGCAAGAAGAACTTCAACCTAAGGTTGAGAAAAAAGGCGGAGAGCAAGGTGGATCCGGGGATCAAAAGCAAGATGGTGGTGGTGGTGAAGGAGAACAAGGTGGTGGTGAAGGAGGTCAAGGAGGAGGTCAGTAAAAAAAAGGCTGGTTCAACAACCAGCCTTTTTTATTATTCAGATTCCATGTGCAACCCGGTAATTTGGGCGGCTATATCATTATAAATAGCTCCTGTCGCCGACTCCGATTTATATACGGATGGAGAAAAATCGGCTTCTGACGGATGATTATCTGGGATACCCAGCGGAATTTGTGCCAAAAGTTTCGTATGAAGTGTTTCTGCCAACATAGCCCCGCCTCCCCGTCCAAAAACATAGTCTTTTTCTCCAGTGGAGGACACATAATAGGACATGTTCTCCACGACGCCTATGACCTTATGATCCGTTTGAAGGGCCATTGCCCCTGCACGTGCAGCTACAAAAGCTGCCGTCGCATGCGGAGTAGTGACAATGATTTCTTCACTCTGCGGAATCATTTGATGTACGTCAAGCGCTACATCACCAGTACCTGGTGGTAAATCGAGTATCATATAGTCCAGCTTGCCCCATTCGACATCACTAAAAAACTGTCTAAGCATTCTCCCCAGCATGGGACCTCTCCAAATAACAGGATTGTTTTCTCTCACAAAAAAGCCCATGGACATGATTTTGATACCAAATCGTTCCACTGGCTGAATGATACCATCTTCGACAGAAGGTACGTCCTCTACCCCAAGCATATCCGGCACACTGAATCCATAGATATCAGCATCAATTAAACCCACTCGCTTACCCTGTCTGGCTAGAGCTGCCGCCAAATTCACAGCTACTGTCGATTTTCCGACACCACCTTTTCCGCTTGCAATGGCAATAAATCGTACGCCAGATGCTGGATGAAGCAGCTCATGTTCTTCCATACCGACAGCATGTCCTTTGGTCAAAACCGGATCAGCTACCTCCTCGGTATCCTCTCCATTTTGTATAGCTGACTTTTCAGACTCAGATGCCTCACGAATACGAATATGCACGTGACTTAATCCCGCCTTTTCTAACGTCTGCCGGATTTCCCGATCCAGTTCCGTTCGAGTCTCTTCTTGGCTATCCAGGGTAATAGCAGTCAATGATACCCGATCCTCTTTAACAACCACATCCCGAATAAAATGCAGGTCAACCAAACGGCGTCCCGTTTGAGGCTCTCGCACTTGCTGAAGTAGCTCTATAACTTGCTCTCTCGATTGCATGAATAATCAGCACCTCTGCTTTATTGATTTACGTAGTGGTAAACACTTACAGTATACCACTATCTGACTTCAGGTGCTGATGAGGTTCCCTTTTCCCCGGCACTGTAACGCAAAATACCTTTATATATAGATGCAGCCACTTGTCTCTGATAGTTCTCGTCACTGAGTCGTCTGGCTTCTTCTGGATGGGACAAAAATCCGACTTCTACAAGAGCTGCTGGCATTTTGAGTGCCTTTAATAAATAGACGGTGTTTACGGTCTTAGCTACTCTGTCCGTATTTTCCAGGTTGCGCTTGATTTCTTCCTGAATTAAGGATGCCAAATTCTCGTTATCTGCATGATTAGGTACGAAAAAGGTCTGGGCTCCACTCCAACGGCTCGACGGGATACTGTTCATATGAATACTTAAAAAGAGGTCCGCTTGCTGCTCCTCAATCATACGTACCCGTTGCTTTAAATCCTCCGTTTTTCTTCTGGAATAGCCTTTTGTTTCTTGCTGCGCCAGATCGCGGTCATCCTCGCGTGTCATGACGACAACAGCTCCTGCTTGCTGCAAATAATCCCGCAAATAAAAAGCGATCGCCAAGTTAATATCCTTTTCAATGACTCCCTCTTTGCTAACTGCTCCTCCATCAGGTCCTCCGTGTCCGGCATCTATAGCAATTACCTTACCAGTAAGCGGTAGACTCCAATGAATCCATGCTCTCGAAGCAGGTATCTCATACAATGTCAGCATGATGAATAGAACAGCGAGACAACAGCCTAACAGCATTTTTTGCAGCGTCTGATAGCGAATCCACAGTGTGACCTCTTTTTTACGATTGTTTTTTTGCATAACAAAACGCCTCCGTCCTATACAGATACTAATAATCTATATGGGACGAGGCGTGTAGTTAGTACAACTCAGGCATGAACATATTCTTTCATACCTTCAATCAGCACTTGAGCGACTTCTGGGCGTGTAAATTCCGGTGGCGGACAAACCCCGGAGCGTAATAATTCCCTCACTTTGGTGCCAGAGAGCGTCAAATGATGCTCCTTGGGATGTGGGCATGTTTTACTTGAGGCCATATTTCCACATTGGGTGCAGTAAAAGCTGTGTTCAAAAAACAACGGGGTAATCCCCAGCTCTTCAGGTGTAAAGTGCTTGAAAATTTCCTGCGCTTCATAGGTACCGTAATAGTCCCCTACACCCGCATGATCTCTTCCGACAATAAAATGAGTGCAGCCGAAGTTCTTCCGCACAATAGCATGGAAAATGGCCTCTCTAGGACCAGCGTATCGCATGGCAGCAGGAAAGACCCCCAGAAAGGCTCGATCAGCCGGATAATAGTTGTCCAGCAACACTAGATAGCTCTTCATACGCACATCTGCTGGAACGTCATCTGACTTGGTCTCTCCAACAAGTGGATTTAGAAATAAAGCATCCACAATTTCCATCGCGCTTTTTTGGATGTACTCATGTGCCCGATGTACCGGATTTCTTGTTTGAAAACCGACCACTGTCTTCCAGCCCTTTTCAGCAAAATGGCTACGTGTCTGTGCTGGTGTGTAATAAAATTCGCTAAATTGAGTAGGTTTGGGTCGATTCAGCACTTGCACCGTTCCACCTACATAGGTAGCAGGTCGATCTAACAATTTATTTACGCCAGGATGGGCCGGGTCAGCCGTCTTGAATACACATCTGGCTTCCTCTGCCTGGTCAACCTGATAAATACTCTCAATATCAAGTACAGCATAGATGATACCATCTGTTTCCCCCACCAAAGCCACCTGCTGACCTAGTTTCAGTTCACTGGCTATGGTTTCTACTACTGCAAGAGTAATGGGAATACTCCAGACTGTACCATCAGCAAGACGCATATCCATTACCACTGAACGATAATCTGACTCATTCATAAATCCCGTCAATGGAGAAAAGGCACCTACTCCAATTAAATCCAGATCAGAAATCGTCCATGAGTTTACAGGGATAGGAAACAATTCACCTGCAGCCTGCAACAGTGCTTCTTGCTGCGGTCCAGTTATATTTCTATCAACGAGCGTTCCGCCATGCGGAAGAATTGCAGTCATGATGCACTTCCTTTCTATTCATAAATAAGTCTCAGAGCTACCTACATACCATTTTTTATTGGTGGAGCCCACACTCCGTTTTCTCATTGCCTGACCAACGGCCAGCACGTGGATCTTCACCTGGCAGGACTTCACGTGTGCATTGCTCACAGCCAATACTGGGAAAATTACGGTCATGCAATGGATTATACAATACATCATGAGTGCGAATATAGTTCCATACATCCTCGGAAGTCCAGCTTGCCAAGGGGTTAAATTTAACGAGACCAAACTTTTCATCATACTCTACCTTTTTTGCATTCGCACGCGTAGGAGCCTGATCGCGACGGATACCAGTAATCCAAGCATCATATTGAGACAGAATGCGTGTCAGCGGCTCAACCTTGCGTATACCACAGCATGCATTAGGATTTGATTTCCACAGCTCCTCTCCATGCTCCGCAGCTTGCTCTTCTGGAGTGATTAAGGGAGAGACTCTAACAAAATCCAAATTGTATCTAGCTTTCATCTGATCACGCGTATCATAAGTTTCTTGAAAATGAAAGTCAGTATCCAAGTAAAAAATATCGGTAGAAGGGCTAATTCTTTGTAGCATATCTACTAGTACTACATCTTCTGCTCCGAAGCTACAAGCAAAGGTGAGGTTGGGAAATGTCTGAACAGCATATTGGATAATTTCTTCAGGCGTGGCCTCTTCCAGTTCACTTGCCTTGACTCTAATCAACGCTTCTTTCTCCAATAAATTCATTATTAATGCGCCTCCATCTATGAAGATTCATAAATAAGCGATACTTCAATA
This sequence comes from Paenibacillus sp. EKM301P, assembly GCF_011800295.1. Classification (NCBI taxonomy): domain Bacteria; kingdom Bacillati; phylum Bacillota; class Bacilli; order Caryophanales; family Paenibacillaceae; genus Paenibacillus; species Paenibacillus sp. EKM301P. The sequence continues at coordinate 55,164 of NZ_JAALFM010000017.1, read as the reverse complement.
CCGACTAAACTAATGAGATTAAGTACAGTATAAAACTTTCATATTCAATGTCAATCCAAGTAAAATCGTCATACTGTAAACATTTATCATCCCGCATGAAGCAGGAACGTTGTTCTGTCAGCATTCTTAAACGCTCTCCTGCATATCCAACCAAGTTCAGTGGCTATATATAAAATATTCTTATACCAAACGTTTAAAAATTGCCTTAGATTGCTTAATAACTAAAAGTAACTAGTTATAGCAGAGGGTATGCCTGAACGTAAGTATTTCAGGTCAACGAAGATGCTTTCTCCATCCACCCGAGACAAAGATATACCCGCTACGCGGTTGCCATCGTAATCCTGAATAGGTTTGGTTATTGTGATCAGGTAGAAATATCTGAGGATAAAAGCGTCCTTCCTTAGAGCCATGATTATCCTTGGATTTGGTCAAGGAAATATAATTAGGGTTCGGTCGTCATATTTACATTTGCATTCAAAGATGAAGCATACGTGGTCGTGCTCAGCTCAAGGTAAACCAGCTCTGACTATAAGGTTTACATCCGAAGAATCCCACTACTAAATCGGGAGCTCTGATGCTAATCGTGCTTCTATTAAGGAATATTACAAAGAAATAGCACCCAGATCGATAATAAGCCTCTCAACACTCCTATAGCGCTCACAGAGGCCCTCCCTGAGAAATTAAAGCATTCAGATATACAGATAGCCCTTAACGTAACTGGAGCCCTATTTTAGCCCATTCTGAATGGTTAAAAATACTCACATCATCATCGCTGCAATTACGGAAGCCGAGGAGATGGGCAGTACCAAGCTAAAGATTGCTCTGCAAAAATTCCCTGATCTTTTTAATTAGTCACAGGTTGTGAACATTACAGGATAAACTGTGTTGAAATAGCAAACTATATTTGTGCATAAGTATACCGATCTTAGTTACATCGTGGATAACTTACGTATTCCAGATAGTATATGCACTTATTTATGTATCGCAGGGCAGACGTAGCCATAAAATTCTAGTGTAGAACCATTTATCCACATGTGGTTAATGTGCAGCAAATGATCTAAATAAAAAAGAACCCTTTCCATAAGGAAAAGGTTCTTCTGTATTCGAAATATTAACGTTTCGAGAACTGTGGTGCACGACGAGCGGCTTTGAGACCGTATTTTTTACGTTCTTTCATACGTGGGTCACGAGTCAAGAATCCTGCTTTTTTCAAAGCTGGACGGAATTCTGGATCTGCTTTCAACAGAGCACGGGAAATACCGTGGCGAATTGCGCCTGCTTGACCAGAGATACCACCACCATGAGCGATAACGAGTACGTCATAGCTACCAAGTGTTTCTGTCAGGTTCAGTGGTTGTTTTACGATCAGTTTGAGAGTTTCCAAACCGAAATATTCATTAATATCACGCTTATTGATGACAATGCGTCCTTCACCCGGTACGAGACGAACACGAGCTACCGAATGTTTACGACGACCTGTCCCATAGTATTGTACTTGTGCCATGAAACTGTCCTCCCTTTTAATTATCCGCGAAGTTCGTAAACTTCAGGTTTTTGTGCTGCATGTGGATGCTCTGTACCTCTGTAAGCTTTAAGTCTCAGCTTCATTTTGTCGCCTTGACGAGTTTTAGGAAGCATACCGTGAACAGCCAATTCCAACATACGTTCAGGTTTGTTCTTAACCATATCTTGTGCAACTGTTACTTTCAGACCACCTGGGTGCAGGGAGTGACGATAGTATTTTTTGTTCTCCATTTTTTTACCGGTCAATACGATTTTCTCCGCATTGATTACAACAACAAAATCACCTGTGTCCACATGTGGTGTAAACTGTGGCTTGTGTTTGCCGCGAATCAACGCAGCCGCTTCGCTTGCCAGACGGCCGAGCGTTTTGCCTTCGGCATCAATGATGTGCCAATTGCGCTCAACTTCATTTGGCTTCGCCATATACGTAGTACGCATGAAAAGTATCCTCCTTAAGTTCGTTAACAGAAATCATCATTTATCTTCGTTCGTTAAGTTGCTGCATTATCGATGGATTAGATGTTGCTATAAAGTGATTATCTTAATTGGGGCTGTGGGAAAGCCATTAAGAAAACACAACTTTTATATTACAGGATAACCATCAATTCTGCAAGGGAAAAATCAATGTTTTTTGATGTTTTCTTCGTACTCTACATTCCAGAGCATTAAAGCGTGTCCAACGGCTGTAGGGCCAGCCTTTGAACGGTTTTTTGCTTCCAAAATGGAAGGAATATCATCCGGCGATTTTTTGCCTTCTCCCACTTCCAGCAAAGTCCCCATTATAATCCGAACCATGTGCTGCAAAAATCCGCTACCTGTAATATAAGTATGAATAATTCCCTGATCGTCCGACCCTGGACGTGAAAAGGAATGGTCTACCGTTATATAGGCTTCGTAAATAGTGCGAACATGATTCGTCTTTTGGGAACGTCGAGATGCGAACGAAGTATAGTCAAAGGTGCCCACTAAATGAGCCAACCCCTTTTCCATCGCTCTTACATCCAGACTCGTTGGATGATGGGCCTGTGTACGACGGTGAAAGATGTCTGGAAACCGGTTCGCATTAATACTGTACCGATACGTCTTCCGCTTCGCCATGCGGCGTGCATGAAAGGACAGTGGCACCTCTCTCGCATCCGTAACGATGATATCACGAGGCAGCCAGGCATTAAGTGCCAGACACCAGCGATGTATCGGAATCGGCGATTCAGTATGAAAATTGAATACCTGCCCGTATGCATGCACACCTGCATCTGTACGTCCTGAGCCCGTAATTTTAAGACGTTCGCCCGTCAATGAGTATATAGCATTTTCAAGACAGTCCTGAATGGTGTTGCCACTAGGCTGCGTCTGAAAGCCATCATAGTGGGTTCCATCATAGTTCACCTTCATGCACAAGTTCCGCATGCTTCTCACACCTTTGCAGGGGTATTCTCTGGTCTTACAGGAAATAACCGAACATAACAAAGGAGAAGCCCCTCAAGGACTCCTCCAAGAGAAAAAAAGGGTTGTTCAGAATCAAGCCGATTCTGTCCACCCTTCCCTCATCTTCGCCTGTTTACGCGCGGTCAACCAATTCCAGATATACCATTGGAGCGGCGTCGCCACGACGAGGTCCCAGTTTCAAGATACGAGTGTATCCACCTGGACGCTCATTGTAACGTGTAGCCAATTCGCTAAACAGCTTTTGGATTGCATCCTGCTCACCATCCAAAGTTTCACGGCGAACGAACGCAGCCACTTGACGACGTGCGTGCAGATCTCCTTTTTTCGCTTTGGTGATCAGTTTTTCAGCAATAGAACGAACTTCTTTCGCTTTAGCCTCAGTAGTTTGGATACGCTCATACAAGAACAGATCGGTTACCAAATCACGAAACAAAGCTTTACGGGCACTGGAATTACGGCCCAATTTTTGGTATGCCATGTAGTTTCCCCTCCTTCACAAAAACGTTGCTGTGCTATTCTTCCGTACGAAGTCCTAAACCAAGTTCCTCGAGCTTCTCTTGTACTTCTTCCAAAGATTTGCGACCCAAGTTACGGACCTTCATCATATCTTCTTCAGATTTAGTCGTGAGTTCTTGTACCGTATTGATACCAGCGCGCTTAAGGCAGTTATAGGAACGGACGGAGAGATCCAGCTCTTCGATCGTCATTTCAAGAACTTTTTCTTTCTTGTCTTCTTCTTTTTCGACCATAATCTCTGCATCTTTTGCTTCATCCGTGAGACCCACGAATAGCATCACATGCTCGGTCAAAATTTTGGCTCCAAGGCTCACAGCTTCTTCAGGACGAATAGTTCCGTCTGTCCAAACCTCAAGTGTCAGCTTGTCATAATTCGTAACCTGGCCGACACGCGTATTTTCTACGCCGTAGTTCACGCGTGCAATCGGAGTGTAGATGGAGTCGACGGGAATGACGCCGATCGGCTGGTCATCACGTTTATTCCGATCCTGCTTAACGTAACCGCGACCGCGATTGGCAAAAATACGCATGTGAAGTCTCGAACCCGGTCCGAGCGTTGCAATGTGAAGATCCGGATTAAGAATTTCCACATCGCTATCCGCACGGATATCACCTGCCGTTACAACTCCTTCGCCTTCCGCATCGATTTCGAGTACTTTCTCTTCATCTGAGTGGATTTTAAGCGATAAAGCTTTCAAGTTCAGAATGATCTCCGTTACGTCTTCCTTCACACCGGGAACCGTTGCAAACTCGTGCAGAACCCCATCGATCTGAACCGATGTGACTGCTGCCCCCGGTAACGAGGATAACAGAATACGGCGAAGCGAGTTCCCCAGCGTCGTACCGTATCCGCGTTCCAGCGGTTCTACTACGAATTTTCCATAGGTGCCATCATCATTGACGTCAACCGTCTCAATTTTCGGCTTTTCGATTTCTATCACTGCAATATCCCTCCTTCAAAACGTCGCTCCTATATGAAACATTCACCTTATCCATAGTCTATCATGCAGTATACCTAAACATCCATTCTTGGCAGTTTGTGCCGGATCTATACTACACGCAGAGGAGAAATCTCATTAGACGCGACGACGTTTTGGAGGACGGCATCCGTTATGAGGTACCGGAGTTACGTCTTTGATCAGGTTAACTTCCAGACCAGCAGCTTGCAAAGAGCGGATTGCTGCTTCGCGACCTGCACCAGGTCCTTTAACCATGACTTCGACTGTCTTCATGCCGTGTTCCATAGCAGCTTTAGCAGCAGTTTCTGCGGCCATTTGCGCTGCGAATGGAGTAGATTTACGGGAACCACGGAATCCCATGCCGCCTGAGCTGGCCCAAGAGATTGCGTTACCGTGTGGGTCTGTGATCGTAACGATCGTGTTGTTGAACGTGGAACGGATGTGTGCCACGCCACTCTCGATATTTTTACGGTCACGGCGTTTTGTGCGTACAACTTTTTTCGGTTTAGCCATTGAATGTTATCCTCCCTTCTTATTTCTTCTTGTTCGCTACAGTCCGACGAGGACCTTTACGGGTACGAGCATTAGTTTTAGTACGTTGTCCGCGAACAGGCAATCCACGACGGTGACGAACACCACGGTAGCAGCCAATCTCAGTCAGACGTTTAATATTCAAGGAAATTTCACGACGCAGATCGCCTTCTACTTTAACTTCTTTGTCGATCGTTTCACGTAATTTGCTCACTTCATCTTCAGTCAAATCACGAACACGCGTGTTTGCACTGATGCCTGTTTCCTTCAAAATTTTCTGAGAAGTCGTCTTACCGATTCCGAAAATGTAAGTCAAGGCGATCTCAACGCGTTTGTCACGTGGCAAATCCACACCAGCTATACGAGCCATTTTACGCTACACCCCCTTCTATTAACCTTGTTTTTGTTTGTGTTTCGGATTTTCGCAAATAACCATTACATTCCCTTTGCGGCGAATGACTTTGCATTTCTCGCAAATAGGTTTTACAGAAGGTCTTACCTTCATGTTGATTACCTCCTCCAAGCTTTACCCTGGTAAAACTCGCTTCGTGAACATTCACATCGTTTTGCCGAGCAAAACAAGTTTTTTTAAATGACGTACGTTTAATAAAAACCTGCATGAATTACTTGCGGTACGTTATACGGCCTTTGGTTAAATCGTAAGGCGATAACTGTACAACCACCTTGTCGCCTGTCAAAATACGGATAAAGTGCATCCGCAGCTTTCCGGAAACATGAGCAAGAATTTGATGACCGTTCTCCAGCTCTACCTTGAACGTAGCGTTCGGCAGTGGCTCGATTACCGTACCTTCAACCTCAATGACATCTTCTTTGGCCAAAGTCAGTCTCCTTTCTCTTCAGCTTGGTATTCGGACGAGTCCAGGAAAGTTTTCACTGCATGCCGCAGTTTTCCGTTCGTCACCCGACCGCTTTCGTTTAAACTATTTACAATCTCGCTACTAATCTTTGGCTGAGGTACCAAATGAAGAACATTTTTCTTCTTCGCTTGATCAAACTTTCGTTTATCCCCATCCGCAATATACACAAACCTGCTATCTGCTATTGAAACGACAACCGCAATCTGTCCGGCACCTCTGCCCTTCAGAATCTTCACCAGCTGACCGATTTGCAGGTTTCCTTGCTGATTCATTCCAATCACCTACGCACTCAGTTTCGTGAAAATGTCCATGCCGTCCGCTTCGCACGTCACCACTTGCTCAAAATGAGTACAAGTGATTACGTTCATCGTAACGACCGTCCAGTTGTCTTCCAGCGTCCCTACAAGGCGAGCACCTATTGGAATCATTGATTCAATAGCCAGCACAATGCCGATTTTCAGCCTCGGCCCCTGCTCAGGAATACCACGGTTTGGATTCTCAATATATTGCCGAATGGCATGCGACATTGTAAACTGGCGAGTTTTCGTAATGACATCGCCTTTGTTTAACTTGCGTTTGCCGGGAAATCCGTGCACCAGTTGTTCGTTGACTGAAGCGCAAATGCTAGCAGGAAAACCGTTATAACCTTTAAAAGACGGCACAGCTCCCTGACTGCGAATATACCGATCAGCTAAATGATCAAGTTCACCGGTCGTAATACCGGGCTCGATGTGTCCTGCTAAGAAATAACTCGTTGCCGAATTCATTTTCCTAGCTTTCCTCATAAAGCTTGATTCCGTCCCCGACTTGCAAATGATCATTACAGCTAACCCCGCAACAAGGACACGATATTTTGGGAAACCACATCAATATCCTGTTCTCCGTCAATATGACGCAGAAGATTCTGGTTCTCATAAAACGTGAGGAGTGGTGCTGTTTTATTACTATATTCGTCAAGTCGTGTTCTTACGCTATCTTCGTTATCGTCAGGACGCTGATAGAGTTCACCACCGTCTTTATCGCAAATGCCTTCAACCTTAGGAGGATTAAAGACAATATGATAGCTAGCTCCGCAGCTTTTACAAACTCGCCGTCCTGTGATTCGTGCCAACAAGTTGTCACGATCCACTTTCAGGTTGATGACATCATCCAGCTTCGTATTCAAACGGCCCAAAATTTGATCCAAGGCTTCAGCTTGAGCTAAAGTTCTTGGAAAACCATCCAGCAAGAAACCTTTCTTGCAATCAGGCTGCTGCAGCCGTTCTTCAACGATACCGATTGTTACATCATCCGGAACAAGTTCACCCTTGTCAATATACTCTCTGGCTTTAATGCCAATAGGTGTTCCCTGTTTCATCGCTAGGCGAAAAGCATCACCTGTCGAGATATGAGGAATGCCGAACTCCTTCACAATGACATCTGCTTGTGTACCTTTACCAGCCCCCGGAGGGCCCATGATCAAAATATTCACAATCTGTCACTCCTCAAGACGACCCCTACACAAGAAACAGCACAAAAGGTGCCGGTAAGCATGCGAACATCCTATGCCGGTACCTATTGCCTATTTGTTGATGAAGCCTTTGTAATGGCGTTTGATCAGTTGGCTTTCGATTTGCTTCATCGTATCCAATGCTACACCAATAATGATGAGCAATGAAGTACCGCCAATTTGCACGGAACGAGGCAAGCCCGAAAGCGAACCGAAGAATACCGGCAAAACGGATATGACTGCCAGGAACAAAGCTCCTGTCATTGTCAAACGTGACATTACTCGTGTCAAGTATTTCTCCGTGGCTTTACCTGGGCGAATGCCTGGGATATAACCGCCGTTTTTCTTCATATTGTCGGCCATTTGCTGCGGATTCATCTGTACAAAGGTATAGAAGAATGTGAAACCGATAATCATTACGACATACAAAACCATGCCCAGTGGCTTGTCATAATACAAGTAAGTGGTAATCCACTTAGCCCAAGCATGATCTGCCCAGAAACTCGCAATAATTGTCGGGAATTGCAGCAATGATACCGCAAAGATTACCGGAATAACGCCTGCCGCATTAATTTTCATCGGAATATGCGTATTCTGGCCACCGTACATTTTGTTGCCAACTACACGTTTTGCGTATTGTACTGGAATTTTCCGAATACCTTGCTGGATGTAGATAACACCAACGATAATCAGAACAACCACCAAGGCAATGATAATTGCCTTCAGAATATTCATAAACAGCTGATCTGCTTGAATAAACTGAGATTCTACAATCGTCCGAATATGTCTTGGAATACCTGCCGCGATCCCTGCAAAGATTACAATAGAGATACCATTACCGATTCCCTTTTCGGTAATTTGCTCACCGAGCCACATAAGGAACGTAGTTCCTGCAGTAAGCACAATGGCAATAACCAGATAATCAGCAAAAGTAGCACCTGGAATCATCGCTGCACCGTACAGTCGATTAAATCCAATCGACGTTCCGAATGCTTGGATTAAGCCCAGTATTACAGTACCATACCGTGTAATTTGAGCCAATTTCTTTTTACCATGCTCTCCTTGTTTAGCCCATTCCGCAAGTTTCGGAATCACGTCCATTGACAGCAACTGTACAATGATGGACGCTGTAATATATGGCATAATCCCGAGGGCGAAGATCGAAAACTGATACAACGCGCCCCCTGAGAAGGTGTTAAGGAGTCCAAACAACTCGCTTCCTGCCTGATCCTGAGAAGTAAAGACTTGCTTATTCACACCGGGAACCGGCACGAAGGAGCCAATACGATATACAAAGAGTATAAACAGGGTAAACAGGATTCGGGTTCTAAGATCCTCAACCCGCCATATATTTTTCAGGGTCTTGAACATTAGATCACCTCGGTTTTACCGCCGGCAGCTTCAATTTTCTCTACCGCAGATTGAGAGAACTTGTTCGCTTTAACTGTCAATTTCACAGTGATTTCACCGTTACCCAGAATTTTAATTCCGGATTTCGCGTTCTTCACAATACCATTGTTCAGCAAAAACTCAGGGCTTACTTCTGTACCCGCTGCAAAACTGTTCAAATCTTCGATATTCAAAACCGCATACTCTTTACGAGTAGGATTTACGAAACCGCGTTTAGGCAAGCGACGATACAGTGGGTTTTGACCACCCTCGAAGCCCGGACGTACACCACCGCCGGAACGAGCGTTTTGACCCTTATGACCACGACCAGAAGTTTTACCCGTACCGCTACTAGGACCACGACCCAAACGTTTACGTTCTTTGCGGGAGCCTGGAGCCGGGGAAAGCTCATGTAACTTCATCGTTCGTTGCACCTCCTTGATTATTGTTAAAATACTTTATTTCTTAAGCCTCGATTTCTTTAACAGAAACCAAATGGCTAACTTGATTAATCATCCCGCGAATTGCTGCATTGTCGGGTTGAACTACTTTATGGTTGATTTTACGCAAGCCGAGCGTTTTAACAGTCGTTCTCTGAGTACCAGGACGGCCGATCAACGAACGAACGAGGGTAATTTCTAATTTCGCCATGATATTCCCTCCTTAGCCCAGCAGCTCTTCGATGGATTTGCCGCGCAATTTAGCAACATCTTCAGCGCGTTTCAAGCGGGACAAACCTTCCAAAGTCGCATTGACCATATTCATGGAATTCGAAGAACCCAAAGATTTTGTCAAGATATCACCTACACCAGCAAGTTCCAGAACTGCACGAACTGGACCACCAGCGATAACCCCAGTACCTTCCGATGCCGGTTTCAACAGAACCCGGCCAGCACCGAACTTACCTGTAACAAGGTGAGGAATTGTTGTGCCTACGAGTGGAACGTGAACCAGGTTTTTCTTAGCATCTTCAATACCTTTGCGAATCGCATCAGGTACTTCGCCCGCTTTACCGATTCCAGCGCCTACCCAGCCGTTGCCGTCGCCCACTACTACCAGAGCACTGAAGCTAAAACGGCGTCCGCCTTTGACAACTTTAGCTACACGATTAATATTTACTACTCTTTCAGTCAGTTCCAAAGTATTCGGATCTACACGCAAGTCGTTAACCTCCTTTTGAGAAATGTCTTAGAATTCAAGGCCTGCTTCGCGAGCTGCATCAGCCAAAGCTTGAATCCGTCCATGATACAAGTATCCACCACGATCAAATACGATGTTAGCATGGCCTTTTTCTTTCGCACGTTTAGCAACGAGTTCGCCAACCTTGCGAGCTGCTTCTACACTACCACCGTTTTTGATTTCGCTGCTCAGTTCTTTATCCATAGTGGATGCAGAAACCAATGTTACACCAGCAACATCATCAATCAGTTGTGCGTAGATATGCTTGGAAGAGCGGAATACGTTCAAACGAGGACGTACAGCCGTACCTTCGATTTTCTTACGTACACGCAGATGTCTTCTGACACGTGCTTTATTTTTATCTTGTTTTGTAATCATCTCAAGTTTTCACTCCCTTCAGTTTGCCTTTTAAAACTTTATACTAAGACGCACTGGGTAAAAAAGAGTACAAGTCTTTCCAGTAGAAAGACCGCACAAAGTCGGTAAGAAACTTATTTCTTCTTACCGGCTTTACCTTCTTTACGGATGATGCGCTCGCCTTCGTATTTAATCCCTTTACCTTTGTACGGTTCAGGTTCACGAACGGAACGAATCTTAGCAGCATAGGCACCTACACGCTCTTTATCAATTCCGCGAACGATAATTTTAGTGTTCGAAGGAACTTCGAACTCGATGCCCGCTTCCGGTGTAATTTCAACCGGGTGAGAGTATCCAACGTTCAGAACGATTTTATCTCCGGATTTGCTTGCACGATATCCGACCCCAACCAGCTCCAGAGATTTTGAAAAACCTTCAGTTACACCACTTACCATGTTATTGACAACGCTGCGGGTTGTTCCATGCAAAGAGCGGTGAAGTTTATTGTCCGAAGGACGAACTACATTAATTTCATTATTTTCCACAGTAACGGACATGTCTTTATGAAGCTCACGAGTCAATGTTCCTTTAGGACCTTTAACTGTGATCACTGTGTTGTTCAAAGTCACGTCAACACCACTTGGTACTGTGATTGGTTTACGACCAATACGGGACATATCTGTTGCACCTCCTATCTTTTAAACGTTAAATTACCAAACGTAGCAAACCACTTCTCCGCCGGCTTTGGACTGACGCGCTTCTTTGTCGGTCATGATACCTTTGGATGTTGAAATGATTGCGATCCCGAGTCCACCCAATACGCGTGGAATCTCATTGCTCTTCGTGTAAACGCGAAGACCTGGTTTACTGATTCTTTTCAAACCTGTGATAACACGCTCGTTGTTCGCACCGTATTTCAAGAAAATACGGATGATCCCTTGTTTGCTATCTTCAACAAATTCCGCATCACGAATGAATCCTTCACGTTTCAGGATGTCGGCGATTTGTTTTTTCATTGTAGATGCAGGCATTTCTACTGTTTCGTGGCGAACAGTGTTCGCGTTACGAATACGAGTAAGCATATCTGCAATTGGATCAGACATAGTCATTGTGTATAAACCTCCTTCCCAAACAGGACTTTTTACCAGCTTGCTTTTTTCACGCCAGGAATCTGGCCTTTATAAGCTAATTCACGGAAGCAAATTCTGCAGATCTTAAACTTTTGCAGCACCGAATGTGGACGACCACAACGTTCGCAACGAGTATAAGCACGAACTTTAAACTTTGGTGCGCGTTGTTGTTTGACTTTCATTGAAGTTTTTGCCACTTAGCCTGACACCTCCTAAATAGTTTCGGAGAACAGGGTGTCTTTAAATCAGACGCCCGAAACGTTATGCCAACATTATTTCGCGAAAGGCATGCCCAGCTGAGTCAGAAGCTCACGGGACTCTTCGTCAGTCTTGGCAGTCGTTACGATAACGATGTCCATACCACGAACTTTATCAACTTGATCATACTCGATTTCCGGGAAGATCAACTGTTCTTTCAGACCAAGCGTGTAGTTACCACGTCCGTCGAAAGCTTTTGTTGATACACCATGGAAGTCACGTACGCGAGGAAGTGTAATGTTGAACAATTTGTCCAAGAAATAATACATACGCTCGCCACGAAGTGTTACCTTTACACCGATCGGCATGTTTTCACGCAATTTAAAACCTGCGATAGATTTTTTCGCGCGAGTGATAACTGGTTTTTGACCAGCGATCAGCTGCATGTCGTTGAGAGCCGAATCAAGCACTTTGGAGTTTTGGACTGCGTCGCCAACACCCATGTTGATTACAACTTTCTCGATTTTAGGCACTTGCATCACTGTTGTATAGTTGAACTTCTGCATCAAAGCAGGAGTGATTTCTTTCAAGAAACGTTCTTTCATTCTTGTTGTTGCCATGAATCATAGTCCTCCTTTCTTCAAAAAATAATTAGTCGATCACTTCGCCTGAACGTTTTGCAATGCGCACTTTTTTTCCGTTGTCCAAAACCTTGTAACCCACACGAGTTACTTTTCCGCTCTTCGGATCAATGTGCATAACGTTGGAAACGTGAATCGGAGCTTCTTTCTCGATGATGCCGCCTTGTGGATTCAGCTGATTAGGCTTTTGGTGTTTTTTAATCATGTTAACACCTTCCACAAGCACACGGTTTTGACGAGGGTAAGCAGCGATAACGCGACCTTTTTTACCTTTATCTTTACCTGTAATCACCAGAACAGTGTCGTCTTTTTTGACGTGCAGCTTGTTGTTATGGGATTCCAGAACTTTTTTCACTTTTGGCATTTCGTACACCTCCTACGGGCACATTTTAAGGTGAATTTAGATCACTTCCGGAGCCAAGGAAACGATTTTCATGAAGTCCTTGTCACGAAGTTCGCGAGCAACTGGTCCGAAAATACGAGTACCGCGTGGGCTCTTGTCTTCTTTAACGACCACTGCTGCGTTCTCATCAAATCCGATGTAGGAACCGTCTTTACGGCGGATAGAACGTTTAGTGCGAACGACAACCGCTCTTACTACATCACCCTTTTTGACAACGCCGCCTGGTGTTGCTTGTTTTACGGAACAAACGATCAGGTCACCAATTTGAGCTGTACGACGTCCCGTACCACCGAGCACACGGATACACATCAGTTCCTTCGCGCCGGAATTGTCAGCTACAGTCAAACGTGTAAATGGTTGAATCATTTATTTATCCTCCTTTCGGAAAAACTACACTACATTAGATTATAACAGCTTTTTCAACGATTTCGACCAGTCTCCAGTTTTTGTCTTTGGACAAAGGACGAGTTTCCATGATTTTAACAGTATCACCGATTTGTGCAGTGTTGTTTTCATCATGAGCTTTGAATTTTTTAGTCACTTTAATGCGTTTATGATAGAGATCATGTTTTTTGTAAGTTTCTACAGCAATCACAATCGTTTTATCCATTTTGTCGCTGACTACTTTACCGACTAATACTTTACGGGCATTACGTTCGCTCATTGTTGGCCTCCTTCCTAATTACAGGCGGAATTTCCACCCGGTCTAATATCTTAGCTAATCCCAAGTTCTCTTTCACGGATCACAGTTTTAGCACGAGCAATTTCCTTACGCACAGCACCGATCCGAGTCGGGTTATCAAGCTGACCGGTAGCGAGTTGAAAACGAAGGTTGAAAAGTTCTTCTTTAAAACCAGAGATCTTTTGTTCGATTTCAGCAGTGGTAAGGTTGCGGAATTCACTAGCCTTCATTTGCTTCACCACCCAATTCTTCACGTTTCACAAACTTAGTTTTGATTGGCAGTTTGTGAGCGGCAAGACGCATTGCTTCACGAGCAATCTCTTCCGGTACACCAGCAAGTTCAAACATGATCTTACCTGGTTTCACTACTGCAACCCATTTTTCTACGTTACCTTTACCACTACCCATACGAACCTCAAGAGGCTTTTGAGTAATTGGTTTGTCAGGGAATATTTTAATCCAAACCTTACCACCACGTTTGATGTAACGAGTCATCGCAATACGAGCAGCTTCGATTTGACGGTTAGTGATCCATGCTGGTTCAGTAGCTTGCAAACCGTACTCACCGAAATTCAGTGTAGTACCGCCTTTTGCACGACCCTTCATATGACCACGTTGTTGTTTACGATGTTTTACGCGTTTAGGTACCAACATGATTAGTTGCCTCCTTCCTGAGGAGCTTGTTTCTTAGCTGGAGGAAGAACCTCTCCACGATAGATCCATACTTTTACGCCAAGACGGCCATAAGTAGTATGAGCCTCTGCTGTACCGTAGTCGATGTCAGCACGAAGCGTATGCAGTGGAACAGTTCCTTCGCTGTATCCTTCGGAACGAGCGATTTCGGCACCGCCAAGACGTCCGCCTACTTGAGTTTTAATTCCTTTTGCACCGGAACGCATAGTTCTTTGAATTGCTTGTTTCAACGCACGACGGAAAGAAACACGACGTTCCAATTGTTGTGCAATGCTTTCAGCAACAAGAATTGCATCCAGTTCAGGATTTTTAATTTCAGAGATATTGATGTGTACCTTTTTACCGCCTGCGATTTTAGTGATTTCATTACGCAGATTTTCAACTTCGGAACCACCCTTACCGATAACCATACCTGGTTTCGCAGTGTGAATCGTTACGTTGACACGGTTAGCTGCTCTCTCGATTTCAACACGGGATACAGCGGAGTCTTTCAATCTTTTCTTCAGATGCTCACGAATCTTAACGTCTTCTAGCAAAAGATCACCGAAATCTTTGCCTGCATACCATTTGGATTCCCAATCACGAATAATACCGATTCGGAGTCCGACGGGATTTACCTTTTGGCCCACACGTTTTCCCTCCTTATTTTTCAGATACCACCAGAGTAATATGACTGGTGCGTTTATTGATGCGGCTTGCACGACCCATTGCACGCGGGCGGAACCGTTTCATTGTAGGACCTTGGTTTACAAAAACCTCAGACACTACCAATTTATTTACGTCCATGGAGTAGTTGTGATCTGCATTTGCGATAGCAGAATTCAGCAATTTCTCAACGACTGGAGAAGCGGATTTCGGAGTGTGACGAAGAATTGCAATCGCCTCACCTACCTGCTTGCCACGAATCAAATCGATAACAAGTTTCACTTTGCGAGCGGAAATCCGCACGGATTTAGCATGTGCTTTTGCTTCCATTGAGTTACCTCCTCTCAAACACTACGCTGTGTTGATTATCTTCTTGTTTTCTTATCGTCATCCGTATGGCCTTTGTACGTACGCGTTGGAGCGAATTCGCCCAATTTGTGTCCAACCATATCTTCCGTTACGTATACAGGCACGTGTTTACGACCATCATATACACCAAACGTGTGTCCGATAAATTGCGGGAAAATTGTAGAGCGACGGGACCAAGTTTTGATCACGACTTTTTTGTCAGACTCGTTCAAAACCTCTACTTTTTTCAACAGGTAACCATCAATAAATGGTCCTTTTTTGAGACTGCGACCCATTTGTGAATCCTCCCTTCGTTAAAACGTAGTCGTTCTTTAATATGTTAACGTGCGACTTAAGCGCACGTTTTATTACTTAGTACGACGACGAACGATGTACTTATCAGATGCTTTGCCTTTTTTACGTGTCTTGTAACCAAGGGTTGGTTTACCCCATGGAGACATTGGAGATTTACGTCCGATTGGAGCGCGACCTTCACCACCACCGTGTGGGTGATCGTTAGGGTTCATAACAACACCGCGAACTTCAGGACGTTGTCCCAACCAACGACTACGACCAGCTTTACCGATCTTAACAAGCTCGTGGTCTTCGTTACCTACAGATCCGATTGTAGCACGGCAAACTTTCAGAATGCGACGCACTTCACCAGAAGTCAAACGAATTGTAACATACTTCTCTTCTTTACCAAGAAGTTGGGCTTCCGTACCAGCAGCACGAACAAGTTGGCCACCTTTACCCGGTTTCAATTCGATATTGTGGATAACCGTACCTACTGGAATGTTTTCCAATGGCAAGGAGTTACCGATTTTAATATCGGAGTCCGGACCGGATACCACTACATCTCCTACTTTCAGACCTTTAGGAGCGATGATGTAACGTTTTTCACCATCCACATAGTGGATAAGTGCGATGTTGGACGTACGGTTTGGATCATATTCGATCGTAGCAACGCGGCCCGGTATTCCATCTTTGTTACGTTTGAAGTCAATAATACGGTATTTACGTTTATGTCCGCCGCCATGATGACGAACTGTAATTTTACCTTGGTTATTACGTCCAGCTTGCTTGCTCAGAGGTGCCAGCAACGATTTCTCGGGCTGATTTGTTGTGATCTCTTCGAAAGTAGATACAGACATTGCACGTCTGGCCGGGGACGTCGGTTTATACTTTTTAATTGGCACTGAGTTTCCCTCCTTACTTTACAGATTCAATTATACTGTTTCAAAAAACTCAAGCGGCTTACTGTCTTTGCTCAGCGTTACGAACGCTTTTTTCCACTCGCTCGTATAGCCGGAATGACGTCCGTAGCGTTTTGGTTTTGCAGGAACACGAAGTGTGTTAACGTTACTTACTTTCACGTTAAAAATCGCTTCGATTGCTTTCTTAACTTCGACTTTGTTGGAACGAATGTCAACTTCGAAAACATATTTCAAGTCATTCATCATACCAGCCGTACGTTCGGTGATAATCGGACGCTTGATAATATCACGAGGATCCTTCATTACGCGAGCACCTCCTCTACCTTCTGAACTGCTTCCTTCGTAATGATCAGTTTGTCGTGTCCGAGCACATCAAGAACATTAATGCCGTCTGCGGCTACAAACTTCACACCAGGAATATTACGAGCGGACAGCGCTACATTATCATCATAGCTAGGAGCTACAATCAATGCTTTACGATCTGCTTTAAGGTTATTCAAAATGGCTGCGAATTCTTTCGTTTTAGGTCCGTTCAGTGTAAGAGCGTCCAATACGATGATTTCATTCTCAATCACTTTGGATGACAGTGCCGATTTGATCGCCAGACGACGAACTTTTTTAGGCAATTTGTAAGCATAGCTGCGTGGAGTCGGACCGAATACAGTACCGCCGCCAACCCATTGTGGTGCACGAATCGAACCTTGACGAGCGCGACCAGTACCTTTTTGTTTCCAAGGTTTACGTCCGCCGCCACGTACTTCAGAACGTCCTTTTACTTTGTGAGTACCTTGACGCAGGGAAGCCAATTGCATAACAACAGCGTCATGAAGAACGTGTTTATTCGGCTCGATACCGAACACTGCATCGTTCAATTCAATTTCGCCAACTTGGCTGCCGCTAATATTAAATAGTGCTACTTTTGGCATTTCGTGTTCCTCCTTTCTTCAGTTAATTATTTTTTCACCGTTTCTAATACTTTAACGAAGCTGTTTTTAGGTCCTGGAATGGAACCTTTCACGAGCAATACATTGCGTTCTGTATCGATCTTAACAACTTCAAGGCGTTGGATTGTTACCGTTTCATGTCCCATGTGTCCTGGCAGGTGTTTACCTTTAGGAACGCGGTTAGCTTGAATGGAACCCATAGAACCTGGACCTCTGTGGTAGCGCGAGCCGTGTGCCATTGGTCCGCGGCTTTGTCCCCAACGTTTGATAACGCCGGCAAAACCTTTACCTTTAGAAATACCTGTTACGTCAACGAATTCGCCTTCTGTGAAGACATCAGCCTTCAGTTCTTGGCCAACCTCGTACGCAGCAAGGTCGATGCCACGAAGTTCACGAACGTAGCGCTTAGGTGCAGTATTTGCTTTTTTAGCATGCCCTGCTTCAGGTTTATTGGATCTTTTTTCTTTTTTATCAGAGAATCCAAGTTGGATAGCTTCGTATCCATCGTTTTCCAGATCTTTCTTTTGCAGAACAACACAAGGACCAGCTTCGATAACCGTAACAGCAAGTACGTTACCTTCAGGGGTAAACACTTGAGTCATTCCGAGTTTTTTTCCTAAGATACCTTTCATGTTGACACCTCTTTTCTTTTCCTGATTACATATTACAATTTAATTTCGATATCTACACCGGACGGCAGGTCCAAGCGCATCAAGGCATCCACAGTTTGTGGAGTCGGATTAACAATGTCGATCAAACGCTTGTGTGTGCGCATTTCGAATTGTTCCCGAGAATCCTTGTACTTGTGTACCGCACGGAGAATAGTAATAATTTGTTTTTCAGTTGGCAGCGGAATTGGTCCGGAAACACCTGCACCCGAACGTTTAGCTGTTTCAACAATTTTCTCAGCGGATTGATCAAGAATTCTGTGATCGTAAGCTTTCAAACGAATACGAATTTTTTGCTTTGCCATTTTAGTCCCTCCTTCTATCGCCCAATTTGGTATCGGACATACTCCGTGAAAATTTTCCGACAGCCCTCCCATGGCAAAGGGGCCGGGTGTGTCAGTAACCTCTCACATCATCGCACAGTCACAAACAACATTAGTTATTATATCGAATACTTCTGCCTATTGCAAGCAAAAACGAAAAAAACAATGTATCTTATTTTCAAAGATAACAATTGTGCTCGCAGCTCGCGATTTTCCTCAAGAGAAAAGCCCCCGCACCATGGCAGGGGCTCGTTTTGCTTCGTTCCAATACAATGTTACTCGTTCCAGTACAATGTTGCTATATTCAAGGCTCGAAGCCTTATTATTTAGAGATTGTTGCTACAGCGCCTGCACCAACTGTACGTCCGCCTTCACGAATGGAGAACTTAGTTCCTTCTTCAATCGCGATTGGGCTGATCAGTTGAACAGTAACCGTAATGTTATCACCAGGCATTACCATTTCGGAACCTTCTGGCAAAGTAATGATACCAGTTACGTCAGTTGTACGGAAGTAGAACTGTGGACGGTAACCAGTGAAGAAAGGTTTGTGACGTCCGCCTTCTTCTTTAGTCAAAACGTAGATTTGAGCAGAGAATTCTGTATGTGGGTTAACAGAACCTGGCTTAGCCAATACTTGGCCACGCTCGATTTGTGCACGATCTACACCGCGAAGCAGTGCGCCGATGTTGTCACCAGCTTGAGCGGAGTCAAGCAATTTACGGAACATTTCTACGCCTGTTACTACGGATTTACGGGATTCTTCTTGAATACCGATGATTTCGATTTCGTCGCCCACTTTAACTGTACCACGCTCTACACGGCCTGTAGCAACTGTACCACGACCAGTGATGGAGAATACGTCCTCGACAGGCATAAGGAAAGGCTTGTCAGTGTCGCGTTCTGGAGTTGGGATGTAAGTGTCGATTGTTTCGAACATTTCAACGATTTTCTTAGCCCAGTCGCCATCTGGGTTTTGCAGTGCTTCACGAGCGGAACCACGAGTGATTGGAGTGTCGTCGCCTGGGAAGTCATACTCGCTCAGCAAGTCGCGAACTTCCATTTCAACCAATTCCAGCAACTCTTCGTCTTCAACCATGTCGCATTTGTTCAGGAATACAACGATGTATGGAACACCTACTTGACGGGACAAGAGGATGTGTTCGCGAGTTTGTGGCATAGGACCGTCAGCTGCGGATACAACCAGAATAGCTCCGTCCATTTGTGCAGCGCCAGTGATCATGTTTTTAACATAGTCGGCGTGACCTGGGCAGTCAACGTGTGCATAGTGACGGTTAGGTGTTTCATATTCCACGTGTGCAGTGGAGATTGTGATACCGCGTTCGCGCTCTTCTGGAGCTTTATCGATTTGATCGAATGCTACAGCAGCACCACCGTAAGTTTTGGAAAGTACAGTTGTGATTGCAGCAGTCAAAGTTGTTTTACCATGATCGACGTGACCAATTGTACCGATATTAACGTGCGGTTTGTTACGTTCAAACTTAGCCTTTGCCATTTGAACAATTCCTCCTCAATAACATGTTTTATTTTTAGGCTGTCGGAAACCTCTTGGAAAACCTAGAGTATCCGATCAGCTAATACACTGTATTACTCGCCGCCTTTGGTTTTGGCAACGATCTCTTCAGCAATGCTCTTCGGAACTTCTTCATAGTGATGAAGCTCCATGGAGAACACACCGCGTCCTTGTGTACCGGAACGAAGTGTAGTGGAATATCCAAACATTTCGGACAATGGAACCATTGCACGAATAATTTGGGCACCGCCACGGGAATCCATACCTTCAATCCGACCACGACGGGAGTTCAGCATACCCATTACGTCTCCCATGTATTCCTCTGGAACCGTTACTTCAACTTTCATAATCGGCTCAAGCAATACAGGTTTACATTTGTCTTTCGCAGCTTTCAGCGCCATTGAACCGGCAATTTTAAATGCCATTTCATTGGAATCGACATCATGGTATGATCCATCCACGATTGTAGCTTTAACGTCCACAAGCGGGAAGCCTGCAAGGACACCGTTCTTCATTTGCTCTTCAATACCAGCAAGTGCAGGTCCGATGTATTCTCTTGGAACAGAGCCACCGACAACCTTGCTTTCAAACTGGCTACCAGTACCTGCTTCAAGTGGTTCGAACTCAACCCATACGTGACCATATTGACCACGACCACCGGATTGACGAACAAACTTACCTTCAACACGTGCTGGAGCACGGAATGTTTCACGGTATGCTACCTGTGGTTTACCAACATTGGTTTCCACTTTGAACTCACGACGCATACGGTCAATGATAATGTCCAAGTGAAGCTCACCCATACCTGCCAAGATAGTTTGGCCAGTTTCTTCGTTAGTCGAAGCGCGAAGAGTTGGATCCTCTTCGGTCAACTTGCCGAGTGCAACTGCCATTTTGTCTTGGTCAGCTTTGGTTTTAGGCTCAACCGCGATTTCGATAACCGGATCAGGGAAGTTCATGGATTCGAGAATAACAGGATTCTTCTCATCACACAGTGTATCACCTGTACCTGTATCTTTCAAACCTACGGCTGCCGCAATGTCACCGGAGTATACTTCAGTGATTTCTTGACGGCTGTTCGCGTGCATTTGAAGGATACGTCCGATACGTTCGCGTTTGCCTTTTGTAGCATTCAATACGTAAGAACCGGATTGAAGAACACCGGAATATACGCGGAAGAATGTCAGTTTACCAACGTAAGGGTCCGTCATGATTTTGAAGGCCAATGCGGAGAAAGGCTCTTCATCAGAAGAATGACGTTCAACTTCCGTTCCATCTTCCAGATGACCTTGAATACTTGGTACATCAATAGGAGCTGGCAGGTAATCAACAACTGCATCCAGCATCAGCTGAACACCTTTGTTACGGTAAGAAGATCCACAGATAACTGGGAAGATCTTAACTTCTACAACACCTTTACGGAGAGCGGCTTTAATTTCTTCAACCGTGATCTCTTCGCCTTCAAGGTATTTCATAGTCAAATCTTCATCCAGTTCAGCAACCTTCTCGATCAATTCGTTGCGGAGTTCCTCAACTTTGTCTTTGTAGTCCGCAGGAATTTCGGCTTCTTCGATATTTTGACCAAGGTCATCTTTGTACATATGAGCCTTTTGTTCAACAATATCGATGATACCTAAAAAGTCATTTTCTGCACCGATTGGAAGTTGAATAGCAACTGCGTTCGCTTGAAGGCGATCACGCATATCAGCTACAACGTTCAAGAAGTCGGCACCGATAATATCCATTTTGTTTACATATGCGATCCGTGGAACGCCATAGCGATCAGCCTGTCTCCATACGGTTTCAGACTGAGGCTCAACGCCTTCTTTCGCACTGAAAACACCAACTGCTCCGTCCAATACACGAAGGGAACGTTCAACTTCAACAGTGAAGTCAACGTGCCCCGGGGTGTCGATGATATTGACGCGGTGACCTTTCCAGGCAGCGGTCGTCGCAGCGGAAGTAATCGTGATTCCGCGCTCTTGTTCTTGTTCCATCCAGTCCATTGTCGCAGCACCTTCGTGAACTTCACCGATTTTGTGCGTACGGCCTGTGTAGAACAAGATCCGCTCTGTTGTTGTGGTTTTACCCGCGTCAATATGAGCCATGATCCCGATATTACGTGTATTTTTCAAGGAGAACTCTCTTGCCATGAAATGGGTCTCCCTTCAAAATTGAAGTTATTTTTTTAAGCTGAATCCTACCAACGATAGTGAGCAAACGCTTTGTTCGCTTCAGCCATTTTATGCGTGTCTTCACGTTTCTTCACGGAAGCGCCTGTGTTGTTGGAAGCATCGATAATCTCAGCCGCCAAACGCTCTTCCATAGTTTTCTCGCCGCGGTTGCGGGAGTAGTTTACGAGCCAACGTAATCCCAGGGACGTACGTCTTTCTGGTTTTACCTCGATTGGTACTTGGTAGTTGGCACCGCCGACACGGCGTGCTTTAACTTCCAGGACTGGCATGATATTCTTGATAGCTGCTTCAAATACTTCCATCGGGTCATTACCCGTACGTTCTTGGATAAGCTTGAACGCATTATACAGAATGCTTTGAGCAACGCCTCGTTTTCCGTCGAGCATGATGCGGTTGATCAAGCGAGTAACCAACTTGCTGTTGTATACCGGATCTGGCAACACGTCTCTTTTGGTAACTGGACCTTTGCGTGGCATGGATATCCCCCTTTCTTACATGTTAAACCTGCATACGCGGTTTATATTCATTAGGATTTTTTAGCTTTAGGGCGTTTTGCGCCGTATTTGGAACGAGCTTGCATGCGGTTGTTTACGCCTGCAGTATCCAAAGCACCGCGAACGATGTGGTAACGCACACCCGGAAGGTCTTTTACACGACCGCCACGAATCAGCACTACGCTGTGTTCTTGAAGGTTATGTCCAATACCTGGAATGTAAGCAGTCACCTCTACACGGTTCGTCAAGCGAACACGAGCATATTTACGAAGTGCGGAGTTTGGTTTTTTCGGAGTCATAGTACCTACACGAGTGCAAACTCCGCGTTTTTGCGGGGCACTGATGTCGGTAGCTTCACGTTTCAAGGCATTAAAACCTTTTTGCAAAGCCGGTGATTTCGATTTCTCGATTTTGGCTTGACGTCCTTTACGAACCAGTTGGTTAATAGTTGGCATGTTGGTTGCCACCCCCTTCCTCAATTTTTGCTGTTACTTTACAAACCTTATCTAAGCCCACAGACCCAGGCGGTTCATAAAAGAACAAATGAAAAGTCTTTGCCGCCAAGAATAACGATTCCCTAGACAAAAACGTTCCTTACCCTATTGTTTTACGATAGCAGCCATCGCGGCTCCCACTTCAATCCCGCATGCAGCTCCGAGATTTTTCATTGTATCTACGAGAGTCACTTTGACCCCGTGCTTGTTGCACAAATCAATGATGTTGGAAGTGAAACGCTGATCTGCATCTTCTGCCACATATACTTCCGAGGCGAAGCCCATTTCTACCATACGAATGGTTTGTTTGGTACCGATTTTGACATGAGCATCTTGCAGTCCTTGTTCTTTAGACATATCTCATTCCTCCGAAAAGACCCAATAGCATATAGGCTGCTCACGCACCTTTGCTATATTAGCATTGACTATGAACAATGTCAAGACAATTATCAACTATAATCTATTTAAACAAAGTAATACGTTACATTTTTATAAGAAGTACCGGAGCACCGTTGCTACAGCCTTTACCAAAGCTTATATCTACGGTGTTCCGGGCTTATCATATTATTTTATATTACTACTCAGCTGAAATGGGTTCGAGTTCCTCAGATGAGGATTGCCCCTCTTCAGGCTGGGCAAATTTCACGCTACGGTAACGATTCATACCTGTTCCCGCAGGGATCAATTTACCGATAATTACATTCTCTTTCAATCCAAGCAACTGATCGACTTTTCCTTTGATAGCTGCATCTGTCAGGACACGAGTAGTTTCCTGGAAGGAAGCTGCTGACAAGAAGGAGTCCGTTTCCAGAGATGCCTTGGTAATACCAAGGAGAACCGGTTTGGCTACCGCTGGTTCTTGGCCGCTGAGAATCGCTATCTTGTTTGCATTTTCATACTCATGCACATCCACAAATGAACCTGGAAGTAGTGTTGTGTCACCCGCATCAATGATACGAATTTTACGCAACATTTGACGAATCATAACTTCTACGTGCTTGTCGTTGATTTCAACACCTTGGTTCCGGTAAACACGTTGAACTTCCTGAAGGATATAGTTCTGCACCCCGCGAATACCTTTAATACGCAGCATTTCTTTAGGGTCAATCGAACCATCGGTCAGTTCGTCCCCAGCTTCAACAGTCATTCCTTCGCTTACGCGCAAACGTGAACCATAAGTGACCGAATAGGTTTTTGTTTCAGCTTCACCCTGAATGTCGATTTCGCGACGGTCTTTCCCTTCACGAACTTCTTTAACTACACCGTCAATTTCACTGATGGTTGCCTGACCTTTAGGATTACGTGCTTCAAAAAGCTCCTGGATACGAGGCAAACCTTGTGTGATATCGTCGCCCGCTACACCACCTGTGTGGAACGTACGCATGGTGAGCTGTGTCCCTGGTTCACCGATGGATTGAGCCGCGATAATACCAACCGCTTCACCAATCTCAACGTGTTTGCCAGTAGCCAGATTACGGCCGTAACATTTTTTGCAGACGCCATGTTTGGCACGGCAGCTTAGCACGGAACGAATTTGAACTTTATCCACACCAGCTTTGACGATCGCCTCAGCTTTGTTGGAGTCAATCAATTCGTTGCGTCTAGCCAAGATCTCACCCGTCTCAGGATGACGTACGGTTTCGAAACAATAACGACCTTCCAGACGATCGTACAGGTCCTCAATGACTTCTTTACCGTCCTGGATGCGGCTTACTGTAAAGCCTTTATCCGTTCCGCAGTCATCTTCGCGCACGATAACATCTTGTGCCACATCAACGAGACGACGAGTCAGGTAACCGGAGTCAGCCGTACGTAACGCTGTATCCGCCAAACCTTTACGCGCTCCGTGAGTGGAGATGAAGTACTCGAGTACTGTCAGACCTTCACGGAAATTCGATTTAATTGGGAGCTCGATAATACGACCCGATGGATTTGCCATCAGTCCACGCATACCGCCAAGCTGGGTAATCTGCGATTTGTTACCACGCGCTTTGGAGTCAACCATCATCATGATAGAGTTGTAGCGATCCATGGATTTCATCAAAATGTCTGTAATATCGTCTTTGGCCTTGGACCAAATATCAATAATCCGATCATAGCGTTCTTCGTTCGTAATCAGACCACGACGGTACTGATTGGTCACGACTTGTGCTTTATCATCAGACGCTTTAAGAATATCCTGTTTCTCTTGAGGTACAACTACGTCTGCCACAGCAACCGTCACACCTGCACGAGTAGAATACGTAAAGCCAAGCTGTTTGATTTTATCCAAAATCACAGCAGTTTCTGTCGTATGGTAAATCTCAAAGCAACGGGCGATGATATTACCAAGGTAATCCTTGCCCACTCCACTAGCTTGCGGAGCGTTCTGGATGGCTTCAGTGAGGTTTACACCCTTATCGTAAACAAAGAACTCTTCAGCAGTACCATAGAGCAGGTTGGCACGAGTAGCGTCATTGATGTACGGGAAGCTTGCCGGGAAAATCTCATTAAAGATAATTTTACCCACGGTTGTAATCAACATTGCATCCTGTTGCTTCTCTGTAAAGCTAGTTTTATTCAAAGCCTTAACCGGAATAGCTACACGAGCATGAAGACCCGCTGTTCCACGTTGATAAGCCGAGATAGCCTCATTCGGGTTGCGAAGGATCATGTTGCTTCCCTCTTCTTCCTTGTTGTCCATAGTCAAATAGAATGAACCAAGGACCATATCCTGGGAAGGGGTAACAACAGGCTTGCCGTCTTTTGGATTCAAAATGTTGCCGGATGCCAGCATGAGCAAACGAGCTTCCGCTTGAGCTTCTGCAGACAACGGAACGTGAACCGCCATTTGGTCACCGTCAAAGTCGGCATTATACGCCGTACATACGAGTGGATGCAAACGAATCGCACGACCTTCAACCAAGATCGGTTCAAACGCTTGAATACCCAATCTATGCAGCGTAGGGGCACGGTTTAGAAGAACCGGATGTTCTTTGATTACTTCTTCGAGCACATCCCATACTTCAGCACTCACACGCTCTACTTTACGCTTCGCACTCTTAATGTTGTGTGCCAAACCTTTGTTAACAAGTTCTTTCATAACAAAAGGCTTGAACAGCTCCAGCGCCATCTCTTTTGGCAGACCGCATTGGTACATCTTCAAGTACGGACCTACTACGATAACGGAACGACCGGAGTAGTCAACACGTTTACCGAGCAAGTTTTGACGGAAACGTCCTTGTTTACCTTTCAGCATGTGGCTGAGGGATTTCAAAGGACGATTACCCGGACCTGTAACAGGACGACCACGACGACCATTATCAATCAGAGCGTCAACAGCTTCCTGCAGCATCCGTTTTTCATTTTGCACGATAATATCTGGCGCACCCAGATCTAACAAGCGTTTCAGACGGTTATTACGGTTAATAACACGACGATACAGATCATTAAGGTCAGAAGTAGCAAAACGTCCACCATCCAACTGTACCATTGGACGAAGCTCAGGAGGAATAACAGGCAGTACGTCCATGATCATCCAATCCGGTTGGTTGCCAGAGTTACGGAATGCCTCAATAACTTCAAGGCGCTTGATCGCACGGTTTCGACGTTGCCCTTGAGCTGTACGCAGCTCTTCTTTCAAAAATTCCAATTCTTTGTCTATATCTAAATCTTGAAGAAGCTTTTTAACCGCTTCAGCACCCATTCCTGCCTGGAATCCGTAGCCATATTTCTCACGATAGCTGCGGTATTCTTTCTCGGACAGGAGTTGCTTTTTCTCCAAAGGCGTATCTCCTGGATCGGTTACAACATAAGATGCGAAGTAAATGATCTCTTCCAAAGATCTTGGAGACATATCAAGAGCAAGACCCATACGACTCGGAATGCCTTTGAAGTACCAAATGTGCGATACAGGAGCTGCCAACTCAATGTGGCCCATACGCTCACGGCGAACCTTAGCGCGAGTAACTTCTACTCCACAACGGTCACAGACAACACCTTTATAGCGTACACGTTTGTACTTACCACAGTGACATTCCCAATCTTTCGTAGGTCCGAAAATTTTCTCGCAAAATAGTCCTTCTTTTTCCGGTTTAAGCGTACGATAGTTAATCGTCTCCGGTTTTTTGACTTCTCCGCGGGACCAAGAACGAATCTTTTCGGGGGAAGCAAGCCCGATTTTCATATATTCGAAATTGTTAACGTCCAACAAGGAGCAACCCTCCTTAACCAAATCCTGAGTTTTTAGGTTTGATACCGCCCGGCAGCACCGGGCGGTATCAAGAAGCCTGATCCATCCAAAAATGGATCGAGGCATATAACAAAGCTGATATGAGTCAGTCAGCAGTCAAATTACTCTACGCCAACCTCAGAGCCTTCCAGATTCAAACTCAGCTTATCGCCAGTTGTGTCATCTTCATCATCAAGCTCTCTCATTTCGATCTCTTGTTCGTCTTCAGACAGAATCTTCACGTCCATACCCAAGCTTTGCAGCTCTTTGATCAAGACCTTGAATGATTCAGGAACACCCGGTTCAGGGACATTTTCACCTTTGACGATGGATTCGTAAGTTTTAACACGTCCAACCACATCATCGGATTTCACAGTCAAAATTTCCTGAAGCGTGTACGCTGCACCGTAGGCCTCCAGTGCCCATACTTCCATCTCCCCGAAGCGCTGACCACCGAATTGGGCTTTACCACCCAACGGCTGTTGCGTAACGAGAGAGTAAGGACCTGTAGAACGGGCATGGATCTTATCGTCGACCATGTGCGCCAGTTTGATCATGTGCATGACACCGACAGTAACTTCACGTTCAAAACGATCACCTGTACGTCCATCATACAACACCGTTTTACCATTGCGTTGCATACCCGCTTCTTCCATCGTATCAAATACGTCATACTCCTTGGCACCATCGAATACTGGAGTTGCCACATGAATACCAAGACGCATTGCAGCCATACCCAGATGCACTTCAAGCACCTGTCCGATGTTCATCCGTGAAGGTACGCCCAGCGGGTTCAGTACGACTTGCACTGGGGTGCCATCCGGCAAGAATGGCATATCTTCTTCAGGCAGAATACGGGCAACGACACCCTTGTTACCGTGACGTCCAGCCATTTTATCGCCTTCAGAAATTTTACGTTTTTGAGCAATGTATACGCGTACCAACTGGTTTACACCCGGTGGCAGCTCATCGCCATTTTCACGTGTAAATACTTTAACATCTACAACGATCCCGTCGGTTCCGTGAGGAACTCTCAAGGAAGTATCACGAACCTCGCGCGCCTTCTCACCAAAGATTGCATGCAAGAGACGTTCTTCAGCTGTCAGCTCAGTCACACCCTTAGGTGTTACTTTACCAACAAGAATGTCACCTGCGGCAATTTCCGCACCGATGCGAATGATGCCGCGCTCATCTAGATTACGAAGCGCTTCTTCACCAACATTCGGGATATCACGAGTGATTTCTTCTGGTCCAAGCTTCGTATCACGAGCCTCGGATTCGTATTCCTCGATATGGATCGAGGTGTATACATCCTCTTTAACCAGCTTCTCGCTCAGCAAGATCGCATCCTCGTAGTTGTAACCTTCCCAAGTCATGAACGCTACGACAACGTTACGTCCCAATGCCAACTCGCCCATTTCTGTGGATGGGCCATCCGCTAGAATATCGCCAACCTTGACAATATCGCCTCTGTTTACGATTGGACGCTGGTTGATGCATGTTCCTTGGTTAGAACGCATAAATTTGTGTAATTTATACTTAACAATATCGCCTTTCACTTCAGTACCATCTACATTTTCAATACGACGCAACCAAATTTCGTTAGCCGAAGAACGTTCAATTACCCCGTTGTACTTGGACACAACGCAAACACCAGAATCTTTTGCAGACTTATGTTCCATCCCTGTTCCTACCAAAGGCGCTTTCGGAATCAGTAGTGGAACAGCCTGCCGCTGCATGTTGGAACCCATCAATGCGCGGTTCGAGTCATCATTCTCCAGGAACGGAATCAGTGCAGTAGCGACTGATACGACCTGTTTAGGCGATACGTCCATGTAATCAACACGGCTACTTGCCATCGGAATAATGTTATCAGACTGCTTGTTATAGCGGACAATAACGATTTCATCCTTAAAGGTGTTTTCTTCCGTCAATTCCGCATTTGCCTGAGCAACGATGTAGTTATCTTCTTCATCAGCAGTCAGGTAATCAATCTGATCTGTAACTTTTCCGGTTTTCGGATCTACCCAGCGATAAGGAGCTTCGATAAATCCGTACTCGTTGATACGTGCGAAAGTGGACAAAGAGTTGATCAAACCAATGTTTGGTCCCTCTGGTGTCTCGATAGGACACATACGGCCGTAGTGACTCGGATGGACGTCACGTACTTCCATGCCCGCGCGTTCGCGCGTCAAACCGCCGGGTCCGAGTGCAGACAGACGACGTTTGTGCGTTAATTCAGCAAGCGGGTTTGTCTGATCCATGAACTGAGACAGCTGGGAGCTACCAAAGAACTCTTTAATCGACGCAATGACCGGACGTATGTTAATCAGCGCCTGTGGCGTAATTACATTAGCATCCTGAATTGACATTCTTTCGCGTACCACGCGTTCCATACGGGACAGACCAATACGGAACTGATTTTGCAGCAACTCACCTACAGAACGCAAACGACGGTTACCCAAATGGTCAATGTCGTCTGTACTTCCGATTCCGTGAAGCAAGTTAATAAAATAACTGATGGAGGAAATAATATCGGCAGGCGTAATGTTCTTAACCGATTTATCGATATTTCCATTGGCAATCAGTTTTACTACTTTACCGTCTTCAATTGGCGAGAATACATCGATCGTTTGAAGCGGAATATCGTTGCTTTCCAATACGCCACTAGCAACATGATACGTACGATGTCCAACCGACTCTTCTAGTTGTGCCAAAATCTCGTCCAACAGGCGACGGTCTACCATTTGTCCTGCTTCAGCGATGATTTCACCAGTTGTCGTATCAATCAGTGTCTCAGCAAGACGTTGATTGAACAGACGGTTTTTGATGTGAAGCTTTTTATTGATTTTGTAACGGCCTACGTTGGCCAGATCATACCGTTTTGGATCAAAGAAGCGTGCAACAAGCAAGCTCTTTGCGTTATCCAATGTTGGTGGCTCACCCGGACGAAGACGCTCATAAATTTCAATCAGCGCTTTCTCCGTGGAATCCGTGTTGTCTTTATCAAGTGTGTTGCGGATATATTCGTCATTGCCGAGCAAATCCAGAATCTCAGCATCAGTGCCAAAGCCAAGCGCACGCAGCAACACCGTAACCGGAATTTTACGGGTACGGTCAATCCGGACATAGATAATATCCTTCGCATCCATCTCCAGTTCGAGCCAAGCCCCCCGGTTAGGAATTACCGTTGCGGTGTATGTTGTTTTCGCATTCTTGTCGACTTTTGTGCTGAAATAGACGCTGGGAGAGCGAACCAACTGGCTGACAATAACCCGTTCCGCACCGTTAATAATAAACGTACCCGTTTCAGTCATCAGCGGGAAGTCTCCCATGAATACTTCCTGCTCTTTCACTTCCCCGGTTTCTTTATTAATAAGCCGGACTTTTACCCGAAGCGGTGCTGCATACGTAACGTCGCGTTCCTTTGCGTCGTCAACGGTATATTTGGGTTCTCCGAGAGAGTAATCGATAAACTCCAGAATCAGATTTCCTGTGAAATCTTGAATTGGAGAAATATCCCGAAACATTTCCCGTAATCCTTCCTCCAAAAACCAATCATAGGATTTTTGTTGGATCTCAATCAGGTTGGGAACCTCGAGTACCTCATTAATACGTGCATAACTGCGCCGAGTGCGTCGACCATATTGAACAAGATGTCCTGCCAACTTAAACTCACCCCTCATGTCTACTCACTTTAAAAATACATTGCGAACCTCTGTTTGTGACCTTATAATAAGACACATACAGATGATTCGATCTTACAAATACAGAAAAGCCCTTACTCGAATGCATTCGAAAAAAGAGCGACGTATCTGCAGAATCCTCATACCGGAAGATCTTCATCACTTGTAGATTTGCCCAAAATGGTTATATTATACGTAAGAGATATAAATACTATACCCTGTTACGCATAAATCTATTGACATTTCAACAAACTAAAGCCATGGAGGGCATCCTAATACTGACATTTTACAATGATATCACAGACCAGGATTCAAGTCAATGGTCCTATTGCATTTTTCTAAAACTTTTTTCAGCCTTTAAAATCCGATAACCTTTATCCTTCGTAACTTCTTCCACACGACCGAAAAGGCTCTCTATTTTAGCGCTCGCAGAAGGAGCACCCTGCTTTTTCTGTATGACGACCCATAAAGCACCACCCTCATTTAAATGCTCATACGCAAGCTCAAATATGGTATGAACCGTTTCTTTCCCTGCACGTATAGGAGGATTCGTCAAGATCACGTCAAAACGTTCGTGTTGCACTTCTGCAAACAAATCACTTTGCTTAATGGTGACATTTTTAATTCCATTACGCTCCGCATTCTCTATCGCTAGTTGAACGGCTCGCTCGTTAATATCAACCATTGTAACGTGTCCGTCCGGGACAAGCGTAGCCGCCGTCAAACCAATCGGCCCGTAACCACATCCTACATCCAATACCGAGGCATTTGCAGGAAGTTGCATAGCTTCAATCAACACACGACTCCCATAATCAATCCCCTGCTTTGAAAAAACGCCTGAATCGCTGGCAAATCGATAGGAACGTCCACGCAGCACCGTCTCTAGACTTCGCCGTTCATGTGCCGTCTCTGGCCGTCTGGAGTAATAATGATCAGCCATTCACGCCCACCTCTTTCGGTTGTACGGTTATATTAACATCATAGCCTTTAGAATAATATTTCAGACCTGTTTGTACTACCGCTTTACAGCAACAAACCCCTTGAAGATCACCTCAAGGGGTTTGTTTTAATTCATTGTCTGCTAAAGAGCAGTCAATTATTTTACTTCTACAGAAGCGCCTGCTTCTTCCAATTTTGCTTTAACGGATTCAGCTTCTTCTTTTGCAACTTTTTCTTTCAATGGTTTTGGAGCGTTGTCAACCAGTTCTTTTGCTTCTTTCAGGCCAAGACCTGTAATTTCGCGAACTGCTTTGATAACGTTGATTTTGGAAGCGCCAGCGCTTGTCAAGATTACGTCGAACTCGGATTGCTCAGCTTCTGCTGCGCCACCTGCTGCGCCACCTGCTACAGCTACTGGAGCTGCTGCAGTTACGCCGAATTCTTCTTCGATTGCTTTCACGAGATCGTTCAGTTCCAATACGGACATACCTTTAATTGCTTCCAAGATTTGCTCTTTACTCATGGTTGAACCTCCATTTAAATTCGTATTTTTTTGTTCTTAACTGCTATACAGCAGGTTTAAATCCCAACTTATGCACTTTGCTCTTCTTTATCTGCAACAGCTTTAACCGCAAGCGCGAAGTTGCGCATAGGAGCTTGAAGCACGCTGAGGAGCATGGAAAGGAGACCTTCGCGGGATGGCAGTTCTGCCAGCGCTTTGATTTCCTCAACACCGATCACACGACCTTCTACAACTGCACCTTTCAGTTCCAATGCATTGTTTTTCTTAGCGAAATCGTTCAAGATTTTAGCTGCAGACACTGCATCATCTTTGCCGAACGCGATTGCAGTAGGACCTGTCAATACTGCGTCCAGTTCAGTCAATTCTGCTGCCGCAGTTGCACGGCGGAGCAGTGTGTTTTTCAGCACTTGAAATTCGATTCCGGCTTCGCGAAGCTGCTTACGCAGCTCAGTTACTTGTGCAACATTCAGACCGCGATAGTCTGCAACTACAGTTGTTACGCTCTCGCGCAATTTTGCAGCTACAACTTCAACAGCTTCTTGTTTTGCTTGAATCACTTTTGCATTTGCCAAACTGTACACCTCCTGATCAATTTATCTACTTTGTTAGAAACACCCATTCTGGCGTTCTACCAAAGTCGTTTTCATGAGCATGAAAAAAGCCTCCGTAGAGTACGAAGGCTTGATAAATCCACATGGACGGGACAAGCCCGTCGCATGAAACGTTCTATCATAACACCTCGGTAGGAAATTAAGCCCGAAAGCACCTACTGTCTACGGTAAGCATATTCAACTTTAACGGTCAGTCACAAGGACTCACAACTTTTACAGAATAACAAATTTGATTGAACGTGTCAACCGAAATATTATCTGTAAACAGATGTGTTCACACGTGCACTTGGTCCCATAGTCGAAGAAATAGCGATGTTTTTCAGGTATACACCTTTAGCAGCCGCTGGCTTCGCACGGTTCAAGGCTTCAATCAAGGCTTTAAGGTTCTCGTTCAGTTGCTCAGCACTGAACGATGCTTTGCCGATTGGTGCGTGAATTTGACCTGCTTTGTCGAGACGGTATTCGATTTTACCGGCTTTAATTTCTTGAACAGCCTTGGCAACGTCGAAAGTAACTGTGCCTGCTTTAGGGTTAGGCATTAAACCTTTACCACCGAGCAAACGACCCAGTTTACCAACCTCACTCATCATATCAGGTGTCGCAACGCAGACGTCGAATTCGAACCAGCCTTGTTGGATTTTGTTGATCATATCTTGATCGCCAACAAAATCAGCGCCAGCCGCTTCCGCTTCTTTCACTTTGTCACCTTTTGCAAATACCAGAACGCGTTGTGTTTTACCCGTACCATGTGGCAGGACAACAACACCACGAACAGCCTGGTCTTGTTTACGGGAATCTACGCCCAGACGAACTGCAGCTTCAACGGTTTCGTCGAATTTAGCAGTTGCAGCCTTTTTCACCAATTCAACGGCTTCCAAAGGCTCATAAGTTGCTTCGCTGTCAATCAGCTTAGCAGCTTCCAGGTATTTCTTACCATGTTTAGCCATTATCTTTTCCTCCTTATGTGGTATTAGCGGATATTCCTCCCACACTTGCCGGACAGTCAAACCGCCGGCACACGTAGATTAATAAAATTAATCTACGATGGTGATACCCATGCTGCGAGCAGTACCTTCAACCATACGCATTGCCGATTCTACGGAAGCTGCGTTAAGGTCAGGCATTTTTTGCTCTGCAATTTGACGAACAGCAGCGCGATTTACAGTTGCAACTTTCGTTTTATTCGGTTCACCGGAACCTTTTTCGATTTTAGCAGCAACTTTCAACAGAACAGCAGCCGGTGGAGTTTTGGTGATGAACGTAAAAGAACGATCCTCAAATACCGAAATTTCAACCGGAATAATCAGGCCTGCTTGATCAGCAGTACGAGCATTGAACTCTTTACAGAATGCCATAATGTTGACACCTGCTTGACCCAAAGCTGGACCTACTGGAGGCGCTGGATTAGCTTTCCCTGCAGGGATCTGCAGTTTTACCATTTTAATTACCTTTTTTGCCATGGATGACACCTCCTTGACTCAATAGTGGTAGACGGACCTATTGATCCTCCCACAAGAAACCTGTAAGAAAAATCTATATTTTCTCCACTTGAGTATAATCCAACTCAAGCGGGGTTTCCCGTCCAAACATGTTGACGTGAACCTTAAGCTTGCTCTTCTCAACCAAAATTTCTTCCACGGAGCCCACAAAATTCGCAAAAGGACCAACTTTAATTCGCACGGATTCCTTAACATCGAATTCAATCTTCGGTTTCGGCTCTACCATGCCCATATGCTTCAGAATCTGTTCAACTTCTTCTGGAAGCAATGGCGTCGGCTTGGAACCCGAGCCTGTCGATCCTACAAATCCCGTAACACCTGGTGTGTTGCGTACAACATACCAAGAATCATCGGTTTGGACCATTTCGACCAAGACATAACCAGGGTAGACTTTACGCATAACGGTTTTTTTCTTACCGTCCTTGGTTACCAGTTCTTCTTCCATAGGAACAAGAACACGGAATATCTTGTCTTCCATGCCCATGGACTCAACGCGTTTTTCCAAATTGGCTTTGACTTTGTTCTCATACCCTGAATAGGTATGAACGACGTACCATCTTTTTTCCATATCAAGCCACCTGGAACCCTTCCTAGATAATCGCTTCGATCACAGCGGAAATGCCGATATCGAGAACCCAAAAATAAATCGTGACGAACGCAATCGTCCCTATGACAATCAGCGTATAGTTGGTCAGTTCTTTACGATTGGGCCAGCGAACTTTCTTGAGTTCAGCCCAGCTTTCAGAGAAAAAGGAAAACAGAGACTTGAAACTGCGTTTCACGCCGACTACACCTCCAAAAACTATCTGGTTTCCCGATGAGAAGTCTGTTCGTTACAGGACTTACAGAATTTCTTCATCTCCATGCGGTCGGGGTGATTACGCTTGTTTTTCGTCGTTGTGTAATTTCTTTGTTTGCAATTTGTACAAGCCAAAGTAATAATTACCCGCATGATGTGCACCTCCCGAAGACATCCAACACCGGAAGTCTCATAATTGATCCTAAAAAAACCGCGAATTTAGGCCTACCTAAAACACTTTATCACACGGGGTTTTCCATGTCAACGAATGTTTGCATACATTTCGCAGTCCCGGTTGTGGTGCATTTTTACATCTGTCCATCCTTTGAAGCTATTCTCTGAAATACTGCTTCAAAATCAAAGCGATATCTATTATTCATCTTTTTTAGTATAAATCATTTACAACACTTATAAACCTGCACAGCATACCCAAAACGAATAAAAAAAGACTCAAACTCGAGCCTTTTCCATGTCAGCCTCTACTTTCAACTATCCCTTACTTCCAGATACTTTTCAAGTTTACGTTTGACCCGTTGCAGCGCGTTATCAATGGATTTCACATGACGATCTAGATCTTCAGCAATCTCCTGATACGAACGACCGTCCAGATACAACATAAGTACCTTGCGTTCTAGCTCGCTCAGAATCTCGGACATTTTGTCCTCAAGACCCACAAACTCTTCCTGATTGATAATCAGCTCTTCAGGATCACTTACTTGTGTTCCGCAAATCACATCGAGCAACGTCCGGTCTGACTCTTCATCATAGATGGGCTTGTCCAGAGATACGTAAGAGTTCAGAGGAATGTGCTTTTGTCGTGTAGCCGTCTTAATTGCCGTAATAATCTGTCGTGTTATGCACAACTCGGCGAAAGCCTTGAACGAAGCAAGCTTGTCTCCCTTAAAATCACGGATGGATTTGTAGAGACCAATCATGCCCTCCTGAATAATATCCTCGCGATCAGCCCCAATCAGGAAGTAGGATCTGGCCTTGGCCCGCACAAAGTTTCGATATTTGTTAATCAGAAACTCCAGCGCTTCCCCATCACCTTCATGGACTGCTCCGACAATGTCTTCATCATTTTTGTAATCAAACTTTGACAACATGATATCCTTGAGGTCCACACTCACTAACAATCCCTCCGGCTGCAACGCAAGGTACCCGTTACTCTCTCAAATATACGACAAGTATACGCGATGTAACCTGATACCGTCAACCACAACAACCTAAAAAAGAAGAGCGCTAACAAAATTGTCAATGGTTTCAAAATGGAGAGTATCCCAATTACTGGATCATTCTCTTCTCCAGCGTTCAAACAACTTTCGAAGCTCCGGACTCAGCTTGCCATCCAGCGAATTGCGGGACAATTTGGCGTTATCCTGCTGGATTCGCTTCTGGACTTCCCTTTCAGATTCCTCAATCTCAATCAGTAATTCTCGTGCCGATACTCTGAGTGCTCCCTGGCCAAAGGCCACATGCTGCTCTACCTGATCACTTGTCGCTACGTAAATGCTTCTCCTCTTGCTGCTCAGCTCACGAACTAATCGCTCGATGCACTCATCGGCTGTCTCTTTTTCTCTCGTAAAATAAATCTGGACTTTGCTCTGGGCAAAGGTCTTACCTAATCCTGGCACCCTGTAAGCATCAAATACGACGATGACTCTTCTGCCCGAATACGCCTGATGATCCGCCAATCGTTCAAGAAGTCTGTCCCTCGCTTCCTGCATACCAGATTGTACCAGTGCGGAAAGTTCGGGCCAGGCTCCAATCATGTTGTAACCGTCCACAAGCAGAACATCCCGCGTGTCAGCCATATCGTTAGCCTCGTGCCTGTCGTCCGCGCAAAACTTCGTACATGACGACACCTGCAGCTACAGAAGCATTGAGGGAATTGATTTGTCCCGCCATTGGCAGCTTGACGAGTACATCACATTTCTCGCGGATCAAACGGCCCATTCCTTTATTTTCGTTACCAATGACAATCGCTACGGGACCGGTGAATACTCCATTCCCAAAGACGGGATCGGTTGCTGTAACATCCGTGCCAACTACCCATACACCTTCTTCTTTAAGACGGTCAATGGTTTGTCCCAAATTGCTCACACGCGCCACCGGGACGTACTCCACAGCACCTGCCGATGTTTTAGACACCGTTACAGTTACAGCGGCTGAACGCCTTTTCGGCACTATGATACCGTGTGCTCCAGTGCAGTCCGCCGTACGCAGGATGGAGCCCAAGTTATGAGGGTCTTCAATCTCATCCAGCAAAATCAAAAACGGCTCTTCTCCCTTAGCACGAGCACTAGCAAGCAAGTCCTCCACCTCAGCGTAGGCAAAAGGTGCAGCTTGCGCGACCACTCCCTGATGCTGAATGCCTGGAACCATTTGATCGAGCTTACGCTTGTCCACCTGCAAAACAATGATTCCTGCTTTTTTCGCCTCAGCCATAATCGGCAGTGTCAAATGCTTCTGTGCATTATCCGCAATCCATATTTTATTTATCGTCCTGCCTGAACGCAGCGCCTCTGTTACCGAATGCTTACCGGCAATCCATTCTTCTTCCATCTCTAGCTTCCTCCCGGAAAACGGTCGATATCAATTCGTTCAATCCGTCTCCAATTTATGATTTTTCTGCATTTTCCATTTGTGCAATTCCGTACGTAATCAACTCTGACAATCTGTCCAAATGTCCATCACAATAAAGATAACCAATCAATCCTTCCAGTGCAGTGGCGTGTCGATACTCAAGCACATCAGCATTTTTGGGCAGGCTCCCTGATTTGGCATTTCTTCCTTGTCGGACAATGTCACGTTCTTCATCCGTAAGCACTGTTTCTAGCAGCCCCAACATACGACTCTGTGCCTTGGCGGAGACTAGCTTTGTAGCTCGTCGATGTAAATGATTGGGACGCAGGTTGGGCTGTGCCAGCAGATATTGCCGGACAGCCACCTCATACACTGCATCACCAATGTAAGCTAACGCAATGGGGGGCATCAAGCGAGCCGGCTTGGACGCAGGATACGGAAACCAGTTTCCTGCGCCTTCCACAGCTTCTGAGTTCAGTGGCTTATTACTCATTTCCGCCGCCACCGCATACCCTGCGCCGTATCTTCAAGCACAATGCCTTTAGTAGCTAACAGATCACGAATTTCGTCAGCTCTACCCCAGTTTTTAGTTTTACGAGCTTCGACACGTTCTGCAATTAACTGCTCAATTTCGTCATCCAGCAGTTCTTCACTCGGTTCCGAATAAATGCGAAGTACCGTATTCATCGAATGGAAGGTATGCAGCACCGCTTGCAATTCCGCCTGATTGACAACATCACGCTGCAACAAAAGATTGGCTTCGCTGACCCATTCGAACACCGCAGTAATCGCATCAGGCGTATTGAAATCATCATCCATTTTTTCGCCAAATTGCTGTAATATCCCATCAAGCTTCATTTGCAGCTCAGCCGATACTGCTTCATTACCTTTCAAAGCCATGGATAAACGATGCTTTACATTGGCGACTGCATTGGCAATCCGTTCGACACTATTCTCCGCCTGACTCATCGTCTCTTGGTTGTAGTTCAAAGGGTTGCGGTAATGTGTCGACAGCATAAAATAACGTAAAGCTTCGGGCTTGTGACGAGCACGCAGATCTTTAACCAAAATACCGTTACCGAGTGATTTCGACATTTTTTCATTATCTATGCGAATATATCCGTTATGCATCCAGTAGCGAGATAATGGTTTACCCGTAATCACTTCGGATTGTGCGCATTCACATTCATGATGCGGAAATTGCAGATCCTGTCCGCCTCCGTGAATATCCAGTGTATCCCCCAAATAGTGACGAGCCATAGCAGAGCATTCGATATGCCAGCCTGGGCGTCCATCCCCCCAAGGACTTGACCAGTAAATTTCTCCCGGTTTCGCTGCTTTCCAGAGTACAAAATCCTCGGCATTCTCCTTGCGTTCATCCACATTGATGCGAATCCCAAACTGGAGTTCCTCCAAATTTTGGCCTGACAGCTGTCCGTAGTCTTTAAACATTTTGGTCCGGTAGAAGACATCACCATCATTTTCGTAGGCATAGCCTTTGTCTACCAGGTCCTTGATAAAATCAATAATCAGATCCATGCTTTCGGTTACACGAGGATTTATGCTGGCAGCAGGAACATTCAATCCTGTCAGATCCTCATGATAGGCAGCAATAAACTTCTCGGCAACTGCCGGAACCTCCATATTAAGTTCCCGAGCTTTGCGGATCAACTTATCATCAACGTCCGTAAAATTCACCACATAGTTTACATCATAGCCCAAATACTCCAAGTAGCTGCGTACCACGTCGAACACAATTACAGGTCGTGCATTACCAATATGAATGTAATCATACACTGTAGGACCACATACATACATTTTAACCCTTCCAGGCTCCAGTGGCACAAAAGGCTCCCGGCTCCTCGTCATTGTATTATAAATTTGAAGCGACATCGTTATGTTCCTCCCTCATGAAAATTATCCTTGTAATTTATTCTCTTGGGTCACCTGATGTTTCTGAGCAGATTGCTCCTCCTTCAAATCAGACAATTCTGCTCGTAATCGTTCTATTTCCATTTGAAGAGACCGTATGGAATCGACGACCGGGTCAGGCAACTGGTGACTAAGTCGATCTGGACGTCTGCCATCCTGTCTGACCACTCGCCCGGGGATACCCACTACCGTACTGTTTGGTGGAACTTCTTTTAGCACAACCGAGTTGGAGCCAATATTGGATTGCGCCCCAATCGTAAATGAACCCAATATTTTTGCACCGGAGCCTATAACGACATTATTCCCAATGGTGGGGTGGCGCTTCCCTTTCTCTTTTCCAGTTCCTCCAAGAGTAACCCCCTGATACAATACGACATCATCGCCAATTTCACAGGTTTCGCCAATGACAACACCCATGCCGTGGTCAATGAACAGCCGATCTCCAATACGAGCGCCAGGATGAATTTCAATTCCTGTCATAAACCTCGATACCTGGGATATAACACGGGCTAGAGTACACCACTTTCGCAAATAAAACCAATGTGCAATTCGGTGTGCCCAAAGGGCATGAACGCCAGAATACGTAAAAATGACTTCCAGCTTACTCCGGGCGGCCGGATCATTATCCAAAACAGTTTGAATATCGGATTTGAAATGCCTGAACATGTCGCCCTCCTATTCCCTCCATATCCTTGCCGCATCACACTTCACATTTCGCCAATTTTCGTAGTCACCAGCATTCTTCGACAATTTTCAGTCTACAGCGAGTCTGAATCTGATAAAAATGAAAAAGCGCCTCCGCAGCCTAGGCTGCAGAGACGCATATACGTGGTCCCACTCTGCTTCGAACATATCTGCTACAAAAAAAGCAGAAAAGTCCGTCTTTGGCGTCCTGTAACGGGAACGAATCGGCAAGCCCTTGCCACATTAGCATTGTAGGCTAACGAGGGTTCGGGCGCACGGCTCCCAGGCGCATTTCCTCCGCAGGTCATCTAGACGGTTCTCAGCCTGGGGTTTCCCCTCGACCGTCCTCTCTGGCAGATGCCCTTATGCAGTGTACTTCTCCTGTTCGCAGCCTTTACACGTAAGTATCAATCCATATCAATGGAGTCATTATAGCGAAAAGACAACAAATTGACAAGAAATATCAGCCTTTAATTTGTGCCTTAAGACGGTCCAATACCTTGTCACGTCCAAGTAGATAGATGGTCTCGTTCAGATCCCGTCCATGAGTTTGACCTGTAAGGGCCACACGAATCGGCATG
Organism: Paenibacillus sp. EKM301P; assembly: GCF_011800295.1. Lineage (NCBI taxonomy): Bacteria > Bacillati > Bacillota > Bacilli > Caryophanales > Paenibacillaceae > Paenibacillus > Paenibacillus sp. EKM301P. The sequence goes on along the minus strand of NZ_JAALFM010000017.1, from coordinate 14,240 downwards.
AACAGCTGTTTCCCCTTAAAACCAGTTTCCTTTTGGACTTCTTTGATCAGCTTGGCCATTTGTGGAGCTGTAAATTCCTCGCTCGTTTCAACCTTAGCTGCAAAGGCTCTAAGTACATCAGGAACCTGTTCTTCAGCCAGAACAGCCGCCGCATCAGCATCCAACTCCAGATGTGAACGGAAAAACAACTCAGACAACACCACAATATCAGACGCTGAAGTCATTTGTTCTTGGTATAAGCGGACAAGAGCTTTAGCCCAATCCTGTTGTTCAGCCGATAAATCATTCGGCAACAGTCCTGCTGCCTGCAAATGTGGAATTGCCATACTAGCAATCCGTTCAGGATCAGCTTTTTTAATATAATGATTATTCAAATAAGCAAGCTTGTTTGTATCAAATACAGCTGGGCTTTTGGACAAACGATTAGGATCGAAAATCGAGATTAATTGTTCCCGATCATAGATCTCTTCCTCGCCTTCCGGAGACCAGCCCAACAATGCAATAAAGTTGAATATAGCTTCCGGCAGATAGCCCAGCTTATCGTACTGCTCCATGAACTGAATAATGGATTCATTTCGTTTGCTGAGCTTTTTGTGATCCTCGCCTACGATCAGCGTCATATGACCAAAGCGTGGAGGCTCCCAGCCGAGAGCTTCAAAAATCATCAACTGCCGCGGTGTATTGGATACATGATCCTCACCCCGTAGTACATGCGATATTTTCATCAAATAGTCGTCAACCGCTACAGCGAAGTTATATGTCGGAATACCGTCTTTTTTGACGATAACAAAATCGCCGCTTTCTTTGGAATTGAACGTAATTTGACCTTTAACAATATCATCAAACGTATATTCACGATCTTCTGGTACGCGAAAACGAATACTTGGTACACGGCCCTCTGCTTCAAACGCCTGACACTGTTCTTCTGTTAAATCACGGTGTTTTCCTGAGTAACGTGGTGTCTCCCCACGTTCCATCTGTTCTTCACGCTCGCGTTCAAGTTCTTCTTCCGTGCAATAACAGCGGTATGCCAAACCGCGATCCAGCAAGTCCTGCCAGTATGTTTTGTAGATGTCCAAGCGCTCGGTCTGGCGATAAGGTCCAAACTCGCCGCCCACGTCTATACTTTCATCCCAGTCCATACCCAACCATTTCAAATATTTAAGCTGGCTTTCTTCTCCGCCCTCAATATTGCGCTTCACATCTGTATCTTCAATGCGAATAATAAATTTCCCGCCTTGATTGCGGGCAAACAAATAATTAAATAATGCCGTTCTGGCATTTCCAATATGCAGATGTCCTGTTGGACTTGGTGCATAGCGTACACGAACTTCCGTGCTCATATAATCTCCTCCAAATAGAATTACTCAAGATGATAGCATTTACTTGATTAGACAGACAACCGACTGAGCCGCGATTCCCTCGCTTCGCCCGGTAAACCCGAGTTGCTCCGTCGTCGTCGCCTTGACATTTACCTGGGATGACTCCTCTGCTTCCAGCACCCGGGCGATGATTTCATTCATCTGCGGGATGTACGATGCCATCTTGGGCTTCTGCGCAATAATTGTAGAATCGATGTTCCCCAATCGGTATCCCCGCTCTTTAGCCAGCCCCCACACATGCTCCAGTAGCTTAAGACTATCCGCGTCCTTAAATTCAGGGTCATTATCTGGAAAATGCTTTCCGATGTCTCCCAAGCCAAGCGCACCCAGGATAGCATCGCTAATGGCATGCAGCAGCACGTCTGCATCGGAATGACCCAGCAAACCTTTTTCATACGGAATATTTACGCCTCCGATGATGCATGGCCTTCCTTCCACCAGCTGGTGGACGTCAAATCCTTGCCCCACTCTAATCATTTGATATCCTCTCCCTCTGTCTTTACCCATAACGCCGCCATCTCCAAATCCTCAGGCGTAGTAATTTTGATATTCTTGTAGCTGCCCTGAACGACAGTAACTGGAATGCCTATTCGCTCCACCAGCATGGAATCATCTGTCCCCAAAAATCCTGACTGCTCCGCTTCCTCATAGGCCCGCAGCAGGTCGGAAAGACGAAAAGTCTGTGGCGTTTGAATACTCCACAGACTTCGGCGATCCGGCGTTGCTGTAATGATACCATCCCCGTTCACTTGCTTGATCGTATCCTTTACAGGTACTGCCGCTACAGAAGCACCAGTACGCTGAGCAGCCTCCAGGCATGAACGTACAAGCTCAGGTTGAATCAATGGCCGCACACCATCATGCACCATCACCCAATCTGTTTGCAAGTGGCGCAAACCGCGATAAACCGAATGCTGGCGTTCACTGCCACCAGCCACCACCCGTACATTTTTACCAATCTTGTATTGATGAATCCAGTCTCTGCAGCGTTCCACATCTCCAGTTCCAGTAACCATCACCATTTCATCCACTTCAGGCATTGCTGCGAATATTTCAAGTGTATGTATGAAGATGGGCTTGTCTCGCAAAAGCAGAAATTGCTTGCTCTCCTGCGTTCCCATACGGGAGCCGCGCCCGGCCGCCACAATCACGACTCCTACCTGATTGTTCATTCAAATAACTCCTGCCCTGATCGCACTTGGACGATCCGTATGATAACACATCTACTTCATCATACCTCGTTTATTGAGCTTTTTCCAATAATTTCGGTTTAGCAAAGATCATACGGCCCGCAGAGGTCTGAAGTACGCTTGTGACCAGTACTTCCATGAGAGAGCCAATATAGTCACGTCCACCCTCCACAACAATCATCGTACCATCATCCAGATAAGCTACACCTTGCCCATGCTCCTTGCCATCTTTGATAATCTGCACCATAATCTCCTCACCGGGCAGTACGACAGGCTTCACTGCATTCGCCAAATCATTAATGTTCAGCACAGACACACCTTGAAGTTCGCATACTTTATTCAGGTTAAAATCATTAGTTACAACTTTACCCTGCAACACCTTTGCAAGCTTAACCAGCTTACTGTCGACCTCTGAAATTTCCTCAAAATCCCCCTCATAGATGAGCACATTCACATCTAGCTCTTTTTGAATTTTATTCAAAATATCCAGACCCCGCCGCCCACGATTACGCTTAAGTAAATCTGAAGAATCTGCGATATGCTGAAGCTCCTCCAACACAAATTCAGGAATCACAATGGTCCCTTCAATAAAACCTGTCTTGCAGATATCCGCAATACGCCCATCTATAATGACGCTGGTGTCCAAAATTTTATGTTCCTCCAGCTTTCGTTCTTCTACATCCGTTCCCCGACCAAAAAAGCCTGAACTCCAAAAGGATGACAACTCGTCCCGTTTTTCTAGCCCAACCATCAACCCCACATATCCACATACCAAGGTAACCGCGGTCTGGATAAGTAAACCAGGTGCCCCTAACCCTGAAAAGAGTGGATAAACTGCCAAGGAAAGGATCAACCCCACCGCTAAGCCCATGACACCTGCCATCATCTCATTCATCGGAATTCGTACCAAACCTTCAATACCCTGCTGCAATCGATTCGCCACGGACGCCCCTGCGAATGAGCAGCCAACCATAAATACCACCGCTCCCGCTAACATCCAAACAGCCATTCCTGGTAAAGAACCATCACTCAACCATTGTGGCATCCACGTTACTAAGCCTCCTATCCGCTGGTATAACGTATAGCCAAACCACGCGCCGCACAATCCTGTAAAAGTTAAAATAGCCTTTCTCCACATTGAGTCTCTATACCTCCTTTATTTTCTTTTCAATAGTCTGCTATTTATTGGATACATAGCACTTCCCTTACCAGTATGGTCCATTTCCCACATAACTAACCCTGTGTTTTCACTTTTTATGCATAAAAAAAGCATTTATCCCCTTGAATGAATCAAGGAAATAAATGCTTCTTGTAGTTCTTGTCTGACACTAACGTTGCGAATGACGATATTGATCGTCCTGTTCTTCCTGTTTAGAACGATCCCGCTCACGTCCACGTCTGCGTGATAACTTCCGAATGTTCAGCTTCATACCGTACAACGCATAAAGCACCAGTGGTACAAAAATCAGCTTCGACAGCTGATCAGGAAATTTAACAGCTAGAACCACCGCTGCAATTACGACCCACGGAGCAACCCAGATCGCTTTTTTCGGAAGGCCGACCTTTTTGAAATTTGGATATCTCATGGAGCTAACCATCAAATAAGAGACTAGCAACATGGCAATCGACATGTATAACAATGAAATCTCGTTATGGAATAAGGACAACGTGGCTAATACGCCACCTGCTGCCGGAATGGGTAAACCTGTGAAATAACCTGGTACACCGGGACGTACGTTAAATCGAGCCAAACGCAATGCTCCGCACATCGGAAAAATGGCTGTAACCGTCCAAGCCAAAGCCGAATTCGCATCATGAAAAGCAACCATGTACATAATAACTGCGGGAGCAACACCAAAAGATATCATATCTGATAAGGAGTCCAGTTCTTTACCGAATTCGCTCTGGGCATTCAAAGCCCGGGCCATCCTTCCATCCAGTCCGTCCAACAACATGGCGACAATAACCATAATAGCGGCAAGACTGTATTTTCCGTCTACGGCCAATAAAATGGCGATCATTCCGAGAAACAAGTTACCCAAGGTACACATGTTCGGAATTGATTTGGTAATCATCTCTTCACCTCAATGTATGAATTGTTCCATTATAATCCTTTCACTGTATTACATTTACATTTGTCTGTCAATGAAAACTTGTTCCTGTAAACGTTTAAGCCCTTCTTTAATCGTACGTGCACGAACCTCTCCTATACCATCCACTTCATCCAGTTCTTCTATCGTTGCTGTCATGACATGTGGAAAACGTCCAAATCGCTCCACCAGATTATGAATAATTACATTTGGCAAACGAGGTATTTTGTTCAGCACCCGATATCCGCGTGCAGCAATATATTCTTCTGATGTCGCTGCTGAAGAAGGGTAGCCTAATAAACGTACTATATGATTCACATCCAGTAATTCGTCGTCCGTAGAACGTTTGAGTCCCAATATAATTTCACGGATCTTCTCGTCGCTGTCGTCTTTGGCATAATCCTTATACAGCAACCAAGCTTCTTCCTCGATATTACTGACAAGCTCCTCCATCTGCATGCTAATCAGCCTGCCCTCATTCCCGAGCTCGTTAATAAATCGTTTGATCTCCATTTTGATGCGCAGCACCATTTCGATCCGTTGAATGACATTAACGACCTCCGGCATGGTAACCAGTTCTTCGAATTCAGATGCAGTTAGATTCGTTGAGGCTTGCCCCAATACGGATCTATATTTTTCTAACGTCTGAATAGCCTGATTAGCTTTCGTTAAAATAACCCCGATTTCCTTGAGCGCATATCGTAAAGTCCCCTGATACAACGTAATAATATTACGACGCTGGGAAATAGACACAACCAGTTTGCCAGTCTGCTTTGCAACTCGTTCCGCCGTCCGATGCCGAATCCCTGTTTCTATGGACGAAATGGAAGAATCGGGAATCAATTGCGTATTGGCATATAAAATTCGTTTTAAATCCTCACTCAATATGATTGCGCCGTCCATTTTAGCCAGCTCATACAAATAGTTCGGCGAAAAGTCACAATTAATAGAGAAACCGCCATCCACGACTTCCATTACTTCCGGGCTATAGCCAACGACCAGAAGAGCACCCGTTTTGGCACGCAAAACGTTTTCCAATCCGTCGCGAAAGGGAGTTCCCGGTGCCACAAGCCGTAGCAAATCGTTCATTTTATCCAGTTGGCTCGCTTCCTTCATCCTCAATGCCCCCTAATCTAATGCGGCTGCCAGTGCATCTGCCACCGTTCCAACTCCTATAATTTGTATCCCTTTTGGATGTGTCCAGCCCTTCAAGCTTTTCTCGGGCATGATCACCCGTTTGAAACCTAATTTCTCTGCTTCTCGCACTCGCTGTTCTGCTCGGGATACAGCCCGCACCTCGCCTGTCAGTCCTACTTCACCAAAAATCACATCGTACGGCTTGGTAGGAGCATCCCTAAAGCTGGAAGCAATGCTCACCGCTATGGCTAAATCCACCGCTGGTTCATCCAGCTTTACGCCTCCAGCAACATTGAGATAAGCGTCCTGGTTTTGCAAAAACATGCCCATCCGCTTTTCTAATACGGCAATGATTAATCCCATCCGATGATGGTCAATCCCCGTACCCATTCGGCGTGGAGATGGAAAATGCGTAGCCGCAATGAGTGCTTGCAATTCAACCAACACAGGCCGGGTTCCCTCCATACTGGCAACGACTGTGGAACCAGCCACCCCCAGTGGCCGTTCGGACAGGAAGAGCTCAGAAGGATTCGCCACCTCACGCAAACCACTTTCGGCCATTTCAAAAATACCAATTTCATTCGTAGAACCGAAACGATTCTTAACCGCACGCAACAGCCGATACGTATGATGGCGCTCTCCTTCAAAATAAAGTACACAATCGACCATATGCTCCAACAAACGCGGACCTGCAATAGCGCCTTCTTTGGTCACATGCCCTACCAGTACTGTAGCAATACCTAATCCCTTGGCAATCCGCATAAATCGTGAAGTACACTCGCGCACCTGAGCTACACTACCAGGCGCACTTGTCACCTCAGGCAAATATACAGTCTGTATCGAGTCGATGACCAAAAACTCCGGCTTCAAGCTGTCCACTGCTTCTTCAATCGTCTCCAAATTCGTCTCACATAATACGTACAGACTGGGAGACAAAGCACCGAGGCGATCTGCACGTAGCTTCGTTTGGCGGACGGATTCCTCACCAGACACGTAGAGTACCTTTAAACCAGTTAAAGCCAGCTCATTAGAGGTTTGCAGCATAAGCGTAGACTTACCGATCCCCGGGTCACCACCCACCAGAACAAGTGAACCTGGCACCACACCTCCACCGAGTACACGATTTAATTCACCAATTCCCGTCAAAATTCGTGTTTCTTTGCCACTCTCCACTTCAATAATAGGAAGCGGTTTGTCTTTTGTGCTATGAGTAAGAAGGGAAGATCCCATTCCTTGAGTTTTTACAACGCTTTCCGTTTCTTCGACCATGGAATTCCATGCCTGGCATCCAGGACATTTTCCGTACCATTTAGGCGATTCATAGCCACATTCTGTACAGGAAAATTTAGTTTTCACTTTAGCCATACTTTATTCCTTGGCTCCTTCTTGACAACGATGATGTCAATTTTATCTTCACACAGCACCTGAAAGAGCTGTAACAATAAAAGTTTACCATTGAAGCTTGGCGGACGTAAAGCAATATCACAAACTTTCCCAAAGCTTTTACCCTACCCTTTCAAGGTGTTCAATACACAAAAAGGGTGCCTTCGCAATAGCTTTCCAGCCTGCGAGACACCCTTTTCTAATGTTTTATTTACTAAACTGCTTTAGGACTTCGCGGATACATTATCCTTTTTCGTTACTGTCAATGCACCGTTCTCTTCATCAATATAGAGAGAGTCGCCTTTAGAAATGTTTCCAGTCAACAGTTCCTCGGACAGGCGATCTTCAATATGCTTCTGGATTGCACGACGCAATGGACGCGCACCATACGCTGGATCGAAGCCTTCCTTGGCAAGGAAATTCTTAGCCTTGTCTGTCAACTCAAAGTCAACCTCATACTCATTCAGACGCTTACGCAGTTCCTCAGACATGAGTGAAACAATTTCGGCAATATGTTTTTCTTCGAGAGAATGGAACACGATGATTTCATCTATCCGGTTCAAGAACTCAGGACGGAAGCTTTTCTTCAGTTCATCCATCACTTTGCCCTTCATGTTATCGTAATCCGCCCCAGCGTCCACAACAGCTGTAAAACCAAGCGTGGAGTTACGTTTGATTGCCTGTGCACCAACGTTGGATGTTAGGATGATGAGTGTGTTACGGAAGTCAACAACACGTCCTTTGGAATCCGTCAGACGTCCATCCTCCAACACTTGCAGCAGAATATTGAATACTTCTGGGTGTGCTTTTTCAATTTCATCCAGCAACACAACAGAGTAAGGCTTACGACGTACCTTTTCAGTCAGTTGGCCACCTTCTTCATATCCTACGTATCCTGGAGGCGCTCCTACCAAACGGGATGTGGAGTGTTTCTCCATATATTCGGACATATCAATACGGATAACCGCATTTTCATCACCAAACATAGATTCAGCCAAGGCGCGTGCCAGCTCTGTTTTACCAACTCCAGTTGGACCGAGGAAAATAAAGGAGCCGATTGGACGTTTCGGATCTTTCAGACCGGCGCGTGCCCGGCGAATCGCCCGGCTTACTGCCTTAACAGCTTCGTCCTGCCCAATCACCCGTTCATGCAACAGTTGCTCCATATTCAGCAAACGATGTGTTTCTTCTTCCTTCAGCTTGCTGACTGGGACACCAGTCCAGATGGCAACGACCTGAGCAATATCCTCTGGTGTAACTTCGGAATCTGTACGCCCCTGTTGTTCTTTCCATTGGTTTTTAGTGACATCCAGCTCTTCACGAATTTTTTGCTCTGTATCGCGCAGTGCAGCTGCCTTTTCAAACTCCTGGCTTTGTACCGCTGAATCTTTTTCCTTACGGATATCTTCCAGACGGTTTTCCAGCTGTTTCAGGTTTGGCGGTACTGTATAGGAATTCAGCCTTACCTTGGAGCCCGCTTCATCAATAAGGTCAATAGCCTTATCCGGTAGGAAGCGATCCGTAATATAACGATCTGACAATCTTACTGCAGCTTCAATAGCCTCATCAGTGATTTTTACACGGTGATGCGCTTCGTAACGGTCGCGCAGACCATACAAGATTTGAATCGCTTCTTCTGGAGAAGGTTGATCCACGGTTATAGGTTGAAAACGACGCTCCAAAGCAGCATCTTTCTCAATATATTTGCGGTATTCATCCAGCGTGGTGGCACCGATACATTGCAGCTCGCCACGTGCCAGAGCAGGTTTCAGGATGTTGGAGGCATCAATTGCGCCTTCCGCTCCACCAGCACCAATCAGTGTATGCAGCTCATCAATGAACAATACGATATTTCCAGCTTGACGAATCTCGTCCATAATCTTCTTCAAGCGATCCTCAAATTCACCTCGATACTTAGTACCTGCTACTACAGAACCCATATCGAGTGTCATTACGCGTTTGTCGCGCAACGTTTCGGGAATCTCATTCGCTATGATTTTTTGTGCCAATCCTTCGGCAATCGCCGTTTTACCTACCCCAGGTTCACCGATCAAAACAGGATTGTTCTTTGTACGGCGGCTGAGCACTTGAATAACGCGCTCAATTTCCTTGCTGCGCCCAATAACGGGGTCCAGGTTATTTTCCTTCGCAGAAGCCGTCAGATCGCGTGCCAGACTGTCCAGAGTTGGTGTGCTGACATTAGCTGGAGCACCGTGATGGCTGGAAACCGCCTCGCTGCTGCCGAGCAATTGAAGCACTTGCTGACGCGCTTTGTTCAGACTGATACCCAGGTTGTTCAGTACACGTGCTGCTACGCCTTCACCTTCACGAATAAGGCCTAGCAAAATATGCTCGGTACCTACATAGGTATGACCCAATTTACGTGCTTCGTCCATAGACAGCTCAATGACTTTCTTAGCACGTGGAGTATAGGCAATGTTCGTCGGTTGCTCTTGACCGCGTCCAATCAGTGTTTCCACTTCATCCTGGATTTTTTCCAGTCCCAGCCCTAAACCGATTAAGGCTTTCGCTGCTATTCCTTCACCTTCACGAATGAGTCCTAGCAAAATGTGCTCTGTGCCAATGTTGTTGTGTCCCAATCGAACAGCTTCTTCCTGGGCCAAGGCAAGCACTTTCTGTGCACGTTCCGTAAATCTTCCAAACATCATATATCCTGCACCTCCACAGTGTGTATTTCAGTTCATTCTATATATTAAAGGGTTGTGCCTAATTTTTGCCGGATCAGCTTCGCCCGGTACATATCGCGCTCACCGGTATTCATTTTATCCCCAAAGCTTTTTTGTAAAAAGCCGGGTTGCGTCATCACATTAAGCTCATTCATCGCTGCAATGGAAGGACGCTCCAAAATCCCTAAATCTACACCGAGGCGTACATCGGACAGCCGCTGTGCAGCCTCCTTGGAATCCAAAACTGCTGCATATGACAAAATACCGAATGAACGCATCACCCGATCTGTAATCCGCAGCATGGATTCATTCATCAATCGTTCTCTGGCAGAACGTTCGTGCTCTATAATTTGCAGCACCACGCCATGTAGATTCTCGATAATTTCCGCTTCGGTTTGTCCCAAGGTAATCTGATTGGATACCTGAAACAAATTCCCAACTGCTTCGCTGCCTTCACCATAAATACCGCGAACTGTAAGACCCACCTGTGAAACAGCGGACAATATACGATTGATTTGATGAGTCATGACCAATACGGGCAAATGCATCATCACCGAAGCTCTCATACCTGTGCCGACATTCGTCGGACAACTGGTCAGAAAACCTCTCCGATCATCAAATGCATAATCAACATGCGCTTCAAATGCATCATCAATGACCATAGCGCGTTCCCAAGCTTCTCTAACCTGACATCCGGGATATAAGCACTGAATACGCAAATGATCCTCTTCATTTATCATAACACTAACTGATTCATCATCACTAATCAACACAGCACCGTTGCGAGATTCGTTCGCCAAATTAGGACTAATCAAGTGCTTCTCAACCAGTACCTGTTTGTCGATCTCATCCAACTCGGATATTTTCAAGGTATGAAAAGTACCAAAACGACGCAAATCATCATACTGAAGGATATCCGTTAAGCGTTGAAGCACTTCTTCCGACTGCTGATTGGTAGCAAGCATGGGAAAAGGCAGATGCTGCAAGTTACGCGCAATTCTTACCCGGCTGCTAATGACAATCTCCGAATCCGCAGCATCACCACGCATCCAATCACTTAGCGGCTTTTCCGTAAATCGGATATTGGGCATCACGCATTCCCTCCTACTCTTCACAAACTTTACTCTTCAGTCATTTCTTTTTCAAGCTTTCTGATTTGATCCCTAAGCTCAGCAGCTGATTCGAATTCTTCCTGTACAATGTGTTGTTGCATCTCTTTTTTCAAATCATCAATTTGCCGTTTAACCTTTAGTCGGCCTCCAGTACGGACCGGAACTTTCCCAACATGACTCGTACTACCATGCACACGCTTGAACAGAGGGTCCAGACGACTATCAAAATATTGATAGCATGATGGACATCCAAAACGTCCTAGCTTACTAAACTGTGTATAAGTCATACCGCAATCCTTGCATTGCAGATTTTGGGGAACACTGTGACCTGAAGACTGGCTTTTAGTGCTAGAATCAAAATCCAACATCCCTGACAACAAGCTATGAATCGAAAAGCCATTAGGTGTTCCAGGGATCATCTCCCCTTTTTCCTTCGCACATGTCTCACAAATATGAAACTCTGTCTTTTCGCCATTCACAATTTTGGTGAAATGCAAAGTTGCCGGCCGCATATTACATTCTTGGCACAGCATAAAAGCACCTCCTTCAACGTCAGGATTTTTACAAATCCCTACATCTGAATTGCAAATCTCTATTCACTGGTTAATGGATACTAGCTATTTGGCCGCCAGCAACGAGATCAGCATAGCCTTAAGCAATCTTGCTCGCAGTTGGTCACGATAGGGAAGCTTCAGCAATAATGTATCTCTTGATAAAGCAGCCTTTATTAGACCCGCTTCCCTTTTGCTTAAAAAATGAGCTTCCTCTAACTGATAAATCAATCCTTCTGCTGCCGATTGGCTAATTTCCTCCCCGATGCTCTGATGAAGGTGTGTATGGATCGCATGCTGTGCAGGTAATTGAATTCGCTGAATCCGAATATAACCTCCACCACCGCGTTTACTTTCCACCACATAACCTTTTTCCAGCGTAAACCGGGTACTAATTACATAATTAATTTGCGACGGTACGCAGGAAAAGCGGTCAGCCAGATCATTGCGCTGAATCTCCACTAAGCCTTGGGGACTTTCCAGCAGCATGCTCTTCAAATATTGTTCAATAATGTCGGAAACATTGCGCATTTCATCATCCTCCACTAACGGAAACGCAAGTATTCAAATACATTTCACGCTCCACAGAGTCCGCCGTATATTGAACTTAACCAAACGGTATAGTCACGAATCTAAGCTGTATTCAGGCTATTGCCTGTTCTACATCCATTGAAATTGTACCGTTTCGTTTCTAGTGTGACCTTTATTTGCGATAAATCATACACTTCTCTTCTGTCCATAAGAAGCAGCTCCTAACTATACGCAAATCATGTCATTATTGCTATACTTCTGTAGATTCACACTGGTTCTGATTGACTTTGACTTTCTTTGACTATATTCGTATTATAGCACAAATTTCATTTTTGCCAAGGGGTCAATACCATTTTTCGCAATCTAATTATGTTTTATACTATAGAATAAAAAAACTCTCCCATTATGGAAGAGCTTTGAATAATTATGATATCCCACATCCAATTTGGTTAAAAAGAGTTGGGCATTAAGAAAATCTAATTGGGCCTTTATCAGAAAAAATCCAATAGGAACGTTTGTTTTGTTGGTATTACACGTTTAAGTGCAGCCACAGACTCACTGCTTCCTTCAATGCGCCCCCAATTAAACAGGTTATCAGCTTGCTGGTAGCCGAGCATTAAAGTTGTTAATGACTGAATTCCCAGTTCCAAGTCAGCTACTGTATCGTTCTCAGGCAAATTACTTGTATCCACTCTTGCCAGATGTCCTTGCCCCTCCGTAGTAATCGTTAATCTCCATACTCCTTCATTCCAAGGAGCATACCGATCTGTCAGATGTAAGGTTAAACTTGTTTCCTCTCCAATCTGCTCAAAAGGGTATCTCTCTACAAAAGCAACAGCATCCACAATACGCCCCATAAAATAAGGCACCGTTTCCTGTTGAATTCGCGGATCATCGAGTAAAAAAGGCAGATTGTCATCTGCTGGAACGTAAATAAATTTACCTTGGGTTATCATTGAGTCATGATTTGCAAAATAAGTCCACAAAGCCCGACGTGCCGTCTCATTTTCATATACCAACTCATCACAATTTAACTGTTTATCTTCTATTTTGTATAGTGCATATCCCTGAGGATCGCCTGCATCTGTGTAATATACTACAGTTCGATAATTCTCATTTAAAATCCGTTCCTGCCACCATGCCTTATCTCGTACCAGCGTACCATTGTAACGTGAAGCATACGATTGATACACTTGGTCTAGTTCTGAAATATTTTTGATATCCCGTTTGACTATACCTTCTGTTTTAAGTTTAGCAGGGAATTTATCAATTGGAATGACGTATTTTTTGTACTCAGTATACGTTTCCCATCCAAATTTACGATAGAAGGCAAAAGAAAATGGATGCAGAAAAGAAAGGCTTTGTCCTGCGGTCTTCATTTCTTCAAGCGCATGCGTCAACAAACGTGAAACCATACCTCCGCGACGCTTTTCCGGCCACGTTGCCACACCAGCAATGCCTCCCATATCAAAAACCTGACCATGTATGTATACCTGTAGTGGTAGCAAAGTCAGTTTAGCGTTCAAGTCAGGTCCGTCGAATATCCCCCATGTTTGTTCTGGTTTGAATTTCTTCTTGGCTTTCTCCAGATCCTCCGGGGTCATTGTAAACTGAAAAGCATACTGGGATAATCCTATAGCTGCTTCAAATTCCTCACGTTGTAATTGTCTGATCTCCATAACTTCGTCACCTCGCTCGTATACTTGGACCTTTAAAAAAATACGCACTTAGAGTGTCGCAAAGCCTCTTCCCTCTGTCAACCTTAGAATCAGGTGTCCATCCACAAAATGCATAAAAAAAGGATGATAACCTCAGTGAGGTTATCATCCTTTTTACTTTTGCTTGGCAACGTCCTACTCTCCCAGGACCCTGCGGTCCAAGTACCATCGGCGCTGGAGGGCTTAACGGTCGTGTTCGGGATGGGTACGTGTGGAACCCCTCCGCTATCGCCACCAAACATGAATTTGCTTCGCAAATTCTTTTCAGGAATCAGCATCGCCAAATGCTGTGTGTTAGCTCGTCTCATATAAGCTACTCGAACTTATACGATGTGATGCTTACACCCTGAAAACTGGATCCGAAACTTCATTGCGTCTTATCTTAGGATAAGCCCTCGACCGATTAGTATTGGTCAGCTCCATGCATTACTGCACTTCCACCCCCAACCTATCTACCTC
>NZ_JAALFM010000164.1:0-226 GCF_011800295.1 Paenibacillus sp. EKM301P | reverse complement strand
ACCGTGGGCTGGTTTACGAGTCAGTATCCGGTGCTGCTGGATGTGGATGGAACATCAGAAGTAGGGCAGCGCATCAAGCGGGTAAAAGAGGACCTGCGGCATGTACCGCATAAGGGCATTGGCTACGGTATGTTGAAGTATATGTCTTCGGATGATGCTACCTCTTCCTGGAGCCTGCAGCCTGAGATCAGCTTTAACTATTTGGGACAATTTGATCAGGACTTGG
>NZ_JAALFM010000163.1:0-226 GCF_011800295.1 Paenibacillus sp. EKM301P | reverse complement strand
GCGTTATTTTACAGAAATACAATAATCATCAGGATGTTGTGTTTGGTAGTGTGGTATCCGGTCGTCCGGCAGAAATTCCAGGTGTGGAGCACATGATCGGTTTGTTTATCAACACGATTCCGGTACGCATATGCAGTGCACCGGATGCCACATTTGCTGACGTATTGCAGCGTACACAGGAACAGGCTTTGGCCTCCAGTGTCTATGACACGTTCCCGCTCTACGA
>NZ_JAALFM010000162.1:0-230 GCF_011800295.1 Paenibacillus sp. EKM301P | reverse complement strand
CTTTATAACGGCGGCACGATGGTCATCTGTCCGAAAGAGGATCGGATTGATCCAAGCCGTCTGTACGGCTGGATTCGTGATTATCAGATTACCGTGTTCGAATCGACTCCAGCCCTGATCGTACCGTTTATGCAGCATGTGCATGAACACGGGCTGGACATGAGCAGTCTGGAGCTGCTGATTACGAGCTCAGACAGCTGCAGCGTGACGGACTACCGAGTGCTGCAAGA
>NZ_JAALFM010000161.1:0-230 GCF_011800295.1 Paenibacillus sp. EKM301P | reverse complement strand
TCAATACCTGCTTGATCAAAGCTGAGCGTGTTATACATAAAACGAATCTTGATGCCTTCACCTGGCATCACGACAACGTTCAGATCGTAGTTGGTTTCCTCTGTAGACACCACATTTGAAATTGTGAAGGGATCCTGTCCATCACTGCCCAGTTGCTCTACCTGCTGCTCCACCGGGTAATTTTCAAATATCATAATATGGTTGATTAAATCCTGCTTCTGCTCGGTCAG
>NZ_JAALFM010000160.1:0-232 GCF_011800295.1 Paenibacillus sp. EKM301P | reverse complement strand
GAACACGACCGTTAAGCCCTCCAGCGCCGATGGTACTTGGACCGCAGGGTCCTGGGAGAGTAGGACGCCGCCAAGCATAAGCCCCTTCTCTGGGGATTTTTTTTCGCCTGTAAGACTGACCTCTATATAGTCAGAATTAAGTGTTATGTCTAAGATGGGGCTATAGCTCAGCTGGGAGAGCGCCTGCCTTGCACGCAGGAGGTCAGGGGTTCGATCCCCCTTGGCTCCACCA
>NZ_JAALFM010000159.1:0-232 GCF_011800295.1 Paenibacillus sp. EKM301P | reverse complement strand
ATTATCTGCAGGAGGTCAAAGAGCATGCGCTCCGTGCGTATGAGCATCAGGACTATCCGTTTGAAGAACTGGTTGAAAAACTGAATGTAACGCGGGATACGAGCCGGAATGCGCTGTTTGACACGATGTTTGAGCTGAAAACAATGGAGCAGCAGGAGTTCGAGCTGAAAGGTCTGACCTTGAGCTCCTATCCACTGGACAATCATACGGCCAAGTTTGATCTGAGCTTGGA
>NZ_JAALFM010000158.1:0-233 GCF_011800295.1 Paenibacillus sp. EKM301P | reverse complement strand
TGTCCGAAAGACGACCGGATTGATTTTAGCCGTCTCCACGGATGGATTCGTGATTATCAAATTACGGTGTTCGAATCGACTCCAGCTTTGATCGTACCGTTTATGCAGCATGTGCATGAACACGTACTAGATATGAGTAGTCTAGAGCTGCTCATCACGAGCTCAGACAGCTGCAGCGTGACGGACTACCGAGTGCTGCAAGAACGGTTTGGCGCAGATATCCGTATCATCAA
>NZ_JAALFM010000157.1:0-233 GCF_011800295.1 Paenibacillus sp. EKM301P | reverse complement strand
AAACGGATGTACGTTCTGAGTCACCTGGAAGGTGGAGAGGTTAGCTACAACATGCCAGGAGCTTTGATTATCGAAGGCTCCTTGGATAAAAAAAGACTGGAACAAGCCTTCCGCCAGCTGATTGAACGTCATGAGGCCCTGCGAACCCGATTCGAGATGGTGGATGGTGAGGTGATTCAGCGGATTGAATCCAGCGCTCCATTCAGCGTGGAATATGTGCAAGCAAGTGAAGA
>NZ_JAALFM010000156.1:0-233 GCF_011800295.1 Paenibacillus sp. EKM301P | reverse complement strand
AGCCAGGATCAAACTCTCCATTAAAGACGTTACAAAGTAACGTCAACCTGTTTCATCTTCATCCACTCCAAGGAGAAGAACCGAAGATGAAACAATATAGAAAGAGCGATTAGCTCATGTTGAAACTGACGAGATAAAATATCTCATTGTTGCTTTCATTTCATACAGCCAGATGGCATGTACCAAAATTTCAGCATTGGATTTTATAAATAAAATCCGTACTCACTCGTTGT
>NZ_JAALFM010000155.1:0-235 GCF_011800295.1 Paenibacillus sp. EKM301P | reverse complement strand
ATCGAATCGCAGCTGCTGCAGGTGGAGTCCGTACAAGAAGCAGTCATCATGGCCCGCACGGACGAAACAGGTCAAACATTGTTAGTGGCGTACTACGTGGCAAGTCAAGAGCTTGGAGCTAATGAGCTGAGACAAAAGCTGGGACAAGCGCTGCCCAGCTATATGGTGCCGTCGTATTTCATCTGGTTGGAGCAGATGCCGCTGACACCGAACGGCAAAATCGACCGCAAGTCCC
>NZ_JAALFM010000016.1:0-79211 GCF_011800295.1 Paenibacillus sp. EKM301P | reverse complement strand
ACCGACGGTGCGCGTAATATCCATATCCGGCAAAATGGCTTCCCGTCCATGCCCCTCCAGATTCACAAGCACCTGACGGAGGCCTGCCCACTCCTGAACGGCTGTACCCAAAGCTGTCAGCAGCAGGTCGTTTGCTTCTGTATTGTAGGCTCGATGGGCTTGTTTCAAAAATTGTTCCGTTTCTTCGACCGTCCACGCTACGGTCAGTGTCCGATCATCGCGACGCTGTGGCTTGGCCTGAGATTTTCGAGTGTAATCCTTAGGCAATGCCTGTTGAACAGCACCAGCTCGCTCCACCTGCTCCCAATACGCACGCTCCTTCTCTAATGCTGCGCTAGTCGCATAGGTTGACAGCTGATCCGCCCACAGACGGAAGGAATCCGTCTTATTCGGTAAACGGACAGACTCGCCCCGTAAAGCCTGTTCATAGCCGGATGCCAGATCCTCCAGCAAAATACGCCAAGACACGCCGTCGACCACCAAATGGTGGATCGCTACCAACAAATGGTCTCCATCGATGCAACGGAACAGACCCAGCTTTACCAGCGGTCCTTCGGACAGGTTCATGCTACTTTGGATTTCAGTTACTTTCGCCTCAATCGTCGTGCTCAACATGGCTTCATCTGTCAGAGCCATAAAGTCCAGCACGTCCAGATGATACAGCTCGCCTTCCTGTATTCCGTGGTTCCACGCTTGATAGCCTTGCTCGGTCTTCCTGAACACCATCCGTAGTGCATCGTGGTGCTCCGTCAACTGAATTAGCGCCTGATGCAAAGCAGCTTCGTCAAAACCCTGCTCCCGGTGCAGCATAAACGCCTGATTAAAGTGATGCGCGTCTACTTGCTTCTGTTCAAAGAACCAATGATGGATCGGAAGTAATGTCGTTTCCCCGCTCACTTCTCCCTGATCTGCCATACGACTTGTCATAAGTGGTGCCAATGCTGCGATGGTTGGACACCGAAGCAGATCCTTCATATCCAGCTTGTAGCCTGCCTGGAACGCACGGGATACGATTTGAATCGCCTTGATCGAATCGCCGCCCAGGTCAAAGAAATTGTCCAAAATACCGACGGTTGGCACGCCCAAGATGGACTGCCAGATTGCGACGAGTGCCCGTTCTGGCGCGGTATGCGGCGCTTCATAATCCGCTCCGCTTTGCTGGCTGCCTTCCGGTGCTGGTAGGGACTTGCGGTCGATCTTACCGTTCGGTGTCAGCGGCATCTGCTCTAACTGAATGAAATACGACGGCACCATATAGCTTGGTAGCTCTCGTCCCAGCTCACTTCTCAGTTCACTAGCTTCCATGGCTTGATTGGCCACATAGTACGCTACCATTTGTTTTTGGCCCGTTGTTTCGTCCGTACGGGCCACGACGGTCGCTTCTCGTACCGACTCCACCTGCAAAAGCTGTGATTCGATCTCGCCCAGTTCGATCCGGTAGCCCCGGATTTTAACCTGGTGATCCATTCGTCCCAAATATTCAATATTGCCGTCCAGTGTCCATCTGGCCAAATCACCTGTACGATACATCCGTTCATAGCCCGCTTTGCCTCCAGCAAACGGATTTTCCACAAATTTTTCGGCCGTCAGATCTTCGCGATTCCAATACCCACGGGCCAACCCTTCCCCTGCTATACATAATTCTCCCGGTATACCGACTGGCTGCAATTCCCCGCTCGTATTTAGGATATATATTTGGGTGTTCGCGATGGGACGTCCTATATTAATTTCTTGAGCATGAGTTAGTTCCTGTACAGTCGACCAAACTGTCGTTTCTGTAGGTCCGTACATGTTATAAATACGGAGACCATTTATTACTTGCAGCGCTCCCAAAAGCTTGGAAGGAAGGGCTTCACCTCCCACCATGATTTCCTTCACACCCTGTAGCGCGTGGGAACCTGCTTCATGATCCAGCAGCATCTGCAGCCGGGATGGTGTCATTTGCAACATCTCAATATGATGATGGGTAATCAACTCACCCAGTGCCTGAGGGTCCACTTGATGCTGGTGGTCGCCAAGCACAACCGTCATTCCAGTCAGCAGCGGCAAGATGGTTTCCAAAACGAAAATATCGAATGAAATGGTTGTCAGTGACAAAATGGTTTTGCCAGCTTCAAAGTCAATGATTTCACGCATCCCGGTAATAAAGTTGAGTACCGAGCGATGCTGGAGCATAACTCCTTTTGGATTTCCGGTTGATCCAGAGGTATAGATGACGTAGGCCAAATGCTCTGGGCGAGCAATCGTCTGCAGGTTGCTGCTTTCTCCCTGATACAATGCTGCATCCTCAAGAAATATAGCATTGGCATGGCAAGGGTGCTCTTCTGCCAGATCACGACTGGTCAGAAGCACTGCCGCTTTGCTGTCTTCCAACATGTATTCAATACGAGATGACGGAAATTCGGGATCAATCGGCACATAAGCTCCGCCTGCTTTTAGAACGGCCAGCAGACCTACAATCATTTCCACTGAGCGTTGGACCATCAGGCCAACCAGCTTGTCAGGTCCTACTCCCTGTACTTGAAGGATTCGTGCCAATGAATTCGATCGTTCATTCAGTTCCCGATAAGTTAGACTCTGATTTCCAAACACAACCGCTGTCTGATCCGGCGAACGTTCTGCCTGTTCCTCGAATAGCTCATGAATACCCGCATCGTGTGGAAAGGGGACAGCTGTCGCATTAAATACATCCATAATTTGAGTCCGCTCTTCGTCACTCATCAGTGACAACTCCTGAATCCGCTTCTGTGGCCCTTTCACCATATGCTCTACCACACTCACGAATTGGCGAATAATTCGGGCGATCTCCTGCTCGCTGAACAGCTCGGTCCGATAATCCAGTTGCAATACAAGTTTATCGTCATCCAGCATGTCTATCATGGCAATATCGAAGTCGCTCACCGTATCTCCGCAGAAATCAGTATGTACCTGCTGAATGGCTTCATCAAAACGAGAGAAGCTCAGCGTACGGTACTGAATGGTAACGCCAAACAAGCGGCCAATATCCGTGCCGCTTTGCTGTTCACGCAAATCCTGCATAATTTTGTTATACGGATAACGCTGATGCCGCAAAATGGACGCCTGCTCCTTGCCAACACCGTGTAGAAAAGTGAGCAACTCGGATTCCGGCTCAACTTGCAGACGTGTAGCCACAGTGCTGACGAACATGCCCATTGTATTTTTTTCCTTCTTTAACGTGCGGTTTGCATACAATGTACCAACGGTTAAATCTTGTTCACCTGTCGTTTTATGTAAAAAAATATACAATGCGGCCAGGAAAAATGTAAAAATACTGATGTTATGCGCCTCGCAAAAAGCCGTGACACCACGATATAATTCGTGCTCCAGTGTATAAACCTCTCGGCGTGCAGCCGTGCTTATCGTGAGCGGATTGTAAGACTTTAAACCTGTAACCTCCGGCAAGTCGGCAAATTTCTCCGTCCAGTACACCTTGTCCTTTTGGTAGCGTTCTGATTGCTCATAGCTTTGCTCCGTCTGAATAAAATCGAGATATGAGTTCGCTGGGACCGGCGTATCTGAACCTGTACCATGTACAATACTCATATAATTCCCCGTAATTTCATTAATGGCCTGCTCCATGGTAACGCCGTCAGAAATAATATGATGCATCTTGAAACTAAACCAGGTGTCTTCTGCCCCCAGCTGCAAAATAACAAATCGATACAACTGCGAATCCAGTAAGGGGAACGGCTGGGCATTATGATGACTCACCCATAGCTCAGCTTCCTCTGGAGTAACCTGAAGGGTTTCTATGCTTTGAGCAGCAAACGGCTCAACATATTGATAGGGAATGCCGTCCCGAACCGTGATTTTGATACGAAAAGAATCGTTTTGTGCAACCACCAGGTTCATTGCCTCCTGCAATGCATCTATGCGAACCGTTCCCTTGATTTTAACAGTGGTAATAATCGTAGATGTGTTGCGATTGGGATACACAAGCTCCGTGTACCAAATACGTTGCTGTGGCTGGCTTAATGTAAACAATTGAACATTGTGCTGAGTCATACGTATCTCTCCTCGCAAAATAGATATGGGTAAAAGTAACTCTGCTTAAATGACCTCCCTTGGCAAGGAACGGTCATGCGAGCCTTTTCTCCGGTATTAAATTGCCAATAGAAGTCAGTAAAAAGCGCCCACTCCTGATATACCATTAAGATCTGAGTGCGCATATTTGTTGTAGCAGTTTGATAATTATGCTTTTGCCGCCACGGCACGCGACGACAATCGTTACCGTTTCTCCTTCTCCTATCAGGAAGCTGGTACCCTTCAGCCCCCGGAGCTTCGAGAAGCTGGTTTTGATCAAAACAAGTACATCTTCTTTTCTTCGCTCACACTTTCGCAGTGCAAGCTTTTTTAGTTGGGCAGACATGGTGAAAAAACTCTGACTCTAGATGTATGAATATGTGCATGGAATGGGGACATTTTTGAATTATGCTGTGAGTGCATCTTGGTGGCGGGTTGTAGAACGGTTATCGCAATGTTAACAACGTAGTGTGTCGTGATGTGTGCTGTCTGAATCTTGGCTTGAGGGTATTGATGCTATGAGACGCATGAGCTACTGCACCGTGGTTAGGAGCGTAATTCTAGGTTGAAGGGGGCTAAAACTCACGATTGCGCTTATGACTTCCTGATTTTGTACATGGATAAAAAAGCGACGGTCATCGAAAGAGCTAGCGAAGTTTCCACGCTGCTAGGAAACGTTTCGCACTCCTCAAAATCTGTGCACAAACGGGCTTAATCATTTGAACTAACCGTGCATTTTACAGTACTTCTTCAGGTGTTTTCTGCATCAAATGAAGCTCTTCGGTGAAAGGTTAATCTGAATAAATAGGATTTGTCTTTGGAATAC
Source organism: Paenibacillus sp. EKM301P (assembly GCF_011800295.1). NCBI lineage: Bacteria > Bacillati > Bacillota > Bacilli > Caryophanales > Paenibacillaceae > Paenibacillus > Paenibacillus sp. EKM301P. The sequence continues at coordinate 74,341 of NZ_JAALFM010000016.1, read as the reverse complement.
GGAAGATATGGGACAGATTTACCGGAATGATGCTATGGACAGATAATCTTGCAGTCTTGTTTATACAACTGCCATGATTTTTGGATACAGTCAGTGCTCCCTACAGTGTCTACAAAAGAAAACAGCTTATGTACTTATGAAGCCATTTTAGGCAATGCTCTCATGTCCGGTGAAACAAAATAACTGGGTCTTCTCAGTCAGATTGGATCACGATTTTCAAAAGCCAAGACACGACCGAGTCGCCATAAAAATTTCTAACACCCTCTTTCTGTCCATAATATAGCAATAAATCCTTATATATCTTCTTTACTCCCAATACTTTCTAGCTATTTTAAATATACAAACTTTAAAACCGATTAACATGGGACATAAGTTCCAAATTGATAGATTTCATAAAATTAATAAACACCCCATATTATTCTATTATATTTATATCTTTAAATGCAAGAATTGCACTTTTTTATTAAATTGAATACTAAGCATGACAAGTTAATGTGATTTAGAACAAAATTTTTGATTTTATAACCGATAAAATAAAAATGATGTATGCTTGCATGAAACTCCAAACCCCTTGCACCAAAACAAATTTTACATTACATATCATTAACACAAATGTAACAAACCGTTCCCGACACCATCCGACAAATTTCAACTTTTTCAGCGATTATCTTTAACTACCTAAATCATGGTATTTATTTACTCAAGCTGAATTAATTCAAAATTAATAACTCTTCACTTTTTAAATAGATAGTGATTTTTTTAGCTCTTTTGAACTATTTTCCAAGCGGAATTTTCTTTAAATTTTCTCTTGAAATTTCGATTTAGGTTAAATATTCTCTCATTTCAGCTATAAATTTTATTTTTTTATTAATAGAAACGTTTTGATTTTTCATTAAAAGTTTAGATTTTTAGAGAATTTATAACTTTTGGACCATTACTTTTGTAAAATGTATTGACCCGAAAACACAAAATAGCAAGTCTCCATGTGGCAGGAAGACTTGCTATTTTTTTAAGTTTTGGCGACTTGACCTTAAATAATGGAGTGAATATTGACACAGTGGAAGTACCGAACATATTTGTCGTGTGATGGATACTTTGTGCAAATCGAATCGTTTTTGTGCCAAGCTTGTAATGAAACTACCCCCAAGCCAATTTGTATTCGTGCAGCTCCCGATCCCATTCCCATGTTGATTTATCGCTTCCTAAGCGGTTAACGCAATTTGGTCCAGAATTCCCCACAATAACATTTTTGATTGCTCACAATGATCTATCCCTTCCCTGATCAAGGAAGTGGTTTGAATAAACGGTGCATCCCGAAGCTCATGCGGCCAATTTGCAAGCATTTGCTGGATACAATCAGTGGTAGATTCCAAATGAAACTGCAAACCTAGAACATGTTCTCCATACGCAAAGGCTTGATTCTCACAAGCTTCGGAGTAAATGAGATGCTGGGCCCCATCAGGCAACGTGAACGTATCTCCATGCCAAGCGAATGAAGTGAATTTTTTGGGAATTTTAGCTAACCATGCATGGTATTCTTGCGTCCTGTGGAAGCCATGCCAGCCAATTTCCTTTTCGCGGTTTGGAAATACGGATCCTCCTAAAACCTCCGATATCATCTGAGCCCCTAAACAAATTCCTAGTACTTTTTTCTTCATTTCAATTGCAATTTTTACAAACGCCTTCTCCTCAATAAGCCATGGATGTTCTTTTTCTTGGTAAACACTCATGGGTCCGCCCAAAATCACAAGGAGATCTAATGTTTTAAGCCACTTCTTATCAATACCTTGGGCAGGATCCTGCACGATTAGTTCGTGACCTGCATGTTTGGACCACGAAGCGATTACGGATGGATCGTCAAATGAAAAGTGACGAAATACAACAATCTTCATATACACTCACCCCTCTTGTTGAATAATCATATATTATCTCACTTTTCAGTATTAACAATATGATTATCCCGAATAATGGGATGATAACAAAAAATATAACTATTCCCCATCACTTCCCTGAATAACGAAACAGGAATTGATAAGGCAGATGATGTGCAATGAATAGGTGTTTCTAAGCAAGCCAAACTACCTAACACGTCCTCGATAGCCAAGCTCGTTGGATATGAGGTTAGCATACTTTTTCACCATGTTTGAATACTTTTCGATGTTAACTTCCCCAAATCTTATCGAAGGTCCAGCAACATTCAAGGAACCGATTACGGTGTTCTCGTATGAGAAGATAGGAGCGCCGATTCCTGTGGTTCCCTCCGTTGCCTCGCTTATTGAGATAGCATATCCATTCTGTTTAATCGTCAAAAGTTCTTGTTCGACATCTTTTCGTAAAAATGCTTTTAAAGAAGTAGTCTCACTCCATTCGAAGGAATCCATGATTGTTTTTTGCAGCATCGGGTTCAGGAAAGCCAGAATAACTCGATTAGAGGCTCCTATAAACAATGGCAAACGCAGCCCGATGGGTTCTGATATTTTCAAGACTTGTGGTGAGTCGACAGAATCAATGTAAATTCCTTCTGCATTTTCTCGAACCGATAAATATACAGTCTCCTTTGTTTGTTTCGATATCTCCTCCATAAAAGGTCTTGCGATGGTACGCAACATTAAACTGTCCCACATTAAAAAACCGTACTTCATAATGGACAGACCAAGCTTGTAACGTTTCGTCTTTGTATTTTGGGCCACAAAGCCATGTTCCGCTAATGAGGTAAGCAAGCGATGCACGCTCTGCACCGGCATATTTAACGCTTTGCTTATTTCCGTCACACTCATATCTTTCTCAGTGCCTTGCGGAAGCAGCAAATCCAAAATTTGAACAGCCTTAGAAATTACACCAGACAATCTGTTTTCACTCCTCAACTCCAATTTGGACTCATTATACCAAAAAGGTTAGAGAGGATAACATTACAATTGCGATATCTTACAACTGAGTAGTTTATAAAAAAAACGTGTCTGGGTCGCCCTTTGAAGGGGTCATCCAAACACGTTTCATTTTTACCCTGATATGATATTGATGATTCCTATCGTGTTTCCCTAAAATTGTACTTTTCAGGATACATGTTCAAACTGGCTGTTGTATAAATCGGCATAGAATCCGTTTTTACCTAGCAATTCCTCATGATTACCCGTTTCAATAATGTTACCGTCCTTCATAACCAGAATCAGATCGGCGTTCTTAATCGTTGAGAGACGGTGGGCAATCACAAAGGAGGTTTTCCCAACAGTAAGTCGGTCCATCGCTTGTTGAATCAGTAACTCCGTACGCGTATCGACCGAACTTGTGGCCTCGTCCAGAATGAGCATGGGCGCATCTTCAATCATGGCTCTTGCAATGGTAATCAATTGCTTTTGACCGGCAGAGAGATTAGCTTTGTCGTCTAGCACTGTATCATAACCCTGCGGTAAAGTTTTAAGGAAGCTATGCAGACCCACTGCTCTACATGCGGCTTCTACCTGTTCATCGGTAACATGCTCTTTGGAAAAGACGATATTCTCACGAATCGTTCCTTCAAACAGCCATGTATCCTGCAGTACCATGCAGAATAATTTATGAACATTCTCACGTGTTAATTGGCTGATCGGAGTTCCATCAATATAAATTTCCCCTCCGTTCAGCTCATAGAACCGCATGAGCAAATTCACGAGCGTCGTCTTACCGGCACCTGTAGGGCCAACAATGGCAATTTTCTGACCAGCTTCAGCTTTCATAGAGAAATCTTTGATAATCATATGGTCTTCATTATAACCGAAACGGACATGCTTAAATTCGACATCCCCTTTGGCGTTATCCAGCTTCATGGTCTTGTCGCTCTCATCCACCAATTCTTCTTCACTCAGAAATTCGAATACACGTTCACTAGCAGCTGCCGCCGATTGCAAATTGGTTGCAGCCTGCGCCAACTGTGACAAAGGCTGTGTAAACAGACGAATATACACCATAAAGGCCACGATAGTTCCGATCGTTATAACATGTTGGTTCACCAGCAAAGCGCCCACGATACAGACCGCAACATAACCGAAATTCCCGATGAACATCATAACCGGCATCATCAGGCCAGACATGAACTGGGATTTCCATGCATTTGTATACAAGCGGCCATTAATGCCATGAAACACTTCTTTGGCTGCTTTTTCTCCGTTATATACCTTGACTACGTTATGCCCAGCATAGGTTTCTTCGATATGACCGTTGATCTGGCCAAGCTCTGCTTGCTGTGCTACAAAATATTTCTGTGAATGCTTCATAATTACGGTCATCAGTGAAAAACCGATCAGCGTAGCTACAATCCCAGTAATGGTCATGATCCAGTTCGTATATAGCATCATAATCAATGCACCCACAAAGGTTGCCAGTGCGCTGACAAGCGTGCCGAGACTGTTGTTTAACGTTTGTCCAATCGTATCGACATCATTGGTCACACGGCTAAGCACATTACCATAGCTCGTAGCATCAAAATACTTCAAAGGCATATGATTGATTTTTCGGGACAGCTCTGTCCGCATCTTCTTTGTAAGACGCTGTGACACGGTTACCGTAATGAATCCTTGGAAATAATTAAAGATAAGGCCGAGACCATACAAAACTACCAATACAAGAACAATCTTCTGAACAGCATTCACATCAATCCCTGTTACGATTCCTTCCTGGATCAGGTTGGCAATATCGCTGAGCTTATCTGGACCAATCACGTTGAAGACGGAACCGGCCAGCGCCAGCACCATTGAGAGTATGATCATAGGCATATAGGCCTTGATGTAGGATAAGAGCTGGCGAATGTTCTTTTTAAAATCATTCGCTTTTTTACCAGTTCCCATCCCTTCCGTAGGACCTCTACCTATGGGACCTCGCTGTTTCATTTCGATGTGCTTACTGCCGACGGTGTGTTCATTCTTGTCCATGTACGAGTTCCTCCTTCGAAAGCTGCGAATAAGCGATCTCCTGATAGGTGCTGCAATTCGCCATCAGCTCTTCGTGTGTGCCGTTCCCTACAATCTGGCCGTGGTCCAGAACGATAATCCGGTCAGCGTCCTTAATGGTGCCTATGCGCTGAGCAACAATGAGTGTCGTAGCATGGCCGGTTTCTTGTTTAAGCGCCGAGCGCAGAATCCGGTCCGTTCTGTAGTCCAATGCCGAGAAGGAATCATCGAAGACATAAATCTCCGGCTGACGGTAGATGGCACGCGCAATGGACAGACGCTGCTTTTGACCACCGGACACGTTCGCTCCACCTTGTGAAATCCGTCCTTGATACTGACCGTCCATTTTTTCGACAAACTCCGTGCCTTGGGCAATCTCCACGGCTGTTTTGACGAGTTTCTCCGAAGCTTCTGCTCTTCCGTTATCGCCATACGAAACATTGGATGCCACTGTACCGCTGAAAAGTACGGCTCTCTGTGGGACATACCCGATTTTGTTATGGAGTGTCTGCTGCTTATAGTTTCTGACATTCACACCATCCACGAGTACCTCTCCCTCAGTCACATCGTAGAAACGAGAAATCAGATTGATTACGCTGGATTTACCGCTGCCAGTTGCGCCAATAAAGGCAACCGTCTCGCCTTGTTTTGCCGTAAAGCTAATGTTGCGAAGCACAGGCTCCTCCGCATCCGGATATTTAAAGCTGACATTACGGAATTCCACCTGACCCATAACGCCCTCTTCTCCAGCTGTCTCATGCCCGTCAATGATGCGGGATTCGGTATTCAATACCTCCATAATCCGTTTGGCAGAAATCGAAGCTCGAGGCATCAGGAAGAATATCATACTTACCATCATAAAGGCCATGACCACCTGCACCGCATAAGATGAGAATACGACCATATTAGAGAATAGCGTAATGCGGTCCGGCACGGCCGCTCCGTTAATCAGGTAAGCGCCAATCCAATAGATCGAGACACTCAGACCCGACATAATAAAGGTCATGCCCGGACCAACCATTGTCATTAACCGGTTCGCAAACAGGTTTGTATTCATTAATTCGGTATTGGCCTGCCCAAACTTCTCCTCCTGATACTGATCTGCATTATAAGCACGCACTACGCGAAGCCCCGTCAGATGCTCACGTGTTACCCTGTTCAGATTATCAGTGAGACGTTGGATTTTTTGGAAACTGGGGAGAGCAAAAATAACAATGACACTCAGCATCAGGATCAGGACAGCCACAGCCACTCCTGTAGAGGCGGTCCACTGCCAGTTTTTATCTGCGATCTTTGCAATGGCCCACACGGCCAGAATCGGCGCCTTGATGATCACCTGCAACCCCAGCGCAACCACCGTTTGAATTTGGGTAACATCGTTCGTGGAACGGGTGATAAGGCTGGCTGTTGAAAAGCTGTTCATCTCTTCCATCGAAAAAGATAAGGCCTTGTCAAAGACCATCGCACGCAGGCGCATGGCCAGCCCTGCCGCGACCTTTGCCGCAAAATAGCCGACAATAATAGATGCAATCATACTGCCGACAGCACATAACAGCATATAAATACCAGGAATCAGCAGTTCCGACATCGGCGTTCCTGCAGTTTGCAGCTTGGTTGTAATTTCGGCCATATAATCAGGCAACTTCAAATCCAGCCACACCTGCACAACGATGAAGGCCAAGCTGCAAAGCACGAACATCCATTCATTTTTCTTGAGATATTTGAATATCTTCAGCATTCTGTTGTTCTCCTTTATCTGAAAATCTTAGGTGTTTGGTGCAATTAACGTATCCTGCATGCGTCCTCTACATAGGAATTTAGCTTTTAGAGACAATAAGCTTGATGAGTCGAATAAACTCTTTGGCATCCTGTTCGTCCAGCTTTCGAAGAATTTTCTCGCTCCATGCGACTCCTTCGTTATACCTGTCAATCATAAATTGCTTGCCTGAATCCGTAATGAATACAATCACCTTACGTTTGTCGTTGGCATCCGTACGGCGTACAACCAACCCTTTCTTCTCCAAACTTTTCAGCGCCGTTGCTATCCGTCCCGTACTGACAGACAAGTATTCGCTCAAATGGCCCGAAGTAACCCCGTCCTGATGACTCAAAGCAATGAGAATTCCCATTTCACCACGAGAGAAATGCACTCGTTCCTCTAATGCCGGTTTGCGCGATTTGACGATACACTCGAATAGTTCGGTTGCCGATGCTTTATAGTCCATTGGCCGTACCACCTTTTGTATTTATCTTATACTGTAAGATAATAATGACATCTGGATATAAAGTCAATTCGGGAAAATATGGATTGGTTGAAGTTTCATGACCATTCACGACCTAGAAGTTGAATGAATCGAATAGAATGAATGTGGGGATTTTTAAAGACTCTATTGAAATGGCGGAGCAATCCAGCAGTGAACTGCCCAACATACTGTTTCTGAAGGAATGCGAAGAGGAATTTTCATTGCAATGCAACTGAAACAAGGAGACTGCGACAAGGAGTTTGACGCTTTACTCAGCTATTCACGGAAAAAATCCAAGGAAATATGCTATCCGAATATTGCTGGGGGTTGAACCGATGAGTTAGATTTGTTGATATGGACGTTTTAGCTCATTGGAGACAAGGAATACGATGACATTCTGCCTCCTCATCGTCAATCTAAATCGCGACAAATAAAAAAAGCCGCGATTTTCGCAGCAATAATTTCTCCTATTTATTATCGACTGCTCCAGTGATGGAAAGTCTTTTCACAAGAATACCGGCTTGATCAATGGTTTGTTTTACAATTGAAGCAGCAGGTTGGCCGTTGGCTAAGCGAAGATCCTGGCCCGCCCATAGTGACATATATTCGGGGCAGTTCGCTTTTGCAGCCGCCTGACGAATGTCCCGGGTCATCGCGTTTTAAATAGGGTAAGCAGGAATTGTTCTCTTTCAATTATAGAAAAACTGGCGCCGAACGGAAGATCGACACCAGTTTTTGACCGTACAGCTTATCCCAATATAGTGGCTTGACTAAGGAAATGCTGAATGAGATTCAACCGATTGCTTAAACGATGTTAGAATGATGCTTTTAGGCAAATTATTGATTAGTGCTATTCAATAGATTCAAGCTTCCATTGTTGATTATAATTGGATGTATACCGCCATTGCTGAATAGGAACTCCCTCTGCCGTTGATAGGCCTGTGACATCAGCTGGCTTATTCGAAATGACAGGAGTGATTCGATAGTAACCATCTCCTGTAGAGATAAAAGCAAATTTTTGTTGATCTTGGCCAGTACTAGCAGCCAGTTGGAATTTAGCGCCATGATCAAGAGAGCCATTTGTTATCTCAAGTGAACGTCCACTCTGCATATTCTTGATACTGTATTGACCGCCACCTAGATGCGTAACACTCCATTGTTGATTTGCTTCACCTGTATAGGTTGATTTAATTACACTTGTACCTTCTATCGTATTATCGGTTTCCATGGCCTTGCCGTCCAAACGCACAATGAAACGATAAATACCATCAGAAACATTTCCATCAGGAATGCTTGCCAGATCTCCGCTGCCGGCCGGCCGGGTATAGAGAAGAGTTCCGAAACCAAGTTGATCAAACGTTGATGGGTACTTCAAATTTGGACCACCTTCGGTACCCTCCAGAGCCATTCGGGCAGCAATATTGGGTGCAGACAGACCTTTCCGATTGACATAATGGTTATAAATCATCACCCAGATGGGACGCATTTCATTACGACTGGCAGGCGATATTCCAGATTGAATATTTAACGAACCGTTTCTACCTGATCCCCATTCATAAGTTGCAAATGGCACATCCTCGCCATTGTTGTACTTGGCAACATATTCAGCAGCACGCAGGAAACGATTGTCCGCCCATCCATAAAGGTCATCCCCCTGATTCCATGCCATTTCAGCAATTGTTGCCATTAAACCAACACCTAATTGAGTATGCGCTTGGTCCCTTCCGGATTCTTGCCATTGGGCAAGACCATCAGGATGAAGGAATGGGATCGCATTATAAATGGACCCATTTCCTGCACCATTTTTAAAATATTCAACACCGATATCATAAATATCCCGGCGGTCACAGAATATTCCGATTGCAATGGTGGCCGCCATATTACTTAGATCCCAGTTCGCCCAGTAATTCTGTATATATGAATCATTATGACTATTGCCGTATTCATTGCCAATAAGGAATCTCTCATTCAATGGTTTGTAAAATACAGTAAGAAGCATGTTCTGCATTTGTTCCACATTAAACCCCGGATAATCTCTCATAAGTTCTGCTGCATTAGCCAACTCATACCCATAAATTCCCGCCGCTAAGTAGCGATCAGCATTGCCGGAGATCGTTTTAAGATTAGAAGACCAGGCATTCAAAATATCACGAGCTGTATCTCCATTTGCGGTGTCCCCTGTAATTTTCCAACGAAGTGCATTCTGGTAAGCACGAGCTATATCATTATACAACAGAGCTACATTTTGCTCATTTCCTCCCCGGATAATGATAGAAGTAGCGCGTGGTTTCCATCCAGCCTGTGAAAGTGGGCTGGACAGCAATTGATTCCAACCATCCAAATAGGGTTGTCTGCCTTCATGAATCATCTGCTTCATTCGGTCAAAATCTGCTTTCGTATGTAATAGGCCAGGATGAGCAAATCCAGTGGACGCTGCAGCTTTCGGCAATGTTTTCTCAGTGAATCCAAATGCACTTATTACTAGGCAAAAAATAATTGATACTAATAGTGTTTTTTTCAACAATTTACATTCTCCTTATATTAGTGTATTTAAAATAAATCCTCTGCTATTTTTTCTCGATCCCTCCTTTATGTAATTCTCCTTTGAGTTGGTATATATACCTGTTTTTTCTGCGCTATTATGTTTATCGGTACTTCGATGTTTGATAATAGTAATATCTTAAAAAATAGTTCTTTTGAACTGTTAGCTGAAGGATTTGAAAGACAAAAGGTTGTTAACACAAAAAAGCCGCCAATTAGGCGACTTCTTAAATGGTACATGCTCATCAATTTTCTTCATTTTTATTTCCAGTTTCATTGTGGTTATTTCGAAGACTAGGGTTGAGGGCAACTTTGTGCAGACGGTAACCAATTGTACTGGTTGTTCATAACCCTCACAAGGATAGAGACTATCAGATGTTTAATGAATGAAAAAAACGATTTAGATGCTCGGCAAACAATTTAGGATAAGGTATTAGTTCTAACATCTCTACGAATGATCCTGGCCACCCATGAGTCAGCAACAGTGGTCGCTCGGATGTCCCTTCACCTCGAACGTGCACAAAGTGTATGTCGAAGCCGTTCACCTGTTCAATAAACTGTGGGAAACGGTTTAGCCATGCTTCCTGTTCACGCCAAGAGATTGGCGGGGAGCTTTTCACTTACGAGAGAAGGCATCTGAAGCTCAGCCCATTAGGGAGAGAATTAATACCTCTAGCAGAAGATCTACTGGCTACTCATGACCAGATTAGAAATATACGAAGCAACCAGGAGGTTAAAGGCGTTGTAAGGGTGGCTGCACCAGAGTCTTTAACGATTTCTAGATTAAGTCCGATTATTAGGGAGTTCTCTTTAAAATATCCTCATGTCAAATTCATCCTTACCAACGGTACATGTGAACAAAACCAGGTTGACTTAATTAGTGGACGTGTAGATGTGGCTTTGATGGTCTACCCGGAAATACATCCGGAAAAATGCATTCATTATTCTTTGGTCAAGGAGAACATTGTCCTGTTGTGCAACAATGACGGTCCAGACCATTTTGATGAATACAAGCGAGAGAACACCAACCATTGTTTTATTACGAATGAAGAAGGCATTTTAGATAAAGACCAAGAACGCTCAATACCTGACTACGGGTATGTATTGGTGGAGATAATAGCATTAGCTTCCCTATTTCAGAACTGTAGTAATTTCAGTTCCACACCAAGGAGACTTAAGAACCATGAAAATTGTAATTTTATATTTCATCTTGGCTTTGTTAGCATTGTCGATGACCATCTTAATCGATTTACTGTCAGGAATGAGCCTATTTGAAGCATTTCACTCTATCCGGGCGGCCTTCGCCAACACAGCCATACCAGAGGTAATTGTCATGGTGTTTTTTCTATTTCTTCCCTTTGTTAATGTCATCACAGCAGCTGTACGGAAAAGGAGTCTGCGGAAATAACTAAGCTCAACGCTTATCGCTTATCGCAATAGCCCTAATCTTTTGCGTACCCGGTGGACAACGAACAACAGAATGGGAATGGCCGTGAATAGAACAGACAGGATATAGCGCAAAAAGAATGCTCCCTCTTCCAAATGCCTTGGATAATTCTCCGCACTGATAAGCGATCCAAACAGAACAACAACACCAACAGGAATGGCCAGCCTTCGAGTATCTTGTACTTTGAACAAGTCCGCAGTCACAGCTATGACGGCGTAACAATAGAGGGTCATTTTAAAGAATACTCCTATAATTAAAGTTAAAATAACAAGAGCATCCAACCGTTGGATAAAATTTGCCAGGTTAACCAGTGTTATCGTTGTGTACATGGGAAAGGTACTTCTCTCATATATATTTTTTCCAAGTACTGAAATTTCGATAGCATGTGTAGAACAAAGTAGGATGCCGCTTAAAACGATAGCCGCAATCCCTGTTTTTCGGGACTGACAAGATTTTTGCAGATGAGGGAAAATTGTAGTCATACAGATCAGCTCGCCAAAAGGGAAAGTTAAAATATTGGGAAAAGCCGACCTAAGAGCCTGCTTCCAATCCACAACATGCAGCGGAAACAGATTTTTAAAATCAACCAGCCCCGCAGCAATCACGACAAAAAAACATATGAAACCCATGAAAAAAATAACTATCAGATAAATTTCTGACGTTCTAAAAAACACTTCAACCCCCTTATTCAGAATATATATGACAGCAGTGACCATAATGGCATTGATTATGAATACCGGCGTTTGGTCATAGGAAGCAGCGATCAGCAGGTCACCGGATTCGCGCAAGATTCTGGACCCATTAAACACTAAAACAGGAATGTACAGAAAACTCAATGGCCACCCAATAGTTTTGCCCAGGATTTTTTGGGTATATCCGCTGATGATCAGATTAGGATATTGACAGTACAAATCATGAAATATCAGATACAAAAGCACTCCCCCAGGCAAAGCTAGAAGGATCGATAACCATATAGTATGTCCAGTTTCAAGCCCGATGGGAATCACAATGGCCGTTCCTAATTCAAATAAAATAATCATGGCAAACAATTGATTTGTACCAATAAATTCTTTTTTCATCACTTCTGCTCCGCTTCCTTTTAGTTAAATTGATCCTTATTCATGTACGGCTTTAACCTCATTCCTGTCCCTCGGATATAAGCCTCTACACGAATGTCCAGCTTGCCTTGGGCAAACAAGGAGTCCCACTGCTCTTTTACTGCTTCCCACTCCTTCGGACGGAGACGTTTCAGTTCATTGCCAAAACCAAAAATGTCACTTTTTAACCGCTGAGCTGCTTGTATGGACTGGATTACTTCTTCTTTCGTATGCTTGGCCAATTGCTCTTCCAACTTCATGATCTCGTCCGCACTACTGAAGTCTACAAATCCCCGTGTTTCGTTCACTTTTCCTTCCTCTTGAATGTGAACATGGAAAACGGGTATCCCCTTCTGAAGCTCCACGTTTATATCCGTTTTGGAATAATTTATATGGACTGCGACCGATGCCTCCATATTTTCTGTATCAATGTTGACTATGGTTTGATCTATCTTGTTCTGAACCCATAAGGTACCCTTGGCCTCGGAGCCTTCCAGCCACGCTGTTAGTTTCCCTTTTTTGAACACTCCAAGCCCATTTATTGAGAGAATAGCCTTCACTTCCGTCTGTTCCAAACTTGCTTTCTTCTTGCCTTCTTCCCTGTCTCCGATAATTCGGATGCCACTAATAGCCACTTCTCCTTCCCCAGTGATTTCATTAATTAATTCAAAAATATTGATATTCTTGTTTTCTCCCCATATTTTCGCCGTGTTTTTAGCTTTCTTGACCATGCCTATCGCAGGCAGACTCTCTATAGGTAGCAGGATTTTCAGAACAGCATTAGCATCAACACCTCTTGAAACCAGAACAGTAGAGTTCAACCTAAGCTCGTGAGACCTTTCAAACACATCAAAAATCTCATTTATTCCACTTCTAGCGAACGCTTCCCCGATAACAACAAGCTGCGTGTGAGCAAAAAACAACTGTCTTGCTGTCTTTTTTGATGTTTTGCGAAATGCGCCAAATAAAGTCCTGTCCGTCGTAGAATAGACCGTAGTGGTAGATTGTCCTGTATTTGCGCCCGTACTTGTGGCCGTCGACGAAGGATTCACAATTTGAAAAGTGACCTCATATTCCTCTTTATCTGGGGCTTTATCGATTCCAATGCCGGTTACGATCGCCAGTTCATTTAGTTCCCGTCTGTTCCAGCAACTTGTCAGCAGCATAATTATAAGAATACAAAGTATGATTCGCAGCAGCCCTTTATCCTTCATTCGGCTTGCCCCCCTCTTTACCTAATACGTTTATTGTGCTTTTTCTGACTGATTAAGCGCGGTCGGGTCTTCATGAATTGGAAGGGTAATCGGAAGAAGGCATCATGCTGATTCTGGGCTATAAACGGACCCATAGGAGACATATACGGAACCCCCAAGGAACTTAGACTACACATATGCGCAATCATTATAAAGCTAAACACGCACACGCCGTAGAGCCCCATAAATGCCGCTATGAACATAATGACGAATCGAAGAATTCGCACCGAAAGAGCCATGTTGAACGCCGGGGTGGCAAGACTGGAAATACCTGTGAGAGAGACAGCGATGACTATGGCTGGAGTAACAATGCCTGCCTGCACCGCTGCCTGCCCAATTACCAACCCTCCGATAATCGATACTGTCTGTCCAATTGGGCTTGGCATTCGAACGCCAGCTTCACGGATAATCTCAAACGTCACTTCAAGCAGGAGTATCTCAATAAAAGTAGGGAAGGGTACATTTTCTCTCTGGGAGGCCAGATTAATCAACAGCGGGGTCGGGATCATTTCCTGATGAAAGTTCAGAGCTGCCACAAACAGACCGGGGCCTAACAAAGAAATCGCCAGACACATAAATCTCAATAACCGGATCAAGGATGAGATGTCATATCGCTGGTAGTAATCTTCAACTGCATGAAAAAACATAAAAAAGGTAGTAGGCGCAATCAGCACGAAGGGCGTTCCATCAACAAAAATGGCAATTCGCCCCTCCAGCAGATTACCTGCTACACTGTCCGGACGCTCGGTATTATAGAGTGTTGGAAAAGGTGAATATTTGTTTTCTTCAATTAGCTGCTCTATGTACCCTGATTCCAAAATGGAATCGATATGGATGCCCTGTAACTTTTGCTTTAGGTTCTGTATCGTCGATTCTTTTGCGATGCCGTTTATGTACATGATAGCCACATCGGTTTGTGTAACAGCACCGATTTTCATCGTTTCAATCCATAGATTGACGTTTTTTATTCTCCGGCGGACCAGGGAGAGATTTGTCCCAATGGATTCCGTAAAACTTTCTTTGGAACCGCGGATGGCTACCTGGGTAGAAGCCTCTGTGACCGCTCTGACCTCGCCCCCGCTGGTGTTCCCGCTAATAGCTTTGGCCATTCCATCCACTAGAATTATCGTATTTCCAGATAAAATGGCTTCAAAAAGCTCCTTCCAGTCATTAAGTACTTTTTCTTCACCGATACTCAAGGCTTTGTCTTTCATAAATTGATAAATTCCGCTTACCGATTTGACTTCCGGACCTCCCCAGTTGGGAGTGTCAAAGGCCATAATGTGCGTAATAAACTCATCGACGATGTTTTTATCATTTAAACCGTTGAGATATACAGCAGCCACCTCTATATGTGAAGTTACCAGCTCAAATTTACGAATAATAATATCAGGGCTGTTTCCAAGCCGGGACCTGATTTCCTTCAAGTTGTTTGCTAAATTCATGGAGATCAAGGGGTCTTCATTACTGGGCATCATCTACACCTCCTGCCCATACTATTTGCTGTCCAAACCTGTTTTATGCAGTATATGGGAATTTTATTATCGGTAATCAGGCCGCTGCTAGATTTTTACTCCTGTATGCCAAAAAGATTACAGTATGTTCACCTTTAATACTCTGAAATATGCTGAAAGAAAAAGAGAGTAGCTGAGAACAAAAATCAAAACTTGTATCGTTACCGTACTTCCTCACCCTCAACATTACAAAAATTGACATTTCGAATGAAAATAAGTAGTATAATTAGAAAGATTTATATAAAAAAAGGAACCCTTTCCTCATTCCCCTCTATTCAAATTCCTATTTCTATCTATCCTATTTTAAGGAGTGAAAATGCTATGCGCGTACGAATGGTAAAAGCGAATACAAGGAATGTAATCGGTAGCTATTGCAAATGGATCGCGGCTGGGATGATTGTAACTCTCACGGGATGCTCGCTTGCATCCGCCGCTCCTTCACCCTCACTCTCATCCCCAAGTAAAACTAGTGAATCTACCTCCTCCCTGGTTACATTTCAATTGCAAGAGGCTACGATTGCTCAGATGCAGGACGCGATGAAGTCAGGAGCACTGTCGAGTGTCGAGCTCACAGCCATGTACCTCAACCGGGTATACGCCTATGATTCTAGTGGCATTCGGCTGAATTCAATCCCTGTTCTAAATCCCAATGTGCTAAAAGAAGCTGCTCAGGCTGATCAGCTAAGGGCACAGGGGATTAATACCGGGCCTCTGCAAGGCATCCCCTACACAGTTAAAGACAGTTACAAGGTTAAAGGACTCACTGTTGCTTCTGGATCTCCGGCTTTTAAAAACCTGATGGCAAAAGATGATGCCTTTACTGTAGAGAAGATACGCAAATCCGGTGGAGTGCTAATTGGTAAAACCAACATGCCGCCAATGGCAGCAGGAGGAATGCAAAGAGGCGTTTATGGCCGTGCTGAAAGTCCGTACAATCCAAATTATTTGGCTGCAGCCTGGTACTCTGGCTCCTCTAACGGATCTGGCGTGTCAACAGCCGCCAACCTTGCTGCCTTTGGTATGGGGGAAGAAACAGTATCTTCTGGAAGATCACCAGCATCTAACAATGGTTTAATTGCCTACACGCCATCGCGGGGCTTAATCTCCATTCGGGGGAATTGGCCGCTTTTTCCTATACGGGATGTCGTGGTCCCACATACAAGGACTGTCGAGGACATGCTCCGCTTGCTTGACGTGATTGTTGTAGAGGATAAAATCACAAAAGGTGATTTCTGGCGAGAACAGAAAGCCGTTCGCCTCCCTTCTGTCAACAGTGTTCGTCCCAATTCCTATCTAGAGCTGCGAGATACTCAAGCTTTGAAAGGCAAACGAATCGGTGTTCCGAAAATCTATATCGGTAAGGACCATGAAACCACAACTCCGATTAAATTCAGACCTTCAATACAAGCATTATGGGAAAAAGCTGTAAAGGATTTAACTGCTCTTGGAGCTGAAGTAGTGGAAGTTGACTTCCCCTTGCAAGTGAACAGCGAGAAGGACCGACCAACAGCGAAAACACCTGAAGAACGTGGTTTGATGCCGGCAAAATGGAGTGAAAAGGAATTCGGGCTGCTTAATCCTTATGCAGCTGAGGAATTCCTTAAAAGTGTGGGCGATCCGAATTTCCCGTCATGGGCTAATATCGACCCTGCAACTGTCTTCCCGAATCCGCCCGGTTCGGTAGATGCCAAACGTGGCAGAGACCTTGGTCACTATGACGTATTCATTGAAACCATAAAGAAAGGCGTCACCCCTTTCGAACAAATTCCTCAGTTTCATGAAGGGTTGCGGGGGCTGGAAAATGTACGAAAGATAGATTTTGAAAATTGGATGAAGCAAAACAACCTTGATTTTATTGCTTTCCCGGCCAATTCGAATATTGGCAAGGCTGATTCCGATGTGAATGAAACGTCTTATGAGGAGGCTTGGGAGAATGGCAACTATTTCTCCAATACGAATTTCCTTCTACGCGAGTACGGGATCCCAAGTGTGTCTGTGAGTATGGGCGCTATGAAGGATACTGGTATGCCCGTCAATCTGACGATGGCAGGTGCCGCATATAGCGATAATGACCTGCTTCGATACGCTTATTCCTATGAGCAGGCAACCAAAAACCGTCCTATTGCAACACGCACGCCAGCGCTTGAGGATGAAACCTTTTCCTATAACCCGCAAACTGCTCTTCCACCCTCTAAACGCAAGGAAACAGAAGCCCCTGCACTTAAGTTGAATGCTTCGGTCAAAAACGATGTTCTCGCTTTGGAAGGTTCAGTCACAGATCAAAGCGAAATCACGCAGCTCAAAGTTTATGTCAATGGCATGCGTGTCGCTATTACAGAAGATAAAGCTAATTGGTCAGCAGCGCTCCCAACTACTAAATTCAAGCAGGGAGGCGCCTCCCAAGCTGATACACTGCATATTCTCGTGCTGGCGAAGGATATTTACGGAAATACCGCAGCTCAAATCAAGTCTGTCACTTTACCCCAATGACGAAGGACATCATGGTCTTAGCAACGGGATCATTGAGCTGGGCAGGCTGGAGGTTGGTCAGATGAAGCTGTAACTTCCAGCTCTTTGAATTAAATATTTAAATTAGCAAGCTCCCTCGCTGCTTTCGCAGTATAGGGAGTTTTTCTTCAAATCCCATCATTATTCAGCTTACCTACTTCAGTCCAACCGCTGAACTGAGTACTATCGCAATGAATAAAATTCTCGTGGTATTACGCGGTTCACCATAAAGGATCATATCCAGTATGGCCCCGACCAAAGCTCCAATACCAGTTTTTGATAACGCTGCAAATGTAGTGCGGAACTAAAGCAGTAATGAAAAAAAAGCCTGAGATCATACTGCATACAGCAGTTTTTCTCCCAGGCTCTTATCCCTCCGTGACACAGTACAACGACTGTGAGTTTTCTCTTGGACCAGCCGATATGACATCGCGGAACCCTAGAAAATCTTTTTAAATTCAATTATAGTATTAATGTTTTGGTCATTATGAAATCAATCTGTTCTTCATCCCCCATATAAAAAGAGTGTGCACCCGTTTGAACAAACCCCATTTTCTCATAAAAAGCAATGGCATTTTCATTTTTTTCCCATACACCGAGCCAAACCTTCTTTTTATGATGTCCCAGTGCAATTTCGATAGCTTTATTTAACAGATGCTTACCCAGCCCATGTTTTTGAAATTTGTTTTTAATATAAATCCTCTCCACTTCGAGTGACTCATCACCCATTTTTTCGGATTGGGCATCATTTATATTGATCTTCAAATATCCGGCAAGTTCTTCATTGAAATAGATGAAAAAGATTTCTGAAGAGACAATAGCCAATTCCTTATCCAGCTGTTTCAAGTTAAATGCTCTTTCCAGATAGGCTTGCATATTTTCAGGTGAATTTTGATCTTTAAAAGTATCGTTGAAGGTTTCAATGCTTATTTCTTGGAGTATTTGTACATCTTCACAGCTGCATTTGATCATTTTCACATTCATTATAACTATATCGCTCCTTCATATAAATCAATTAATAATTTCTTTTGTTCCCTTTTTTCACAAATTCCCATTCATCACTTATATTTTTTCTTACTCTTTGAAGAAGAGTAAAAATAGTGTTTACTTCACTTTCCGAAAATCCCGCTAATGCAACTTGATCCGAATAATCATGTTCTCTTTTTATGAAAGGATAAACACTGTTTCCTTTTTCTGTTGGAAAGAGTTTATTAATTTTTTTGTTATGCTGATCCTCTTTCTTTTCAATAAAACCATTAATTACAAGTTTTTGGATAGCGCGAGATGCTGTTGTTCGATCTACTTTTATCATCTCAGCTAACTTTTCTTGAATAATTCCTGGGTTTTCACATATTCGTACAAGGTATAAATACTGTCCTTTTGTAAGGTCATATTCTTTGAATTCAATATTACTGATAGAATCTAATGCCCTTGCTATCATTCCAATTTCACGAAGTACTTCCTTCATAATGAACTCCTTTGCCTCTATTTTGTTGCAAATGCAATAAACATAGTATATATTTAATCTACCCTAATTTTGTTGCATTTGCAACTTGAAATTATAATAAAGAGGTCGAGTAAAGTGAAATATGTTTTTTTTGTAATAGGAATTTTTATATTATCCCTTGGTATTTCTTTCACTATACAATCAGACCTTGGGACATCACCTTTTGATGCACTATTGGTAGGACTATCCACAAATGTGGGGCTTACTGTAGGAAGTTGGGAAATCATAATGGCTTTAATCTTGATCTGTTGTAATTCACTTTTAAAAAGACAAAGACCAGAAGTTTTGGGGTTGTTAACAGCATTTATAACGGGGATTGGTATTGATATGTGGCTTTTTTTATTGCAGGATTTAATAACACCTGAACTATGGTACAGCAAAGTTGTTTGTTTTGGAATTGGTTTAGTTATTGTGGGATTAGGAACTGCAACCTATTTACAGACAAACTTTGCACCCATTCCAGTTGACCGATTAACCATAATCATACAAGAATTAACTGGAAAAAATCTATTTTTTTCGAGAACATTCATTTACCTTATCTTCTTGATCATAGCATTCATTTTAAATGGACCCATTGGCATTGGAACTTTGTTAACTGTTTGTTTAGGGGGGGTAATACTCAATTATTTCATGCCCCTCACTGGAAAAGTATTAGACCGCATATTAACACACTCTGGTACATCACCAAATCATAAGAAAGATAAAAAGCATTCAATGTAGAATGCTTTTTATCTTTCTTATTCAACTGACCTGATCTGAAGGCATAATATCATTATATTAATTTCAATACAGAATCTTTGTTTTCAGTTTTAAGTTTCTCTAAAAGAATTGGTACAGTTATTTGTCTCTTAATTGGTACTTTAATTGTGTCTAATTCATTTTTATAATGTGTTTGTATTTTGAAGGTCAATTCATAAAGGAGTGTAACTTTATGTTCCACGGATTATCTGCTTTTCCACTCACCCCGGTGAATGAGACAGGCATTGACGAAAAAGCATTTGTAGCACTGATTCAACGATTAGTTGCAGCTGGTGTAGACTCAATTGGGGCATTGGGTTCAACTGGAAATTATGCATATCTTAATCGAGAAGAACGTTTCCGGGTTCTTCAACTTGCTGTCCACTCAGCAGACGGGATTCCCGTGATGACAAGTATAAGTGCGATTCGTACCTTAGAAGTACTTCGATTAGCGGAAGATGCACAAAAAGCAGGAGCAAGTGCAGTGCTGCTAGCCCCTATCTCCTATCAAGCACTAACGAATGAAGAAGTATTTTCACTCTATGAACAGGTAACCCGTTCACTCTCCATTCCACTTTGTGTCTATGATAATCCAGGTACCTCCCATTTTCATTTCAGTGACGAATTGCACGGCCGAATTGCTGAGTTACCTCATGTTGGTTCTATTAAGATTCCCGGAGTACCTACTGATCCCGAAGCAGCCAAGACACGCATCAAAAAACTACGAGAGTCGATTCCTCCCCATGTAACTATAGGAGTAAGTGGAGATTCATTTGCAGTCACCGGCTTGAATGCAGGTTGTGAAGCATGGTACTCCGTTCTCGCTGGTTTGTTTCCAAAGGCATGTCTAAAAATAACCCGATTGGCCCAGGACGGTTTTGCTGACGAAGCAGAACGACTCTCGACACTACTTGAACCTATTTGGACGTTATTTCATCAGTATGGTAGCCTTCGTGTTGTTTCAGCAGCAGCAGAAATAAGTGGCTTAATCTCAAGTCCCAGTCTTCCTTTGCCCTTACAACCATTGAATCAATCAGCTAGAGAACACTTGAAACTTATACTAAAGAATCTTCAGGAATGAATTGTTTCTTTTACTATTTATCAAAAAAAGAGCGGAATCTCAACATGTATCTAGATTCCGCTCTTTCAGCATGGAGACGCTGCTTTAGCTTAGGACTGTTTTCTTATCGAATCCGTCCAGAGAGCATCCACAGGCGGTAATTCGCTCCCTTGTGTCATATATATCCGGTCGACTCTGAGTTGTGACTTTCGAGCTAAGATCGAAAACAGGTGAACACCACTGGGCAATTCCAAATCCGACAGTAAACACCAATAGTACACTTGAGCGGTGTTATACGTATGCAGTGTGCCCTTGCCCAGTTGTTCGGATAACGGTCTTACTACGCCGTCCAGCGATAAGTAGCATGAATCGGATTGGTCGTTATGATGTCGAACCAAAATCCAAATATGGTAAAGACCTGAATTCGTGATGTTTATTTTGTAATGCATCGCTGGAGCAATATCCGGGTTATCCCACTGCCTTCCAGGCTCAGAGACATGCATGGCGAAACCTGTTCTTCCATTGGTTTCTGCCTGTAAGTGGCTCCAATGAATAGCAGTACCGTCTTTACTGGACGTGAGATATGCATTTTCAGAGTTTTCCAGCGCATATTCGGCTTCGATCGCAACGATGCCGTTCGATTCGATAAACATACCCGCACCAAATTCTTTTATAACATCCTTTGTACCATCAGCATCACAAATGTTTGCATAGCGTTTATCCCCTAACGTGGTCTGCGGAACATCAAAACATTTCAAGAAGATTTCATCGATGGTGGCGTAAAAATCTCTTGTGGCATAAAGGACGACGGGAAGAGGTACTTCATGCTCTCCCGTTTCGTAAAATTGATTACATAATTGTTCGACTTCATTCCAATTCACAGTAGAACTTTCCAGTCCATGATCGGTAACCAGCCTATGATGATGCTCACTGGAAATCGGTCCTAAATTGCTCGTTTTTTGCTCTTTCGTATATATCACGAACTTGTTGATAGTGACATAAGGATCTACCATATAAATTTTTAAGACATGTATACCGGAAGCCAGGTAGGGCAGCTCCACTCTCATTTTCTCACCGTTATTAAAGACGGCTTCCTGCCAAGCCCCCAACCACTCGTCACGAGTCTCTGATTCTACCAGGATGGGTGCTGTATCATCGACTCCAATACCGAAACGAATATTGCCTGTCGAATTTAAAGTAAGAAAACGATGAATCTCTAAGGTAAACTGCCCAGCCTCTTTCAAAAAAATATCGTATCCTAAATATGGATGATTCTTAAGCTCTCCTGCAAGCGGTCGTAGTTCACCGCTCCAGGCCATCATCGCGGCTCCCTCATACCTTGCCATCCCCGGTATGGCCACCCAACCGGAATTATCGGCCGAATCTGCACCAGGAACATTATGATCGTAGGAGGCTGCTGGGATAGACACATACCCGTCTGCCTCTATATGTCCGTAAAATGTTTCAGGAACATTTACACCTTCCTCAACTTGCACCTTTATTGGAACAGAAGTCATATCTTTATGGTTTCGGACGCTTAGTTGTGCAGTCTTTCCAGCATGTTTATGTGGATCAATGACCGAGACAAGAATTCTTTTCTCCGTTTGGATCAATCCTTCACTTTCGGAAAGGATGATCCAATCAGCGTCTTCCATTACCTCAATCGTGAATGGAATGGTCCCGTTCCCCTGGTTTCCTATCTCGAACCATTTTTGTTTCTGACCATGGATGGAAAAGCGCAGCGTTGTTTCTTCATTCCAAAGGTCGATTCTCATGCCACCTTGAGCAATTTTCAATGCGGGCTTTCGCGCAGGATACAAGGCGGTAGGCGGTGGTGGAAAACTTTCCGGTGTCAGGATTCCGTTCCACTTGCCTTCACTCATTTTTGCGTTATAGAAATGAAGCATTCTTCGTTTGTAGTCCGCCATTTTTACCGAAAGCTCCACATATAGGTCAGCAGCCTGCATGTTTCCGCGCTCATAAGAAAGCGTGCTTCTGTCGGCAAAATAAAACTCATGGTTGGTATAATACGATGCGTGAATTTTCATGAGAAACATCTGGAAAAATGCAACCCGCTCCTGCACCGGAAGGCTGTACATTATGGCATTGCCTCGACGAAAAACATCCTCCAACCGCATTAATCTACGCCCTGCTTCATCACCTAATACAGTTTGTGAAAACACATTGGATTGCATATGTTCGATCTTTCGTACGTTAGTGACCTGTGCAAATGTTTCGTATATTTCCGCAGCTTCAGATCCGTGGTTGCCGGAAAAATTGGCGTTTATCCAAGATTCGACGAATTGAGATGCATTCTTGGTCATTCCTTCTTCTTTGCCGGCTTCCCAGCCAGATCGCAAAAAGAATTCCATATCCTGTTCAAGGGGCTTCAACCCGCCAACATTCAGAATCCACAATTTCCGGATTCCCGATTCATACGATTTTTTCAATTCATTCCCTGTATGGGCCAATGGAATTGAATTGATAAAAAGATAACTCATCGCCGTTCCTGGAGCTGCCCAGTAAGAATTGTGATAATACAAACCGTTGCCTCCACTGCGTTGACGCTCCTTCTCATTCGGATATCGGCGCATATGCCCAAAATTGTCGTTTGCCCAAATGAGGGTCACACCTTCAGGTAGATCAAGACCTCGGTCATATAGCTCTAATACTTCTTTGTACGGGATAAATGTCTGTAATGAAGCATTTTCTTTTGACTCGCCGATCACGTCCTTGAGAATTCGCTTTTGATCCTGTATAACCTTTCCTAAGAGAGAACTCTTGGCTTTTGCCCGTTCTTCCTTAGACATGGAATTATCCTCATCAATGGACTGCGTATGAAATCCGGAATCATGGATTCCACGCATACCAACTGTATAACACACCTCGTAATTTTTATTCTTCTCGACACTTTCCCGCCAATATTCCTGTAGAATTTCGCGATTTCGACCTTCGATGGAATAATCGTATGAGACGTCGTCATAACCCTTGGCTGCGAGCCATGGCCCCCATTCATTCTGGTTGCTGCGAAGCAACATATCGCAATGCGACGTGCCTACTACAATCCCCATTCTTTCCGCGAGTGCTCCATTTTCGGGATTCTCATTAAAATAATTCACATGCATGGCAGGCCAAATGAAATTGGCTTTCAGACGAAGTAAAAGTTCAAAAATAGATTGATACGCGTCAGGTCCGATTGTGCCATCTTGATTATGAATCTTGGTCCAGTCATCAAGCTCTTCCTCATCATTCAGGAAAATTCCCCGGTACTGAACCGCTGGCCAATCTGCTTTGGAGAGATCCAAAGGCAAACAAAATACATCGCAGGTTTTCACCGGTACGTCCGCCCAGTAATACCACGGAGACACACCCATCGCCTCGCACAGGTCATAGATTCCGAAGATGGTACCGCGCCTGTCGGTTCCTATGATATATAACACACCGTCAATGACTTCCTGAAGAAACGCTTCCCACCGATACGAGCCATCCTCCAGCATCAGTTTTTTCAGCGATACCCCTTTATCTTGCAGATAAGCGAGTAACGGCTCATTGTCTGTGATCGTGCCGATCACGATGCTGCTTTGGTCCATTTCTTTTGCTCGCACTAGCTTACAACCGCAAACCCAATCAATATCTCGCATAAGATTGCAAAAAGCAAGATGCACCGCGCTGTTTTCCGTTTCGGAAACAAAAACAGGCACCTCGTGATTTCTTTTCAACAGTTCAAATTCATTCTGGGTTCCTTGGTGTGATTTCAAGTGTCTAACCTCCTCATGTGCTCCATTCGGAAGAAAATCTGGTAGATAAACTATACCTGAATACCAAGCAATAATCTTTTAATATGTTGCCGAATTATCGATTTGTTATATTATATTGCTATAGGATGGAGGTTGAGCAATGGTTGTTGATGTAAGTCATACGCACCCCCTATTTTCAATCGAGTATGTCGTCCATGATGCAGACCACAACATGACCAATTTTCATTATCACGATGCATATGAACTTTATTTTCTAGAAAAAGGGTATCATCAGATTTTGATCCAGGACTCCATCTATGACATTAAGCTGCATGATGTTGCACTGTTTAAACCAAATCTGTTCCATAAAAGCTACCAAAATCAAGGTTGTGCCAGAACATGTGTCTATTTTACGGAGCGTTTCTTGCGATTATATTTTACGGAACGGGCAATAAAATCTTTATTAGGCTGCTTTGATACAGAAATTATCTCTTTGAAAGAAGAAGTATTTGCGAAAGTGAAAAGACTATTAAAGTCCCTGGAGAAAGAAAACGTCTCGGGTGAGAGTGACCGTATTTTTATACTTTTAGCTGAGCTGTTATCTCTATTAAATAATAAGAAGAAGAATGCCCAAATAGTGGAGCAGCCGTCTTCCAAGAACGCTAACTTTGAACCTATTCTGTCGTACATCAACCAAAACTATAACAAAATCACCAAAATCGAAGATATTGCAAAGTCGTTTTACATGTCCAAATATTATTTGTGTCATCGTTTTAAAGAAGCCACGGGACTTACGGTTATTCAATATTTAAATAACATTAAGATTCAACATGCTTGCAACTTGCTGATCAATACAAAGTTAACGATACTCGAGATTGGTAACGAATGTGGCTTCAACTCGTCCATGTATTTTTGTAAGGTCTTTAAACAAACGGTATTTATGACACCTAGGGAATTTAGAAAGAAAGCTAGATAAGATCATCTGTTATAGTTTTAGGATAAAATTCATGACAGCTTGTGGAACGCGTATAAGCGTAATGCGGGCTTATCTTCCAACGAAAAGAGGAATGTAAATTGACTAGTCTTCCCCTGCATCCGGCTTTGTCTGGAAAAACAGTTGTGGTAACCGGCGGCTCCGGCGTGTTGTGCAGCTCCATGGCCAAGGAACTTGCCCGCCAGGGTACCAAGGTCGCTATTTTGAACCGTACTGCTGATAAGGGCGAATTGATAGCCAAGGAAATTTGTGAGAGTGGTGGAGAATCCATCGCTGTTGCCTGCGATGTGACCGATGTTGAAAGCGTGAAGCAGGCTGAGGAGACGGTCCGTCGTCTGCTCGGTCCGTGCAATATTCTGATCAATGGAGCAGGCGGCAACCACCCCAGTGCGAATACGAGTTTGGAGACATTTCATCCTGAAGATCTGAACCAGTCTGGAATCACTACCTTTTTCGATCTCAGTGTACCTGGCTTCCGCAATGTGCTTGATTTAAATTTTATCGGGACTTTAATCCCAACACAGGTTTTTTCCAAAGGCATGATCGGACGACCTGGCGCTGTGGTCCTTAACATATCCTCCATGAGCGCTCCCAGCCCAATGACCAAGGTTCCCGCTTACAGCGCTGCCAAAGCCGCCATCAACAACTTCACCCAGTGGCTGGCCGTACATCTAGCCGAATCTGGCATTCGGGTGAATGCCATTGCCCCCGGATTTTTCCTGACAGAGCAGAACCGACAATTGCTCACCAACGAGGACGGCTCGCTTACCGAGCGTTCGGCCAAGATTATTGCCCACACCCCTATGCGCCGTTTCGGTGAGCCTGAAGACCTCCTCGGAACGCTGCTTTGGCTGGCAGATGAAACCGCTTCCGGTTTTGTGACCGGTGCAGTCATTCCTATAGATGGTGGTTTTATGGCCTATTCGGGGGTATAGAATCTTCACTTTCCATCCCTTGCCCTTCTATTTACAATTACGAAGTGGCAAGGGGCTTAGTGTGTCAACAACGCTCTACTATAGTTTCAACTGAATCCGTTTACATAAATAATAAGTCGAAGGAAGCATTGCTCAATTGGTCATGCTTTAATTTATCACATTCTCCTATGCGTATATTCAAGCAGGATTACACTTGTCTTGTATACAAGATATCGAACCTCTATGAAAATCCTTCAATTCCATCCACCGCTTGACGGCAAACAACTAGACTCACGAGCAAAAAAATGAATAACACAGGCCAGCATTATTTCTTGATATAGTCAGCGAACTGCCGGAGGAATTCGAGAGAATGTATATCCTTTCGGAGATGATGGTGAACCAGATCATCCATTTTGCTTGTATCCTGATTCAACATATATTCAAGCATAGTTTGGTGTTCATGCCAGATTTCCATCAGCTTCCCTGCTTCCAGCATATGGAGCTTGCGATATCTGATATAGTGAACATTTGATTGCTGAATCAGCTGCCAAAGAAATTCTCGGCCCACCAATTGGAACATAGTATGGTGGAACTGATCGTCCAAAATGAGAAATTGATCCGTAGCATGATCGTCATCAATGAGAGCCCTCTGCCTGTCCAAAATTTCGCTCAGCTTCTGTATATCGCTTAATGCAAATTGCGTAGAAAGCTCCTTCATAATCTCTTTTTCCACTGCGCTTCTCAAGTAGCTCATTTGTTCTACGGACTCCAGATCAATATAAGAGACAATGTTCCCCTTCTTGGGATAAATATCAATATAAGACTCCAGCGCAAGCTGTTTCAGCACATCGCGCAGCGGAGTTCTGGACAACTGGAAGCGTTCTGACAAGGTCGTCTCGCTGAGCAGAGTCCCAGGCTTTAAGGTCAACGACAAAATATCATTTTTCAAAAGCTGCTTGATTTCTTCCTTTGTAAACATAACATTCCTGCCTTCACTTTATAAATCTAGTCTTATTATAAAGCATTTTGATGTGATAGACTCCTCAAAAATTGTCATTGACAAGGATAAACTTTGCATTTTATGATCAAGTCAATCTTGTATACAAGATTAAAAAAATCAATCAGGGAGGGTATCGTTATGAACATGACCTGGAGATGGTATGGGGAAGGCAATGACATTATTACACTGGATCATATCCGGCAAATTCCAGGAGTTATGGGCATTGTTTGGTCTTTACATGAAAAGATAGCCGGTGAAATATGGGAAATGGAGCGAATTCAGGAGGTAGCTGATCAGATTACAAGCAAGGGCTTTAGTACGGCAGTCGTAGAGAGTGTAAATGTCCACGATGATATCAAAATCGGCCTGCCATCCCGCGATCAATATATTGACATTTATATTGATACCATTCGCCAATTGGCCAAAGTGGGAGTCAAGGTGATTTGTTATAACTTTATGCCTATTTTTGACTGGACAAGAACGGAACTGTATAAAGAGCTGCCTGACGGATCCAACGCCCTCTTTTATGAAAAGGCTGCCATCACCGATAATCCCCACCAAATGGTGGATCGGATTCTCAAAGGAGCCGGGAAGTTCACGATGCCAGGCTGGGAACCGGAGCGGTTGGCGAGACTGGATGAACTGTTTGCTGCTTACGCGGATGTCACAGAAGACAAGTTGTTTGATAACCTAAAGTATTTTCTTGAGCGCATCATCCCGGTTTGCGAGGAGGTTGATATCAAGATGGCCATTCATCCTGATGATCCGGCATGGCCCATCTTCGGGCTGCCGAGAATTGTTCGAAGTCGTGAGACCATCCGGCGCATCCTGGATGCAGTGAACAGTCCATATAATGGTCTAACCTTCTGCACAGGCTCACTGGGGACTAACCCCGAGAATGATTTGCCAGCTATGATTCGGGAGTTCCATGATCGTATTCATTTTGCGCATATTCGTAATGTCAAGGTGTTTGAGAATGGCGACTTTATTGAAGTGTCACATCGCGGGAAAGACGGAAGCGTCGATATACCGGAAGTGGTTAGAGCTTATCACGAAAAAGGCTATCAGGGATATGTGCGCCCAGATCACGGTAGACATCTATGGGGAGAAGAAAAGAATTGTCGGCCAGGATACGGTTTGTATGACCGTGCACTGGGAGTTATGTACTTGCTGGGTGTCTGGGATAGTCTCGCTCAAAGCAAAGGAGTGAAATAGATGCTCCAGCTTGACCGGAAAGGTCTTTTAGATAAGGCGGCCTGGGAAGCAGTAGGCATCGAACTGCCGAAGTATGATCTGGAACTTGTAGCCCATAACACCCGAGTTAGACCGCAATGGGTGCATTTCGGAGCAGGCAATATTTTTCGGGGGTTCGTAGCCAATGCACAGCAACAACTGCTGAATAGTTTGAAAGCGGATACAGGTATAATTGCGGCCGAAACCTTTGATTTTGGAATGATTGACAAAGCCTACAAGCCTTACGACAATCTAACCTTACTGGTGTTAATGAGTGCAGACGGTAAATTTCACAAAAGTGTGGTCGCAAGCATCGTTGAGAGCCTTGCAACGGAGCAGAATCGTCCGGACGACTATCTCCGTTTGCTTGAAGTATTTGAAAATCCGACTCTGCAAATGGCCAGCTTCACTGTCACGGAAAAAGGATACGGCCTCACCGGGCCCGACGGTAAGTATCTGGCTGTTGTGGAGAGGGATTTAGTGAATGGTCCTGAACAGCCGGTGCATGTGATGAGCATAGCTACTTCGCTTGCCTATCGGCGTTATTTAAAGGGACAGCATCCAATGACCTTGGTAAGCATGGATAATTGCTCCCATAACGGCGATCTGTTAAAGGATAGTATGATTGCTATCGCCAAGGAGTGGACGCGCAGAGGCCTGGTAGAGAAAGGATTTGCAGACTATCTGCAGAATGAGGAAAAAATAACCTTCCCGCTGACTATGATTGATAAAATCACCCCCCGCCCTTCCTTACAGGTACAATCTGCTCTTCGAGAGCTGGGGTTAGCCGACATGGAAATTGTCGTTACCTCCAGGCATACGTATACGGCTCCCTTTGTCAATGCTGAGGTTAGCGAGTATTTGGTCATTGAAGACAAGTTTACAAACGGGAGACCTGCACTGGAGGAAGCTGGCATCATCTTCACGAATCGGGATACGGTAGACAAAGTGGAGAAGATGAAAGTCACGACCTGTCTCAATCCGCTACATACAGCGCTGGCCCTCTCCGGGTGTCTGCTCGGCTATCAGCTCATTGCAGATGAAATGAAGGATTACACCTTGCGTCGTCTGGTGGAAACCATCGGCAACAAGGAAGGCTTGCCTGTTGTGGTTGATCCCGGAATTATCCAACCTCAAGCGTTCATTAACGAGGTATTGCAGGAACGCTTCGCCAATCCCTATATTCCAGATACGCCACAGCGGATTGCAACAGATACTTCCCAAAAGATGAGCATCCGTTTTGGCGAAACCATAAAGTCGTATGTTAGCACAGCAGGGCTTGATCCCACCGACCTGACTGCTATTCCCTTGACCATTGCGATCTGGTGTCGTTATTTGCTGGGGGTGGATGATCAAGGAGCACCCTTCACACTCAGTCCGGACCCGTTACTGGATACATTGCAGGGGTATTTGCAGGATACGAAGCTGGGCGATCAGACCTCTGGGGTTCGCAACCTCCTTGAGGATGAAAAACTGTTCGGCGTCCGATTATATGAGATTGGTCTGGGCGACAAGATTGAAGCCATGTTTCATGAAATGCTATCAGGTCCCGGAGCAGTCCGAAGCACCATAGAGAAGTATGTGAACTAGAACTTACATTAAACAATCCCCCTGCCACGAAACTTTGGTCAGGGGGATTTGTAATTCTCATGTTTGTTAGCTTGTTGTCAACAGTAGAACCGGGCCACAACTTTGATTAGAATCCTGCCGTCCAACCCGCATCAGCAGCAATAACTGCCCCATTCACAAAGCTCGACTCGTCTGAAGCCAAGAAAAGGGCTATTTTCGCGATTTCTTCAGCCTGCCCTACACGAGGAATTACGCCTTGCGTGACCTTCGTTCGAGATGCGCCAAACTCATTCAAGTTATGAATCGTTGAAGTAATGTTGGTAGCTGTTGCACCTGGCGCAATGGCATTGCATCGGATGCCTTTTTGAGCATACATAAATCCCGTGTTTTTCGTAATACCGACTACCGCATGCTTTGAGGCGGTATAGGCAGCGCCTGCATGCGCACCACTGAAGCCACCCGTGGATGCCGTATTTATAATTACTCCATTTCCTTTATCCAGGAAGATCGGGATGACTTTGCGAATCGCACGCATAACGCTTTTTGTATTAATATCGAATATCAAATCCCATTTCTCGTCGTCCACATCCCCTACTGGCGCCATGTTATCCATAACGCCCGCATTGTTAACCAAAATGTCGAGAGTTCCGAATTCATTAACAGCTGTATCGATCAAAGCATGTATATCATTCAAATCAGCAACATTGGTTTTTATTGCAATGGCGTTTCCTCCAGCTGATTTAATTCCTGCTGCAACCGCTTCTGCTCCTTCAATGTTCAGGTCTGAAAGAACAACACTTGCCCCTTCTTTTGCAAATAATTCTGCAATCGCTTTCCCCATTCCTGATGCTGAGCCTGTAACGACCGCAACTTTTCCTCCCAAACGCATGAAAGATCCCTCCAATGTTTTTTAGTCAACCGTTCATTTGAAGTATGGATCAACTTCTAAATCAAAGTCAATTGTACGAAAGTACAGGCGAATAATCTATCTTTCATACCATAACCCTGATAGTCCCCCTGTAAGATAAAACTGATGTGTATCACGTTGATAAGGAGCAGGATGCATATTATTAAGAGTTTATCGATTTATTTTTACAATTTCTGTGGAATTATATATATACTTTTCCAGAGTAATGGTATATTCTAGTAAAAACAATGCTCATATAAAAAAATATGACCTTATGGAGGGACAGGCCTTGAAGAGACTTTTCGCTTTAAGTTGTGCTTTCTATCTATTAATCGGCGTCACCAGCGTGGTGCTTGGGACATTACTGCCGACTTTACTGCCTCACTATGGACGGGGGTACAGCGATGGTGGATTACTGCTGTTCTTGCAGTTTTTTGGCTTTCTTGTCGGTGTTCTGCTCACTCCCTTCATGGCTCTACATATGGGCCGCAAGTCCATGCTTGCTATTGCCTTGGGGAGTATTGTCGTCTCATGTACTATCTTGGGCCTACTTCCCTCTTGGAATTGGGTCATTGTAATGGCCATATGGATTGGCTTCGGCTCAGGCATTATTGAATCATCCATCGGAGCGTTCACCATTGAGTTTACGGAGGAGCAAAAAGCCGTAGCGATGTCCAAGCTGGATGTCTATTTTGCACTTGGTGCAC
The DNA here is from genome assembly GCF_011800295.1 of Paenibacillus sp. EKM301P. Classification (NCBI taxonomy): domain Bacteria; kingdom Bacillati; phylum Bacillota; class Bacilli; order Caryophanales; family Paenibacillaceae; genus Paenibacillus; species Paenibacillus sp. EKM301P. Next base: position 42,450 of record NZ_JAALFM010000016.1, on the reverse strand, counting down.
TGCTTATGCCTGCGATCGTTAGCCTGTATATCTGGTTTGGAATTTGGAATCTAACCTTTTACACCATCTCCTTTCTCACTTTTATCCTATTGCTATTTTGGCTTACCATGCCTGTTTCCGCCTCCACTCACCTCACTCAAGCAGACATCCGCACTACTGAGCGTTCAGTTGAACAAGCCCGTTACTCAGGACAGCATCGTGTATTGCTAGGAATCTTCATTATTTTCTTCTTTGTTTATATGGGTCTTGAACTTGGACTCATGAACTTCCTACCTTCTATTCTGACCGAAACGCTACAACTTCAGGGATCTGTTGCCTCGCTAGGTGTCAGCGTGCTTTGGATTGCAATGATCATTGGTCGTATGTTCTCAGGAAGGATTGCAGAATCAGCAGGATATATTCCTTATCTGCTATGGAGTGCAATTGGAACTTTCTGTTTCTTAGTCGCTATGGTGTTTATATCCAGCCAATGGGCTACATACCTTCTAATTTTTGGTGCAGGGATATTCATGTCTGGACTCTTCTGTATCGCACTTGTCTACGCCAACGTACTGATTCCGGGAATGACGGAGCGGACGACCAGTATTCTGATTGCGTCAGGCGGAATTGGCGGCTCAGTGCTTCAATACGTAATAGGCTGGAGCATGAGCGAATGGCCAGTGACAGCTAGCCTCTGGATCTTAGGAGGATTTACTTTGATTTTGCTGCTGGCACTTATTCTCACACATCTGTGGAATAATCGGGGCAGCCGAGTAATTGACTCCCTTGTCCATCAGGGCAAGGAAGGATGATATTGTTTTAGTCCTTAGGGGAGGTGAGGCCTATCGCGTTTTTGCTTTTCGGGCAGATTCTGTTGCTGCGGTTATCTCTCATATCTGTGAAATCGCAGGAACAGTCAAATTGTGGCTTCTTTGTCCATTAGGACAAGGAAGGTGATTTTCTTATTTTGGGGAGGTGAGTTCAGCCTCGTTATGCTGATTGGGCGTTACTCTTTTTAAGGATGACTTAATGAAATGTATATTCTGATATGGAGGGGAAATATCGTGCATACCTTGACCAAAGAACGTTTCAGATACGGAAAAGGCATTACTTTGATTGACGATTCAGGTAAGGAGTATTTGGATGGCGTATCTGGCACCTTCAATCTGTCGCTCGGTTATAATCACCCTCATGTCGTCTCCAAAGTACAGGAGCAAGTCGCCAATCTTGCCCACATGTCTTCATCCTTTACCGAGCCTTACGTTGAAGAAGTCCTAGACCATCTAATCCAATATGCCCCGAACGGCATCGATGCCGGGTGGATGAGAGATATTACCGGCTCCACGGCGAATGAATGTGCTGTGAAACTGGCCCAGAAATATACCGGAGCAACTGATATCATCAGCCTGCATCTGTCACATCATGGACAGACCCAGTTCGCAACAGGCATTTCCGGTAATGCCTTTCGCCGCAAGAATTTTCCCAATTCAACTGCGGCATATTCTCTGCATGTGCCTGCCCCCTACTGCTATCGTTGTCCCTTTAATTCTTCACCAGACAAGTGTGGTCATCACTGTATTGAAGCCATATCGGACGCCATTGAATATGCAAGCTCAGGCTCTGTGGCCTGCATGATTATTGAACCCATTCTGGGCAACGGAGGTAATATCATCCCGCCTGCAGGATATTTCAAGCGTCTCCGTCAGTTATGCGATGAGCATGGGATGATTCTGATTGCTGACGAAGTGCAGACTGGGATTGGGCGGACAGGCTACATGTTCGCAAGTGAGCTGTTTGACATCCAACCGGATATTATTACTCTTGCTAAGGGTCTGGGCGGCATTGGTGTCCCGGTTGCGGCGGTCTTGATGCAGTCTCGTCTCGATGTCCTGGAGAAGCACGAGCATTCCTTTACCTCGGGCAGCAATCTGATCTCGGTCACGGCAGCCAAATCCACGCTGGAGGTTGTAAGCGAGCCCGGTTTTCTGGAAGCCGTCCGGTCCAAAGGAAACCTGCTCGGATCCCTGCTGACCGAGATAGCTGACAAGCATGATTGCATTGGTGAGGCTCGTGGCGTCGGACTGATGTGGGGACTGGAAATTGTAGACGAGGACGATAGCCCGGATGCAGTGAAAAGCAATGGAATTATCGATCGTGCATTTGAGGAACAGCAATTAATCCTCAGAGGTTCCCGTTACGGTTATGGCAACGTGGTCAAAGTGAGACCTTCCCTCACGGCTACAGAAGATGAGATTGTCGAAATTGTTAAACGGCTTGACACCGTTCTTGCTACCCTTCACTAACGATCTGCCCAATAGGCCAAAGGAGGAATTATTCATGCTTGCACTGGTATACAAATCAGCTTGGGATGTCGCACTTGAGGAAAGACCTATCCCGGAGATTAAAAAAGATAACGATGTACTCGTCCGGATTCGGGCGACAGGCGTATGCGGTACGGATCTAGGCATCATTAGTGGCAAATATCATGCCGTGCCGTCCACGATCTTGGGCCACGAATCAGCGGGGGATGTGATCGCTGTAGGATCAGCCGTCAGTTCACTACAGCCTGGAGACCGGGTGGTAATTGATCCAACATACTACTGCGGGCAATGCGAAATGTGCCGGACAGGAAGACAGAATCATTGCACACACAAATCCGTAACAGAGACCGGAGTCAGCGCCGACGGTACGTTCACCGATTATTATGTGACTGAGGACCGTTTTTTGTACAAGCTGAAGGACCATATCAGCTACGAAGAAGCGACGCTGACCGAACCGCTGAGCTGTATGCTGACCGGAATCAACCAGATTAACCTGCTGCCTAACTTCACAACCGTTATTATAGGTGCGGGTCCGATCGGGATTCTGTACAGCTATGCTCTTGCTTCGAAAGGCGTAACTGGTTGCCTTGTTGACATCTCGGAGGAACGGCTCGCCATAGCGGATTCTATTGCCCCCGAACGGTGGTCCGCGCACGCCACACTGGAATCGGCCATTCATAAGCTGGCTCCGTTAAAAAATCAGGTGGACATGATTGTGGACACCACAGGAGTGGTCGGCACTGAGGTACTAAGCCAGCTTGCGAGCGGCGGGTATTTGATGCTGGTGGGGCTGAGAGATGGGATAAGCTCGTTTAATCCGAAAGAGGTAGTTGACCGTAGCCTTAAAATCATCGGCTCCATTGATTCTCTGGGCACGTTCTCCACGGCACATTACCTGATTGAGCAGCAAATCATTCCCGCCAAAAAAATCATTACCCACTCGTATCCGCTGGACGACTACCATGAAGCCTTCAAGACGCTTGGATGCAATATCAGCGAGCGGACACTTCAGCCTTCGTCGCAGGCGATCAAGATTGTGCTGCAATCGAATGGCTCCGGCAACTAAATTTAGCTACTAACAAGGGGGAGAATGGACATGACGAGCATCCATCATGTTACACCGACGAATAATGAATACACAGGAGACCTATCAGCGTCCGTTCCGGTCAAAGCGGTCATCTTCGACATGGACGGGGTGTTGGTAGACAGCGAACCGATTTATTTTGAAGTTGAACGCAGCTCCTTTGCCCATTTCGGTGCACCCATGACGGAAGAAGAGCACCATACCTATGTCGGAGTGACACTCGAATCCATGTGGCGTCAAGTGCTGGACAGGCATCAACTCACTCATACATTGGAAGAGGCGCTTGCCTATCACCGAAAAAATGTGATGCAGACCATAACAGCACACGAGGGCCTGGTGGCGATCAACGGACTGGAACGGTGGCTGGACTGGCTACAGGAAAAAGGAATTCCGGTTGCAGTAGCCTCTTCCTCTCCACGGTCGTTGATTGATCTCATTATGGAAAAAACGGGACTGGGCCGTTACTTTGATATTCGAATCACCGGAGAAGAAGTATCCCAGGGTAAGCCGGCTCCGGACATCTTCCTATATGCCGCCGAACTGCTAGGTATAGCCCCGGCCCATTGTATTGTTATTGAGGATTCACGAAATGGTGTTCATGCGGCCAAGAGTGCGGGTATGCGCTGCATTGGTTTACACAACCCAGGCTCGGGCCAGCAGGATTTATCCAAGGCAGATCACCGTATTTTCAACTATGATGACCTGTGGGCGCTTAAAGAGAACTTGCCATTCGGGGAATAGTTGCCTGCCAAGAGAAGGACCGTAAGATGCTGGAAGGCATATCTCCTCTATAAATATATTAAACCGCATAACCTTTAAAATGGATGAGGACATATATAAATATGCCCCATAGAGTACACAGTTGAGTATGTTAACCTACCCTGTGTGTACTCTATGGGGTATGCTTTACATCAAATATTTTTTAACCCCATTTTGTTACGGAAAAAACTGAACTTAGGAATGCCATAATCGGAATTTTTATAGTATGTATTTTATGTGTCAAGTAGCAGTTTTCCGCTTTGGCCATCCTCATCAGTCCCGGCTTTCACACCCAAATACACCTCTTCCCTTTTGGGTCCATTAAAAACCATTTTATTATAAGACGCTTGCTCTTAATCATTACTTTATGTGCATATAAGCTAGTTTATAGTATCTCATATTGCTGTGCTCAGTTGTGCAGTCGTTTTTCAATGATGTTCTACTGGAGGATCACTGTGAAGGTCTTGATCCCGCTCTGTAAAGTTCCAGCGAGTAAAGGTAACCTCAAAACCCTCTCGGGTTGGCGAACAGGTATAAGGACCGGCCTGATTTCCGGTGGTGTAGGGAAAACGCGCCACACGTATCGTTCGCCATCCGTGCTGCTCCGTCCTTGCGCGAATAATTACAGCATCCTTGATGATGGAAGCGCGCAGGGTGACTTCTTCACCGACCCACTCTGGCACAGCCGCAAGCGACCAGTCAGAATATCCAGCGGTTACGACTGTGGAAAGCTGAGGAATGCCGTCATTGATTTCTATCCCCGCTTTAATCCATTGCTCCGGGCCATGGTATAACAAAATACCTGCCTGATCGTAAAGCTCCGTAAATGATGCGAGTTGAAACGACACTTCCACCGCCGTGTTATGATTCCAATCCGATAATAGAGCGGACCCATCCTCAAATTCAAAACCATATAAAGTCTTTTTCCAGAAGTCTCTTCCCTTTTCAGGCGCAACCTTAAGAAAATCTCCTTCTTTCCGGGCATATAGAGGTGAATTGATCCAATTCCCTTCCTCCCATTCCATTCTCTTTTTAGTCATCTTTTTGTCCTCCCTTGTTCAATAAAGGTGTGTCGTTCTAAGCAAACATTAGATACCAATAGATCGCGATCTCGTCACTTTCTCTATTTAGACCTTTGTAGACGTAGGAGTCGAATCCACCGATCACAAAACCGCAGCTTTCATAGAATTTACATGCGCGAACATTATTGCTTTGTGTCTCCAGCATGATCCCTGGCATTCCGCCATCTTTCGCCCAGCGTTTAGCCTGTTCGATTAGTTTCTTACCGATACCGAGGCTTCTATATTGCTTGTCGACTTTGATATCTTCCACATATGCATATTTGTTCCAATTTCTTTTCAGAACAATTTGACCTACAACTTGATTATTTACGAGCGCTAAATATATGATTTGATCGGGATTGCTGATATAGTTCGAATAATCCTCAACTGTATCTTCCTCAAGCTGATCATCATCGTAGCTTTTTTTGCTAATAGGCCTCTCCTTCACCGTATATTCGATTTGCTGTCCCGTTAATTGCAAGACAAAGGTAGAATCCACGATAAAGCTACCATCAATGTTAGTACCACGCTCACCGTCCTCAGCCTTCAGTTCTCTGATTAAAATATCCATTTTCACCTCCCCCATCTTGAAGCAAAATCAAATTGCATTAATACTGCACATTCTTCAAATCTACATCAGTTTAACGCTGTTCCGTTCTAACCATTATAACAAAGTTTCGCCATTTTCTGTATAATCCATCAAACATATTAAACCTTCTCCCATTCCCGATTCCGTTCATAAAGTGAGCTAGTAATAATACGGTCCAGCAGCTGCGTAAAGGTTATGCCTGCTGCAGCTGCACTCTTCGGAAGCAGGCTGTTAGCAGTCATTCCGGGTAAGGTGTTTACCTCCAGTACATAAGGTACATCCTGACACAAAATCATATCGACCCTTGCATACACCTTGCACTGCAGCAGCCGATAGCTGACAAGTGCCGTCTCGCGCACACGCTGCTCGATAACGGGAGGAAGCTGGATTACCTTCTCCTCAGCGCCGCCGATCTCATATTTCGCTTTATAGTCAAACCATTCAGAATGAGCGGAGCGAATTCCGATGATTGGTAATACCTCGCCATCCACAATTGAGCAGGTAAGCTCCGTTCCTTGAATAAAAGGCTCAACTAAAAGCGTCTGATCCAAACCGCAAGCCTCCTGAATAGCCGAGTGAAGCTCCATCTCATTATGCACAAGCTGGATGCCGATGCTGGATCCTCCCATATTCGGCTTCACAATAACGGGGTAACCCAACTGCTCTACCGCTTGCTGATCATAATCGTCCCTTCCCTGCCAGCAGAGACCTGCAGGCGTATGCACCCCTGCCGACTTCAGCAGCATCTTGGACAGCTGCTTATTCATGCACAGGCTGCTTGCCAGAACACCGCTCCCTGTATAGGGAATGCCTAGTGTCTCCAGCGCTCCCTGCACCGTGCCGTCTTCTCCATATTGGCCATGCAGCGCCAACAGTGCAAAATCGATGCCTGCGTGCTGAACCTGTGCGATTAAATCCGCTGGCTGATCAATCGCAATTGGAACCACTTCATAGCGGCTGCGGTCCAAATGATTCAGCATCTCTTGACCTGTCTGCAGCGAAACCTCACGCTCAGTGGAAGTCCCTCCCATAATAACGCCTATCTTCATCATGACCCCCCATTTTCTTGAAAAATCATAGTGCAATTACAGGTTGTTCTTATGACCACATGCCTTATGAAAGTTACGCACCTGTTGGCCTATGATCTGAATCCCCCGCTCGATCTGTTCATCGGTTACTCGGGAAAAACCAAGCCGCAAAGTATTCGTCCCTTCACCTTCTTGTATAAAAAACTTGTCTCCAGGTGTATATATAACCCCTTGATTTATGCATACTTCAAGCAACTGGCGCGTATTTACGCCTGACGGAAAGGTAAGAAACACATGTAAGCCCCCATCGCCAGATAGTTGCGCCTCAGAGAGATGGGTTTCACAGCATGCCTTTGTAAGCTCGTATTTGCGCTTATACTCCATACGTGCTCTTTTTACATATTTCTCAAAATTTCCATTGAGCAGATATTGATATAATATCGATTGGTCGATCGTTGAGGTATGAATGGTGCGCGCCCGCTTAATGCTTTCCAGAGTGTCAATCAGCGCTCGATCTCCAAGCACCCAGCCTACTCGCAAGCCAGGGAACAGCACCTTGGAGAAGCTGCCTATATAGATTACTCCGTTCCCTCGCCCTGCTGTTGCTATTAATGGCGCAATATGAGCTCCTGAATAGCGCAGCTCCTCATTAAAACCATCCTCAATCACCGGAATCTGATAGCGCATCATTAAATTCATTACAGCGCTTCGCTTTGCTGGCGACATGACAATGCCTGTAGGATTGTGATAGGAAGGAGTCAAATAAGCGAGATCGAAGCTATTTGTCTGCTTCTGCAATACCGCTTCAAGCTGATCTACATTAATACCATCCCGCTCCATTGGAATACCGGTAATCTCAAAACCTTGTAGTTTTAAATTTTTGATCGCTGTGTGATGGGTTGGATTTTCACAAATTACCGTACCGCGGCGCGCTGAAGGGCGGAGTGCCGACAACACAATGTCAAAGCCTTCTGTAAACCCGCTTGTAATCAGTATATCCTTGCCGCTTATATCGACGCCCTTATTCTCCATATATCCCATCAGGTAATCGATCAGTGGTTTGTAACCCTTGGCATAGCCGTAGTTGAGCAGCACCTGCCCTTCGATTGCCATCCGATCCATAAAGGCTCGCCTTACATCTCCCAGATCAAACAGCTGCTCATCCGGTGCGATGCTTGTAAACGAGATGGTTCCTTTTGGGGTGCGAATGCCCTGCTTCATCATATCAAGCTCTGCAGCCGATACAGCGTACTTGCTCATTCTTGTCTTCCAATTAATCTGCCAGGCGAAGGAGGCGTCAGACCCTCCGTTATCCACAGCCAAACGGCCCACCATAGCGGCCACATAGCTGCCTCTACTCGGTATCGTATACGTAAATCCATCGTCCTCCAGACCTTCATAGGCTGCAATAACTGTATTGCGACTCACCTTGAGCACACTGCTCATTTCTCGTGTGGAGGGTAGCTTCTGATCCTTATGAAACGTCCCTTTTATAATTAAACGTTTAATATATTCTTTTACTTGTATCGCGACCGGACGGTCACCAACAAGCTTAAAATCTTGGAACATGGTTCATCGCCCTCCATCTACAATGATGGCACAGGTAACAAAAGAAAAAAAGAACCACCGCTCTGGACTTTTCATCCTTCGATGGTTCCTTCGATTTTATTCCAGCACATCCGCACCATAACCGTGCCCCCAGATGGTTGTTTACCCAAAGATTATCTTTTGACTAATCTCGAAATCCTTAATGGTTGCATCCGGTCTTAAAACTTTATTTTGATCCAGCTCAGATAACGGACCACCATTTCTAACCTTCTTTATCCAATCATGATTTGCAAGTGCCCCTTTCCCTATAGTCTAACCCTGCTTGCCCTAATTACATGAAAATAACTTCGGCCTCATCCTCTTTTCCTGACCATTTATGCTGATAATCATTAACCTTAGCCTGGGAAATTCGAATGCCTACTGTAAAATCGGGGCCAACGGCTTGGCGAATTGCAGTAGCCACTTCAACCAAGAGTCGTATCCGGTTTTCAATGGATCCACCGTATTCATCTGTTTGACGATTCGTATAGTCCGTAAGGAACTGATCAAGCAAATAACCATTTGCTCCATGGATCTCCACGCCATCAAATCCTACGCTCTTCGCACGAACGGCTGAAGCAACAAATCCACGGATGACTTCCTCAATATCTTCTTTCGTTGCAGCGATCGGAGTAGAAAACGATTCAGCACCACCATAAAAAGCTAGAGGTTCACCCTTTGGAAGCACTTCTGACGGAGCTAGATTTTGGGACTTGAATCGATTTCCTTGTGATAAGGCTCCTGCATGCTCAAGCTGCACAACAATAGATGAGCCTGCTGCATGAACAGCATCCACCACTTTTTTTCCAAGATGTGATTTGCTCCTCATTCACTAAACCAGACTGATTAAAATAACACTGGCTATACAATTCATCTGTATATGTTCCTTCTGTTATGATTAGACCAAGCCCCCACGAGCGAAAGAGGCATAGTAAGCTGCCATTTGATCAGTGGCTAATCCTTCCGATGTAGCACTGATACGTGTCATTGGAGCTACGCCTACACAGTTAATTAACACGTTATTACCTATCTGCACGCTCTTAAACAATGTATTTAGTTGTCCCAATTCACATCCACCTCTAACATTAGATTCATTCGTAACACATTCAATACTTGATTTATGATCATCGAACAAGTACATTATAAACCGGTATATTTTATCGGTAAAATTGATGTTATCGAACGATTAATTCAACAAAATTGAACTGTTATTAACGAAAGACGTGGACGTATGGAACTTCGTTATTTGATCACATTAAAAACCATTGTCGAAACAGGAGGATTTAAAAAAGCAACTGAACACTTGGGTTACGCTCAGTCTTCTGTGACGACACATATTAAGGAATTGGAATCTGAGGTCGGCAAGCCCATCTTTGATCGCTTAGGTAAGAAGGTGGTTCTAACCCATCACGGTCATCAGTTTCTCCCTTATGCACTTAAGATCATTGAGCTCTACACTCAGGCACTAACGACCAATGATGAACCTACCGGCAACTTGACATTAGGAATCTCAGAGTCGTTAATGATCTGCCGTATTCCATCATTGCTTGTTGAATATAGACAAATGTATCCCAAAGTCAATCTTTCTCTGAAATCTTTGGATTATCAAGATGTCTCTCATGCTGTTCAGACCGGTGAGATTGATTTCCTTGTCGCCTTGGAGAAAGAAGGCTGGGGAGCTAATGTGTTAAGAGCGGTTTAGGCATCTCCATGGTTCCTTTTTTCTCCGTTAAAGAGGAACTAGAACATTACAAGCTTCAGGGTGAAGAGGTTGGACCAGACTGTCCTGCAATATCAACATATTTGGCATATCACAAAGATAAATGGCCCTCACCTGCTATGAAGGAAATGATCAAGCTCATTAAAAGACATGCGGAGAAATGGGGCTAGTTTCCTGTGAGGGTGATATCATATGTATTTTGTAGTTATAAATTGTTCTTCTCTGTATATTGACATATCGCAAGTGACTTTCAGGGTCTTATATATCATGATGTACTATTTTAGGAGGAACGCAACCAGATGGATATTTGTTACTGTTATCACGGCAAACAAGTTTGTGAACCCAGCTATTCATGGGGACCCGGCATCAAAGGACAATACAAAATCATGTTTATCCATGCGGGTAGAGGCGTTTACCAGATTGACGGTAAGACCTTTCATCTTCAGCAAGGCGAAGGATTTATCGTATACGATAACATTCTTTGTTACATGGAGGCAGACCAAACTGATCCTTGGATTTATTCTTGGATAGCCTTTTCGGGTAACGGGGTTATACCTCTATTCGAGCAGGCGCACATTTCTCCCCTTCATCCCGTATTCAGGTACTCCCCGTTGTTTTGGTTTGATTCTTATTTGGAGGAATTTTCCGCCTGCGACGTGAACCACAGCACCAGTGAACTGCGAAGACAGAGCATTTTGTTCAGGTTACTTGCCGATTGGATCGAAATGTTGGTTGCTACGAGTCAACTACTGCCCGAGGTACGGCCCAAAGACGCCTACATCCGTAAAGCGGTCGAGTTTATTCGAATGAACTATAACCAAAGAGTTTCCATTTCCGAGGTCGCACACATAGTTGGCATTGATCGTGTCTATCTGTCCGTTCTTTTCAAGGAAATTCTTAATGTTTCCCCTCAGCAATACTTGTTGAACATCCGGATGGACAAAGCAAGCGATCTGCTGGACAATTCGCAGCTGTCCATCACGGAAGTCTCCTATTCTGTTGGCTATAGCGACCCGCTGCTGTTCTCCAAAATGTTTAAAAAGGTGAAGGGACTTTCTCCATCACACTTTCGCGCAAGGCTTAAAAGAGACAGCTTAATGGGTCTTTCAAGCCTTGACTGATTTGTTCGTTTAATGAATCGTATTGTTGCTCTGACATTACCAGGGGACATCCCCGATATTATGCATAACCTGGTCGATCTCTTGAAGATCCGCTGCTGATAGCGGATCCGCATGTACTGCTAGCACGTTTTCCTCAATTTGACCTACACGGCTTGCACCGATTAGCACCGAATCGACGCCGCCTTCGCGTAGCGCCCATGTCAACGCCATTTGCGGTAGCGTCTGACCGCGGCGCTTCGCGATCGTCTCTAGCGCACGGAATTTGTTGATCCGCTCCTGAGATACGGCCTCCGGTTTCAGTGTGCGCTGGCCTGTTTTAAACTCAGTTTCCAGCTTATCGATGTATTTTCCCGTCAACTGTCCGCGACCAAGCGGGCAGAAAGCCACTGTGCCGGCTCCCACTTCATTCAGCACGTCCTGCAATCCGTTCTCAATCCACCGGTTCAGCATTGAATAAATAGGCTGGTGGACGAGCAGCGGTGTACCAAGGTTCTTAAGGATCATAGCTGCTTGCTTCGTTTCCTCCGGTCCGTAATTGGATAAACCGACATACAGTGCTTTGCCTGATTTTACAGCATGAGCAAGCGCTCCCATCGATTCCTCTAATGGGGTATCACCATCGGGACGATGATGGTAAAAGACATCGACATAGTCGAGTCCCATTCGTTGAAGGCTGCGGTCCAGGCTTGCAAGCAGGTTTTTTCTCGAACCCCACTCACCGTACGGACCAGGCCACATATAGTAGCCAGCTTTAGTTGAAATAAACAGCTCATCCCGATAAGGTGCAAGGTCTTTTTTTAAAACGTGTCCAAAGGTCTCTTCGGCCGATCCGGGAGGCGGTCCGTAATTGTTTGCCAAATCAAAGTGCGAGACACCAAGATCGAAGGCGCGTAATATCATTGCACGACTATTCTCAAACGGTTTGTCCCCTCCAAAATTTTGCCACAAGCCGAGCGAAATGGCCGGCAGCCTGACGCCGCTCCGTCCAATCCGCCGATATTTCATTTGTTCGTATCGATTTTCTTGTGCGATATAAGTCACCTGATTTCATCCTTTCTCATTCCTAGCGAAATGCTGACCTCCCACGTACCCGCTTCTTATTTTTCATTTCATGCCTCCCTCAAGACATGTCATAAGGTTGAGGACTTAACCTTAGGCAGCTCAAGTATATCTAACAATTCTTATGTATTGGAATGTCACTGTGATAGTAGTACATGTCATAATGTTATTAGATAACAGGACAGCTCCTAAAAAAGAAGCCAAGAGCGAGTAATGTGCTCTTGGCTTGCTTGAAAAGGCGCTGCATTCGACTTTGGATTTATTCTGCCAGCATAAATACCCTTGAATAGTTTCACTAGAGGAATTTGCTCGCTTTCCCGATGGTGCTCTGATATCCGACCGAAGCCAGTCTTCACATGTCGTTTACCAATAAGTTCGTGTCAATGTAAGGGCTAATTCTTGGTTTGCTTTTCACCTATTTTTCGAATTTGTATCCAATACCAAACACGGTAGTAATCAGATCGCTTGCATCCAATTTCTTGCGAAGCCTTTGTATGTGTGTATCAACAGTCCGAGTATCGCCGACAAAATCATATCCCCATACAATATCCAGCAGTTCCGAGCGTGTGAACGTTTTGCCTCGGTGATTTATCAGAGTCATAAGTAAATCAAACTCTTTCGGAGTCAAGTCAATTGGAATACCATTTTGTTTGACAAGATGTTCCTCGACAATAATTTCGATTTGTTTAAACCGAATTACTTTACTCTCCGTATTTTTTCCATTGTTTGCTTGATCTACCCTCCGGAGGATTGTCCGAATCCGAGCAATAACCTCCCTTAAATCAAAAGGCTTTGTAATATAGTCATCCGCGCCGAATTCAAGACCAAGGATTTTATCGGTGATATCCGATTTCGCGGTAATCATCAAGATCGGTATGTTATAACTTGCAGTTACTTGTTTGCAAATATCTAATCCGCTTTGATCCGGCAGCATCCAGTCAAGTAGCAAAAGATTAGGTTGAAATTGTTGAAGTTCAACCATCCCCGCTGCTCCATTTGCCGTAGTTCGCGTTTCAAACCCCTCCATTGAAAGTCCGTATGATAATAAATCTGCTATTGGTGTATCATCTTCAATAATGAGAATTTTTGCTTTATTCATCATAACCCCCGTCTTCTCTCGTTAATCCGCGATATCATAATGTTAATGATTAGTTAGGGAATAATCAACTCGGAACATAATACAGTAATCTTTGCACCTTGGACTGCAGTTCATGAAAACATCAGCCGTTTCTGGCATTTTGTGTCACACAACGAAGGATGCCTATTTTATAACAAAGAAAAACAACCTTGCTCCAGTCCGAGGACTAAGATAAGGTTGCATTTAAAAGGAGGTTTATTGATTCTATTTATAAGCCACACGTTAATGGCATTTTTGCACAACGGACAACATACCGCCAAAACATCCAGTGAATTAAATATTCACAAAAATACGCTACTTTACCGCGTAAATAAGATCAATTCCTCGCTTGATGAGGGTGACGAACTCTTCTCTTACCAGTTGCCTTTCAAAATTTTAGATTATATGTCCTCGCAGCTGTAGCCTTATTTTTCCCAACTACAATACACGGTACTTCATGAAGATCTGTTAGGAATGTGTTATTGCAGCGTCACGTTGTCAACGTAAACGGCTGACTTACCGCTGCTGTTCTCCGAGGCAAGAAATTGTACGCCGATTTCCCTAACATCGTCAAGATTAGGTATAGATGTAAGGTTGAACGACAGCGTCGTATCTCCAGAAGAATTAATCTTGACGGCTTTGCCAGCATACCAAGCCCAACCTGATCCTGTCTTGGCATAAATCTTGGCATGGAGTCCGTCACCTGCGGAATCCCAAGATGCATGTTTGACGGTCGCGCTTAGCGTGGTCTTACCACTTAGGTTGCGGCTTTGTGAGAGAAGCAGGTAGTGCTGAGAATTGGCAGACATGATGATATCCGCTTTAAGAGAATTACTGCCCTTGGATGACCACTCGTTTACGCTCCATGGACCATCGGATATATTCGAACCGGTCCAACCCTGCGTACTACCCTCGAAGTCATATAATGTGTGTGCGCTACTGCCACCGCAAGCCGCATTCTGCCTCCACTCGGCATATGGAGCGTGCCCAGCTAAAATGCTTTTCAGATAGTTACCTCCTGCTGTGAGACTCCCGTTCGTATTGAAAATACTGGCGCCTTCTGTCTTGTCATTAATCGACCAGTTGGCCCATGACAGGTTATTCTGGTTCATCCAGTCAAGCCATTGGTTCGTGGAATCGTAATTAATGCCGCCGTCGCCATCCGCGTTAACAAAGCCCATCTCGGTAACAAACAGCGGGATACCCTTGCTCATTGCGTAGTTGGCTTTGTCCCGGAGCGACTGAAAATGAGATCCAGCGTAAAAGTGCAATGTATAGGCGATATTACCAGAGGATGTAATGGGGTCGTTCGCTGCCTGATCTACACTCTGAGACCAGAACGGCGTTCCAACGACAATCAGATTGTCGGAATGTTGACGAATGGCCGGGATAACTTGCTCAGCGTAACTTTTGATTGTCCCCCACGAGACTTGGGTAGGTTCGTTATAGATCTCAAAAATGACGTTATCATAGCTTCCGTATTCCTGCGCCATCCGGCTGAAGAAACTTTTGGCAGCGTTGACGTTGTTGTGCGCGTCATGTGAGTGCCAATCAATAATGACATAGATCCCCTTTGCGATTGCCGCATTGACCACGTCACGAACTTTGGACTCATCGGCCGTGTTATATGGATTTCCGCTGGGGTCCACACCATATGCCGCTCTTACGATCTCTACTTGAAATTCATCCACCATCCGATTCACCGTGGTGGTGTTCCAAAATGGACCGGACCAGTTGCTCCAGAAGAAACTCGCCCCTTTGACCATCATCGGCCGATTCGTTTTGGAGCCGTTAATCTTGTTTCCACTTGCTTTCATTTCACCGAAATAGCTTACAGGGTTTGCGCAGGCAGCTGCAGAAGCAGGCGTTGCAGGTATGACCGCTTGAAAAAGCAGCGTTAATAAGCTGAACAGTAGGATCATGGTTAACGACTTAGTGAATGAATTGAACGACATTTTCATAATTCTCTTCTCCCTTTAATATGGCATGGTTACGCGAAAAATTTCGGCAAGTAGCCCCGATATTCATCAGCATATCGGCTGGGTTCAAGAACAGTGACAGTGTACAGACTTGTTAGCGAAAACGTTTTAGATTTCAATACCAATTTTCTAGTTTTATATCTTTCACAAAAAGTATAAATTTATTGATTTCAAAGAAAAACATGAAATTTGATCAGTCGACATCAAGTTCTTAAAGCTTTATTATCGAAAACGTTTTTGGTAATTAAGCTGAAAATGTTAGTAAAACCTCCTGCTCCCATAGATTCAACCATTAACATTCCAGGCTTGCATTGGGTTTACAACATATCGCCCTACGTCTTCCAGGTCATCACCTTCTTTCAAAATCATATCTCTTCTAGTTTCCTCCCCTCTGACGCAATATGAGGCTTTCCCTTTTGTCCATAACTCGGGAATGAAACAAGAACGAGCAGAAGAGTGTTTGATTCAAGGAAACTCATGTTAAGCGCTTACATCATAACTAAAATAAAATTTGTTAATTGTAAACGTTTACAGATAGTATTTTATCATCGAATTCTTCATATTTAACCTGCAAAGAATTAACCTTATACTATAAAATGTTTAGTTTTTTGTATAAAAAAGCTGACATCATGATGTATCAATGTCAGCTCTATAAAAATTATTATTTCCTATTAATGATCCAAGGAAGCCTTTTCTCCCTTGAACACGATCATAAAAATGGCACCGCCTGTAATTACTACAGCTAGAAGTAGTAACGTTAAATTGCTGTATAAATATGCTGCAACGTCAGTAACGATTGGGAAAATAGAAAAGTTGAACCTCAGCTGTGTAAGCAGTCCGCCTACAACTGCGATACCGATCCCTTCCGCCAAAAAGCAGGAAAAATTCAAAAAACCCATACCTGAGCCAGATTCGTCAGCACTTAGCGAGCCTGCCACAATGGTTGAGATGACCGTTTTGACAAAGGATAGTCCACCAAAAATCAAAACCAATGCTCCTGAGATGATCCAGGGGCTACGATCGGCAAAAAGTGAAACGATTAAAAGACCCGACCCCAGAAGCAATAACCCTGCAACCATGACAAAACGAGCTCCCTGCCTATCGACCAAAGAACCGCCAACGATCCCGAAAAGAATCACGCTAATCGTTCCTGGAAACAGAACACCGCCTCCAATAAGGCTTGTCGACATCTGGTGCACTTCTCTCATCATATAAGGGACCATAGACATAAATCCTGCAACGGTTCCTAGAAGTATTCCACCTACAAATACGCCGACAATAAATCTTCTCCTCTTGAATAAAGCTGGTTCTATGAAAGGTTCCTTAGCTCTTCGAATTCTCAGCACAAATCCTATGAAAAGAATGACACTGATGTTCAAATACCACCACTCGTAATGTGTCGTAAATAAAGTGAACGAAACCGTTCCAAGAACAAAGAGCAGGCCTCCCGGAACATCAAGCACACCTTTTTTCACAGGTTCGTCAGAGAGCGTCCGTAAGAAAAACGGTAGTGTGACTAGCGTCATCATGGGCAGGAAAAACAGATAGGACCAATGTACATAGTCCGCGATCCAGCCTCCAAGTATAGGACCAAAACCTTCTCCCAAGGCAACGGTCGATCCAATCATACCAAAAGCTTTTCCTTGATGCTGCATTTCGATACTTTTGGTAACGATGACCATAATCAGCCCAGGGACGGCAGAAGCACCCGCTCCTTGGATAAATCGTGCAACAAGCAAAATCGGAAACCAGGCATGAAAAAGCAAGCCAATTAGCGATCCCCCGCCGTATATCATCATACTGATGAAAATCAGTTTTTTTACGCCGTAAATGTCCGATATTTTTCCGTAAACGGCCGTTCCTACGGCAAAAGAAAGAATGAAGCTGGTATTAACATAATTTGCAGCGGATGGCTTAATTCCAAATTGAGCGGCAATGTCGGGCAACGATACGTTGAACACCGTCTCATTCAATACGCTGAAAAATGCAAGCACGCACAGCCAAATCAAAGAATTAGGAATACGTTTCTCAATCGATTTTTCCATTATGCAAACCCCTTAAAAATGCCAGGGATTACGCAGTTTATAGGGCCAGTGATGCGTTATCCCCTTTAATTTGTGCCCTTCTTTTCACTATGTACTTCATTCTAACGCCTCCACAAAATAAAAGTGAAAATCTGTTTAATTGCAATTACCTAACCATATTATCACTAAAATAATAAAAATATCACCTGTTATTTTTGACGATAATCATTTCATGACGAGGTAAAGCAAAAACGGTTAGTTCCTACTCGTTGGATAACAATGTTTATCCTCTGCGCGCTATCTTATTAACGCAATCTCCTACTTATTTATTTTCAATGGTAGATCATCAAAAACATATATGGAACTAAGTTGTTTGTTTGGAAATCGTCGCAAAATATTTTACAACTATCTCGCGGAATTCCTGAGCAGCCTGCGAAATATACCGATTCCTGTTCCATAATAAAGCAATTTCCCGTATCAATTCGTGATTCTCTACCTGGAGGTATTTGAGATGTTCCTGCGAATTTCGTGCCGTGCTCGGTATGAAAGCTATGCCAATTTCGGCTTCCACAAGAGTACTAAGTCTTGCAGGTTCATCCCCCTCATACACATATTTAGGCACAAATCCTTCCGACATGCATACAGAGTCCACTAAATCACGAGTACCATAGCCTCTCTTTACGCCGACAAACCATTCTTCCCTTAGCTCTGTCAAGGATACGCTATTTCGATCCGCAAGCCGATGCCCCTTTGGAACAGCTACAAGAATGGGGTCGATACATACGATTTTACATTCAATGTCATTCCCTTCTACAGGAGGTGAGGATAAGCAAAAATCAACCTCCCCTCTATGAAGAAGTGTAACCATTTCCTGCGTGGTCAGCATTTGCACATGAAATTGAATATAGGGTCGTTTTCTCCGAAACTCTCGAAGGATATTTGGCAATGTGCTTGCGGTGGTCACTGCCAATTCGAGAGTTCCGTGTTCTGGGCTGGATAAGTCGCTAAGCTCCTGCTTCCCTTGTTCTAATTCAAACAAAGCCCTTTCTGCACGGTGAAGAAATTTGCTCCCGAACTCATTCAATCGCAGTTTTCTCCCTGTTCGATCGAATAAAGGGACCCCCAGATCTTCCTCCAAGCGTTGAATCGTTTTGCTGAGCGACGATTGAGTAACGTGCAGACTTCGTGCAGCTTCTGTTACATGTTCCAAACGAGCTACAGCGAGAAAATATTGCAGTTGAAGAAGTTCCAAATCGCATCCTCCATTCATTCCCTCAAGTCAATGAGATTATAACATCAAATGCATTGGAATAAATAATCGATTTCGAGTACGATGACATTAATTCGCTATAGGGGGACCAGAAATGAGTGTTCGCAGCTGGTGGTTAATGATTTCAGTTGGTCTAGGGATACTATTGAATCCATTAAATTCTTCGATGGTTTCTGTTGCGATTCCAAGTCTGCAAAAGGTATTTCGCCTTGACTTTACAGGTGTTTCCTGGATTATTTTTTCTTTCTACATTGCAAGCAGTATCGCTCAACCTGTCATGGGCAAAGCCAGCGATTTATTCGGTCGTAGAAAGATATTTCTTACAGGTCTTGTTGTATCATTCATTGCATCATTACTAGCCCCATTGTCACCAAACTTTGGATCGCTCATCGTGTTCCGCATTGTGCAATCCATCGGAACAAGCATGATGGTTGGGGTTGGAATGGCCATTGTTCGAATCCATATTACAGAGAAACAAGCGACTGCGCTGTCTGTTTTGTCCATTTTCCTATCAGGAGCGGCAGCAATTGGACCCTTTATTGGCGGGGTTTTGATTCATTGGTGGAATTGGCCTGCCATCTTTTTCATCAATATTCCGTTTGTGGTAGCCAGCTTTCTATTGGCTTGGAGGACTATTCCTAAGGACGAATCACCAACATCCGTTGCACGCAACATGTCCTTTCGTAAATGGTTTGATTTAATTGATGCAAGAGGAATCCTGCTCTTCACATTAGGGCTGGTTGCCTTGCTCGTTGGATTACTCTCGGCAAAATCATCTGGGCATATCTCGTTAGAAAACGTCATTGTCGGGTTAATAGGCCTCGCTGCGCTGGGGGCATTCGTACGATATGAGTTAAAAGCGACGTCACCCTTTATTCCTTTACGCACGTTCGCCAAATATCCTGCGTTGACTTGGGTTAATGTCGAATTCATGTTCGTTAACGTACTCTATTACTCGCTTTTTTTCGGGCTTCCGTCCTACTTGCAAGTGGTAAGGCATGTAAGCGAGTTCCAAACAGGGATTCTCATGCTAAGCTTAGGCTTGTGCTCGCTAGCTGCTTCTCCAATAGCAGGACGATGGATTGATAAATCAGGACCCAGACCGGCATTACTGGTATCCGCAATCCTGATGACATTGGGATCTGTGTGGCTTGTAACATTAAATCCAACTTCTCCGGTGATCAGCGTGTGTTTGGCTTTGGCTGCATTCGGTATTAGCAACGGACTGAACAATGTAGGTATGCAAGCAGCCTTGTTCCAAAGTTCTCCAAAAGAAATAATCGGTGTAGCATCCGGATTGTTTAATACATCAAGATATCTGGGAACCATTTTCTCTTCATTGTTGATAGGTATCGTAATGGGAGGTAAGTTCAGCTTCGAGGGATTTCAAGTGCTTGGGATTGTCCTTACGGTAATTGCATTGACTTTGGTATTCATGAGTCGGCGACGCCGGGAGTCAGGACAATTGCGAGAGTCATAGGTTCACCGTTTCTTCAAATAAACCCCTCTACTCTTTATTTAACGTTAATTTTTCAACGAAAGAGAAAGGAGTTTAGTTAAAAAACAGCCGAGCGATCGGCTGTTTTTGGTAGCGATGGGTAAGTGACAATAATTCCAGTTCACAGCCCTAATCCAGCTCTCAAATCCCTTTATGCAAAGGTAAATTAGCTTCTCTCATCAGGACAGTCATTTGCGCTCGATGGTATGCTTGATGCATTACGGTAAAACGCAGTGAAGCCCTGTTCGCAGTAAAAATATTAAAAAATAGTTGGCACCATTCCCCCATCCATACGGATTGGAGAGCCCTTAAATGCGGCTGCATAAGGACTACATACAAATGTAGCTAGTCTACCTATTTCTATAGGTCTAATAAATCGTTGTATTTCGGATTGAGGCAGGTTTTCGGCCATAAATTGTTTCTCTTTTTCTAAAAAAGTCATATCATCATTGGCATAAATACCCTCAATAATTTGGTGTACATTTTCAGAAAGCGTTGGTCCTGGCATAATCGTATTGACTGTAACTTCTGCTCCTATTGTTAATTTAGATAAGCTTTTTGACAGTGATAACAGCATCGATTTGGTCATACAATACTGTGGCATTTGCCCTGAAGGCATGATTGCTTCTTCACTCGCAATAAAAATAATACGGCCATAATTGTTTTTCAACATTTTAGGTAAATAAAATTTAGATAATCCGTTTGCAGCAAGAACATTAGTACGGAAATATTTTTCCCATACTTCATCGTCAACGTCTTCATATTGCATAATTTCATAAATCCCCATATTATTCACTAAGATATCGATATTGGGGTATTTTTCAAACAAAACCTCCCTCTGCTCCAGATCCACAATATCGGCTGTAGCATTTTGAGGAAAGGTCGTTGGAAAATTTGATTTTATTTCATTTACAGTTTGTTCTACCTCTTCATTATTCCGTCCATTAATAAGTACATTCACACCTTCTTTGGCAAGCTCAATGGCTATTGCTTTACCTATACCTTTCGTAGACCCTGTAACTAAAGCTGTTTTATTGTTTAATCCCATATCCATAATACTTTTCTCCCCTCTCATTCGTTTATCTTTGCTGGCAAGCGAATTCTTAGCTTATTTTTAAACAACCTTAAGCTCTGGTATCTGATTATATTACCTTGGGCAGCAATGCTCAGTAACTAGCATATTGCGCCAAAGTTCTTGTTTAACACGCCAGATGAATAAGGTCAGTAATTACAAGCTTTCTGTAGAATGAATGGAGTTGGGAAACTATTAATAGATAGTCGATCTTCCTAGCGATTCTTTTGATATCGAGTTGGTATCTAAATGTGTAGTGCGCCAATTTGAAGGAGTATCCCCTTCCCAAAGACGAAAAGCGCGGTAAAATGAGTTCTGGTCTTCATATCCAATCAAAAAGGCCACTTCTTTTATATCAAGCGAGGGATCTGCCAAGTATTCTAGTGCCTGCTCATGTCTAGCTTGTGTTAACAGTTGTTTAAAGCTCGTATTGTCGTCAGTAAGCCGGCGCTGCAAGGTACGATCGCTCATTCTGAGCTCCTTCGCCACAGCCTGAATGTCGGGGCGTCCTCCGGTGAGGCTACGTTTTATAATCCATTTGACCGCCTCAGTAATTGAGCGGCTGCACTGTTCATCCAGCGACCGGTCCAGAGCGGGTGTGAGAATCTCTAACAACTCTTGGTTGTATGAGACAAAAGTTCGGTCCAGATCTCTTCGATATAACGTCAATCGATTACAATTTGCACCAACCTGGACACTACACCCAAAATAAGCTTCAAGAGCCTGCACATCTCCCATGGATTGCGAAAATTCTACGAGCTGCGCCGTCAAAGGTTGACCAGTGCCTCGGCGCCCAAGCTCCAGAAGACATGCAAGTGTAATACCCGTCAGCATCGGTGGACCGGGCTGTTTGGTATATAGCCATTCCAGTTCTATGGTACAGCGCTCCCCCTCCTCAGTGACACGTAAGGTTTCGGGAGGACATAGTTGTTTGTACCGAGCCATTCGGTTTAGAGCGTCGCGGTAGTCACGAGCGTGGTATGTCGCTAAGACGGTCGGTGGGTACTTCGCTGTCTCAAAGACAGTTGCAAGCTTAACGATTCCTTTTGCAGTGTCACCAATGAGATCGGAATATGCCTGCCAGATCGCGAGATATTGTACGCTTGTGACTACGGGCTCATGAATAATGGTGAGCGGCAGTCTTGCTTTACAAGCTACGTCGTGAGCGGAAATTCCTAATTGATACAAACCTGTCCAAAATCCTGGTGGAATTTTAATATGGTCAGAAGTATGAGACTTCTTCATACATAGAGACCTCCTTTATTACTTCCATTTTACCTACTAATTGCACTCTCTGATCATTCCAGTATAGTGAATTTTGTTAATATATGCTTACTGAATGTTTGACCACCATAATAAAAAAGCAACCGGCATACCGGTTGCTTTGAGTCATTTCTACTTCCAAGTTTATTTTCAAGAACACCAGGGTGTATCAACGTGTATGTTAAATTACTATGTTAAAGTATTCTGTCTTCTTAATACCTGGAAGTATAGTAAGGTTTTGTATCTAAAAACCTGTAGTATACTGTTTCGGGATCGTTATTTCTTTTTTCAAGTTTGTTGCGGCTTCAAGAGCCCAGTAAGGATTTCTTAACATTCCTCTCCCGACAGCCACAAGATCTGCATCCTCATTTCCTACTACAGCGTTAGCTAGGATCGGATCATCGAGTCTTCCGACTGCAATGACTGGAACTTCGAGTGCTTGTCTGATTTCTCGAGCAAGTGACACCTGGTATGCTGCGTGACTGCCTGGTCTACCCCATGCAGCGATAGGTCCTTCCCCGCCTGAAGAAATGTCAAAAATATCTACCCCTGCTTGTTGATATTCTTTGGCAAAAGAAATGCTATCTAGAATATCGTACCCGCCTTCTACGTATTCTTTAGCGGAAATGCGCATGATAAGCGGCATGTCTTCCGGCATCTCTGCCTTGGCTGCCTGAATAACTTCTCGACCAAATTTTAGGAGATCTTTCCCGTATTCATCATCTCTTTGGTTGGTAAGAGGCGAATGAAATTGATGGATTAAATATCCGTGAGCTCCATGTATTTCAATGGCATCAAATCCGGCCTTCACAGCACGTGCTACAGCGCCGCGGAACTTCTCCACCATTTCTTTAACTTCTTGTGTTGAAAGTGCTCTAGGTAATGTAGATTTCTCATCAAATGGAATAGCGGACGGAGCAACAGGCACTTCAGCATCTTCTGCTTTACGTCCAGCATGAGCAATTTGAATACCTACTTTTGCTCCATAACTATGGCAGGCATCTACAATTCTTTTCAATGCAGGAATTTGCTCATCAGACCACAATCCCAGGTCAAAGTCAGAAATACGTCCATCTGGTTCTACATCAGTCATTTCAACTATAATGAATCCAGTTCCACCAATGGCACGACTTACATAGTGCATAAAATGCCAATCGGTAGCTATACCATCTTTCTTGTCAACAGAATATTGACACATTGGAGGCATGACGACCCGGTTCTTTAATTCCAAGTCTTTAAATTTATAAGGACTAAATAAATCTTTCATTAAGAAAGACCCCTTTCTAGGTTTATAGTGAACAATCTCATTAAATGCATGCACATGCATATAATACAGCATGCATTTTTTATTTGTCAACTATCGTTTAAACTATGCATTTACGTAAATAAAGGCCCAGAGATTGTATTCTCTAGACCTAGGGTTAAATTTTACTCTATTCAGGCATTAAATTTCGTATTAAGTTTTAATTTTATATGAAAGAATTATATTTTTTCAATGAGTGATTGTAATTTTTGCTTCAACTCATCTTTTGAAAGAGCCGACTCCAAAATTTGGTTGAAGGTTTCGAGCGCTCTGTCAAACTTCTTTTCCCCAAAATCAGTCATACTTGTATAGATTCCCCGACGATCATCTTCACATATATGTCTTTGCAAAGCTCCGCAGCTTTTTGCTTCCATTCTAACTACCAGTCTAGATAATGCACTTTGGCTTAACCCAACCATCTCTTGTAAATGCTGCAATCTCAATTTCTTTTCCTCGGTTTGAGATAAGAAATACAGAACCAAAAATTCATTTAAGGATAAACCATAGTTTTCTTGAAGTGCATGTTCCAATTCATCGTTTATGTTCGATTGGAGTTTAGTAAGGGACAGCCAAATATTTAAAAGTTCGATAGTATTGTTGTTATGCATTTCGACTCACCCGTTCTATTCTAAAGTATAAATAACACATATTATAGGAGTCATTATAGGGAATAATTAATTCTATCAGGGTTACTGGAAATGGTCAAAACCCTTAAGAACAGATAGAGGTTATAAAAAATCCTTTCTGAAGCAGTGACTTAAGTGGTCAACACAAAAACACCTTTCAAAATCGGCCTCCATATTTAGAAATGGAAGCATTCTCCTGAAGGTGTTTTTGTTTTGAAACCCATTGTAGTTTACTAATTATTTATGGTCAGATACTCTTTTGCGCATTCCAGCCAGTCCCAGTAACCCAAGTAAGCCAATCCATCCCCAATCCATATCGTTGTCATTATCTACGGCGTTTGCTCGTACACTGTTAGCGTTGTAGGTTGAATTGTTGTTGTGATAAGCGTTATTAGCTGTGTCATTGGCCACATCTACATTTGCACTTTGTGCTGATGAAGGAACGACTAAAGCTGCAAAGAAGAACATGGAAGCTACAGCAGTGACTATTTGTTTTTTCATAAAAAGGAATCCTCCCTGAAAGTGTGATGCATATAATTTCTCCAAAAAACTGCTCCTTATTCCATTGTGTAATTACAAATTTATTTGGATACTTTTAATCATTAATTGGAACTATAAGATCGGTGTAAAAAATATTAAAGGAGCGGTTATGATGGGAATATTAAGTGGAAATCCAAAAGATGAACCTATGCACTATGGTGAAATTTCCGGTGTTTGGCAATTTTCATTGGCCGCAAAAGGAGCTCTGTCTTTCTACCAAGCATTCCTGAATCATGCAGGAGATAAGGATTTGAAAAAAATATTGGATGCACTCATTGATCAAGCGAAACTTGAAATTAAAGAGTGTGATACACTCCTTACTGATAATGGGATTGCTCCAGCGCCAGTCTTACCAGAAAGACCTCCAGTGAAACTTGAAGATATTCCTGTTGGTGCGCGCTTTACTGACCCGGAGATTGCTGCTAAAATTGCGTCTGATACCTCATTGGGACTGGTGGCTTGTAGTCAAGTGATGGGGCAATCCATTAGAGAGGATATAGGGGCCTTGTTTGCAAAATATCATGCTACCAAAACAGCTTTAGGAGTTAAGATTCTTCAAATGACTAAAGAAAAAGGATGGCTGGTGCCTCCTCCCCTTCAAGTGAAAAGACCTGAAGCTGTTGAAGTTTAAAAATAGATTAAATCGCTTCTAGCCATATTCAGAACAGATTGAAAGTTAAAACAATAACCCCCATTATCCTCAATATGAGGACAATGGGGGTTAGATTTGTTTACAATTCGTTAAATATCTCTTCGAATCACGCTTTTGTTCGCTGCCGCCTCAAAAATCGTCTCAATCAGCACCAGTACACGGTGCACTTCTTCGCTTTTGATCGCAAGCTCGGCTTTTCCTTCAATGGTGGAGACAAAATTTTCGTAAAAGCTTTCTGCAGCAGCAGGTATTTTCTCAATCGGGAACTTAAGGGTGGATTCCTCAGACGGAGGTGCCATCGTTTTCGTCAACCCTTGACCTGCTTGAATCGGTTTGGGTTCCACGTGAGCGACATCTGGATTCCGAGTGACAATCTCTCCGCTCAGATCCCAATCCTTGATCACTGCGGTTCCTTCGGTTCCTTTAACATACCAACGCGGCAACTTTACGTAATTCGTTGTACCTACTTCAATGACCGCTGTAAGACCGTCCTTAAACTCAATGAAGCTACTAAAGCCGTCATCCACTTCTGTCCCCAAAATATAACTTAAGGTAGCGGTCACGCTTTCGATTTGACTGTCCGTAATCTGAAGTAGCTGATCCAACAGATGCACTCCCCAATCCAGCAGCATTCCTCCACCATACGCTTTCAACTGCCGCCAATCGCCTGGAATGCCGTTAGCTCCCTGAACCCGCGATTCCAGATGGAAAAGATCGCCAACAGTCTTCTTACTGATTATATCTTTGACAATACGGAAGTCTTCATCCCATCTGCGATTCTGATGTACTGTAAACAGACGATTTTCTTGCTTGGCCACCTCGACAATATCTAAGAAATCTGCGCTCGTGATGGTAACGGGCTTTTCACAAATAACATGTTTGCCAGCTTGCAATGCTTGGATCGCAATTTCTTTATGAACGTCATTAGGCGTTGCTATTAATACAATATCTACGTCCTGATCGCCGAGAACGGCATCTAGACTGGCATA
Source organism: Paenibacillus sp. EKM301P (assembly GCF_011800295.1). Taxonomy (NCBI): domain Bacteria; kingdom Bacillati; phylum Bacillota; class Bacilli; order Caryophanales; family Paenibacillaceae; genus Paenibacillus; species Paenibacillus sp. EKM301P. The sequence continues at coordinate 15,809 of NZ_JAALFM010000016.1, read as the reverse complement.
AGTTTTATAGCCGGCTGCTGCAGCCAATTCCATCCGATAATCGACAATATCATATACACCGCCAATGGCAAGCTGCTCAATAGGTTCAATTAATTGAACATGGTAGCTTCCCATACCTCCATAACCAATAATAACTACATTGTATTTCCGATTGTCCATTTTCATTTTCCTTCCACTCCTAAATTGAGCCACCACCTATCAAACGGTTGCTCACGGATCGAATTCAATTGTAAATCGGTTACTGCCATGCAGGTCATCTGTAAGATGTTATTGCATACGCTTTCATTATAAAGGAAATCTTTCCCCAAAAAAAGGGGGATATTAAGATCTAGGGGATTCAGTATTGGATAAATACTCACTCAAGATTTCCTGCATTGACTTCTTTGAATTTTGAAACTGTTTTATTCGATGACCATTAGCACCAGACGGGTGAGGGAACCCCCACAGAATTTTCTTTTCTTGAATTTTCTGTTCATCAAGCAAGCGACGAAGAACAGTCTCGACTGACTTTCCTAGTGGAATAATAAGTGGATACTCTAAACATTCTAATTCAGGAAGAAAAGATTCATGCACTGCTCCATACAAAAAAGCATGATTAATCATGGAAGGTTGATGTCCATTGTAATTCTCTTTATTTACGAAAACTGGAAAACGAATTAAGGAAGTTGTATGTAACAACGAGCAATCTGAATCAAATAGTTTACGTACATGCGACACTTTCAAAAAATCATGCAATCCTATTTCTTGAAGCATATTTATTAAGTTGTCTCGCATGGAACCGGCCATCCTTGCCGCAAATTTGGCTTTTTTACAAGCTTCCTCATATGACTGTTGATCCTTTAAAGATATTATGGCAGTTCGAAAGGCAATTTCCATCTGCTGCCAACCGGGTGTAATACCAACTAGCATTACTTTCGCGGAAGAATTGATATATTCATTATGCGGGGAATAGAACATTTCAACGTCTCCCGAAGACTTTAATTTGAAATCATTAATCAGTAATTCGTTTTTAGAATACTTTTGCTTTACCGGTAACGAATTCATCACAGCAACTATACGCTTTTGATGAGTGGAAGAGATCAGGTTGCATCCTCCTTACGAGCTTATATTTGAGTATATATTACAGTTTTACAAGAGGGGTGTTCTTCACACCCCCCACATGTATTTACCAATAAATATCCATCCTTATTGTGGCTGTAAGTTTGCGTAGCTCAGCTCTTTCTATCTTCTTGGGTAATTAAAGAACTGTAAGCGGGAATCGTCACCGTTTCTTTCCTTACTTTAGCATCCTTTGAGGTAGAGAAAACCACTTTCCGCTTTTCCTTATCTCGATCTTTCATCTGGATGGTAACCGGCTCTCCTGACAGATTATGATATACATACAATGTTTCTTTGCCTGAAGAACGTTTGTATGCCGTCACGCTGGCAGAACCTGCTTGGATCGGCTCTAGACTGTCGCTGCGAAGAGCCTCATGTTCTTCCCTCAGACGGATAAACGTGCGGTAGCTTTCCAGCAGAGAATCATTGTCCCGCAACTGCGCTTCCACCGATACTTCGCCTTTGTTGTATTTGGGTTCCTCCCACTTTGTTTGACCGAGGCCTTCTCCCTTGTACCAGCGCATAGGCTCTCGAAGATACTCATCGGGCTTCTCTCCCTTCATGCCGATCTCTTCCCCATAATAGAGAAACGGCTGACCCGGCAACGTCAAAAGAATGGATGCAGCCAGCTTGGCTTTTCGTACATCCCCGCCCAGCTCGCTCATAACTCGGGTTTGGTCATGATTGCTTAAAAATGGAGCATCGAGTGCCGCCTTATTGTATGATTTGTACAGCTTCAGCGTTTTCTCGGAGAATGTAACAATACCTTGATCTCGACCGTTTTTCACAGAGTTCAATATCGTTCCGCCCAGGTCAAAATTAAACAGAGAGTGGAGCGATTCGTAATAAGGAGCTATTGTCTCCGGTTTATCCCATACCTCTCCTGCCAGATATACGTTTTGATTTATCTTTTCCATCTCGGAACGGAATTCATTCCACCACGCAATGTTTTTATCGGCACCGTCCTTCGTTTGCCCTTTAAAAATATGCATCGCCGCATCAAGCCGGAAGCCGTCTGCACCTTGCTGTAGCCAATACTTACCGACTTTGATCATTTCCTTGCGGACTTCGGGATTATCAAAATTCAGATCCGGCATCCCGGACCAGAAGGTACCGTAAAAATACCCTTCGCCATTCGGATTCTTATGCCATACCTGCTGGCCCCATGATCCCTTTTCATCCAGGTTTGTATTCTCATCTGCCCATACGTAATAGTCATGGTATTTGCTTTGCGGGTTGGCACTGGCCTCCTTGAACCAAGGGTGCTCGCTGCTTGAATGATTGATAACAAGGTCAATGATCACCTTGACACCTTTTCTTTTTGCTTCTTTCGTCAAGGTGCGGAAATCATTCAGATTCCCGTACTGCGGGTCCACTTGATAGTAGTCAGTTACATCATATTTATGGTAGCTTGGAGACGGATTCAGTGGCATGAGCCAGAGACCGCTGACCTGCAAATCCTTACCCGAACGGGGATTGCCGTCGTTTAAGTAATCAAGCTTTTGCGTAATACCTTTTAAATCACCATGTCCGTCCCCGTTCGAATCATAAAAAGAATTGATATAAATTTCGTAAAACACGCCGCTTCCAGCAGAATTCGGAGGCTTATGCCCGTTCATATCCTGCTCGGCCATTGCACTTGAGGCGAACATCGTGAGCATAGGCACCGTTAACAGGATCGTGGACCATTTTCTTAAGCGTTTGTTACGAGTCAAAACATATCAGCTCCTTTAATTGTTATGGGTGCGCCTTCATTATAAAGAAAAACCACCCAAAAAAAGGGGATATTATTATCTATTATAGTGGAAAATATCGATTTTATTGTTTGATGTCTGTATCGAACAAACTGCCTGGGTTAGAGGATCTTTTTCTGATCCTTAACCCAGGCAGTTTGCTTGCAAGTCTATTTTTATCCTTTTACAGCGGAACCTACCGTCATCGCCCGCTCCACTTGTTCACTCAAGAACAGATACACGAGTACCATCGGTAAGGAGGCAATAGTCATAACAGCCCCCATGGCTCCCCAATCTGTACTATAAGAACCTTGGAAGAAAAGCAAGCCTAGCGGCAATGTCTTCATATTTTCATCAGAAATGAGAATATAGGCCAAAGTGAACTCATTCCAGTTGTTCAAAAATTGAAAAATGGCTACAGTTGCAATTGCAGGTAATGCAAGGGGTACAATGATTTTCAGGAACAGTCTATAAATATTAGCTCCATCCATGCATGCTGCCTCTTCTATCTCCTTAGGGATTCCTGTAAGGAACCCATAGAAAATCATGGACGAGAAAGGAAGGCCAATTGCGATATAAGGAAGAATAAGAGCTCCATACGTATTCGTTAGATTAAAATCGCGAACCAGAATCGCCAGCGGTATCATGATAACCTGAAGTGGCATAAACATTCCTATGGTCATATAAGTCCGGACAGTAGAACGAAATCTCCACCTCATACGAGCCACTGCGAAGGCAAACATCAGAGCTAGTAAAAGGATAAACAGAGTCGAAATCGTGGATACGACCAGACTGTTCAGAAAGTAACGGGGAATATTAAATTGTGTCCAGGCATTAATATAATTTTCGTATCGAAAATGCGTTGGCAGTCCAAATGGGTTAGAGACGAAGATCTCATCGTTGTTCTTTAACGAGTAGGATACCATCCAAAACAACGGGTAGACCGAAACAATTAGATACAACCACAGTGGTATCTGCAGGGCAGCATGTCTGAACTTGCTCAAAGCGGTTTTACTCATTTCGTTCTCCTTTTCAATACACGCCTCATCAGGCGGTTTGTCCGCGGTCGAACAGCTTATTGATAACTACAGTTGCCAATAACGAGATTAATACAAGCAGCACGGATACAGCACACGCATAACCATAGTTGCTCTCCATAAAAGCATAGCGATAAATCATGAATGTCATTGTATAGTTTGTAGTGCCGGGCCCACCATTTGTCATAATCAGCATCTGCACAAACGCCCCTATTCCAGAGGTTATCGCGATAATGAAGCAAAATTTGTATGTTTCCCTCATTAAAGGAAGCGTAACATGCAGATGCGCTTTCCATTTGCTGCAACCGTCAATCGTGGCCGCCTCAAAGTAGTCTTCGGGTATTGACTTAACTCCCGCATATAACAAAGAGAATTGGTATCCCATAAACTGCCAGGCATTAACAAAGGCGATGGCAATAATGGATGTTGTTGGGGAGCTCAACCAATTTTGCTGATACGGGATGTTCAAGAGTTCAAACAGTCGGTTGATTAATCCGTTGGTTGGATCGTAGATTGCAATCCATAGCTGGCACACCACGGTTACCGATAGGACAACTGGGATAAAATAAGCCGTTTTCAGTATTTTCCGCCCGCGTGTACGTGGGTCCGCACAGATTAGTGCCAATATCGTTCCCAGTCCGATCTGAAAGACTGCCAGTACAATTGCAAAGATCAATCCGTTCTTAAGTGAAGTCCCAAGTAGAGGATCGGAGAATAATTCTCGGTAATTATTCAATCCCGAAAAGGTCAGCGTACTAAGACCATCCCAATCATAAAAGCTGCGAAGAACGGTTTGCAAAACAGGATAGATTAGAATCACGCTATACAGTATCAAAGCAGGGAGGAGAAACAGTGCGAGCGCCGGTTTGTTCCCCAAATATTTATTCATGTCTTGCTTCCACCCCTTATCTTTGGAACAGCACCCCCCAGCGCCTTATGCCGCCAAGGGTTGCCGATTCCCTGAATTCTCAGTTTTCTTTATTCAATGTGCTATTCAGATTGCTCACAAAATCGTTTTCAGAAAAGTTGTCTACCATCATATTTTGAGTATTGTCATTAATGGTGTTCTGAATTTTTGTATTGCTAAGAAGTTGAGCATATTCCTGCGCATTAGGCAGCAACTCTTTGACAACTCGCTGCATCATTGCTGGAACATTGGAGGCCATTGGCTTATCTACTTTCACTGGAACTATCGGACTTCCAAGTTGAGTGTATCTGTACTCTGCTGACTTCGAGGCAAGGAATGCCGCTACCTTTACGGCTGTTTCCTTATTTTTGCTATTCGCTGATACTGCATAACCTTGCGGAGAACCTGAGCCGTCAATAAAATATTTGGACTTCTCGTAGGTTGCTTCATCCTTTGCAGGCCAGTACATCCAATCGACTTGATCGCCCAGCTTTTCCTGGGAACTGTAAATTTCCCATTGTCCATTCACGAACATGGCAGCTTTGCCCTGATAAAATAGGGAGGATGCCTGATCATAATTGGTGTTCGTAGCGTTGGCATCGAACAATCCGGCTCTTTGCAGTTGCTTCATTTGCTGTGCTGCTGTTACGAATGCTTCTGGCAATGCTTTTACACCCTTCTCCTCAAGTGCTCCAAATCCACGCGGCTGCTCTCTTGTAACCAGTCCGTTATAAAAAGCGGTCGTAATCCATTTTTCCTTTGCAAAGATCGACATCGGTACATAACCAGCAGCTTTTAACTTTTTCGCTGCATCGGCCATCTGGTCAATCGTCTTAAGCGGTGTTTTAATTCCTACCTTCTCAAAAATGGACTTGTTGTAATAAATCATTTGGAATTCAATACCAGTTTCAGGGTAAGCATACACATGATTGTCAGGAGCTACCAAACGCGATTCAACTCCCGGGTTAAGACTCTTCTTGAATTCGGCTGTTGTGTCATAGTTGTCAAGAACCTCGACATTTTTCGATTTTGCAAAAGTTTGCAGGACAGACCAATCCGCTAAATAAACATCTGGCATGTTGCCCGTTGCCGCATATGTTTTAAGCTTCTGGCCTCCGTCCTGCACGGCAGGATCCAATTCAATTTCTATGTTTGGCATCTTCTTTTTGAGCTCTGCCACCGCATAATCGAACGGCTTAATGGTATCGTCATCGAAATGCTGCGCATACACCTTCAATTTGATCGTTCCGTCCCCTGATCCGTTATTGGAAGAGGCTGAGTTGTCTTCGCCACAAGCAACCAATCCGACGGACATGGTGAGTACTAGCAAGGCTGCACTCCAAATTTTAAGATTTTTTTTCATTTGTTTTATCCCCCTCATGAAGAGTCTTTGATGATTGCGCTTTCATTTGCTTGACTACAGTATACCGCTGCCTCTATTCTTCTTTAAGGAATAAAACGGGTATTATCAGTAAAAAACGGGACAAATAGAGCAGCGGTCCTCCATATAGGAAAACCGCCAGGCTTAAATTGATGTGTTCTGCCTCACAAGGCAGATACTATCTCTTTTTGAGTTGCTCATATTCAGTGGGTGTCATACCAAAACGTTTCTTAAAACATTTGCTGAAATAATTGGGGTCACTGTAACCGACACTTTCAGCGATTTCTGACAGCTTCCGATTGCCTTTCAGCAGAAGCTCCTTAGCCTTCTTCATTCGGATGTGTGTAATGTGATCCACTATGGAAAAGCCAGACTCCTTGCGAAATACACGGCGCAGGTAGCTGGGATCGACGAATACTCCGCACGACACCTGCTCAGCAGACAACTCTGCGTCTGCATAATGTTCCTCAATATAGTTGATCGCCGCCGCGAATAAATTGGAAGCCTTCGTAGGACGCATATTCTCCATGAGCAGGATCAGCTTGCGGTATAGGGCGAGCATCCAACCTTCAGCAGCCTCCCAGGAATCTAACTCTCGCAGCCGTTCGTAAGGAGACTTGTCTCCTCCGTTTTCCCATAGCTGGTCATAAGGAATGCCACGTTCACTGGCAAAAGAAAGGGCTAAAGATACGATTCCCATAAGCATCGCATCTGCATATTCATCTCCCCATTTATATTTACTAAGCTGGCGGATTGCCTTGCGGACCTCCTCTAGCGTTTCACTGTCTTTCATTCGGAGGTCAAGCACAACCGCATCGCGTAGATGACCCAAATCAGGCATACCTGCTCTGCTATGCAACACTTCGCCGTCCTGTCCCCTTAACTCTGCACTTTCACTCTCCTGTGGAAGCACTGGTAATTTCGCTTTAATACGCTCCAACATTGAGAGCATTTCTTCTGCATTGAACGGTTTCAGCAAATAATCCTGCACTCCAGTTCGAACGGCCTTCTGTAGATATTCAAACTCGTTATGCCCGGATATGAATACAATTACGATTCGTTCGAACTTGACTTTCAACCTCTCGGCTAATTCAATTCCGTCAATAAAGGGCATATTGATATCAACGAGGGCAAGGTGCGGCTGATGCCGCTCGGCTTCCTGAAGTGCTTCCTGCCCGTTCCTTGCTTCACAGCAAACCCGAAAGCCGTGACTTTCCCAGTCTATCTTAATTCGCAGAAAGTCTCGAAACAGCGGCTCATCATCAACAATCATCACTTTATACATCTTGGTGTACACTCCCCTTTGGCTGCGTTGGTAGCGACAGGTCAACAATGGTCCCCTCTCCGAGAACACTCTGCACGGATATCCCATACTCCTCGCCAAAATACAGGCTCAGCCGTTGCTGAACGCTATAGGTACCGATTGATCGTATTCCTTCTTTCGGTAAATGTCTGGACATAATATTCTGAACTTGAATTTCGTCCATCCCCACACCGTTGTCCTCCACCCGGACGATCACTCTATCGTTCTGTTCAAAAGCGAAAATACGGATAAAACCTTTGGTTCCTTTCTTCTTAAGACCATGGTAAATAGAATTCTCGACAAGTGGCTGGAGCGAGAGTTTCGGAATCGGTGTACCCGCAAGTTCTGGAGGGATATCCACTTCATAGCGGAACACATCGGGATAACGGATTTGCAGAATTGTCAGGTAATCATCGGTAATCTGAGCTTCCTTCTCTAAAATAATGAGTTCCCGTCCTTTATTTAGCACCATTCGATAAAAATCTGCCAGCGCCTTCGTAGTATCTCTAGCCTCATCATTACGATCCAACTCATTCAGTGCATAAATGGTATCTAAAGTGTTGTACAGAAAATGCGGTTTTATTTGAGCCGTCATCAATGCGAGTTCATATTCACGCTTGCGGTTTTGCTCCTGCCTCACTTCATCCAGCAATTCCCGAATCCGTCTTATCATAAAGTTAAAAGCTTCAGCAATGGTACCGATTTCATCTTCTGTTCGAACTATCGCAACCGATTGTAAATCGCCGGCTACTACTTTTCGCATGGCTCTAGTCAGCTGTTCGAGAGGACTAACGACCATTTTGGACAGGAAGCTAGCACCGAGCCAGGAAAAAGCAAGACAAAATACGCCGATTAAGAGTGAAAGCCTTACATTTTGTCGGACATCAGCTGTAAGCAGGTTAAGAGAAACAATATTGACCAGCTTCCAACCCATCCGGTTATAATCATTGACCGTTACGAGATTGCCGCTATCCTCAAATGAACATGTTTTTGGGGACACATCAGATCCACAGCCTTGGATGGCCTCCGCTAACTGTGAACTCACTGGCTTCATCAGCATCCCATTGTCTTCTGCCACAGCCACACGCATCTCGTTATCTAAAAAATAATAAGATTTGGGCGCATCGGGATCGCTGGAACGAAAATAATCAGACAAACCTTCTTCCTTCACTAACAGAAAAAGCGTTCCATAGGGTTCGCCGGTGTCTATATTAATGACCATCTTTCCCAGCGTCAAAACCGGAGAGTTGGGATCCGGTGTTAGGAAATCTCTCTTCTCCATATCAAACCAGAGTGCTTGTCCATAACTTTCGGATTCCCTTACCCGCTTGAGCATGCTATAGACTTTACTATCATCCCCACTTTCGGTATAAGAAGCAAAAATTGTCCCTTCATTATCAATAAATACCGCCGCATCCACTTCGCGAAAGATTGATAAATCAATAGATAGACGGCTTTGCATCAGGTTACCAAATTGAACACGATCTATGGCAGTATCAGGTCTAGCACCGTATGAATCATACATCCGGTTAATATTCGTGACCATAATGTTGGCCGCCGTTTCCACACTACTGAATATGTAGTCGGTCCGGGACAGGATAAGCTGAGATTCGTCAACTACGTTGCTGGTCGTTTGCTCTATCAATGAACGACTGAAAAGTTGGTTGGACACAAGTCCAAGAATGAGCAGAGAAATAATGATCAGCGGGAGAAATACCGCTATAACCTTGCTTTTAAAGCGAAGGCGACCAAACCACTTACGAGCTAGGGACAGAATATTCAAATAAGACCCCTCCGTCATCAGAGAATATTCATCATGTTAACACAACTAATCTGAACAGTAGTAGAACTAAAATAATGTTAAAAAAATTCAACAATCCATCTTGAAAGTACCAAAAGTATGTGTTAGGATAAAGTCGATTTTTAGTAAAATTATTAACTAAAAAGGTGTGAGCTCTTTGGCAACCATTAAAGACATTGCCCGCGAAGCGGGAGTGTCTGCCGCAACCGTTTCAAGGGTTTTAAATAACGATCTGTCACTATCCGTGAGTCCAGACACCAAAAACAGAATTTTTTTAATTGCTGAGCAGCTCGGGTATAAGCCTTCCCGCCTGAGGCAGTTAAAGAGGAACACGGAACGTGCCGGGAAAACGGTCTCCCTCCTGCTGTGGTGTTCCATTGAGGAGGAAAGAGACGATCCGTATTACGCCTCGATCCGCCGTGGAATCGAACTGCGCTGTGAAGAGCTTGGCCTGACATTGGGACAGACGCTGCGAGGCCGTTCATCTCTCGACACCTTGCAGAAGGCGGATGGTCTGATTGTCGTGGGCGGCGTTGATCCTAAAGAGGTGTCCAAGCTGTATCCGGACAAGAACACCATTGTCCTTGTCGACCAGTACCATGAGCAGCTGGAATACGATTCCGTACGACTCCATTTTCGGCAGGCGGTTGACCAGGCACTTGGACATCTGCTCGAGCTTGGCCACCGACAAATCGGATTTATTGGCGGGAAGAGCGATGGAGAGCGAAGGGCGCATTATTTTGAACGATTCATGCGGGAACGAGGTTTGTATAATCCGAAGTTCGTCCGCATAGGCGCCTGGAGTACTGCGGATGGATATCTAATGATGAACGAGCTTCTAGCCGAGCAGGAACGACCGACAGCCTGCTTCGCTGCCAGCGATCCGCTCGCCATTGGAGCCCTCCGCGCCCTTCATGGACATGGAGTCAAGGTACCCGAAGATATGGCTGTTGTCGGCTTCGACGACATTGAGATGGCGGCCTTCGTGCAGCCTCCGCTAACTACTGTACGTGCCTATCCCGAACAAATGGGAAAAGCTGCCGTGCAGTTGCTCTCTGAACGGTTTGAGGGACGTGAACCACCTGCGTACAGCGTGATCGGGACTAAGCTTGTCATACGGGAAAGCTCATGCATCAACAGTAAAGTCAATATTTGAGAGTCAATCGAGATGATAACCCCCTAAGGAGTGAATATCATGAACATTCATGTTAACGAGGCGCTTGGTTTGTTTCACCTGCAGTCCAAGGATTGCAGCTATATTATCCAGCTGGTAGAAGGATATCCTGCACATGTCTATTGGGGAGCTCAACTTCATCATGACCAAAGTCTCGCAAGTATATTGGAGCTTAGAGAGCGCTGCTCCTTCTCCCCCACTCCCGTTTCTTCTAATCGCGTGCTTTCTTTGGATGCGCTTCCACAGGAATATCCACAGTATGGGACAAGTGACTTCCGTCAACCGGCTTATCAGGTTGCGCTTGCGGATGGAACTCGAACTACGGAGCTAAAATATAGTGGCCACCGTGTTGAACCGGGCAAACCAAAGCTTGAAGGCCTCCCTTCCGTCTATACCGAATCGGATGATGAAGCAACAACTCTCCTGTTGTTCCTTGAGGACCAGCACTCAGGTCTTAAGGCTACACTGCTCTATACTGTATTTGCGAACCACAGCGCTATTGCTAGGTCTACTCTTTTTGAACATAAGGGAAGCGCTGTCATGAATATTGAGCAGGCGATGAGCGCCTCTGTCGACTTCGCCGATTCCAATTATCAAGCTCTCTATCTATCTGGAGCCTGGGTTCGGGAAAGACATATCCAACGCCGCGATCTTGGACCCGGCGCCATTCGGTTGGAAAGCCGGCGAGGCTCGAGCAGTCACCAAATGAATCCTTTTTTGGCCCTGCTTCGTCCAGATGCAACAGAAGATCGTGGGGATGTGTACGGCTTCAGTCTAATCTACAGCAGCAATTTCGTTGCGCAGGCGGAAGTAGAACAGTTTAATCAGACCCGTGTAAGTATCGGAATCAATCCTTTTGACTTCTCCTGGCGTCTTGAACCGGGTCAGTCATTCCAGACCCCTGAAGCCGTGCTGGTCTTTTCCGAAGAAGGTCTTGGGGGCATGTCGCGCACCTATCACCGACTCTACCGCACACGTCTGTGCCGGGGAACTTATCGCGACAAGGAACGCCCGATTCTCGTGAACAATTGGGAAGCCACATATTTTGACTTCGACGCCAATAAAATCGAGGCGATTGCCAAAGAAGCGGGACCTCTTGGAATTGAGCTATTTGTTCTTGATGACGGTTGGTTTGGCAAGCGCGACAACGACAACAGTTCGCTTGGGGACTGGTTCGAGGACCGCCGCAAGCTACCTGGAGGTCTCACCGACCTAGCCAAACGGGTTAATGAACAAGGATTACAATTTGGCTTGTGGGTTGAGCCGGAAATGGTATCACCTGATAGTGAACTGTACCGCACCCATCCCGACTGGTGCCTACATGCGGAAGGTCGGCGGCGGACGGAAGGCCGATCCCAATTGGTGCTTGATCTCTCCCGCAAGGAAGTATGCGATTACTTGTACGAGACGCTGAGCTCCGTATTCTCGATCGCCCCAATTACTTATGTCAAGTGGGACATGAATCGTAATATGACGGAGATTGCTTCGGCTACCGCTACTAGCGAACGTCAAAAAGAAACTGCGCACCGTTATATGCTCGGACTTTATGACCTGCTGGAACGCCTGACCTCACGCTTCCCGGACATCTTGTTTGAAAGCTGTTCTGGTGGAGGTGGACGATTCGATCCCGGGATGCTCTACTATATGCCGCAGACATGGACCAGTGATGACACTGATGCTATTGAAAGATTGGCTATCCAGTACGGCACCAGCATCGTGTATCCGGCCAGTACCATGGGGGCCCACGTATCGAACGTGCCGAACCACCAGGTGGGACGAAACACCTCCCTCGCCATACGTGGCGACGTGGCAATGAGCGGGAATTTTGGCTACGAGCTTGACCTTACTGCATTTACGAATGAAGAAAAAGAGCTTGCTGCCAGACAAATTGCCCAGTATAAAGAAATCCGTTCCCTTGTACAGCAGGGAGATATGTATCGACTTCTTAGTCCGTTTGAGGGCCGAGGCAATACTGCCTGGATGTTTGTTAGCGAGGACCAGTCCGAAGCTTTTGTCGCTTACTTCCGTGTGTTGGCTGAGCCAAATGGTCCTATCCGGCGACTAACTCTAAAAGGACTTGACCCAGCTAAAAAGTATATAATCGAAACCGGGGCAACCAGCAATACTTCAGAACCTGTCGGTGGTACCTTGGCTGAAGATGGCGTCTCCCCCTTCCGTGTGGCGTTCGACGGTGAAATTTTTGGAGGTGACCGTCTAATGAAGATTGGACTTGTTGTCTCGGATCTCACTGGGGATTTTGCCAGCTCTACCTTCCGCCTTAAAGCTATCTCCTGTTAATCATAGTTCAGCCGGTGACGATAAAAAATTAAAACAAGGCAGGTCGATTTTCCGACCTGCCTTGTTTAATAACTTTGTGACCATTTAATAGCATCCTTGATTTTGATTCTCCATATCATATGATCAAAGCCTTTTCCCCAATAATCTTTTAATAAATAATCAGGAGTTCCAAACTTCTTTTCCCATATTTTTTGTGCAATACGATACCCACTATCTAAACAAAATTCTTCTACTCCTCTATCTTTCAACGCCAGATACATTGATTTCAATAATAAATTTCCTACTCCAATCTTCTGGTAGTCAGGGTGAACAAATACAGTTCCTACCTCGCACAAATTTTTTAATGCATCATTGGTAGATTTACTTATAAGTTCACTTGCCGGGCCATATTCAATTGAACCCATTATTCGATCCCCGTCTACAGCGATTAAAAAATATCGTTGCTCACCGTGGCTTTCTAAGTCACTTTCCAAATACGCTCTTTTAGTCTCAATTTCATCCTCTATATCCTCCAGCTTGCTTCCAATACCTTCTTTAGCAAATGTGTCTGTAATCACTATTCTAAACAATTCATTTAACTTTTCGGCATCTTTAACTTTCGGTCTTCTGATTTCTACATCATTCATCTAGATTTCCGCCGACGTACGATTCAGTACAGACCCTATTGAAAGTACACTACTCAGTAGTTCCATCAAACTTGTTATTTCATAAGTGGGTTGAATACCAGACGTATTTGTTTTTCTGGCAGGGTTGAACCAGCAGGTATCAATTCCGTACTTATTCCCTCCTTGAATATCAGAGGTTAAAGAATCGCCGACCATAAGGACCTTACTTTTATCTGAAATGGCTAGCTTGGCAAATGCGTAATCGAAAATACCAGCTTGTGGCTTTTGGCAACCCACTTCTTCTGAAATAATTACCTGCTCAAACACATCACGCAGCGGGGAAAGCTGAATTCTTGAGGTTTGGACCTCTTTGATTCCATTCGTAATAATCGCCAAACGACACTCAGATAGTACATCACATAATTCAATCGCTCCGTCCATCAAAAAAGCACCTTCACCCAAATAACGTAAATAAGCAGCACTAAAGGCGTCTGGATTGAAGTCTAGCTTATGGACAGTAAACAATCGTTTAAATCTTTCCACCCGCAACTGTGCCGAGGTAATAAGTCCTTCCTCTGCCTCTCGCCACAACACACTATTAATCTCATCATAGCTGGATTTGTACTCTGTGGCCCCTTGCGGCAATCCAAATTGGGTGAACGTATTATGTAGCGCATGGCTCTCTGCCATTTTAAAATCAAACAGCGTATCATCAACATCAAATAAAATAATTTCGTATTTCAAAACGACCTCCAACCTCCATATCATAACTTTACATTGTGGTTAAGTTCCGTGAGCCTTGGAATTGTTCCAGATGGTATATAAAAAAACGGAAAATAGACAATCATTACAGTATGATCTCTCGGTTATTATACAGAACCTCATTGATCCGTCAAGTCATGACAAAAAGAATGGAGTAATATTTTCTATGAGTTTGAGCCAGTGCGAAGTAACATGCTTCGTGCCAAACTACTACCATAGCGATTTATAAATGAAAGGAGAATGCTAACTCAAGCTGTCCCCGATGCTTCAGTGACAAGCCTAAAGATAAACATTCTCCTTTTAAAATTCAAACTATTTGTTCTCCATTCGTAGATCTTTAGGGTCAACCTGCCATCATCTTCAAGTCTGTTTCCAGTACCGGAATCGACTGTTTTAAAAACCTAGTGATTTTCATTAATCCATTCGGTTAATGTTTGATCAAAATAATGAGGTTCTTCAAACATCGGATTATGGCCACTATGCTCAAAAACCACCTTTTTTACGTTCGTATAGCTATCATCGACCCGATCCCACAATGAAACAGGCGCGACTAAGTAATCAGTTCTTCCAAGACCAATAAACATGGGCTTATCGACATCTCCCAAGGACTGTATCAAATCTATCTTTCCGAAGGCTTCTCCCCATAAATAATCAATGATAGGCATGTTCGTGTGCACATCATTCCACATATGAGCTGCATCATAGGTATAATCATAAAAACTTTGGGCTCCCATACGTATACACACGTGAACAAATCTTCTGTCGGGATCTCTTTTGATATCATCCTCTAATAAAACAATATCTTTTTCAAAACGTTCTTTTCTGGCTGGACTGGCCGTTTCATAAAAGTATGACAAGCTTTGCCGTTGTCTTTCTTGGCTGTTCGTAGGCGCTGAATTTAATAGCACCACTTTTTCAACATAGTCTGGGTATTGTTTAGCATATTCCAAAGCCATAAAAGCATGCCCGGAATGTCCTAATATGATAAATGGATCTAAATGAAGGCATTGTCTTGCTGTTTCTATGTCTTTGATGACTTTATCCAAAGTATAGTCTTCTGGTTTTAAAGCACGAGTCGGTTTTGCAAACCCTCTATGATCTAAGAAAATAAACTGAAACTTTTTATATAAATGGTCTGAAAATATGCGAGGATAATATACACTACTGCCGATCACCAATATCGGCTTTCCGTTACCTCTTATAGTATATTTCAGCTCAAATCCATCACTAATAACCGTTTGATAAGTGCTCATCCTCATCGTCTCCTTTTCTTCTTTAAATCACTCCCTTTCCGTTGTTTAAATCCCTTGTATTCTCCATAGAGCGTTCCAGCACTACAACTCACCTCTGAAAGTCCGTTTATTTTATGAGAAAAGTTTAACATGATTTTTTCAAAAACAAAACCGAATTTGGATCTTCTCAATCTTGCCGTACAAGTCGGAGATACAAAGTGGCAAAAGGAAATTACCCATAAACTTCAATCCTTAAGTGCCCTCCAGGCAGTACTGTATAAGGAACAACCAGAGTATTGTAGTACTTTTAACCGAAGGCATGGCATGAGCCGTTCAGGTGACCGATAAATAAATCGGTTATACAAAAAGAGCACAACCCTAATGGCTGTGCTCTTTTTTCGTGCTTGGCAACGTCCTACTCTCCCAGGACCCTGCGGTCCAAGTACCATCGGCGCTGGAGGGCTTAACGGTCGTGTTC
>NZ_JAALFM010000154.1:0-238 GCF_011800295.1 Paenibacillus sp. EKM301P | reverse complement strand
CTATGACCCGTAGGGGATTCGAACCCCTGTTACCTCCGTGAAAGGGAGGTGTCTTAACCCCTTGACCAACGGGCCATCCTGTAACAAGCTCTCAACCGGGATCGAACCGGTGACCTCATCCTTACCATGGATGCACTCTACCTACTGAGCTATGAGAGCAAATGGCTCCCCGAACAGGACTCGAACCTGTGACAACTCGATTAACAGTCGAGTGCTCTACCAACTGAGCTATCAGGGA
>NZ_JAALFM010000153.1:0-239 GCF_011800295.1 Paenibacillus sp. EKM301P | reverse complement strand
GCCATACGACGGACCTCATGCATATGCGGTGCCAGGGCTGCAACTGTCGGATATTGGAACAAATCCTTCATGTCCAGCTTATAGCCGGCCTGGAACGCACGGGATGCGATTTGGATGGCTTTGATCGAATCGCCGCCCAGATCAAAGAAATTGTCCAATATACCGACCGTCTGTAGTCCCAGCACGGACTGCCAGACCGCGACCAGCGCGCGTTCTTGCGCCGTACGCGGCTCTGCATA
>NZ_JAALFM010000152.1:0-240 GCF_011800295.1 Paenibacillus sp. EKM301P | reverse complement strand
GCTGGAGCCTGTCACGCCGTTCAGTCGTTTTATCGAATGGCTGGAACGTCAGGACCGTGAGGCAGCCCTGCAATACTGGCGTGGGTATCTGGCGGACTACGAGCAGCAAATTACGCTTCCGCAGCAAAAAACACAGTCGAAATCGATGCAAGCCGGGGAATATATCGCTGAAGATCTGGATTGCGAATTCCAGCCAGAGCTGGTTGCCCAGATCGAACGGGTGGCGAAGCAAAATCAGGT
>NZ_JAALFM010000151.1:0-242 GCF_011800295.1 Paenibacillus sp. EKM301P | reverse complement strand
AGACCGACCAGTTTGTCAGGTCCTACTCCCTGTGCTTGAAGCACTCGTGCCAGCGAATTCGCCCGTTCATTCAGCTCCCGATACGTCAGACGCTGATGTCCAAATACCAATGCCACCTGATCCGGCGTACACTCCACCTGCTCCTCGAACAGCTGATGGATCGTCTGATGAGACGGAAATGCACAAGCGGTATCATTAAAGGCCGCTGTAATTTGCTGTTTTTCCGCTGCTGTGAGTAGTTC
>NZ_JAALFM010000150.1:0-244 GCF_011800295.1 Paenibacillus sp. EKM301P | reverse complement strand
GGGGCCATAGCTCAGCTGGGAGAGCGCCTGCCTTGCACGCAGGAGGTCAGCGGTTCGATCCCGCTTGGCTCCACCAATTACAATTTCATCTATAACTGTTTGGAGATCATTAACTCTTCAGGAGTTGATTGATAATCACACAGCTTTGCACCTTGAAAACTGGATATCGAAACGAAATTGCGTTTTAGAATATTCCTTTAAGCTGATCTTGTGTAAACAAGTGAAATAAAGGTAGCAGATATCG
>NZ_JAALFM010000149.1:0-245 GCF_011800295.1 Paenibacillus sp. EKM301P | reverse complement strand
TGCTCTACCTGCTGCTCCACCGGGTAATTTTCAAATATCATAATATGGTTGATTAAATCCTGCTTCTGCTCGGTCAGCGCTTGAATTTCATACAGCGGGAACGCATCGTAGGCATTGGAAGCCAGCGCCTGCCGCTGTGTTCGTTTCATCAGCTCAACAAAGCTTTCGCCTGGTTCAGACTGCACACGCACTGGAATTGTATTGATAAATAGCCCGATCATGTGCTCCACACCTGGAATATCCCC
>NZ_JAALFM010000148.1:0-246 GCF_011800295.1 Paenibacillus sp. EKM301P | reverse complement strand
GGCCAAACGCATCAGACTGTAAATCTGCTCCCTTACGGGTTCGGTGGTTCGAATCCATCATCCTCCACCAGTTTTATTGCCATGGTGGTCGTGACGAATGGGTTAACGTACTGAATTGTGGCTATGGCATTTGTGGGTGCAAGTCCCATCAATCGCCCTGTTGAATACATAATGGGGATTAGCCAAGCGGTAAGGCAACGGACTTTGACTCCGTCATGCATAGGTTCAAATCCTATATCCCCAGCC
>NZ_JAALFM010000147.1:0-248 GCF_011800295.1 Paenibacillus sp. EKM301P | reverse complement strand
ATCGCTGAAGATCTGGATTGCGAATTCCAGCCAGAGCTGGTTGCCCAGATCGAACGGGTGGCGAAGCAAAATCAGGTGACGATCAACACGCTGATTCAGACCGTATGGGGCGTTCTGTTGCAGAAGTATAACAACAGTACGGATGTCGTGTTCGGCAGTGTTGTATCCGGCCGTCCAGGGGATATTCCAGGTGTGGAGCACATGATCGGGCTATTTATCAATACAATTCCAGTGCGTGTGCAGTCTGA
>NZ_JAALFM010000146.1:0-249 GCF_011800295.1 Paenibacillus sp. EKM301P | reverse complement strand
CTCGAAGTCGACACAGCAAAGGCATTAGCTAATCAAGTGAAGTTTTATAAAGCCAACCATGGTGTTTGGCTTGCCGATTTGGTGCCACCACACAGTATTTAAAGAAGCTTGAATAAAGCATAACTCCAGAACATTAACGATGATCACAAAGACTAGACAAAATCATTCCATCTAGTCTCTGTGATATCGCCTATTTTGCTGTACATACATAATCCTCCTAAAATTTTGAATGTATCCACGGGTGTCCAC
>NZ_JAALFM010000145.1:0-249 GCF_011800295.1 Paenibacillus sp. EKM301P | reverse complement strand
CAGCTTCCCGGACTCCATTTGTCGACGTATGCCAGCGAAGAAATTGTTTCTAAATTCGATCTCAGCTTGGACGTCACAGAGATCGAGGAAGGCTTGGAATATCTGTTTGAATACGCCACTGCTCTTTATAAAACCGAAACGGTGGAGAAATTGGCCGCTCACTACTTGCAGTTGCTTGAATCCATTCTCCGTAACCCGTCGGCGACGATTGCCGAGCTGGGCATTTTGACACCGTCGGAAAAAGATCAA